>NZ_QICD01000024.1 GCF_003726035.1 Paraeggerthella hongkongensis
ACCCGAAGGTGGGTTAACCGTTCGACTTGCATGTGTTAGGCACGCCGCCAGCGTTCATCCTGAGCCAGGATCAAACTCTCCGTTTAAAGAGTGCGGCATCGCTGCCGCGTTCGATCTTGGTTTTCTCTTAAAGTAAAGCGTTGTCACTGAAGTGACGAACTCACTTTAAGAGGTCCGT
This sequence comes from Paraeggerthella hongkongensis, assembly GCF_003726035.1. GTDB lineage: Bacteria > Actinomycetota > Coriobacteriia > Coriobacteriales > Eggerthellaceae > Paraeggerthella > Paraeggerthella hongkongensis. Next base: position 179 of record NZ_QICD01000024.1, read on the forward strand.
CTCATGCGGATCCATTGCTTGGCTTTATTTCTCGCTTGTTCTGCTTCTCAGTATCCGGTTTTCAAGGTTCTCGCGGACCCGTTTGCGGGCCCTCCGCTCGGTATGCAACCGTTTGCGGGAGGGTTCATTTTCCCAATCGCTTTTCGGCGATTCGCGCTTCCCTCAAACGCGGGAGTTGTATATTACCGGTAAGTTCTAAGTAACGCAATGGTAAATTTCGAATTTGTTGCATATTTCGGGCAGTAATTCAAAAAACCCCAGGTCACGGTTTGTTGAGTTGTGAACTTTGCACACAACTGGTTTGCAACCCAAATCTAGCCCGTACAAAAGCGCTCTTATAGGGGAGCGCCCGGGTCCCCTCCCTGTCCTCGGCCCATTCCATTCTCGGACCCGGAAGTAGCCCCCTGCCCAAACCGACCCCCACCGGCTGACCCACGACCCTCCCCTTTGCCACCGGAAGCTGTCTCGCTATCGGGGCGAGCGCACGCTTCGATGCGATCGCGGAGCTCGCGCATGCTCATCTTCGAGCATGCTTCAAGCGTGACATTGGGGTCGCGCTCCATCAGTTCGAGAACCGCACGGTAGCGACCGACCCCCATGCCCGCATCGGCCGCAGCCGCTCGGTCCCCTTCGCTTACGACGGCGCAGGCGCCCGCGCACGGCAGCGCCGCCAACTGCGCATCGCTTTCGGCCCGAAGGCTCTCCGCCTGCCGACTGTCGCCCGACGTGACGCTTACTTCGACAAAAGACGTCTCCTGCATATAGGGAGCGAAGCCCTCGCTTTCCGTCAGCGCCTCCAACGCCGAAGCGTACGGACGATTTTCGAGCGAAACCGAATCCAGGACGGCACGGCCATCCTCGTTGAGCGCCTTTGCCTCCACGACCAACCCGAATCGGTTGACGGAAAGTTCGAGAGACGGGTTAACGTCTATTCCCACATACGCCGTAGGCTCGGCGTACAAGCGGTACCCGCTCAGACATACCGCCGCTAACACGAGGCATGCCGCAAGAGCCGCCATCCTCCGAACACCATGCACGCGAAAGCGGGGACGAGGCAAGGACGGCTGCTCAAAAGATGCCTTAGCCGACGCGGAAACGGGGGCTTCGACGGCACAACGAGCCGCCTCTATGCAGGCGAGGGTTTGATTCTTCACGGATTCGGGAGCCTTGACCTCGTCGAAGGCATCTCGAACACGCTGATCGAGATCGCTCATGACAAGACCTCCTTCAACTGCTGCTTGCCGCGCGCGATCCACGAGTAAACGGTGTTGACGGGCGCATCGACCATGCGGGCGATTTCGGGCGCGGTGTATCCTTCGTAGAGCGAGAGGTATAAAGGCGTGCGCGGCGGGTCGTCGAGCGACCTCATGGCATCGGCCACCTCGCTCTCGAAAGAGGCCGGCTGAACCGCAGGATCAGTCGACACGGGATGCGAGCACGCCGCGTCGACGTCGAACGAAACGTTGCGGCGCGCAGCGGCCTTCAACATGTCTTTGCATACATTAGTAGACACGCGAATGAGCCAGGCTTTGCGATGCTCTTCGTTCTCAAACGCTGCACTGTCGGCAAGTGCGTACTTCATGAACGTGTCTTGAAATGCATCCTGAGCATCGGCATGCACGCGGAAATAGAGACCGCACACGCGCCATACGGCGTCGCCGTGAGCCTCTATAGCCCGCTCGATGTCTGCACCCGGCCTCATCGTGTGAACAAGTCAGCCTTTAGCCGCGCTGGCAACCGGCCCCGTAACCGCAGCCGGCTCCGCGACCCGGACCAAAGCCCTGCCCTTGGCCCTGACCGCGCGCCGCAGAACCGCGGTTGTCGCAGACTCCGTCACCGTCGGCATCGACGTAGCCCGAACGTTCCTGTTGCCCAGCTGCGCAAGCGTCGCAAACGCCATCGCCGTCGGCGTCAACATAGCCGGGGCACGCAGGAGCATACCCGCTTGCACGATTATCGCAAACGCCGTTGCCGTCGGCATCGACGTAACCGGAGCCCACGCGGCGGCCGTCGACGCGGTTGTCGCAAACGCCGTCTTGATCGGCATCGACGTAGCCCCCGCGCGTGGAGTCTACCGTCTGATCGGCCAGCACGGGCTGCACGCGCGCGCTTTGCCCCATCCCCATCCAAGCATGGGGCATCGCATTCGCAAACGCGACGGCGGGCACCGCAAGCGCCACCAGAGCGATGACGGCGACGATGACGATGGTTTTCTTCTTCATGAATCGGTCCTCCTGGTTGTTCGTTCGTGCTTCCTTCATATACAACACGAACGAACGGCGGCCATCCTTGCAAGAGTTTTGAAAAAAATGCAGCAGAGGCGACCCGAAGGCCGCCTCTGCGATTAAACCAGCTTCACGAACTTGCGCTTGCCTACTTGCAGCACCGCGCCTTCGATTGCGGCCGGCTCCACGTTGTAAGACTTCGGAGGCAGCGCTTCGCCGTTCACCTTGACGCCGCCGCCGTCGATCAGGCGCCGAGCCTCGCCGGCGCTCGTCGCCAAACCGGCGTCAGCGATAAGCTTCGCCAGGTACACGAAGCCGTCTTCGTTCGGCATCAAGTCGGCAGCGTATTCGGGAATGTCGTCGGGTACCGCATGCTGTTTGAACACCAGGTCGAACTGCTCTTCAGCTGCCGTGGCAGCCGCTTGGTCGTAGTACGCTTCCACGATGTTGCGGGCAAGCGCGCGCTTCACCTTATTGGGATGCAGCTCGTCGGCGGCCAAGCCGCGCTCGATCGCGTCGATCTCGTCGACCGAGAAGGCGGAGGCCAGACGGTGGTACTTGATCATGAGCTCGTCGGGAATCGACATGACCTTGCCGAACATGTCGGCAGGCTCGTCGGTCAGACCGATGTAGTTGCCGTAGCTCTTCGACATCTTCTGCACGCCGTCGGTGCCCTCCAGAAGCGGCAGCGTCAAGCACACCTGCGGCTCCATGCCCATCTTCTCCATGAGCTCGCGACCGGCCAGCAGGTTGAACAGCTGGTCGGTGCCGCCCAGCTCGACGTCGGCCTTGATGACCACCGAGTCGTACGCCTGCATGACGGGGTAGAGGAACTCGTGCAGGCTGATGGGCTGGTTGCCCGTGTAGCGGTTATGGAAATCGTCGCGCTCGAGAATGCGGGCCACCGTGAAGTTGCTAGCCACTTTGAGCAGGCCCTCCATGTTGAGGGACAGCAGCCATTCCGAGTTGTAGCGCAGCGTGGTCTTCTCGGGATCGAGGATCTTGAACGCCTGGTCAACGTACGTTTGGGCATTCACCTTGATCTGATCGGACGTGAGCTGCGGACGCGTGGAATTGCGACCCGACGGATCGCCGATAAGCGCCGTGCCGTCGCCGATGATGAGCGTAACGCCGTGACCGAGGTCCTGGAACTGGCGCAGTTTGCGCAGCGGAACCGCATGGCCCAGATGGATATCGGGAGCCGTAGGGTCGACGCCCAGCTTGATGTTGAGCGGCGTGCCGCGCTTGAGCTTTTCGAGCAGCGCGCTTTCCGGCACGATCTTCGCGGTGCCGGAAGCGATGATGTGCAGTTGTTCTTCAGCGGATAGCATCGTTTCCTCTTTCTTTGCCTCTACGTAAGGTGCGATTCTAACACACATTGGGAAAGCCCGATCGAGTCCGAAGCGCTACGAAACCCCCCGGAACAGATGACCGCTTGTCGTTCCCGGCGTTTTCGCGATTGCACTGCCGCTTGAGTTGGCGACGTTGCGCGCGCGGACGACGCGAGCCACCGCCTGGGTTGTCTGCTCCACGTTCATAAGCGTGGTGTCGACCATGAGCGCGGTCAGGCCGGCGCTTATCAAGTCGGGCAGCGCGTGGACCACGTCAAGCTGCACTGCGTTGTACAGATGGGTGCGCCCGAGGGCATCGGTGACCACGGGGAACTCGAAGTCTTTGCGATCGCGCAGGTAATGGGGGCTTTTGCGACGAGGGCACGCATCGCAATCCTGGTCGCACGGACCCTGGCTCATAAGCAGGCAATGCTCGGTCACCATGAGCTCCTGGGAACCTATCACCGTAAGGCCCAGCTCAACGGGGGAATCCTCCGCCAGGTCGGCGATCTGGCCCAAGGTCAGCTCGGGCGACAGCCACACGCGCTGAGCCCCTAGATTGGCAGCCGTGGCAAGCGAAAGCTCGTTCGTCACGGGAATGTGCGGGCCGACTTCCACCCGAGCTCCAAGTTCGGCCGCGCGCACAAGCGCTCCCAGGTTTTCGACGAGAACAGGCTTGCCGGGCTTGACGTAGCGCCAGGCGTCGAAGTCGAGCGCCATCTCGCGCGTACCGGGCACAAGGTCATGCTCGATCGTGGGAAGAGCCACGACGGCCTGCTTCGGATAGCCGGCTTGCTCGGCCGTTTGCGATCGCTGGCCGGCAACGACGGCTTCGCCGCGCTTGTAATGCAAAGCAGGCACGTAGATGATATCCGCCCCTGCGCGCTTCGCGGCACGAGCGCATGCGGGGTTCGTAGCCCACGCCGCAATGCGAAGCCCCTTCGGCCTGGCCGGCTGCGGGGTTTCGCGCGCCGCCACGCGCGGAAGCGCGCGGTTGCAATCGCCTTCGAGCAGCAGGTCGACCAGCTCGTCTAAAGCTGCGGCGCGCACGCGATGCAGCTGGGAGAAGCCCACTCCCACGCCGTCGTCCAAATCGATATCCAGTCGTTCGATCGTAAACGGCGTTTGACCGAGTCGGTCGATATGGGCCCGCACGTCGTCTGCGGAAACGGGCTTCGTGCGCGCAGCCTCCACCACTTCGCCTTCCGCAACGGCAAGAGCTTCCGACGCAGCGGACGCGCGCACGGCAGCCCGAGGCGCAAGCGAGAACTCGACGCGCAGCGGCTCGCCTATCTTCAGCACGGCGCGCCCGACGATCGGCACGCGCGGCTCGAACGCGTCATCTTCGAAGGCCGCGGCGGCGCTGCGCACGCGAAACACGCGATCGCCCTTGCTCACCGGACGCTCCGGCGACACGCGCACGTTTCCTTCGCGATCAAGCTCGACGGAATCGAGCGTGTACGCGAAATGGCCTTTGTTCGTCCAAAACTCCAGGACGTCGCCGCGGACGAGCTCACGCTCGGCGGCAACGGTTGCCACGCCGCCCTTGGCGGAAGCAACGCGCCCGACGAATACGCCTCGATTGTTGGGGCGCCCGTAGCTCATGATGCCATTGCCGCGCTCGCCCTCAAGGTACGCAGTGGTGAAACCGCGCGAGAACGCTTCGGCAAGTGCACGCTGCTCGTCGTCGTTCGCACGAGGGGCCTCCCCCACGCAACCCTGCGCGCGCCAGGCGAGCACCCGATCGAGCACGGCCCGATATACGCTGGTGACCGCGAACACGTACTCGGGCGATTTCATGCGGCCCTCGATCTTGAGCGAAGCAACGCCCGCTTGCACCAGTTCAGGCAGCAAATCCACAGCGCACAGGTCCTGCGGGGAAAGCAGGTGGTCGCCCGGCGAGGGCAGGCTTTTGCGCAGCGCTTTGTTACGCAGCTCGTACGGCAAGCGGCACGCCTGCGCGCACATGCCTCGATTTGCCGAGCGGCCTCCGATGAGCGACGACATGAAGCACTGGCCCGAATAGCACACGCACAGCGCACCATGTGCGAACGTTTCTACGTCCATGTCGAAGCCGTGCGCAACCTCGGCCAAATGCGCGATCTCGACAAGGGACAGCTCGCGAGCAAGCGTCGCGCGGCGCGCGCCCAAACGAGCCGCCGCCTCTATGCCGGCGGCGTTGTGGGTATTCATCTGCGTGGAAATATGCAGACGCGCCTCCGGCAATGCGCGGGACACCTCAGCCGCCACGCCAATATCCTGCACGATGAACGCGTCGGCCCCGGCGCGGTAGGCCTGGCGAATCGTCTCAAGCGCGCGCGTTAGTTCGGAAGGCAACACGGCCGTGTTGAACGTCACGTATACGCTGACACCGCGCAGGTGAGCGTAATCGCACGCCTCGGCGAACGTCTCCATCGTGAAGTTGTCGGCACCGCGCCGAGCATTGAAAGAGTCGAGTCCGAGATACACCGCATCGGCGCCGCCGCGAACGGCAGCATGAAGCGCGGCAGCGTTTCCGGCCGGAGCGAGCAGTTCGACATCGTGAAGCATGGCAATCCTTACCTATATATAATGAAATTCAACGGGAGGGCGCTGCGTCAAACCAGACGCGCTGCATCGCGATCCCCCGCCCCTCTGTCGCTCAGCGATTCAGCTATAGCGCTATGGTAGTATAGTCGAACGATGAAAATACGCCGAAAACAGCGTGAAAAGCGCACCCATGCGGTGCAATGGCTGCTTCTTCTGACCATAGCGGCCCTGTGCTTTGTCGCCTTCTGGGGCGTACGCGGAATGCTCAACGTCATGAACCAGTGGACGGAAGACCTCCCATCCATCGAGGACACCGACTTCACCAGCCATGCGCAGGAATCCGTCATGTTCGCCGACGACGGTCAGACGGTCCTCGCCGAATTCCAGCTGGAAAAGCGCGACCCTGTCGAGCTGAGCCAAATAAGCTCGTACGTTTTAAAAGGCACCGTAGACACGGAAGACGTGCGATTCTACGAACACGACGGCGTTGATTTTCCAGGCATCGCACGTGCCCTCGTAAACAACCTGCGCGGCGGGAAGCTGGAGGGGGCGTCCACCATCACCCAGCAGCTTGTTCGAAACACCGTGCTGACGCAAGAAGCTCATGAGATTTCTTTCGAACGTAAGATTCGGGAAGCCGAGCTGGCCGTCAATCTGGAGAAGCGATTCTCCAAGGACGAAATCTTGCTCATGTACCTCAACACCATCAACTACGGAGACGGATGCTACGGTATCGAAGCCGCAGCGCGGAACTATTTTCAAACGTCGGCCGCCGACCTCACGCTCACCCAAGCCGCCACGCTCATCGGCATACCTCAATCCCCCACGTACCTCAATCCCAAGGAGCATCCCGAAGCATGCTTGGAACGGCGAAACGTCGTGCTTGACCGCATGCTTTCTGCCGGAGACATCACGCGGGACGAATACGAGGCGGCAATAAGCGCAGAACTGGGGCTCGACCTTGCTCCGGACGCTCCCGCCGACGGCATCTACACCTACCATTACTTCACCAGCTATGTGCGAGACCTCCTGCTATCCGAGGACAATCCGTACGGGTGCTCGTACGCAGACCTGTTCAAGGGAGGCTTGACCATCTACTCCTCCATCAACCCAAGCTTGCAGGACGAAGCAGAAGCTGCCTGCAATGCGCAACGCGAGCGAATGGATGCCGACCTAGAGGCATCACTTGTCGCCATCGAAGCGCAAACAGGCCAGGTAAAGGCTATGGTGGGCGGCAGCGATTACGATACGAGCAAGGTGAACCTTGCAACGGGAACGGGTGGATCGGGACGCCAGGCGGGATCGACGTTCAAGGCGTTCACGCTGGCGGCCGCTATCGAGCAGGGCATATCTCCGCAAACGCTCGTGGACTGCACATCCCCCATGACGCATGTCATTGACGGACAGAGCCACGAGTTCGAGAACTTCGACGGCTACAACTACGGGATTCGCAGCATCCAGAGCGCCACCGCCATCTCCTCGAACACCGGCTACCTGCGCCTTTCGGAGGCCATCGGGCAATCGTCCACCACCGAGATGGCCGCCCGCTTGGGGGTCGCATCGCCGATGGCCACCGTGTATTCCACAACGCTGGGAGCCGCCGACGTTACGCCCCTTGACATGGCGGCCGCCTACGCAACGCTGGCGTCAGGCGGGATCAAGCGCGCCCCTGTGGTGGTGACGAAAATCCTCGACCGCAGCGGTCAGGTGATATACGAAGCTCCCGACACGAGCGAACGCGTGCTGGACGAACGCGTGACGGCAGCAACCACGAAAGTGCTGCGCACCGTATTCGAGACCGGCGAGGGCACCGCGAACAATGCGCGGCTCTACAGCGGCCAACCCGTTGCCGGAAAGACCGGCACTTCGAGCGACTTCGCCGACCATTGGCTGGTGGGCTACACGCCCGCCCTCTCGGTGTCCACCTGGATCGGCAATCCGGCAGGCGCCATCGCAACCGATCGAGGCATCACCTGCAACGCTCTTTGGAAAGATTTCATGGACCGCGCGACCGAGGGACAGGCCATCGAGCACTTCGTTTCGATGCAGGATCCTGCGTACAGCAACCCGTACAACACCGCCCAGAAGAACAAGCTTGAGTCGCAGCTGAAAAAGGATGCAGACGACAAAGACGATCGACGTGATCTGCGCTCGGCCCCCAGCGCCGTAGGATGCACGCTTTCAGAAGCCGCGTCTATCCTCGAGGGCTACCCCGCAGGCTACCTCGAAGAGTATTCCGACGCCGTGCCTGCAGGCATCGTCATAAGCCAAAGCGTACGAGACGGGCAAGTGGTCATCGTCGTATCGCTTGGACCGAAGCCTTAGAGCGGCGAAGCGCCGCAAGGACAATACAAGACGAGGTCAACGGCTTGCGTTCCGACCTGCGGTCGAAAACGGGCCGTTGACCCCATCCCTTGCTTGGTTCCTTTTGCTTAGTTCTTTTCCGACGCCTTGTTGTCGCCCGACTGCAGCTTGCCGATGCCGTCATCGTACTGCTGCTTGATCTGCGCGATGCGGTCCGCGTACGTAGACCAATCGAAAGGCTGGGCTTCCGTTGCGCTGTCGATTTCGGTGTACAGGTCGATGTACGAGTTCAGCGCATCCTTCAAACCGTTCGCTCCGTCGACGTATTCCTGCTGGATGTCCTTCAGGTCGTCGGGAACTTCAAGCTTGCCTAGCGAATCGATCGCCTTGAACGCATTGTCGGCCTGAGCGCGCATGCCCACTACGTCGCCGCGCGACACCGCGTCGGTGAAGCTGTCCAGCCTGCTTTTCAGATCCTCCATAACCTGGTTCACCTGGGTCATGTACTGACGGTTCTGGGACTGCTGCTGAGAAGCCGCGGAATCCTGCTGCGCGCAACCGCCCAAAGCGAACACCATGAGCACGCCCGCGAACAAAGCAACGAGCACTCGGGCGAATCTCGATCGTTTCATTATCTACCTGCTTCCTGCATTGAATCGTCGTTATCGTATCGTAGCGGTTTTCGTCGGCCTTGAAACCGCTACACCGCATGCAGCACATGCTCGTACCCGAACGGTTGCCTGATCCACGCATCTACGCGCATCGAAACAGCGGCGGCCTGGGGCTTTGGATCCGGCTTCGGATCAGGCACCGGGTCGGGTTTCGGATCGGGATCGGGCTTCGGGTCGGGCGTGGGCGTAGGGTCGGGGGCAGGATCAGGCGCGGGCGTAGGCTTGGGCTTGGTGTCGCCCGTGCCGGTAGAGGGCTTCTCCTCTTCCTTCGACTCGTCCTCTTCCTTCTCCTTCGTCTCGCCGCCGTAAGCCCCACCGATATGGTACTTGGAATCGGAGTACGACGGCAGGTACTTGGGATCGCTGGCCGTCGGGAACTTCTCGGCCGGCTGACCCTCGAGCACCTGGTCCATGAAGTTGGCGAACACGTCTCCTGCGCTTACGCTCACGGGGATTTCCTCCACGTTGGAAGGATCGCCGAACCAGATAGCCACCGACAGCTGCGGGGTGATGCCGCAGAACGTGATGTCCTTGTAATCGCTCGACGTACCGGTTTTCGCAGCTACTTCCTGACCGTTCGCCAACCGAGCGTTACCGCCCGTGCCCTCAGGATCGGTAACCACGGTCTTCATCACATCGGTTGTTGCCTTCGCCACTTCAGGAGACATAACGCGCTCGCCTCCGGGAGCCGAGTTGTCGGCAATGATATTGCCGTTCTTGTCGGAAATCCGCAAGATAGGCTGCGCATCGTACTTCGTACCGCCGTTCGCGATGGGAGCATACGACTTCGCCAAGTCGAGAACCGTCACGTTTTGCTGGCCCAGCGTCAGCGAACCTACCGGGTTCAGCGGCGAGGTAATGCCCATGTTCTTCGCAGTGTTGATGACCTTGTCGATGCCGACCGCCATCTCCAAGCGCACAAAGCCCGTGTTCGACGACTTCGCAAACGCCTTCTGCATGGAGATATTGCCGAAGCTTTGATTGTTAATGTTGTTCAGCGGGTTGCTCGCAGGATAGCCGGCATCGGGTATAACAGCCGGAGACGTGCAGTCCACCATGGTCTTAGGGTTGATCCCCGCCTCAAGTGCCGCAATGAGCGTAAAAGTCTTGAACGTGGAGCCACAGGGTCGGCCGGGATTCGTCGGGTTCGTGCCCTTGCCCGTTGCGAGGTTCAATTCGCTGTCACCACGACCCCCCACCAGCGCCTTCACATGACCGGTATTGGGATCGATGGCAACCAAGGCCCCTTGGATCGTGCCGCCGAGCCTCTGCTCCTTCTCGGCGATGGCGGCTTCGGCAGCCTGCTGCGCAGACACGTCGAGCGTCGTGACGATGGTAAGGCCCCCGGCGAAGATTTCGGCCACGCTGTACGTCTCTTTAAGCTTGTCGATAGCGTAGCTGGTGAAGTACTGATAGGCCAAGATGCCATCGTTCGTGGGTACGGTTTGGTTGAGAACAAGCTCCTCCGCCTTCGCGGCATCGCATTCCTCCTGGGTGATGACCCCGTTCGAAAGCATACGGTCAAGCACGACATTGCGTCGAGACACGCAGTTGTCCGGGTTGTTGATCGGTTCGTTGTACGTGGGCGATTGGGGAATACCGACGAGCGCGGCTGATTCCGCCAGCGTCAGATCGGCCGCGCTCTTCGAAAAATAGCGCTCCGCCGCAGCCTCGATACCGTAGGTAGCGTTGCCGTAGTTGATGGTGTTGAGGTACATGAGCAGGATCTGATCCTTGCTGTACACCTCCTCCAACTTGACGGACAGGTACATCTCGCGCACCTTGCGCTTGAGCGAGATCTCGGTCATCTCGTCGGACAAAATGGTGTTGCGGACGAACTGCTGCGTGATGGTGGACGCGCCTTCGCGGCCAGAACCGGTCAACGTCACCACAGCCGCGCGCATGATGCCCCAAAGATCAAAGCCGCCATGCTCGTAGAAGCGCTCGTCCTCGGTGGCGACCGTGCCCTTCACCACGTACGGGCTGATCGCGTCGAGCGAGGAAACCGGGTCGCGGTTCTCCAGCTGCAGCTTCGCCAGCTGCGTAGTTTCGTCGCTCGCGTACATTTCGGACGGATGAGAAACGTTCAGGTCCTCGACCTGCGATACGTCATACGTAGTCAAATCGCCGATCCACGACGTTCCGAGCGCATATATACCTACGCCGCCAGCGGTTACGACGGCAACGAGCACGGTGAATATCACCAAAAGGCCAATGGATGGATGCTTCTTTTTAATGCTCGGCCTGTTTTTTATCGAACGTGAAGCCACGTGACACCTCCCAGAAAACTTCGCCCAATTGTATCATCGGGACATGGCTCCCCATGAATCAACATAAACTTGTTGGAAAAAGGGCATAACGCAAAACGCCCGGTCGGAACGTAAAAGTACCGACCGGGCGATCATGTTGCCCAGCGTTTTGCGAAGGATGCGCCTTGGAGCGAAACAGCTACAGAGACGCCTCGTCGGCAGCGAGCGCGCTCTTCGCTTGCTCCAACTGCACCCGCACGGCGCTGCCTCCGGTTCCGCCTTCGGTAATGCGCGCGGAAACGATGCTTGCCAGGTCAAGCTCGTTCACGATATCGTCTTCGAACAGGTCGCTTGCCGCTTTGAAGTCTTCAATCGACAAATCGCTCAGGTCGCATCCACGCTGTTCGCACGTCAAAACCAAGTGGCCGACCACCGCGTGGGCGTTTCTAAACGGTAAGCCCTTCTTAGCCAGATAATCAGCCACGTCCGTAGCCGCCAGATACCCCTTCTTCGCCTGAGAGAGCATCGAAGCCGGCTTCACCTCCATGGTCTCGATCATGCCGGCTGCGCAAACCAGACAGTCCTCGAGGGTTTTTGCCGCGTCGATGGCACCTTCCTTGTCCTCCTGCAGATCCTTGTTGTACGCCAGCGGCAAAGCCTTCATGGTGACGAGCAGCGCGACCAGGTCCCCCACCACACGACCCGTTTTCCCGCGAATGAGTTCCGCGAAATCGGGGTTCTTCTTCTGCGGCATGATGGACGAGCCCGTAGAAAACGCATCCGAAAGCTCGATGAAATCGAACTCGGAGGTGGACCACAGCACGATCTCTTCGCACAAGCGCGACAGGTGCATGCACGAAACGCTGCACGCGTACGAAAGATCCAGCAGAAAGTCGCGATCGGACACCGCATCGAGAGAATTGGGGATCACGTTCGAAAATCCCAGGTCATCTGCCGTCATTTGCCGATCAAGCGGGTAGGTGGTTCCTGCAAGAGCAGCGGACCCCAGCGGGCTGGCATCCGCTGCGCGACGAGCGGCGGCCAAACGCTCGAAGTCTCGCGTGAGCATCCATACGTATGCCAGCATGTGATGGGAGAACAGCACAGGCTGCGCATGCTGCAGGTGCGTGTAGCCGGGAAGGATGACGTCAAAGTGTTCCTCTGCCTGCGCGACGAGCGCCTTGCGCAGCATGACGTTCGCCTCCATAAGCTGCGCGCATCGCTGCTTCGCGAACAGGCGCGTGTCGGTTGCCACCTGGTCGTTACGGCTGCGCCCGGTATGCAGGCGGGCGCCCGCGTCCCCTATGTCGGCGATAAGCGCACGCTCTACGGACATGTGAATGTCCTCGTCGTTGATATTGAATTCGAACGCCCCCGCATCGATGCGCGCCTTGATGCGATCAAGGCCGTCGACGATTGCGGTCGCGTCATCGTTGGAGATGACGCCCGTTTTCGCAAGCATGCGCGCATGGGCCTGCGATCCTGCTATGTCTTGCGCGTACAGCGCCCTGTCAACCGGCAGCGATGCTCCGAACCGCTGCGTGAACTCGCTCACGTCCTGGGTGAATCTACCCGACCAAAGTGCCATGGTACCGTCCCTTTTATCGTATCGTTTCAGTTCCGCGCGTCGGGCGGGCGTCCGCAACGCCCCGCCCGAACACCTGCGCGCCTACGCCAGCTCGGCTTCGGCGGCGACCACCTGCTTCCAGATAGAGGTCGCATGCTCGTACTTGCCCTTGGTCAAAGGACCCTCTTGCTTTTCGGCATCGAACAGCTCGGCCGGAGCACCCTCTTTCCGGCGATTCGAGGCCCAGGTCTTCGCGGACAGCGTGTTGAGCTGGATGAAGCCCTTGGCAGCCTCGTGATCGAACACATCATCGGCATCGTAGGTTGCCAGCGCGTAATCGTAGAGCGAATACGAGCTTCTCCGGCCGACCACCGTGCAGGATCCCTTGTAGAACTTGAGCCGCACGGTGCCGCACAGGCAACGCTGCGTATTGAGGAGAAACGCGTCGATGGCCTCCTTAAGGGGCGAGAACCACTGGCCGTTGTACACGCACTTCGCCCACGCCTGCTCCATGCCCAGCTTGAAGTGCAGCACTTCGCGCTCGAGCACCAGGTCTTCGAGCGCTTTGTGCGCCTGAATGAGCGATAAGGCGCCCGGCACCTCATAGCACTCCCGGCTCTTCACGCCGACCAGCCGGTTCTCGATCATGTCGATGCGACCGTAGCCGTGCTTTCCCGCAATCTCGTTCAGCGCGTATATGATGCCGAGGAAGCTTTTCTGGTTGCCGTCGAGCATGTACGGCAAGCCGCGCATGAACTCGATCTCGACGTACTGCGGCTCGTCAGGGGCCTCAGCAGGATCAGCGGTCATGGCATAGATGTCCGCCGGGGGCTCGGCCCACGGGTCTTCGAGCACGCCGCACTCAATTGCCCGGCCCCACAGGTTGTCGTCGACGGAGTACGGGGATTTCTTGGTGGTAGGCACCTCGATGCCGTGCTGCTGGGCCCATTCCATTTCCTCGGGGCGGGTCTTCAGGTCCCATTCGCGCACCGGGGACAGAATCTCGAGGTCAGGGTCGAGCATCGTGATGCTGGCCTCGAAGCGCACTTGATCGTTGCCCTTGCCCGTGCAGCCGTGCGCAATGTACTTCGCGTCGAACGCGTGGGCCGCGTCCACGAGATGCTTAGATATAAGAGGCCGTGACAGAGCGGAGACAAGCGGGTACTTGTTCTCGTACATCGCGTTGGCGGCTAATGCCTTGCTCAGGTACTCCTGAACGAAGGTCTGCCGCATGTCCACCACGATGCATTCGAGCGCACCCGATTTGAGCGCTTTCTGCTTGATCTTTTCAAGGCCTTCGTGCTCCTGCCCCACGTCGCCCACCACTGCGATGACGTCGAGGTCCTTTTCCACCTGAAGCCACTTGATGCAGCACGACGTGTCCAGCCCGCCCGAATAAGCAAGTACAACTTTATCCTTCTGATCAGCCATGATTATGCGTTCCTTCCTTTGATGGCTTGTACCTGATTTCATGCCCGTTTCGCAATGCAGGTACAGAAAGCCACCCCCTTCAACCGAAAGGAGGTATGCCAAGAAAGGCGTCGAGGAAAATCGAGCGCACGTGATCCGTACATGCACCGCGGCTTTTCGCTGCGGCACAGCCAAGCCGGGCGACTTGGATGCGGGGTTATACTAAGCTTGGGGTGAAGGTGGGGAGGAAAAGCGTCTCCCGCAAAAGAAAGTAGACGACTAACGTCGTCGCAGTCGGTCGATGGCGCGCTCAACTTCAACGGCAGCCTCGGGGCTTTCCGCTGCGATCATGATCGTGTTGTCGCCTGCCACTGTTCCCAGGGCACCGCGCAGACTGGCCTTATCGAGCGCAGCAGAGACGCCGGCAGCTCCGCCGGAAAACGTCTTGACTACGACCATGTTGCCTGCCACGTGTACCTCTTCGACCAATTCGGAAACCATACGCTGGAGTCGCATCTCCTCAGGGAGAACGTAATAGCCCTCGCGCGACTTCACCAGACCCATGTCCATGATGTCGCGAGATATCGTAGCCTGAGTGCACTCATAACCAGCGGCCTGCAGCTGATTTGCAAGATCTCGCTGCGTCTTGACATTGTGCTCGCGAATGATGTCGCGAATAATGTCATGCCGTTGTTGCCGCTTCCTCATGCCTGCGATACCCTCTGTTCCTCGAGAACGATCACATACAATTCCGCTCATTCATTCTCGCATGAGGTATGCAAAATTGCGAAACACTCAGCGAAAATATGCATTAAATAGTACCTCATAATTCGGCTTTTCTAGCCCAGAATTTCAAAAGTCTCGAAACTTTTCCGGTAAGCGAGCTGCACGCAAATACCGCGCACGTGCGTACAGCTCGCGCCGAGGCGCCCCGAGACCAACTCGTCCCAAGGCGCGTCTTTTCTAGTACGAGCTCAAGATACCGCGCAAGCGTTCCTCCAGCGCATCGACATCGGCTTCCGTGCATACGAGCGGAGGCAGGAAGCGAAGCGTATGCGGGCCGGTGCAGTTGAGCAGCAACCCCTTGTCAAGCCCCGCGGCAACGACATCGGGCGCGCTCATGTGCTCTTCGAGGTCTGCGGCCACCATCAGCCCCAAGCCGCGCACCTCGACCACATGCGGAAGCCCTTCGAGCATCGCGCGCAGGCACGCGCCCACCCGCTCGACATTTTGAGCTGCGCCTTCGCGTGCCAGCGTGCTGAGCGTGGTCTCGGCAGCAGCAACCGCCAAACAGCTGCCGCCGAACGTGGATCCGTGATCCCCCGCCCCGAAAGAGGCCGCCACTTCCGCGCGGGCAGCGCACATGCCCATGGGAACGCCCGACGCAACGCCCTTCGCAATGGTCACGATATCGGGAACCACGCCGAAGTGCTGGAAGCCGAACGGGTACGTTCCGCAACGGTAGATGCCGCACTGGATCTCATCGCACATGAACAGGGCGCCGCGCTCTTCGGTAAGGCGACGAACAGCTTGCAGGAATTCCGTCGTGCACGGATGCACGCCGCTTTCCCCCTGGACGCACTCCACCATGACCGCGCAAATCGCATCGCCCTGGCTTGCGAACAAGGCTTCCAGCGCTTCGACGTCGTTGAGAGGGGTTCGCACGAACCCGTCGGGCAAGGGCTGAAACGCCTCCTGCTTCGCAGGCTGAGCCGTTGCAGCCAACGTGGCAAGCGTTCGCCCGTGAAAACTGCGATCAAGCGTGACGATGATGCGCGGCGCGGCCTCGGCGGCGGCATGCGCCGCAGCTTCGTCGGCGCCGGAGGCCAAAGCGGCAGCACGGGCGCGCTTCTTCGCGTGCAGGCGGGCCAGTTTGAACGCGCACTCGTTCGCCTCGGCCCCCGAATTGGAAAAGAAGCTCTTCCACGGCGCACGGAGCTCTTCGGGAACGCAAGCGTTCAGAAGGTCGGACACCATGTGCGCCGCTTCCCCACGATGCTCGATATAGTAGTAGTTGCTCACGTGAATCAACGATCGGGCCTGCTCTTCGAGCGCCGACACGAGAGCCGGATGGCAATGCCCCAGGCTGACCGCGCCTACGCCGGAGACGAAATCGAGGTACGAACGCCCCTGCGCGTCCTCAACCCGCATGCCCGAACCGCGCACAAGCTCTACAGGCTTGCGCGCATACGTTCCCATGACGAAATCGGATTCCAGCTGCAGTTCTTCTTGAAAGCCCATGATTGCGCTCCTAACCGTTCGACGATACCGCGTTGGCTGCCTGGCGATTCTCCAAAAGCTTGGAAGCGAAGTTGCCCAGCGGATGCGAATCGAACGCGCACGCCTCCTCGGTGGAATGCATGGTGGTTCCCACGCCGGTGCTGGTCAAAAGCTCCAGCAGCAAAGAATGCGGAGTTGTTCCATTCAGGATGTGAGCGCGGAACACGCCTGCATCCAGCGCGTGAATGCAGGACTTGAGCTTGGGTATCATGCCCGTGGACACGATGTTGTTCTCAACCATGTACTGCGCCTCGAACAGCGTCAGGTTCGAGATGAGCGAATCTTTATTCTCGAAGTTCTCGTACAGGCCGTCCACGTCGGTAAGGAACACCACCTTGTGCGCACCGATGGCCGCGGCTATATGACCGGCTACCATGTCGGCGTTCACGTTGTAGAAGCCGCCGTCCTCGCCAAGGGCCACCGAGGCCACCACGGGAATGTAGTCGGCGCTTACGAGGTCGTCCAGAAGAGGACGGTTGATGCGCGTGATGCGACCCACGCGGCCCAGTTCCGGCGAAGCCTGCTCGGCCACGATGACACCCGCATCGGCGCCGCTCACGCCTACGGCGAAGTTGCCATGCTCGTTCAACGCCTCGACAAGCTCCTGGTTCACCTTGCCCATGAGCACCGTGCGCACCAGATCCATGGCCTCGGGCGTGGTGACGCGCTGGCCTTCCCGAAACTCCACGGGAAACTGCATGAGGTCCATGGCTTCGGTGATGGCCTTGCCGCCGCCGTGCACGATAACGGGATTCACGCCGACGATCTTCAGCAGCACGATATCGTTCATGACGTCGGCGCGCAGCCGCCCGTCGACCATGGCAGAGCCGCCGTACTTGATGACAACGGTTTTACCTGTAATGTTCTTAATCCACGGTAGCGCCTCGACGAGAACTTCGGCAGCCTTGGTCGATGCGCCCTTGGGGCGTGTATCCTTCGCGTATTTCATGAGCGGTAATCTCCGTTGATCGTAATGTAGTCGTGCGTAAAATCGCACGTCCAAACCGTAGTTTCCGAATTTCCTGCGCCAAGGTCTACGTCGATGACGATCTCGGCTTCCTCGAACCGACGCAAAGCCTCGTCCTCGTCGAACGCGACGGTCAAGCCGCCCCGGCATACGGGCATGCCCATGATGTCGATCGCAGCGTCTTCCTGGCGAAACGCGGCGCCGCTTTTTCCGATGGCCGCCGCAATGCGGCCCCAGTTGGCATCGTGGCCGAACACGGCCGTTTTGACCAGCGGCGAATTGGCCACGGCGCGGGCCGCCGCGTCAGCATCTTGGTCGGTCGCAGCGCCGGACATGTTAACCGTGACCAGGCGCGTTGCGCCTTCGCCGTCTGCAGCCATCGCGCGGGCAAGATCCTGGCAAACCGCATGAAGCGCCTGCTCGAAACGCGCGAACGCCAAGCCGGACGGATCGAACGACGGCGCGCCCTGCGGTGCAGCCTCGCCGCTTGCGAACAGGAAGCACGAGTCGTTCGTCGACGTGTCGGAATCGACCGTCACCTTATTGAAGCTGACGTCGACCGCGCGAACGAGCGCGTCATGGAGCGCATTGGGCACGATGGGCGCATCCGTCGTGATGACGGCGATCATCGTGGCCATGTTCGGCATGATCATGCCGGAACCCTTCGCCATGCCGCCCACCGTGAACGTGCAGCCTTCGTAGCCAACGCCGTCGCCCGAAAACGTGACGGCTGCTTCCTTGGGCCGCGTGTCGGTTGTCATGATGGCGCGAGCCGCTTGGGCACCGCCTTCCGCTGAAAGCTGGCCGACCGCCTGGGGCAAGCCGGTCCCGAACGGGGCCAAGGGCAGGTGCACGCCGATGACGCCAGTGGAGGCCACCAGCACCTCGTCAGCAGGACATCCCACAGCCTCACCCGCAAGGCGAGCCGTCTCTTCCGCAGCTTCAAGACCGATAGCGCCCGTTGCCGCGTTCGCATTTCCCGAGTTCACCACCACTGCGCGTGCCGTGCCGTAACCCACGCCGTCGAGATGTCCGCGCGATACCGTGACCGGAGCCGAACAGAACACGTTTTTCGTGAATGCGGCGGCGCAGGCGCACGGCTGGTCAGCAACGACCAACGCAAGATCCAATCGCCCGACCTCCTTGCGAAAGCCCGCATGCACGCCAGCTGCTCGAAATCCGCGCGCGGACGTCACGCCGCCGCCCTCGACCGGCGGAGGCACCGTCGCGCCGAATGGCGCGGAAACCGGGCGCAAAGGCGCCACGGAACCGCCCGTGGCCGATGTCGAAGAATTGGTCTGGTGCGTCATAACAGCCTCTTTCTCGTGAGGGTCGACGGGAATCACACCGGAACGGCAATCGGTTCAAGACCGCAGGTCTGAGGCATTCCCCATACTGCGTTCGCGCACTGCACGGCCTGACCAGCCGCGCCTTTCGCCAGGTTGTCGATAGCGCATACCGCAATGAGCATACGCGCGCGCTCATTGACGGCAAGCCCGATATGAGCATAGTTCGTGCCCACAACCGACGACGTCTTGGGCATCAAGCCGGCATCGAGCACCTGAACGAACGGAGCATCGCGGTAAAACGCGCGGTAACGATCGAGAACGGCGGCTGCATCGTCGGCGACATCGACGGCAAGCGGAATGTTGACGGTCGAAAGCAGCCCTCGGTTGAGCGGTGCAAGGTGCGGCGTGAACACGAGTCGCCCGTCGAGGCCGAGGATCTGCTCGATCTCGGGCGTGTGGCGATGCGTGGCGACGCCGTACGCTTCCAGGTTCTCGTCCGCAAAGCAGAAGTGCGTGCGGGCGGAAGCCCTCTTGCCCGCGCCGGTCACGCCCGAAATAGCATCGACCACAACCGGTGCGCCATCGGCGGCAAGCCCCGCGCGCACCGCGGGCGCGGCCGCAAGCGACGTGGCCGTAGGATAACAGCCGGCGCATGCGACCAGCACGCCCTTGCCTTCCGCCCGATCGACGGCCGCACGGGCAAGATCATCGGGGAACAGCTCAGGCAGGCCGAAAGCAGCCCGAGCAAGCAAGTCGGTCTGCGTATGGGGCGTTGCATACCACTGCTCGTAAACCGCAGGATCCTTCAAGCGGAAATCAGCCGAAAGATCGACCACCGTCGCCCCGCGCTCAACAAGGCGCGGCGCCATAGCCATAGCCGCGGTGTGCGGCACGGCAAGAAACACGAGGTCGCATGCGTCGAGCGCAGGATCATCGTGCGCGGAGAACGCAAGATCGGTAGCTCCGGTGAACCCGGGATACTCGGAAGCGACGGACGAACCGGCCAGCTCGTTGGACGTGACCACGCGCAGCTCGAACTCGGGGTGGCGTAAGATGAGCCTCGTCAGCTCGACGCCTGCGAATCCGGCTGCTCCAACGATTCCCGTTGCAATCGCCATATCGATCCCCTCCGTCTTCCGTATGCCCGCGCCGTGGGCTCGACGTTTCGGCTCACTCGTTTTGTGCGGTTGCACAAAACAGAAGCGATTCAATACCGAAGACCATCCTAAAAAAGATCTGGCCGTTTGACAAGCATGGAAATGAAAAGGATACACGAGTAGCAAAGCAGCTGCCCGAAAACACCCCGGCTACCCTGCTACTTATTCGGCGTGTGACGGTACGTGGGGACGGCGCTCTCCAGAATGGCCACCGCCTCTTCGTCGCTTTTGCTCAAAGCAACCTTCAGCTCGTCGAGCTTCGCTGCCACCTCGTTGTAGCTGATGTCCTGACCGGTAGAGATCATGATGGATTGGTTGTCCGTGGGAAGCGTGCTCTCTTCGTCCATCAGCAACTCTTCGTACATCTTCTCGCCTTCGCGCAGACCCGTAAACACGATTTTGACGTCCACGTCGGGCGTGAGCCCCTGCAACTGAATAAGACCTTTCGCCAAATCAACGATTTTGACAGGCTCCCCCATGTCAAGAATGAAGATCTCGCCGCCATGGGCCATGCCGCCAGCCTGGATGACCAGACGAGAGGCTTCCGGGATAGTCATGAAGAACCGCTCGATTTCAGGATGCGTGACCGTAACCGGCCCGCCCGCGGCGATCTGGCGCTGAAACACCGGGATGACGCTGCCGTTGCTGCCAAGGACGTTGCCGAAACGAACTGCCGAGAAGATGGTCTTCGACGTGCGCGCGTAATACTGGACCACCATTTCGCCCATGCGCTTGGTGGCTCCCATGACGCTGGTGGGGTTCACCGCCTTGTCTGTAGAGATGAAGATGAAGCGGGCGGCGCCGTAGGCATCGGCTGCGCGCACGGTGTTGAGCGTTCCGAACACGTTGTTGCGCAGAGCCTCGCGCGGGCACGACTCCATCAAAGGAACGTGCTTGTGGGCGGCCGCATGAAACACCGCAGCGGGGCGGTACTTCGAGAACACCTCGTCGATGCGCGTTTCTTCGCATACGCTTCCGATTTCGATAACCACTTCGATGTCGTCGTACTCGGACAGCAGCTCGTTGCGCAGCATGTACGCATCGTTTTCGTAAATGTCGAAGATGACGATGCGCGCCGGAGCCACCTTGCACAGCTGACGGCACAGCTCGCTGCCAATGGAACCGCCACCGCCCGTAACAAGCACGGTCTCACCCGCGATGTAGCCCGACACGGCTCGCGTATTGAGCACGATCTCCTCGCGGCCAAGCAGGTCGGCCACGTCGACGTCGCGCAGGGTGACGTCGCCGATCTCGTCAAGCGAAAGCTCGCGCACGTTCGGCAGCGTGCGCAGCTTGCAATCGGTTTTCGTGCATTCGCCGTAGATGCGCTTGCGCTCTTCGGGCGTCGACGACGGGATAGCCACGACGATCTGCCGGATGTCGTACTTGTCGACCAGCGCAACGATGTCGTCGGTCGTGCCCTCCACCTTCACGCCGTGGATGCGGCTGCCTCGCTTGGAACGGTCGTCGTCGGTGGCCACCAGCGGAATGCCGGGCATGAGCGGATCCATCGAAGCCATGCGGCCGATGGCCAGAGAACCGGTTTCGCCTGCGCCCACCACAAGCGTCCGGGGGCGATCGCATATGCGCTGAGCCGAGGCGAGCGCGCGGCCCTTCTGCCGCATGACGCGGAAGAGGAAGCGAATGCCCCCCATAAAGAATATGAGCAGAAAGCAGGCCACAAAGAACACGCGTATGGGGAGACGCACGTCGATGACCCAAAGAAACACGGCGCCGCCCAACGTGGAAAGCACCACGGCCAAGACGATCTGGATGGCCTCGTCAACGCTGGCATACTCCCATAAGTTGCTGTAGAGACGAAACATCCCCAGCACAACGACGTTGATGATGGCCAATATGCCCAGCATGAAGTAGATCTCGTTATTGACGAAGACCTCGCCTTCCACATCGGTGAGAAGAGATGCCAGCCAATATGCGGCGTATGTTGCAACTATGTCGAGCAGTAGCAGTAGCGCTGTTCTTTTTGTGATACGAACGTCCAAACCCAGCCTCGTCCCCGAATGGAAAAGCGAATGGATATCATTTTGCCGACAAGCTCGGCGACCAAAAGAGTATTGTATAGAAAATGCCGTACGATTTCATCGGCCATACGATGTTCAGGAGTCTGCTACATGAATAAAACAGCCACACGCGACAGCGCGGCTTCCGCTCGCACGATGCAGCACCAGCCCGCGCGCGAACAGAATATTGAAGCGCTGACGGCTTTTTTCGAGAGCGGCATCAAGCCCGAGGGAAGCCGCGGCCAGCTGGGAATCGAGCTGGAACACACCATCGTGCACGACGATATGAGTCCCGTTTCTTACAGCGGTCAACACGGGGTTGCCTGGCTGCTCGAGCAGCTTCGCGCTCAGTACCCCGAAGCAACCACCGACCCCGAAGGTGATCTGCTGGGCGTTGCCCGCCCGGGCGAAGCTGTCACCATCGAACCCGCCGCCCAGGTGGAGCTTTCTGCGGGCCCTTTCTCCGACCTCGCTAAAGCTCGCGAAACGTTCGACGAGTTCGAGCGCTTGGTCGAAGAAATCCTGACACCCGTAGGCGAGCGCATGCTCACTGAGGGGTACCACCCAACCGCAACGGCGCGCAGCTTGGAGCTCATTCCGAAACGGCGCTACCAGTTCATGAACCTGTACTTGAGCGAGAAGGACACGTGCGGCCCCTGCATGATGCGGGGCAGCGCTTCCACGCAAGTGTCCATCGACTACACCAGCACGGCAGACTGCCTCCGCAAGCTGCGTCTAGCGTATGCGCTGGTCCCGATCCTGTCGCTTATCACCGACAACACGCCTGTGTTCGAAGGAAAGCCCCGCACGCACCAGCTGGTGCGCACCAAGATCTGGCAGCACATGGACAACGATCGATGCGGACTGGTGCCGGGCGTGCTGGACCCCGGGTTCGACCTTCGAAGCTACGCCGCTTACATCCTTGATGCTCCAGCCATCCTGGTTCCCTGCAAAAAGGAGCAGTGGTGCTATTCGGAGCGCACGTTCGGCGACATCTACGCCGAACGTGCCATGACGAGTGCCGAAGTGGAGCACGCCGTGTCCATGTTCTTCAACGACGTGCGTCTGAAAACCTACATTGAGATCAGGCCCGCAGACGCCATGCCCATCCCCTACGTCATCGCGTACGCAAGCCTTATCAAAGGGCTGTTCTACTCCCCCGAAAGCCTTGATGCGCTCGACGAGCTGCTCGCACGGGTGAACGCGAAGGACTACGAGGATGCCAAAAACGCGCTCATGGCGTACGGATACGAGGCGACTGTGTACGGAAAGCCCGTCGCAAAGCTGTGCGATCTCGTGATCGAGCTGGCCGAGCGCGGACTGGAAGACAAAGACCGTCCGTACCTGGAACCGCTTGCCCACCTGGTCGAACAGCGCACGACGCTGGCAACGCTTGCGGAAAGATCCCGATGAGCAACGAAGGGCGCCTGGTGAAGGTGGCGTACCGTGGGTTCTTCGACGATGGGTTCACGTTCATCGATCAAACCGAGCAGCCCATCGAATTCCCTTGCCTTGACGGGTGGATGCCGCCGGAGTTCATCGAGACGGTACGCGACA
This sequence comes from Paraeggerthella hongkongensis, assembly GCF_003726035.1. Classification (GTDB taxonomy): domain Bacteria; phylum Actinomycetota; class Coriobacteriia; order Coriobacteriales; family Eggerthellaceae; genus Paraeggerthella; species Paraeggerthella hongkongensis. The sequence continues at coordinate 23,736 of NZ_QICD01000024.1, forward strand.
TGGCCGTTGGCGAAACGCGGCTTGCCCGTGCAGGGGCGGACGTCGCCTACGAAGATCGCCGAGACGATCGAGTCATGGAGATGCCGCTCGATCGGATTCCTTCAGACGCCCGTTTGGTCGTGGGAGAAATCGTTAGCCTGGAGGGCACCGACGGACGCGTGTGTCCGGCTCGTTTGATCGAGTTGTCGAATACGCACGCCGTATTCGACTTCAACCACGATGCCGTATGCAAAGCGCTGAACTTCGAGATAACCCTGCTTGAAGCGCGCGATATGCGTCCGAGAGGACGCTTGCAAACTTGTGGCAACTTGGAGCAAGTTTGCCCTGCGGACGAGAATGACGAAAGCACTCAGGTAGACTGAGGTTATTGATTTCTGGATGAAAAGGAGCTCTTATGAGCAACGAAGGCAAGAAGGTCAAGGTCCACTACACGGGAACGCTTGACGATGGCTCCAAGTTCGATTCCTCCGTGGATCGAGGCGAGCCCATCGAGTTCACGTGCATGGCCGGCCAGATGATCCCCGGCTTCGACACGGCCGTGAAGGACATGGCTCAGGGAGAGACGAAAACGGTCCATATCCCGGCAGCCGAGGCGTACGGCGAGCGCGATGACAGCATGATTCAGCAGGTTCCCATCGACCAGATCCCGAACGGCAACGAGCTTCCCGTGGGACAGACCGTGTACATGATGGGCCCTGGCGGTCAGCCCTTCCCCGTGTTCGTCAAGTCTATCGAAGACGGCGTGGCAACGTTTGACATGAACCACGAACTGGCGGGCAAGGATCTCAACTTCGAGATCACGCTGGTTGAGGTTGCCGACTAACGGTCGATGCTCCCTACCTTTTCAAAGAAGGCGCCCGCGGGCGCCTTCTTGTTTTACCGTCGATTTCCTTGGCGGCGCGCTGGCGGCAACGCGCGGAGAGAAGCGCGTGAGGCATCGTGCGAACCGCACGAAAAGGAGATCGCGAAGCGCAGGCGTTTTGCAAGCCATCCAAGCGAGCGATCGAACCAGCAATGCGTTGAGGGCCGCGTCGCTCTCAACGCAGCCCTCAACGCATCTGGTCGGGAAACCTTTGACCGTCTGGCGAAATGTTCTATTCAGATGGAATTGCGTCCCGCTCGATCAGATCGCATAAGCCGCTGCTCGCACGCTCTCCGTCCACGCCAAGCCTTTCAAGGCGCTTTGCCAACTTGAGGCAGTACGAAAGGTCTTCGAGCGGAAGCCCGACCATAGCCGAAACGGCTGCTTCGTTCAATCCGTTCATCTTGCTGGCTCCTTCCTGTTCGGTACGTCCAGCATAGACGACAGGGCGTGCTAGACCGTTGTACGAGCAGCCAAAGACGCATGCAGTCTTTTGTGCAATTGCACAAAAGACTGCACATAAGCCAGCCTACAGGAACACGAGCGACAGAAAGCGAGCCAGCTCTCGATCGGACGAATCGGGCATTCCGAGCACCGCCTTGATCTTGCGCAAACGATACCGCACGGTGTTGGGGTGCTGGTAAAGAGCCTCTGCCGCACTCCGAACATCGCCGAACGCATCCGCAAACGCGCGCGCCGTTGCCAGAAGATCGGTATCGTTGCACTGGTCATGCAACTCAAGCTCGCGCATGTACAGTGCGCTTGCGCGAGCGAACAACCTGTCAACCCGCGCAGCCGCATGAAAAGCATCGACGCCGAGGTCGGCCCATCGCACAACCGTCGATTCCAATTCATGCGCATGCTCAAGAGCGAACCGCGCCTGGCGAACAGCTAGATCGCCCTCGCCCAAAGGGACCTCTTCGCTTACCCCGCAACGCACGGAAGACATCGCTTCGATACGACCGATAAGATCGGGTTCGGAATGGGAGCGTCCATCGATGGGAGGCCTGGAATACGACACGAACGCCAGCAAGTAATCGTGATAGCGACACGCATACGCCGTTTCGACGCTCCCCCAGTCTTTCCTAAACGATGCAAGCACCGAAGACAATGCGCTGAGCTCCGCATACAAAGAGCAGTCGTCGCCACCCATCGGCTGCACCGCAAAGCATTGGAGTGTCGCCCCCGTTGCGCGCGCTATGTCGTACATTGAGGCGCGAACGTCGGCCGCCACCCGATCGGCCACAAGGCCATCGATAAGACGGCTTTTGCTGGACTGCTCTTGATCGGTTCGAATAAGGGAGAGAACTGATGACAGTATCTGCTCGTAGTAGCGGCCTTCGTAGAACAGGATAGGAATGCCCCGACGTTCGCTCAACTCGATAACGCGCGGCCCAATAGCATCTTGAGCAGCAGGTTTAATGGCAAGAGCAGCCACGCCGCATTCCATGACGGAAACGATAGAGCGCTCCGCCAAGGCAGGATCGCGCCGCGCAAACCCAAGCGACGAAAGGATAAACTCGTTCGGGAAAAATTCTTTGTACCCGTTCGCAGGAGGCTCTTCATCCAGAATGCCCGCATTCACAACGGAACGACCGGCAAAGCCCTCGCAAGGAGCAGCTAGGCGTACGCTCTCGAACACAGGAAGGGCAAGCACGTCTCCTACGGTGATCATGGTGGCCCTCCCTTCCCCGTTCATCCGCATCGTCTTCCAATCGATCGCCATCATACGATGATGCCCGACACGTGTCTAGCACGCCACATCAAGAACCTCTGCCTTCGTCCAAATCCACGATCCGACAGCAAAGGTCAAGATCGGCAGCGCGATTGAGGCGAGCCACGCGCGTCGCAAAACACGCACGGCGCGCTTCGTCGAAACGATCGGGAACGATCAACCCGAAGTCCGTCGCCCTACGCAAACGCAAATCAGACACCGTGACAGAAAGACAGCCGTCAACTACGGTGTCCTCTGGCGGCGTTTTCGTTTTCGCACGCGCCTGAGCAGCCGCGACGCAATCGCGATCAAACCCGAAATGCGTCATTTCCCAAAATGCAGACGAGAGCACAAGGTAGCGTTCGTACAAGTTCCAAGAGCCCCCTAACCACACGCGACTCGACAACGCGTCCTCCCAAGGAGCAAGCGAGAGAGAATGCTCCGGCAGACTGACACCCTGCTCAACGGGGTCATCGGGATGCGCTTCGAGCACAGCGCGGGCAAGAGGAACGTCCGCACGGTGCACGAGCCAAACGCCCACGCGCCGCTCGATCAAGCCCATCTGCTCGTGGGAAATAAAGAACTCGCGAGGCAAAAGGACTCGATCACGCCCGCACTTTCGCTTGATGGACATACGCTTCATCGAATCAAGCGTACAGGCTAGCCGGCGCTCCTTCTTGCGACGCCGCTTGGACGAATCGTCGCCGCAGGGCGTGCAAAGCCGCGCAGCATGTTCGTCCAAGACAACCCGAACGAACGCATCGACATTGCAGCATGCCAGCAAATCCTGAAGGGTAGGCAATTTCTCGATAGGCGCTCTTCTCTGTTCCCAATACGAGCCTTCGGCCGCGTTCAGATCAAAACACGACATCGCCAACCCCCTCGGCTAATGCAAACGCCGTCGCACAGGGCATAACGGCAGCACAGCGCACGGGCAGGCCGATGGACGATAAGTCGGAATCCGCGGCCGCCTCTACCCGCATTGCAAGAACCGCAGCTTCAAGAGGGTCAATGCAGCATAAGGGCATAACTTCAACAAGCACAAGAGCTTCGGATTCGACGCAGCACATTCCTCGACGAACATCCAACATGGCAAGCACCCCTTCGCAAGCGTCCCAAGATTTGAGAGGATCTTGCAAGCGTGGTACGGGCGACGCGGAACACCGACGCCATCTATGGGCTGCCCATCGCGAAGGCCCGATGGGAAACAGCGCTTGCACTGGCTCTTTTTCTTTCAAAAAGAGTATAGCATAAAACGAACGTTTGTTTGTTAAATTAGCCGTAGAGGCCGAGGGCATCTATCAGCTCGTCGCGTGAATGAACATCGATCTTCCGGTAAATATGCCGTATATGGGTTTTAGCCGTGCCGTTCGCAATAAACAGCTCGCGCTCAATAGACCCAACGGTTTTATGCTGAGCGAGTAGCAACAACACTTCCTCCTCGCGAGGAGACAGCCCTCGCTCTCGCGCGAGCGTCTGACACCGGTTCGCCAGCTCTTGCTTTTTAACAAGCGCCGTATCGGCCGACGGACTGCGTTCGTCAAGAAATGCCATACCCCAACGACTGGACAGCTCTTTCTCCGAAAAGAGGATCATGGTAGCGGCCACCACCATGACGATCACCAACCCGCTCACCACCGCATCCGATCCCGCAAGACCAAACGTCGGGGACCCAAGCAACGTTTCAACCTGTCGGCCAATCAGTGAAAACAGTGCGCGCACGCCGCGCTCGATGCCGAACAACCAAACAGCCGACACTCCGTAGCGATAACTCAGATTCGCCATGATGAGCATGATGAGCACGGAGAACGCCGTATATGAAGCACTCGTGCAAAAATCGGACATGGCTTGATTAAGCACCCCGACGTTCGGAAGAATAAGAAACGCAGCGACCATAAGGGGCAGTGCCAGCCGATAGATAATGGCAAAATCGAATTTACCGCCGCGAGCAATGACCCCCGCAAACACGACAGCCGCAACAACAATGGCACCCGAAGTCGAATGCGGCCCAAACGTCGATTGATACATCGACGACTCCTTGAGCCCATAGGCAAATGCGTAAATGGCCATGAGCAAAACTATTTTCCACGGGAACGAAAACGATGTCCCGGATGCGGAGGGCAGCTCATCAGCGGGAAGCGATCGGAATCCGGCAGCCACCCAGGAAAGGGACACAATGGGAAACGTCGACGCAATCATGGCGAGCCAAGGAATGGACATCCCTCGACATACGTAGATGAGCAGCGCTGCCACCATCATGGATGCAGAATAGTACAATGCCACTCTAAATGGGTTGAGGCAGCTATACAGTTCCGACCACAGCAAGATGACCAATGCTATCCCGAACCCGCCCAACAATGCAGCAGGCAATCCCACCTGTGCCGACATCGAAGGAACCCCTATGGAAACGAACATGCAGCAGGTTGAAAGCACCAAAGCAGCACCCGCTATCGCATACAAGGATTTGCGAGCGAACAAGGGGCCAACGCGCTTCGCTAAAGCAGCGCATGCGAACATCGTCGCTATCATCGCAACATCGAACATATCATGGCTCGCAACTTCAGCCGCCGGAAACGAAATAAAGGAACCCACGAACACGATCTCGATCCAAGCGCGGTACACGCCAAGCCCCAAAAAGAACAAAGGTATCGAAGGCAGCCAGGGAAAAAGAGGCCCTGGCGGGCACCTATGCTGTTCGCTCTGCTCTTTTTTCGCCATAAAATCCCCTCAGAACGCTGCACCCCTTGCTGCATGCCTGCAGCTCATTGTACCGAAGGATACAACCGCCTCAAAATCCCTGCAAAAACAAACGGCAAGAAAACCCCTGGTGAAACTAGGATGATAGCAAAGGGTGACAGAAATAATCCCTCGCGAAAAGCCGTAGACGAAAGACAAGCAGATTGACCGAGCGCTATGGTTTCGATCGAGGGAGCCGCTCTGAAGAAAGCTTCGACCACCGAACGGCAAGCGACAAAGTGCGGCAAACGCCAACGTTCAAGGAGGATGAAATGGCCAAGCAAAACAAGAATCAAGGCATCAGCCGTCGAGATCTGCTCAAATTCGGAGGCATGACAGCAGCGGGAATAGCGGCAGCAAGCACGCTGGGCGCCTGCTCACCGCAGGGTACCGCAGCGAAAAACGCCGACAGCGCCACCGCCAAAGCAAGCGAGAAAACCACGGCAGCCGGCCATCTGCGCACCGGGATTCCCTCTTTTCTGGAAAAGCCGGCTGCTATCACCAATATTGCAACTACCAAAGAGTACGACGTGGTGGTCGTAGGCGCAGGCGCATCTGGAGTACCTGCGGCGCTCTCAGCTTTGGAAGCAGGCGCACGCGTCGCACTGCTCCAGAAAGAGCAGCAAGCTATCAGCCAGGGGAACTCGGGCAGTGGTATAGATCTGGCAACAAGCGATCAAGCTGACATAGAAGATCTCGTTTCGCAGCTTATGGCCGACAACCAGCATCGCCCCAATCGAGCGCTCATCGAACTCTGGGCGAAAAACTCGGGTGAAGCGGTGTCTTGGGTTATCGAAAAAGCCGCCGAAAGCGGCGCGCAAGTTGTCGACCAAGGAAACCAGCAGCATATGCCCTTGATCAACCGCAAGGGCTACACCATGAACTTCGTCACGTCCTTCTTCGGACCCAAGCCCTACAACACGGGCGACGGCATGCGGGCGTTGGCGACCACAGCAGAAAAAGAAGGCGTCGAAATCTTCTATTCCACCCCAGCTGAGCAACTCGTCCAGAACGAATCGGGTAAAGTAGTGGGTGTTATCGCGAAAGGCAAAGACGGCTACGTCCAGTTCAACGCGTCGAAAGGCGTGATCATAGCATGCGGTGACTACCAAAACGATGAAGACATGCTGCACTATTATCAACCGGACATGACGAATTTCCAGCCCAAGCAAAGCAACAAGACCGGAGACGGCCACAAGATGGTGGTTTGGGCTGGCGGCAAGATCGAAAACCTTGCCCATACGAAGATGCTCCACGATTTCGATGCGGGCCCCGCGTCTATGTGCGACATGCCGTTTCTTTCCGTGAAGATGAACGGCGAGCGCTTTGTGAACGAAACCGTAGAGATGTCCCTCATGAACTGCTATCTGAGATCGGCCGAGGACGCCGGGCATTATTGCCAGGTGTTCGACAGCAGTTACATGACCGCAGCGGCAGATTGGCCGGGAAAACTGGTAAACCCCGAAGCCCTGAAGACCTACATGCCCGAAGAGAACGTCGAGCGCACGGGCGTGTTCGAAGGGCAGATCAACACGTTCAAGGCCGACACCCTTGAAGAGCTGGCCAAAAAGCTCGGGATCACCGATACGGCAACGTTCACGAAAACGATCGCTCACTACAACGACTTGGCCGCATCGGGCAAGGACGTCGACTTCGGGAAAGCGGCAAAATTCCTTGCTCCCATCGATACGCCTCCGTACTACGGCATTCATCGCCACGTGCGCATGAGCGCCATCTGCTCCGGTGTCGACATCAACGAGAACCACGAGTGCTTGACGCCCGAAGGCGAGATCATAGAAAACCTGTACGCCATCGGCAACTGTTCGGGTCATTTCTACGGCGGCATAGACTACCCGCTCACCGTGTTCGGGTTGTCGCTTGGACGCTGCTACACTGAAGGCTACGTCATCGGCCGCATGGTAGCCCAGAAATAACCAAGTCTTCTTCCCCTCCCGAAAGGGCTCGGCGCGATGCGTATCGTCGCCGAGCCCTTTCTCTTACCAGCTCAAAAGCTCGTAGCCATCTTCGGTCACGACCAGCTGAACTTCCCACTGGGCCGTGTCCGAACGATCCGCCGTGCGAACGGTCCATCCGTTCGGATCGCTCATGTCGATTTCCTGCTCGCCCGCGTTGATCATGGGTTCGATGGTGAAGCAGCAGCCTGGAGCAAGCACCATGCCGGTACCCGCTTCGGCAACATGGCTCACGAACGGATCCTCGTGGAAGTCAAGCCCGATGCCATGTCCGCCGAACTCGCGCACCACCGAATAACCGCACGACTTCGCATGCTCGTTCACAGCCGCCCCCACATCACCCAGTAGACCCCACGGCTTGACCGCGGCAAGGCCTGCTTCCAGGGCTTTCTTGGTTTCTTCCACCAAACGGCGACGCTCTTCGGACACTTCCCCAATGCAGAACATGCGCGACGAATCCGAATAGTAGCCGTCCAGGATAGTGGAGCAATCCACGTTCACGATATCGCCTTCGCGCAGCACATCGTCCTCTGAGGGAATGCCGTGGCAGACCACTTCGTTGATGGACGTGCACACGCTTTTCGGGTAGCCCTCGTAATTGAGGTCAGCGGGAATGCCGCCATGCTCCACCGTGAAATCGTGCACCCATCGATCGACTTCCGCCGTGGTCACACCCGGCCCGATATGCTCGGCAACGTAGTCGAGCACGCCGATATTGATAGCAGCGCTGCGCTTGATGCCTTCGATATCGGCCGCCGTTTTGAGCATGGAACGCTGCGGTACCTCGAATCCCTGCTCGTAGAGCTCTTGCAGCCGCTCGTCATGGACGAGGTGACACTTCTTGTACTTTTTACCGCTGCCGCACCAACATTCGTCGTTGCGGCCCGGGCTGATCAGTCCATCATACATACGCGCATCCTTTCTTTCGCGGCCCATTGTACCGCTGTTAGCGAAAGCGAACAGTCAGAAAACGCACGCCAACCAAAGTACTGCAACGATGCCTTGCGCCCGCTGTCAAAACGGATGAGTTTTGCGGCGGTTTTTCGCCTTGTCGGGGCGATGCTTCCGTGGGCGTTTTTTATCACACCAGGTCAATCGCCTGACACTTCCCTTTATCCTAATTTAAGGACCAACAAAACTCTTCCGTTTTGACAAAAGGCCGGCAAGGGCGCAGCGGGAAAGCCGTCGCCCGAGCATCAAGGCAGGGCAACCATCGGGCAGGCAAGCGCACCGTCCAAGAACCCGCAACGCTTCGCCGAACCGCCGTCATGCGTCCTAGTGTTGGATTTTCGCGCACCCGACGCCCAGGGCACCGGGACCCACATGGCAGGCAATGCTCAGCGGCAAACGATCCACGAACACATCGTCGCTGCCGAATTGATCCCGCATATCCTGCGCAAGCGACTGCGCGTCGTCGTCGCGATCCGTATGAGCTACGTAAAGATGCACGTTGCCAACACCGCCGAAACGTTCGTCCACGTCGCGCGCAAGCGCTTTCAACATGGTGCGCTTCGCCGCCTTCGTGGACTTGGCCACCGAAAACGCGTCGAGCTTTTCTCCCTGAATCTGCAGGACCGGCCTTATCTTGAGCACCGACCCGATGGCCGCAGCTGCCGGGGTGATTCGGCCGCTCTTGTGCAGGTAGGCCATGGTGTCCACCATGATGTAGATGCTCGCGTCGAACTTCGTGGCATGAAGGCGATCGCACACCTCCTGCGCCGAAAGCCCAGCCTCAACCCAGCGCAACGCGTCGATCGCCGACTCGCGCTGCATGACCGAGATGCGCTGGTTGTCCACCACGTGCACATGGCCTTCGAAGTGCCGAGACAGGGTGCATGCCGTTTCGCAAGACCCGGAAAGCCCGCTTGACATGGGAATGTAGATGATATCGTCGTACGTGCCCAGAAGCTCGTGCCAACGCTCCCCCAAGTCGACGATAGAAGGCTGGGAGGTGACGATGTTCGCTCCGGCACGCTGTCGCTCGTAAAACCGGTCGGCGTCAAGGCTCACGCCCTCGAAGCCTTCCTCGCCATCCACGACAAACGGCATAGGCACGACGAACACGCCCAGCCTCTGAGCCTCTTCAGCCATGATGCCGCTATTCGTATCCGTCATGATCGCGATCTTCTGGTTCATGCTGCTCGCCTCCCCCATGCGAAGACGGCGGGATTGCTCCCGCCGTCTGGCCGCGCGGCGCCCTCGAGCAACCGCGCAATACTCTCGATTAGCCTATTATGACCGAAACGCTAACCGCGCACCTCGGCGCCCGTCGCCCCGCACACCTTCTTCACGAGACGCTCGTGAGTCTTGTCGACCTCCTCGCTGGTAAGCGTACGATCGGCCGCGCGATACGTAAGCGCATAGGCCATCGACTTCTTGCCAGCCCCCACACGCTGCTCGTCGCGGTACACGTCGAACAAGCGCGCGTCCTCGAGCAGCTTGCCGCCAGCCGAGCTCATGCATTGCACCAGGCGTTCATGAGCAACGTCCTCGTCCACCACGAACGCCACGTCCATGGACACCGCCGGGAACGTGGGCACGTCAATGTAATCGCGCGCAGGACGGCTCGACTTCACCAGCGCGTCAACGTCCAGCTCGAACGCCACCACCGGTGCCGTTGCCTCGTACGCATCGACGGCCAGCGGATGCAGCTCGCCCACCCAACCGAGCGAGGTGCCGCCCGCCAGCACCTCGGCCGCGCGTCCGGGCTGCAGATGCGGAGCTTCTTCGGCGGAAAGAGCCTTGAAGCGAAGTTTCGCGATGGACAGCTCGCGCGCAAGGCTCTCTACAACGCCCTTGCCGTCGAAGAAATCGAAGGCGTCGGGGCGTTCGTTCCATCCCGCATCGCGCATGGCGCCGGCCAGCACGCCAGCCACGCGACGACGCTCCTTCGGCTGCTTGCGTCCCTCGTGAGCGAAGAACACCTGGCCGGTTTCGTACAGCTGAACGTTCTTCACGCCGCGGCTCTGGTTGTAGGCGACGCTGCGAACCAGACCGGGAACGATGCTTTGCCGCATCACCGACTGATCGGCGTTGAGCGGGTTGATCAATTCGACCGGCTCTCCCAAGCCTTCAGAGGACATGCGCAGGCGACCCAGGTCGCCCGGCTCGGCAAACGAGTAGGTCATGGTCTCGTTCAGGCCGCTTGCGCGCATAACGTCGTTGACGGTATCGAGCGCATGCTCGAGCGCAGAGCGCGTGCCCACGCGGCCAGGGCCTCCCGGCAACGTGGACGGCACGCGATCCATGCCCCACAGGCGCAGCACTTCTTCGTACAGGTCGATCTCGCGCTCGAGGTCGGGCCGGAACGTAGGCGCGACCACGGCCAGCACGTCCGCCTCGCCAGCCGACGAGACCGCGCATCCCAAGCGCTCGAGAATGTCGACGATGTCCTCGCGCGGAATATCGGCGCCCATCATGGCGCAGAAGCGCGGAATGCGGAACTCCAGCTCGACAGCCTGCGACGGCGCCGGCCACTCGTCCACGATGCCGAGCTGGTTGGTTGCGGCAGCGCTCACGCGACCGCCTGCAACCTCCACGATCAGCGCGGCGGCCGCGGCAGAACGCTCGTCGATGCCGTGGTCGTCCACCCCGCGCTCGTAGCGCATGGAGCTTTCGCTGATAAGGCCCAGGTTACGGCTGGTGCGGCTGGTGCGGCCCGGCTCGAACGCAGCAGCCTCCAGCAAGATGTCCACGGTGTCCTCGGTCACTTCGGTGTCAAGGCCGCCCATAACGCCGGCCAACGCCACCGCGCCGAGCTCGGGCGTGGCGATGACGGTCATGTCGGACGTGAGCGCGCGCTCTTCCCCGTCCAGCGTAACCAGCTTCTCGCCGTCTTCGGCCGCACGGACCACGATGGAAGCGCATCCATCGGAACCCGAGAGCTTGGCCAGGTCGAACGCATGAAGCGGCTGACCGAACAGGAACAGGATGTAGTTGGTAACGTCCACGATGTTGTTGACGGAGCGCTGGCCGATAGCGGCCAAGCGCTCGACCATCCAGTCAGGGCTCGGTCCCACCTTGCACCCGCGAATCACGCGCGCCGTATAGCGCGGGCAGCGCACCGAATCCTCAATGCTCACGCGAACCACCTGATCAACAGGCTGGTCACTCGCATCAACCTCCAGCCTGGCAGCCATGTCGGCAAGCGGGCTGACAACGTTCGTACGATACATAGCGCCCACTTCGCGCGCCATGCCGACCACGCTCAAGCAGTCGGGACGGTTCGGCGTGACCTCAAGATCGAGCACCGTGTCGGACATCTTCAGGTACTCGGCAATGGGCATGCCCACAGGCGCGTCCTCGGGAAGAATCCAGATGCCTTCGTGATCGCCGCCGATGCCCAGTTCGCGCTGAGAGCAGCACATGCCGCAGCTGGTAACGCCGCGCAGCTTCGACTTCTTGATCTTGAAATCGCCGGGCATGACGGTGCCGATGGTGGCAACCGGCACTTTGATGCCGGCCGCGATGTTCGGCGCGCCGCACACGATCTGCACCGGCTCGTCCGCGCCCACGCTTACCGTGGTCACGTGCATGTGATCGCTGTCAGGGTGCTGCTCGCACGTCTCCACGTAGCCCACGACCACGCCGTCGAACGACGCGCCCGTCTTCTCCACAGCCTCGACGCCCGTACCGGTCAGGTCCAATCGATCGCAAAACGCCTTGACGTCGCCCGGCACCTCGACGTATTCGCTCAACCACTTCAAAGATATTTTCATAGCTTGCGACTCCTTAGAACTGACGAAGGAAGCGCATGTCGCCCTCAAGAAGCATGCGCAGATCGGGAACGTTGTACTTCAGGCAGGCAATGCGCTCGACGCCCATGCCGAACGCGAATCCGGAGTACTCTTCCGGGTCGATGCCCGACATGGACAACACGTTCGGGTCGACCATGCCGCAACCCAGGATTTCCAGCCAACCCGTGCCCTTGCAGAAACGGCAGCCTTCGCCGTGGCAGATGCCGCAGCTTACGTCCACCTCGGCCGAGGGCTCCGTAAACGGGAAGTAGTGAGCGCGAAAGCGCGTTTTGCGCTCCTCTCCGAACAGCTGCTTGCACAGGTAGTCGAGCGTGCCCTTGAGATCGCCGAACGTGATGCCTTTGTCCACAACCAAGCCCTCGATCTGCGTGAACTGGGGGAGGTGGGACGGATCGGCCACGTCGCGACGATACACTTTACCGGGAGCGATAATGTAGATGGGCAGGTCCTGATCCTCCATGGCATGCACCTGCACGCCCGAGGTTTGCGTACGCAGCAGCACGTCGGACTCGCCGCGCACTGCAGCCTTCTCGCCGGAACGATCGACCACGTAGAACGTGTCGGCCAAGCTGCGGCTCGGATGATCGGCAGGAGCGTTGAGCGCCTCGAAGTTGTAGTAGTCGGTCTCCACTTCGGGACCCTGCGCCACCGTGTAGCCCAAACCAAGGAAAATCTCGCTGACCTCGTCGGTTATACGATTGATAAGATGGCGCGTTCCCATCTGCTGGGCACGACCGGGCAGCGTCACGTCAACCGCGCTCGCGCCGATCTTGGCCTCGAGCTCGGCAGCCGAAAGCTCGGCCTTGCGGGCGGCCAGCGCCTCTTCCACGGCCACGCGCACCTCGTTCACGGTTTTGCCAACCGCGGCTCGCTCCTCTTTCGCCACCTGACCCATGCTGCGCAGGTATCCCGTCAGCGTACCCGCCTTGCCCAGCACCGCCACGCGCACGTGCTCAAGCTCGGCGGTTTCGCCCGCCTGAGCGATCGCGTCGAGCGTCTGCGTGCGCAAGGCCTCCAATTCGTCCACGATTGCCATGTTTCGCGCTCCCTTTCCGTCTTCTTTTTGCAACGCCGCCGCAGCTCGCGCGAACGCGCTCATCGGCGGCGAAAAACAAAAGAGCCTTCTCTCGCCGTTGGTTGAGGGAATTGCTTCCCAATCCAAGGACGAGAGAAGGCTCTCGCGGTACCACCTCGGTTGACGACCTGCGTGCACGCTCGACCGGACATCGCAACGACCAGGCAAGACATGCGACCGTTGGCCGCCCGCTCATTACGCTCTGTAACGGGAGCGCCCGTCAAAGCCTACTGCACGTCCGCGCTCGCGCGCCCCGCGTTCAGCCTTGCTGCTCGGAAGGGAATCACCGCGTTGGCCGCCCGGGTCCTTTCAGCCGATGAGACCCGTCTCTGGAGGCGACGCCGCTACCCGGCGCTGTCTTCGTCTTCGCATGTAACGATGCAGTATAGCGCATTTCGTCGAACGTGAGGAGATATTCCACGACGAAGCGAGAACTGCGCCCCGCGCCGATTGACGGGAGTTGATTTGCAGGCTGAACCGAACACTTTGCTTTTTCTCTTGAACTTAGCCGTACGCGTGCAGCTAAGTTTGAGAATCCTTGCCTAAGGGTGGGCCGAAGGGGCCTGCCGAAAAGGAAAGGACAAG
>NZ_QICD01000025.1 GCF_003726035.1 Paraeggerthella hongkongensis
CGAGGCCCGGCCGGAAGGCCCGCGCGCCCCGGGAGCCGGGGCCCGCCTCGCCATGCCCGAAGCCGGTCGCCCCATGCCGGAAAGCCTTCCGGCAGCCGCTTGACAAAACTATAGGAACACGTCCCTTCGTCTCATCCGACCCAGCATGCAAACGGCCCGCCGCGAGTGCGACGGGCCGTCATGGGCAACCGTAGAGTAGAGAGCCGTTACTTCTTGGCCTTCTTGGCCTTCTCCTTGGCCAATGCGGCATCTTGCGCCGCCTCTTCGGCTTCTTCGCGCTCGATCTCCTCGTTCTGCTTCTTAATGCGCTTGCTCAGAACGATGCGCGAGATAAGCAAGCTGACCTCGTACATGCCGATCATGGCAGCAAACATGAGCAGCATGGTGACCGGCGAAGCGTCGGGCGTGGCCATGGCGGAAATAACCATGAGCACCACGTAGACCATACGCCAGCTGCCGCGCAGCTTCTTGTACGGAATAACGTCGAAGATAACCAGATAGAACACAATCAAAGGCAGCTCGAACGCCACGCCGAAGCCCAACTCGAACTTGATGATCATGTCGATGTACGACGACATGCGCGGCGCAACGGTGCCCAAACCTGCCGCCTGGTCGGTCAGCCACTGGAACGCCGGGTTCAGGATGACCAGGTAGCAGAACACCGTGCCGAAGATGAACAGGGCCACGGCGGCGGCGAACGTGGGAATGAACCACTTGCGCTCGGTCGGCTTCAGCGCCGGCAGGAAGAAGGCGAGAATCTGCCACAAGATGACCGGAGCGCAGGCAACGAGCGAGGCCCACAGCGAAATCTTGAAACGCGTCGAAAACGCCTCGAAGGGATCGATGGCCTGCAACGACGCGAACCCGCTTGCATCTTGGGGCAAAAATTCGGCGACGGGCAACAGCAGGAACTGGCCCATGATAGGCGTCGCCATATAGAACACGACCACTGCAATAGCCAAGCAGGCGATGATGCGCACCAAGCGCATGCGCAGCTCGCCCAGGTGGTCGAACAGGGGCATACGCGCCGGTCCGATAGGCATGGCTTATTCCCCCTTCTCGTTCTTCTCGGCCGCAGCTTTGGCAGCTTCAGCGGCTTTCCTGTTCGCGGCGCGCGTGGCGGCGGCCTTCTTCGCCGCGGCCGAACGTGCGGCGGCTTTCTCGGCGTCGGTCTTAACGGCTGCGGGCTTTTTTGCGGCAGCAGGCTTCTTCGCGGCGGTAGACGCGGGCTTGGCAGCGCTCTTGGAAGAAGCCGGTGCGGTCGTCGACGGCTTCGTCGCGGCCTGGACCTTGGCGGGAGCGGCCGAAGCCGGCTTCGCAGCGGCAGCCCGAGCAGCAGCGGGCTTGTCGGCCGCCGGCTTTTTGACAACGGGATTCGTACCGTACAGCTCATCCGGAGAAGGCTTCGATTTTGCAGGGGCATCCGAAGCAACGGGCTTCGCAGACGCGGCTTCGGCGGGCTTCGGCGTCTCGAACGAACCGTCCGGCTTCGCAACCGGCTTGGCCGCTACGGCGGCAACCGGAGCAGCCGCAGCGGTGACGTCGGCAGCAACGGACGCAGAAGACTCCGCGGCCTTCTCGGCCTCGGCAGCCTTCTTGGCCGCGCGCTCCTTGTCGTAGCGAGCCTTGCGCTCCGAGAAGCTTTCGGCCTTCTCTTCCTTCTTGTCGTCCTTGCCGATCTCGGACACCTTCGACAGGGCCTCGAGCGGATTTTTGAACGGCTCGTCAGAGGTGGGGTCATAGACTTCCGTCTTGATAACCTTGTTCATCTCTTCCTGAGCGCTTCTGAACTTGCTGATTGCCTTCCCCAACGTCTTAGCCATTGCTGGCAGCTTATCGGGCCCGAAAATAAGGAACCCGAACAGCAGAATGAGGAATAGCTCGAATCCACCGATACCAAACAAAGCAAACCCCTTTGTGCGGTCTTATCATCTTCTCAACGCCGCGCCTCTGCGCGGCAACGATTTATAGTATCACAACCGTGCCCGCGTAAGGCAAAGGAGTCTACTTGGCAATAAAAAGTGCGTGAGAACTCCCCGGCATCGGGGCGTACCGAGCACGACGAGCACCGCGATTGCCGCAGCGGTAGCAATCGAACCGACGAAATCGAGGGACTCCCACCCCGCTCGACCTCTCGCAGCTCGCACCTAGACATAGAGCTCATGCGCTCTATGCCCGGAGTCGAAACCGGCCGACTCCTGCGGCGCGCACGCACGCAGCAACGCCAAAAAACGCACGGGGCGAACGCATGATGCGTCCGCCCCGCCTTCATCCGAACAACCCGGGAACCAGCGCCTACGCGCCGGTTCCCAAGAACGCAAGGGCAACCGTCGGGATGCCCAGCGCCAACACCAGAATCACGCATACCACGATGGTGAAGATCTTCTTGGTCTTTTCGGCAGCCTCGCGGCGCTCTTTGTCCTTGCGCTCGCGATCTTGCGCGGCCTTGATGCGGTCGCTCTTCTGCTTTGCCGTCAGCTTTTGATTCGTTCCCATGCTCTACACCCTCAACTTACCGCGAATCTCGATGACGCGGGCGATGTTCTTGGCAACTTCCACGCCCACGTTCCACTTGTTCTTCTCGTACAGCGAAACGCCGTCCACCATGGTCATGAGCACGTCCGAGCCGCTGCATGCGTTCACGACCGCCGAAACCGGATCGCTCGTGGGCGTTTGGTGCGAGCCCGACAGATCGAGCGCCACGATGTCGGCGCGCTTGCCCACTTCCAGCGAGCCCACCTTGTCGTCGAGCTTGAGCGCGCGGGCAGCCCCTATGGTAGCCATCTCCAGCATGGTCTGCGAATCCAGGAAGGTTCCCACGTTCACAGCGCGCTGCACCAGCATGCCGATGCGCATCTCGATGAGAATGTCCGTGGAATCGATGGCCGCAGGCGAGTCGGTCCCCAAGCCCATGCGCAAACCCGCACGCATGAACTTGTCGATGGGAGCCACGCCCATGCCCAACTGCGCATTGCAGCGCGGACACACGGCCACGCCCACGTCGTATTCCTTCAGCTTCTGGATGTCCTTGTCGTCAACGTGCACGCAATGGATGGCCAGCACGTTGTCGGATTCGAACGCGCCCCAGTTCAGCGCATAGCGGACCGGCGTGGTGCCCGTGGGAAGCCACGGCGGGATCTCGACGAAGCCGCGCTTCTGGTCCATCGTATGCACGGAGAACGGCGAAGATCCGTACTTGATGAAGTTGTACTCTTCGCGGTTGCCCGCCATATGCATGGCGACAGGGACGTTCTCGCGACGCGCGAACTCGGATATTTTGCCGAACACGGACGGATGGCACGCGTACATGGACGTAGGAGCCACGCCGATGGTGATGCGGTCGCCGTCCACTTCTTCGCGCCAGTGCATGATGTCGTTTTCCGCCAGGCGCATCGCGTAGTCCACGCGACGCTTGTCCATGGCGCCCACCTCGCGGTAGATGACGCTGCGCATGCCCAGCTTCTGCGTGGCCGTGCAAGCCGCGCCCGTAGCCGTGATGTCCGCGACGCACGTGATGCCGCTGGAAAGCGCCTCCAAGCCGCCCAAGATGGCGGAATCGTACCAGTCGCTCACGTCCATCTTCGCGCTTTTTTCCATCATGGACATGATCCACGTGGTGTAGGGAACGTCATGCACGATGCCGCGCATGACCGCGTTCTCAAGATGCGTGTGCAAATCGATCAGGCCCGGCATGATGGCGCCCATGCCGAAATCGACCACTTCCTCGTCGGGGTAGCGCAGCTTGAGCATGTCGATCGAACCGATGTCGCGAATAGCCCCGTCGCGAACGAGCACCGCGCCGTTATGCAACGGCTCGGACGTAATGGGAAGAACGTACTGTGCGCACAAGAGCATAGCTGCCCCGCCCTTTCTCCCGTAATTCATGCATTTTCGTGTAACGGCTATCATAGCATTCTCCAACCGCTCTTCTGCGAAAGCACACAGGGCAATCGGCGAGGTGCAGGGGCTTTGCAGAACGCGCAATCGTAGCGGCGCGAGGCGGGATTGCATTGAGCCGCCGGAGCCCCATCCTGTCAAAACGGACGAGTTTTACTGGTCCTCAAACAAGAATAAAACCAGGGTGCGGCTCGATGACCAGGCATAATGAGAAACGCTTGCCGGAAATCCGCGCCGCAAGGACGCAAACCCCCGCAAAACTCGTCCGTTTCGGCAGCGCGGCGACGGACCCGTATGCGCTCGTAAAGCTCGATCGATGCAATTCGCGGCCTCTTTGTTCGACAGGGGGAAGCTCGGGGGAGTTTCGCGGGAAAAGGAACCGGAAAGGAACGGGCGTAAGGCGTAAGGAAATTGCGCACAGATGCAAATTCGCATCTAAAAATTCGGTAAGCGCGCTATACTTCACGGCGGTATGCAAATATTGGACATGACATACATCCACGCGCCTGCGACGTACGATTTCCGCGAGCGCTCTATTATGTACGGCCCCGTCTCCGACATGGTGCCGTCTACCCCCATTTTCGAAATGTACCCGCTGGGGCTGACCACGCTGTGCGAGTACTTGGAGCGCCATGGCCTGCGCTCGCGCATCTACAACCTGGCCTCCATGATGCTGCACAAGAAGAACTTCGACGTGGAGAAGAACCTCGCGCGCCTGGAATCGCACATGTTCGGCATCGACCTGCATTGGATGCCGCACTGCCACGGCTCGGTGGAAGTGGCGAAAATCCTCAAGCGGCTGCACCCGCATGTGCCCATCAGCTTCGGCGGACTGTCGTCGTCGATCTTCCACGAGGACCTGATCAAGTACGACTGCATCGATTTCGTGTTTCGCGGCGACTCCACCGAGGAGCCCATGCGCATGCTGGTGGAGCGCGTGGCGCGCGCCGCCAAGACGCACACGCCGCTGGGCGATTTGTCGGACATCCCCAACCTCACGTGGAAAGATGCCGAAGGGTCCATCCACATCAACCCCTTGAGCTGGGTCCCTGACGACATGAACGCCATATCCATGGACTACGACTACCCCATGAAGGGCGTGCTGCGCCACCATGACATGACCAGCTACCTGCCCATGAAGGGCTGGCTGAGCTACCCCGTGACCGCCAGCCTGACCTGCCGCGGCTGCGCGCGCAACTGCGCCACGTGCGGCGGCAGCGCCTACGCGTTCAAGAACCATTTCGGGCGCCGGCGCGTGGCCTGGCGCGATCCGAAGCTGCTGATCCGCGACATCCAGCACGTGCAGGACCACATCTGGGGTCCCATCTTCGTGCTGAACGACTTCCTGCAAGCCGGCGAGGATTACACGCACGAATTCATCACGGGGCTCAAAGGCAAAGTGCACAACCCCATCGGGTTCGAGTTCTTCGGCCCGCCGCCGGGCGGCGACGAGTTCTACCAGCTGCTTGACAAGAACCTGGGCAACTGGTCGGTGGAGATTTCGGCGGAAAGCCACGACGACGACGTTCGCGCGGCGTTCGGCAAGGGCCACTACACGATGGCCGAGCTGGAAGAAACCATCGTGGACGCGCTTTCACACCCCAACTGCGAGCGGTTCGACCTGTACTTCATGACGGGCATTCCCAAGCAGACGGCGGCCAGCGTGCGCGAAACGGGCGCGTACGTGCAGCATTTGTACGAGCGCGTGAACTACGACCCGCGCCTGGTGGTGCTGACCAGCCCCATGGCGCCGTTTTTGGACGTGGGATCCATCGCGTTCGACAACCCGGAGAAATACGGCTACAAGCTGCGCGCCCGCACGTTCGAAGAGCATCGCGAACGCATGATCCTGCCCTCGTGGAAGCACATCATGAACTACGAGAGCATCTACATGAGCGTGGACGAGATGGTGGACGCCACCTACGATGCGGCGCTCGACCTCAATCGCATCAAGGGCGAGCACGGCATCCTTGACCCGGGCATGGCCGCCGCCACCGACAAGCGCATCCGGGAAGCGCGCGAGCAGATGAACCGCCTGGACGACGTTTTGTACAACGGCACCGGGCGCATCGATGCGCGACTGGCCACGCTCAAGGAGGAGTTCGAGCGCCTGTCCGAGAACACGGTTGCGGAAAAATCTGAGCTGAACTGGGCATTCGATGTAAAGCCCACGCATGCGAAGCACCTGGCAAAGCTCTGGTTCACCAACGAGCCGGCCAACGCGCTGGCCAAGCTGACTGGAACATGGCGCCCCGCAGCGAGCGATTTCGACTATCCTGATCAGGAAAACGGCGTGCTCTCCCCCGCTTGGAACGCCGACGGAACGGCCAACTGCACGTTCAAAGGGCTGGCCGTGGACGGCATCGCCGACGGGCGCGCTCTCTCGGACGACACGGGCGCGCAGGTAGCCGCGTTCGGCAGCGTGGTGGCACCGGGATTTTCCCAGGAGAACACGAACGAGGCGTTCGATGCCGCCAACGCGCATCTGGAGGCGGGGCGCGCGGGCACGGGCATCGAGGCAGGGCGGCATGCGGCCATCCGGGCCGAAGCGCTGCGCACGGTGGAACACGACCCCTTGCTCGAGCAGATGATGGCGGAAGAGCGCGAACGCGAGGAAGCGCTGGCGCGCGGAGAGATCGCGCGCACGGTGCCGCGCGACGCCGGCGGCCTTCAAGGCGCGGGCGGCGTCAAGGGCGCGCGCGAGGCGCGCAAGCTGGAGAAGCTCCGCGATCGCAAAGCGGAGAACCCCGCCAACTAACGACCCGTCCGCCGCCACGCGGCGCTCGACAACGAGCCGCACGGCGGAATCGCCCACCGAGGCGCCACGGCAAAAATCGCCGGAGCGCCCTTTTCTGTCAGGTCGCTCCGGCTCCTATGCCGGCGTCCCACGTTGCGCTAGCCGCGCTCGTCCTTTTTCAATAGCGGCGTCACTTCGCCTTTCGCCAGAAGCGTGATCCTGCGCGTAGCGCGCGATATCGTCGTATAAAGGCGGCGACGCGACAGCGGATCGTCCGAGAACGTGCGCTCGCTTGCCTCGGGCACGATCACGTGGTCGAATTCCAGGCCCTTTGCGAATTTGAGCGACGTCAGAACCACGCCGCTTCCCGGCAAGGTCCCTGCCGCATCGATGAGCGGAGGCGCGCCGTCGCCCAGCTTCTTGTGCAGTTGCTTGGCCTGGTGCTTTTGCGGCAAGATCACCGCCGTCAAGCCTTCGCCGACCGCAGCGGATTCGATCGCGCTCAGAAGCTCGCGTTCGCGCTCCTCGTCCGTGGCGCATTCGACGATGGCGGGGGCCACGTCCTCGCGGCGAATGGACGATATCCGCAACCGTTCCTCGTCGGTCAGCAAGCTGGCGAACAAGGCTGTGATTTCAGGCGAGGATCGATAGCTGGTCATGAGGCGGCATTCCTCCACCGACCCGCGAGCTTTCTGGAACACGGCTTTGACGTCGGAAAACGTTGCCGTATTCGGGCTGATGGCCTGGTTCTCGTCCCCCAACAACAAGAAATTGGCGCGGCGGAAATAACGCGCGAGCACCGTCAGCTGGGCCGCAGTGTAATCCTGCACCTCGTCGATCATCACGTACTTGGCATCCGGATCGCCCAACCCGGTGAGCGCCATCTTCAAGTACAGCCATTCCACGGGCACCAGGTTCTCCACGCCCAGCAGGCGCATGCCGATGCGATCGATGCGCAGCCAGTCGTCGTTCTCGACGGCTTTGCGCGCAGCGGCGTAGCGATCGTCCACATAGCGCTGCGCCCAGGCTCGCGCCTCATCTTCGTCCTGCGCATCGAACGTCTCGTGGAACAAGGCCATCTGCTCGTCGGGACTCAACGCTGACAGCTCGTCAAGCACCCGGTCGGAAGCCGCGATTTGCTTCAGACGCGCGTCCAAGCGACGGCTCAGCTCCTCGCGCATGAGCGACACCAGATGAGGGCCTGCGGGTATGTTCTTGAATTTGGCGGCCGCTTGAAGGATCTGCCCCACGGACAGCAAACGGTCTCCGTTGCAGTGGATCTCCCTGAAATCATGCTGGTCGAACGCGAGATCCGCACACGCCGCATCGATGCGATCAAGCCGGGCAAGCGCCACGTCCACCTGCCCTCCCGTACGATCCGGCGGCATGAGCATGTGCAGGAAATCGCTCCATGTAAGCAGCTCGGGATTGCGTTCTCCCAGGTCGGGAAGCACATCGTCGATGTAGCGCTGGAACACGGGATTGGGCGTGACGAGGAACACCTGGCTGGGGTCCAGGTTTTCACGCTGCTGGTAGAACAGGTAAGCGATGCGCTGCATGAGCACGGAGGTCTTGCCGCTGCCCGCGATGCCGTTCACCAACAAGGCCGGCACGTCCTCATGGCGGATGACCTGGTTCTGCTCTTTTTGAATGGTGGCGGTGATGGACTGCATCTTCGCCGAGCGCTGCTTGGACAGCGATGCCAGCAAAAGCGAGTCCTGAATGGCGACGGTCGTATCGAAATAGGCGTTGAGGCGGTCTTTTTCTATATCGAACTGACGGCGCAGTTTGAGGTCCACGTTGATGGTGCGGCCGTTCGCCCGATACGATGTGGGGCCGTTGTCTTGATTGTAGTACACCTCGGCCACCGGCGAGCGCCAGTCCACCACCAGTCGGCGGCAATCGTCGTCGGACACCCCGGCCGTGCCGATGTAGAGCTCTTTCGGGTCGTCCCCCGACTTGAACTGCAAGACCACCTTCGCGAAATACGGTTGCTTGAGCAGCAAGCCCACGCTGTTGAGCTTTTCGGCGTCCACGCTTTGAGAAATATTGTACGCGTCGATCACGCGGTTCACGGTTGCGAAGTCGGCGTACGTCTCCATGGCGTCGGCGTAACTGGCCAGGTTCACCGACAACTCGTCCACCATGGCAAGCTTGTCGGCAGCGGCGTCTTTGCTGTTCTTGTCCATCTTCGCCACCAAATTGGCGCCCATGGATTGCAGCGTGGCGTACGTCTGGGATAGATGACGCTGCTCGGCATGGAATACAGGATCTGCCGTCTGCGCGTCGTCGATGTGCGTGATGTCGTTGTGCAAGAGTGCTCCTTGATCGAATGTGCAAGGGGAGATTATACGGGTCTGTGCGCATGTTTCCCAGTGACTTCACGCTTCTTGCTGAAACCGTAACCCAGGGGCGGGCAGGCTGGCGTATACTGTGCTCTCGCACGATTCCCGACCACAACGGAGCACCCTCTGTGAGCATCGATACCGCCACCGGCAAGGAAGCGCCCGCGGACATCTCGTCCGCGCGCGTAAAAGACATCTTCTCCGCCATCGCTAAAAAATACGAGCGCTTCAACGCCGTTTCAAGCTTCGGCGCTTACAAGGCATGGCTGTCCGGCATGATGCGGCAAGCCCCCATCGACGCAGAGGCGGACGTGCTCGACATCGCAGGCGGCACGGGCGACGTGACGTTCGCCGTGGCGAGAGCGAAGCGTCCGCGACACATCCAATGCACCGATCTGGTGAACGAGATGCTCGACGTGGCGCGCATGCACTACGCCGACGGCAAAGCCGATGGCGTGCCCGTCGACTTCGAAGTGGTGGACGCGCAGAACATCCCGTACGCCGACGCAAGCTACGACGCGATCACCATGGCGTACGGCATCCGCAACATGCCCGAACGCGACCGTGCGCTTTCCGAAATGTTCCGCGTGCTGAAGCCCGGCGGATCGCTCGTGTGCCTGGAGTTCTCCACGCCGCCGAACGCGGTATGGCGCGCCCTGTACAATTTCTACCTGAAGCACCTGATACCCTTCTGGGGAGGCCTCATCACTGGCGACCGCGAGGGCTTCGTGTACCTGTCGCGCTCCATCAAGGCGTTCCCCGACCAGCAAGGATTGGCCGACATGATGACGCGCGCCGGGTTCGCGGACGTGACCTGGAAGAACTACACCGGCGGCATCGCCGCTGTCCACGTGGCGAAAAAACCGGAGGCGTAAGGGAGCCGCGCATTCGATCGAAGAATGAGACGAAGGGACGGGGTCAATGACTCATTTTCTGGCCTGCGGCCGAAAATGAGTCATTGACCCCGTCCCTTCGTCTCATTCGACGCGCATCATGCGGTAGCCTACGCCGACGTGGGTTTGGATGTAGAGAGGGTTGGCAGGATCGGGCTCGATCTTCTTGCGCAGGGTTGCCATGAACACGCGCAGCGACGAGCGGTCGGACGCCAAAGCGCTTCCCCACACCTCCTTCAACAGGTAATTGTGCGTGAGCACCTTGCCCGTGTTGCGCGCCAACAGGCACAGCAGCTTGTATTCGAACGGCGTGAGGTGCACCTCCTGGCCATCGCGCTTCACGCAAGCCGACGCGTAATCGATCGACAAGCCCCCGTTGCAGTACACCGCCTCTTCAGCATCGCCCTGCATAGCGCGCTCTCGATCAAGGCGCCGCAACGCAACGCGCACGCGGGCAAGCAGCTCGTCAACCGAAAAAGGCTTCACCAGATAATCGTCGGCCCCGGCATCGAGAGCCTCCACCTTGTCGGCGTCCTCCAGACGCGCCGACAGCACGATCACCGGCAGCGACGACCATCCTCGCAAGGTGCGAATAACGTCGACCCCATCGCCATCAGGAAGACCCAGGTCAAGAATCGCCAGATCAGGAGGCTGCGATGACAACTCCAGCAACGCCTGGGCAACCGTACGGGCCTCCTTGTGCACATACCCGTGCAGCTCGAGCGTCGTCGTCACCAAACGACGCACCGCAGCGTCGTCCTCCACTACTAAAATCCGGTACTCTTCAGCCACGCATGTCCTCCGTCGTTCGCGCCACCACGTCCTCGGCCTCTACGGCAGGCAGGGTGAACCAAAATTCGCTCCCATGAGGCTCGATGTTGCGCACCTGCAAAACCCCGCCATGAACCTCGACGATCGAACGGCACAGCGAAAGGCCCAACCCCATGCCTCGCTTGAAGTCGCCGCTCTTCCCGCCGGGCTTGCCCGTAGAGCCATTGTAGAACATGTCGAAGATGTGCTTGCTCTCCTCATCCGAAATACCCGGGCCCTCGTCCAGAACAGCGATGCGCACGCGCGGCGCGCCCCGCTCGACCACGCGAGTGGCGGTCACGGTGACGTGCCCGTCGGTCGGCGTGTAGGCAACGGCGTTGTTCACCAGATTGATGACGACCTGCACGATCAAACGCGCGTCCATGTCGGCCATGAGCAGCTCGTCTTCCAACTCGACGAGCAGTCGGCGCTCCGAAACGCGCCGGTCCACATGCTGCAAAGCCTCTTGAACCACGTCGCCCACCAATTCCGGCTGCACGGCCAGTTGCATCGTGCCGTTGTCGATGCGCGTGATGGACAGAAGGTTCTCCACCAGCGTGACCAACCAGCATGCGTCGTCGTGAATGTCGCGATACATATGCTGCTTCTGCTGCGGGCTCAGTGCGCCCCGGTCGTGCAGCAGCATGTCGGCATCTCCGGAAATGCTGGTCAGAGGCGTGCGCAAATCATGGGAAATGGTGCGCAGCAGATTCGCCCGCAGCGTCTCCTTCTCCATGCGCATCTCCATGCTTCGGCGCTCGTCCGCAAAGAGGATCTGCTCGGTCGCCTGGCCGCATTCATCCAGAATGGCAAGCAGCAGATTCTTCTCGAACGCACCGAAATCCTCTTCGCCATCGATATCGTCCATGGCAATGCCCGCCACGCCGAACACGACGTCTTTGGAGCGGATGGGCAAATACAGGCACTGCGAATCGGCCAGGGTGTCGGTCGTGGCACCGGCGCGCTCGTTGTTCAAAGCCGACCATGCGGCCACTGCGGCCTCCGCAGGCGAAGCAAGCGCCGATGATCCCGACGCGCCGCCAAGCGTTCCGGGCACGTCGTGAACCTCCGGATTGGCAAGGCGGCCGTCGGGCCCCATGCGATACATCACAACAGGTCGGTTCAAAAGCTTGATAACCTGTTCGGCCGCGAACCGAAAGCACTCGTCCGCACTGGAGGCCCCTTGCAGCTTGCGACTGGACTCCAGCAGCACCTCCATGCGATACGCGCGTCGCGCCGTGCTTTCGGCCTGGCGCTTCAATCGAATGGCCAGCGATGAAGCGGCGAACGTGCCGACCAGAAGAAACGCGAAAATGAACGGGTAGTTCAACCCCACCGCATGCAGCGTGAACCGCGGCACGGTGAAGAAGAAGTTGTAAGCGAACACGCTGCCCAGCGACACGAGCAGCGCATAGAAGAACCCGTCGGCGCGCGTGGCGATCAACAACGCCACAATGAGGTACAGCATGAGCACGACGGATCCCGCCAAACCCATTTCGTAGATAGCCAGGCCCAAGGCGGTGGCTGCGGAGATGGAAGCGAGCGCCCGCCATGCGTCGGACGTCGTGAAGCGAAACCCCGTGGCCTCGCGCAAGCGCCCGTACTGGGCGGGCAGGTCCTTGGTGGGAACCACGTCGACCACCGCTCCATGGGCAAGCTTCATCAAACGGCTCACCAAGTTCTCGCGCCCCCAGCCCAACGACTGAAGCCCGCCAATGGCGTTGCCCACCACAATATGGGTCACGCCAGCGGTTTCCGCATACTGTGCGATCTGTTGCGCGATGTCGTCGCCGAACAAGGTGACCACATGCGCGCCCAATTCCTCAGCCAAATCCACGTTGGCGCGCAAACGGCCCCGATGCTCGCTGTCCAGCTTCTTGCTCTGCGACGACTCCACCACAACCGCAGTGAAGGCGCCGTGGTACGATTCCGCCATGTTCGCCGCTGCGCGAACAGCCTTCACGTTGCCGGCGTAAGGGGTCACGTACACCAGCACGTCCTCCCCCGCCTCAACGCGAGCGCCCGATTCGCTGCACTCGGCCTTGCGTGTCAGCCGATCGGCCATGCGCCGCAGCGCGATCTCGCGCAGCGCCGCCAGGTTCTTGCGAGAAAAGAAATTGCCGAGCGCCGTACGAGCGCGTTCGGCCAAATATATCTTCCCCGACTCCAAGCGCTCGATCAGGTCGTCCGGCTCGATGTCCACCAACTCCACCGACGCCGCCTGATCGAAAATGCGATCGGGAATGCGCTCGGCAACGCTCACATGCGTGATGGCGGCTATCTTGTCGTTCAAGCCCTCAAGATGCTGGACATTCACCGTAGTGAACACGCTGATGCCGGCGCGCAGCAGTTCCTCGACATCCTGATAGCGCTTGCGATGGCGGCATCCCGGAGCATTCGTGTGCGCCAATTCGTCCACGAGGACAATTTGAGGATGGCGCTTCAGCACCGCATCGAGATCGAACTCGTGCAGGGTGATGTTCCGATGCCTGATCGCACGTGGCGGAACCTGCTCCAAGCCTTCCACCAGAGCCATGGTGTCCACGCGCGTATGCGGCTCCACATAGCCCACCACCACGTCGAAGCCCTTGTCAAGCACCGCATGCGCTTCTTCCAACATGGCGTACGTTTTCCCAACGCCCGCCGCGTAACCGAAGAAGATCTTGAGCTTGCCGCGCGTGTCGCCCTCGGCGGCTTCTTCTTCGACGATCTGCCGAAGAATGGCATCGGGGTCGCGGCGCGTTTCAAGATCGCCTATCGATGCAGCCATAACGTTCCTTCCAGCCAGGGAAGGGACGACCGCTCTTCGCGCCCGCCCCTTCGCCCATCATACCATGCGGCTTTTCCATTGCCGCAGCTTCCGTTACCGAACGGGCAGGATGCCGTCCAACATCAAGTTCACCTTGAGCACGTTCACGCGAGCATCGCCCAAAATCCCGAATTGAGGCTGCTCGGTGCACTGCTCGACGATGGCGCGGATTTCGCTTGCGCTCTTTCCCGTAGTACGGGACAAGCGCTCCACCTGGTATTCGGCTGCAGCCGGCGAGATGTGCGGGTCGAAACCGCTGCCCGATCCAGTGACCAGATCGCTGGGAATAGGCGTAGCGCCCTTTTCGGGATGGGCCGCATGCAACTCGTCCACACGAGCCTGCACCGTTTCGGCGAACTCGTCGCCCGCAGGGCTCATGTTGGACGGGCCGTACCACAGCACGTTGTTGCCATCGTTGTCGGTGAAGGTTCCCGTGCTGGGGCTCATCATGCGTCCCCACATATGCTTCTCGTCCGTGAACCGCTGAGCTACCAGCTCGCTGCCGTACTTCTTGCCGTCGACTTCAATGATAGAGCCGTTGGCTTGGTACGGGAAGAACAGCTGGGCCAACCCCGTGCACGCAAACGTGTAGAGCACGCCGCATATCACCGTGGTCACCAAAAAGAACAGCGCCGCGCTTCCCCATACCTTGGCTTGGTTTCCTCGTTTCATCATGATGCGTTCCTTTCGCTTAATGGTGTCGCGCTACGCAATGCCGAGCGCCGTGATGGCCATGTCGAGTACTTTGATGGCCACGAACGGCAGCACGATGCCGCCCAAACCGTACACCAGCAGGTTGCGCGTCAGCAGGCTCTGCGACGTGGCCTCGCGGTACTTCACGCCCTTGAGCGCCAGCGGGATAAGCGCCACGATAATGAGCGCGTTGTAGACGACCGCCGATAGAATGGCCGTAGTCGGGCTGGTCAAGTGCATGATGTTGAGCGCTTCCAAAGCCGGGTACAAGGGCACGAACAACGCAGGGATGATGGCGAAGTACTTGGCCACATCGTTGGCTATGGAGAACGTGGTCAGGCTACCGCGCGTCATGAGCAGCTGCTTGCCGATGCGCACGATGTCCAGCAGCTTCGTGGGGCTGGAGTCAAGATCGACCATGTTGCCGGCCTCTTTCGCCGCTTGGGTGCCGCTGTTCATGGCAACCGCAACGTCGGCCTGCGCAAGCGCGGGAGCATCGTTGGTGCCGTCGCCCGTCATGGCAACCATGTGGCCTTCGGCCTGGTACTGGCGAATGGCCGCAAGCTTCGATTCGGGCGTGGCCTCGGCAATGAAATCGTCCACGCCCGCCTCGGCGGCGATAGCGGCGGCCGTCATGGGGTTGTCGCCCGTGATCATGACGGTCTTGATGCCCATGGTGCGCAGATCGGCGAAGTTCTCCTTGATGCCCTGCTTGACGATGTCCTTCAGATACACCACGCCCAGAATGCGATGGTCGCGCGCAACCAGCAGCGGGGTGCCGCCCGCACGGGACACGTCCTCGACGGCGCGAGCGCATTGCAGGCTGTAGGTGCCGCCGTTCGCCTCCACGTACGCCTTCACGGCATCGGCTGCGCCCTTGCGGATCTCATGCCCGTCGAAGTTCACGCCGCTCATGCGCGTTTGCGCCGTGAACGGAATGGACGCCATGCCCGAGCCTTCCAGCACCCGCGCGCGGATATCGAACAGCTCCTTGGCCAGCACCACGATGCTGCGGCCCTCCGGCGTCTCGTCCGTCAGACTGGCCAGCTGAGCGGCGTCCGCCAACGCGCGCTCAACGGCGCCGTCAACCGGGATGAACTCCGCAGCCTGGCGGTTGCCCAGCGTGATGGTGCCGGTTTTGTCCAGCAGCAGCACGTCCACGTCGCCCGCCGCCTCGACGGCGCGACCGCTCATGGCCAGCACGTTCGCCTGATTGAGGCGGCTCATGCCGGCAATGCCGATGGCGGAAAGCAGCGCGCCGATGGTGGTAGGCGCCAAGCATACGAACAAGGCGATGAGCGAGGTGATGGTGATCGGGTTCGAAACGCCTTCTTGACCAGCGCCGAACCCGCTGAAGGCGAACAGGGACACAGACACGATCAAGAACACGATGGTCAGCGCGATGAGCAGGATCTCGAGCGCGATCTCGTTCGGCGTCTTCTTGCGCGCGGCCGATTCCACCATGGCAATCATCTGGTCCAGGAAGCTATGGCCCGCATCCGCCGTCACGCGCACCACCAGCCAGTCGGACAGCACGGTCGTGCCCCCGGTGACGGCCGAGCGATCGCCGCCGGCTTCGCGGATGACCGGCGCGGATTCGCCCGTGATGGCGCTTTCGTCCACCGAGGCGGCGCCCATGATTATCTCGCCGTCGGCAGGAATCTGCTCGCCCGCAGCCACGAAGAACAAGTCCTTCTTCTTAAGAAGGGCCGAGCTCATCTCTTCGGCACTGAGCCGGAAAAATTCGGCGGGATCCGCCATGTGCGTGCCCTTGGCCACCAAGCCCTCGTTGAGTTTGTGCGCATCCACGTCGCGCTTGGCGGCGCGCAAAGAGTCGGCTTGCGCTTTGCCGCGACCCTCGGCCAAGGCTTCGGCAAAGTTTGCGAACAGCACCGTCAGCCATAGCACCAGCGAGATCGCCAGAATAAAGCTGGGGTGCGCGTCGGAAATGCCGAACAGCGACAAAACGAACAGCGCAAGCGTCAGCACGGCCGAAATGTACACCATGAGCATGACCGGGTTGTTCGCCTGCTCGCTTGGCTTGAGTTTTGCAAACGCGTCGATCACGGCGCGCTTGGCAAGCGAGGCCATCGCACCATCGTCGCGCGAGGAGCCCTTGCCCTCGCCAAAATTGGAACCGGATTGCATCGTTGCGTCCTTCGCAGAAACAGTCGTCATATTCTCTCGCCGCCTTTCCTAAAGCACCATCATCAGCTGCTCGGCGATCGGACCCAGCGCAAGCGCAGGGAACATCGTCAAAGCACCGATCAACAGCACCATGAGCACCAGCAGAAACACGAACAGCGCGTTGCTGGTGGACAGCGTGCCGGCGTTCGCGGCAACCTTCGGGCGAGTGGCCAGACTGCCGGCCAGCACGCACACCGCCACAATGGGGATGAAGCGGTTCGCCAGCATTTCAAGCCCCAACACCACGTTGATCAACGGCGTATTGGCGTTGAATCCGGCGAAGGCCGAACCGTTGTTGCCGCCGCACGACGTAGCCGCGTACAGCACCTCCGAGAAACCATGCGCCCCCGGATTGCCCAAGCTGCCGACCGTAGCCGGGTCGAGGCTCATGATGCCCGCGCCTATCAGAATAAGCAGCGGCGTGGTGATGCACAAAATAACAGCCATGCGCATTTCCTTGGGACCGATCTTCTTCCCCAGGTATTCAGGCGTGCGACCCACCATAAGCCCCGCGATGAACACCGTCAGAATCACGAAGCCCAACATGCCGTACAAGCCGCAGCCCACGCCGCCGAACACCACTTCGCCCAGCGCCATCAACACGATGGGGACCATGCCGCCAAGGGGAGTGAAGCTGTCGTGCATCGCGTTGACCGAGCCGTTCGACGCCGCCGTGGTGAACGCTGCCCACAAGGACGAATCCGTTACGCCGAAGCACGTCTCCTTGCCCTCCATGTTGCCGCCGGATTGTCCGTCAAGGCCCATGTACACCTGGCCGTCCGCCGCAAGCTGCGGCGTTCCCATCTGCTCGAAGCACGCTATGGCAACCAGCGCCCCTATCAGCAAGATGAACATCGCCGCGAATATCGCGCGCCCCTGACGACGATCCATGACGAACCTGCCGAAGCTAAAGACGCACGCTACCGGAATAAGCAGCAGCGACAAACACTGCACCAAGTTTGTAAGCGGCGTGGGGTTTTCGAGCGCGCTTGCCGAGTTCACGCCGTTATAGCCACCGCCATTGGTACCCAACTGCTTGATGGCAACCTGGCTGGCTTGCGGACCCATAGGCACCGTAGCCTGGTCGATGGTTTCAACGGCACTGGGGTCGTCGGCCTCGACGATATTGCCGTCGGCATCCACGCCCACCGGCTCAAGCAGCTGCACCGTTTCGTAGTCGTTGATGTTTTGGGGCGACCCCTGCCACACGTCGATCATGGTCACCACCAAAGCAAGCGGGATAAGGACGAACAGCGTGGCGCGCGTTGCGTCCACGAAGAAGTTGCCCAAGCCCACATGGCCTTCGCTTACCAGGCCGCGGAACAGCGCAAACATAATCGCCATGCCCACAGCAGGCGTCACGAAGTTCTGCACCGTCAGGCCGAACGCCTGCGAGAAGTAGCTGAGCGCGCTTTCGCCGCTGTACGCCTGCCAGTTGGTATTGGTGACGAAGCTGGCGGCGGTGTTAAACGCCAAGTCCCAGGTAAGGCCGGGCAGTCCCTCGGGGTTCAGCGGCAGCATGCCCTGCAGCATCAGAATAGCGAACAGGCCTACCAGAGAAATGGCCGAGAATGCCAACGCGCTAACCAAGTAGCGCTTCCATCCCATGTCCTCGGACTTGTCGATGCGAATGCAACGGTAGATAACGTTCTCCACCGGCACGAACACGCGCGAAAGAACCGTTCTCTCCCCCGCCATAACTCGGTTCATATACGAGCTCAAAGGTATGGCAAGAGCAACCAAAAGCGCCAGATAGACGCCGTACTCTAAAAGATTCTCCATCATCGCTCATCACCGCCTTTGAGAAGCTTGTAAAACAAGTAGAACGCAAGCAGCACGCTCAACCCGCCAACAAAGCCTGTTACGAATTCCATCATGTTCCTTCCTTTTTCTCTGTCTTCTACAGGCCCCGTACGAGCGTTGCCCCTTGCGGGAATGCCCCAACGCCCGTGCGGGGCCCTTAGCGTGACGGCCCGACGAAAGCCGGCTGTCCAGCCCCTGCTCGCTCGGGATCGACAATGCGCGCTGGGGCACCGCCACATATCTAGAATAGAAGGGCGCGCGCAAGCATGGCGTAAAGATGCCGACAAGGGTATTAAGATGGCGTTAAGAATGGGTGCGAACACGGCGAGCCGCCATTTGCCCGGAGCCGAAGCTCTGCCAAAACAGGCGAGTTTTGCGGCGATTTTTCGCCCTGAGGAACCGGGTTGCTCAGAAGCGTTTTCCATCATGCCTGATCACAAGCTTACGAGTTGATTTTATTCTGGTTTGAGGACCAGCAAAACTCTTCCGTTTTGACATATCCGCGGGGCATCGACGGCGGGGCGCCGCAAAGACGCGGTTCGAACGCGCGCATTGCCGCGCACGGAGCCCCGAGGCAAGCTCCTAGTACGGCTCGTCCAGGTTGGCATGGGCTTGCGCATCGGCATCCAAGCCGAAGAACCTGCCCTGCCGGTAGCGGTCGAGCGCCACCAGCGCGATCATGCCGGCGTTGTCGCCGCATGCGCTCAAAGGCGGCATGACCAGGCGCACGCGCAAGCGCTCGCACAGGTTTTCGTACGCGGCGCGCAGCACCGGATTCGCCGCCACGCCGCCGCCCAGACAGAACGTGCGCGCGCCCGTTTGCCGCAGCGCCATTTCGGCCTTCTTCACCTGCACGTCCACAACCGCCTGTTGGAAGCTGGCGCATACGTCGGGCACGTTGACGTCGCGACCCGCCGCGCGCTCGTTGTTGATGTACGTGACCACGGCGGTTTTAAGCCCCGAAAGCGAGAAGCGCAAATCCCCCGAATGCATCATGGCGCGCGGGAAGGCGATGGCGCGCGGGTCGCCCTTGGCCCCTTCGCGCGAGATCACGGGGCCGCCCGGATACCCCAGGCCAAGCGCTTTCGCCACCTTGTCGAACGCCTCCCCGACCGCGTCGTCGATAGTGGCGCCCAGCGTTTCGTAGTCGCCCCAATCCTTCATGTGCACGAGCAGCGTATTCCCGCCCGACACAAGCGACACCACAGCCGGCGGCGCGAAATCGGGCGCGCCGATCTTGTTCGCGTACAAATGGCCTTCCAGGTGATGCACGCCGATGAACGGCTTTTCGACAGCCCAGGCGGCGCCTTTCGCGAACGCGACGCCCACCACCAACGCGCCGACCAGGCCCGGCGCGTACGTTACGGAAACAGCATCGAGGTCGCCCCAGGTCAACTGCGAAACGCCCAGATGATCGGCGGCAACGTCGAAGCACTCGTCGCACACGCCGCAGATGGCCTCGATGTGCTTGCGACTGGCGATCTCGGGAACCACGCCGCCGAAGCGCGCATGGAAGTCAATCTGCGAAGCCACGACGTCGGACACCAGCGTGCCCGCGCCGTCTACGATGGCCGCCGCCGTCTCGTCGCACGACGACTCGATGGCCAAAATGAGCGGGCGCACGAAATCGGCAGCACCCTTGCGAGAGGATGCACCCGCGGGCGACGAGGCGCGCGCTTCGTCGATGTGCAGCGCCATGCCCGCAACGTCATGCTGGGCAAGCGGCAAAGGGCCTTCCAAAATGAGCGCGTCCTCGCCATCCGAATAGTACCGAGGACGCGTTCCCAGCGAGCGAAAGCCCAACGCCTCGTAGAACGCATGCGCGCCCTTGTTGCCCGCGCGAACCTCAAGCGAACACGTCGAAGCGCCCAGGTCGCGCGCATCGGATGCCACGCGCGCGAGCAGCTCGCGCGCGATGCCGCAGCGACGCCACGACGGGTCCACGCCCACCTTGAGGATCTGAACCTGCCCATCGACCACCCATCCACCGGCATAGCCGATCAAATGATCCCGGCTGTACGCAGCCCACCAGGTACGATCACCGCGAGGCAGCTCGTCTGCAACCAGCACGGCGCTCCAAGCGTCCGACCCCATGACCGTCGATTCCAAAGCCGCAACATCGGCTGCATGGGCGGCGTCAAGCGGCTTGTACGTGATGCCGCTCGCGTCGGGACGCGCGTTCAGGATTGCCGTATCGTGCATGCTGGCGCGCTGATCGCGGCGAATCGCCACGTCCTGCACGCCGGCCGTCAAATTGCGCGGGTCGTTCTTGGACAGGCGAATGCGCTCGTTTTCCTCAGCGTCGGACAAACGCGTGTACACCGGCAACGCGAACGCGGGATCGTGCGCAACCGCATCGAACGGATCCGCATCGCCCGCACGCCACGCCGCCTGCAACGCCAGCAAAAGACCGCGCCCCGTAGGCGTCCAGAGCGACTCCCCCAGCGCCGATCCGCACGAAGCGAACAGGTCCGCATACTTGCGCAGCGCATCGCCGGCAACCAGAAGTCCCGGCAGATCGGCTGCCGACAGTTCATCGGCAGCAGCTTCGACTTTCACCACGCGGTCGGCTTCCAAACGCTCAATGCCCTGGTCATCCAAAGCGTAGCGCACCGGATACACCTCTTTGCGCATGGCGTCGGCCACCACCGCCAGGCTTCCGCGCACGCCGTCGGCCTGCGCGTTCCACGCCACCGCGTCAAGCGACGACACGCCGATCAGGGGAACCTCAAGCGCCGAAGCGACGCCTTTCGCCGTTGCCATGGCAATGCGAACGCCCGTAAACGACCCCGGCCCGCGCCCAACGACCATGCAGGAGATCTGTTTGCGCGCAACGCCGGATTCGGTCAAGGCCGCGTCGATGCGCGGCAGCAGCTGGGTGTTCGATGCGCGGCGGGCCTCCGCTTCCACCGACGCAACCAATTCGACGGTACGGCTTTCGGGATGCAGTGCGCCCAGCCCGATGGCGATCACTTCATTAGCCGTGTCGAATGCAAGCACGTACGTTGCACGCGCGGACGCGCCCTGCGGACGCGGAGCAGTTTCACCCACCAGATTACCTCGCAGACTTCATAAGGCGCGACTTGGAGTCCTTCGCCCAAAGAAACAAAAGCTGGCGCGACCGATCGCCGTACGCGTGCGCCTCTACTGAGCGGTTCCCTTCGGAATCCACCGAAATGCACACTTCCAGATACCCGTATGGAAGCGACTCGGGGAATTTCTCGCCCCATTCGATGAACGACGCGCCGTCAGCGTCTATGGTTTCGTAATAACCGGTGTCCTCCAGTTGGTCGGCGGAGTCCAGCCGGTACAGATCGAAATGATAAAGCGGCAGCGTACCGCCGGGATACGTGAGCAAAATGTTGAAAGTCGGGCTGGTCACCTGGTCGCGAACGCCCAGGCCAGCCGCCACGCCCTGCACGAACTGCGTCTTGCCCGCGCCTAGATCGCCCGTCAGCACAATGACGTCGC
Source organism: Paraeggerthella hongkongensis (assembly GCF_003726035.1). GTDB lineage: Bacteria > Actinomycetota > Coriobacteriia > Coriobacteriales > Eggerthellaceae > Paraeggerthella > Paraeggerthella hongkongensis. The sequence goes on from NZ_QICD01000025.1 coordinate 21,646, forward strand.
CGGCGTGCAGGTACGGCGCCAGCGTGACCGCAAGCTGCTTCGTCGCCTCGGACGACGTGGTCTTGCGCGTGTATGTTAACCCGTTAGCCATACCCCGTATGATACGACAAGCCGGCACATCGCGGGGGCCGTTTTGGAATATCCTCACGCAAGACGCGCGCGCCCGGCCCGGGCGCGCAGGCAACGCCCTTACTTCACCACGAAATCGCCGGGCAGGCGCGGGGCGGTGCGACGGTACGTCACCGCCGGATAGCCAAGCAGCATGCACGTCTGCAGCGGACGATCCTGCGCGCCCAGCCACGACTTGACGACGGGAAGGCCCTCGGCCGCATAGCAGAGGAAGCCGTTGAAAAGCATGCCCATGCCCAACGATGCAGCCATAAGCTCCATGTTCTGCGAAGCAAGACCGGCGTCGTCGGCGCGATCAGCCGCCACGAACACCACCGCAGGAGCATCGCGGAACAAGAAATCGCGCGGAGGGTTCGCGTCGAGTCCCGCCAGAAACGATGTGCATATCGCAGCCCACCGGGGCCGATCCGCCTTGGGCAGCGCCAGCAAATCCCTGATGCCGTCCCACACCAAGCGCTTGAGCTCGTCCAATTCGTCTTGGACCACCACGAACCGGCATCCTTGCGCGTTCTTGGCTGTGGCGGTGTAGCGTCCGGCTTGCAAGATCAGGTCGATCTTCTCACGCTCCACCGAACGAGGCCGATACCTCCGGATGCTGCGGCGCGACTTGATGGCGCGCAGCAGGTCGTGCGCGTCGATGAAACCGGAAAGCGAGGCGGCCGCCTCCACGTCGTCCATGTCGTAACCGGGAATGGATATGGCACCGGTCGGGCACACGGCCACGCAATGCCCGCACAGGATGCACCGGCCCAAAACCTGGGCAACCCCATCCTGAATCCGCAGGTCATCCGCCACGCAGTCGTCCGCGCATTTACTGCACCCAATGCAGCGCGCTTCGTCAACCTCAACCAGCATCGCGCTACCTCAGCAATGCTTCCGCAGCGGCCACGGTATGAGCCATCGTCACCGAGGTGGTCACGGTTCCAATGCCGCCCGGCACCGGCGTGATGGCGCCCACGATAGGCTCCACCTCGTCGAAGTTCACGTCGCCGCACAGCTTGCCGTGCGTATCGAAGTTGATGCCCACGTCGAGCACCGTCTGGCCAGGGCTGAAGAACTCGGCTCCGTACGCCCGCGCGCGACCCGTCGCGCAGATAACGATGTCGGCCTCGCGGCAGATGGCCGGCAGGTTCTCGGTCCGGGAATGGCAGATGGTCACGCTGGCGTTGCGCCGCAGCAGCATCATGGACACCGGCTTGCCCACCACCAGGCTGCGGCCGACCACCACCACGTGCTTGCCCACCAGGGGCACGTCGTAATGATCGAGCATTTCAACGCAGGCCGCAGCCGTGCACGGCGGAAACCCGTCGCTCGCATCGGTGAACACGGAGGCCAGCGAAGCGAGCGAGATGCCGTCGACGTCCTTCGCCGGAGCAAGCGTGTTGCACATGGCCTTCTCGTCGATGAAGCTCGGCAAGGGGCGAAACATGAGACACCCGTGCACGGTCTTATCGTAATTGATGGACTGGAGCGTTGCCTGCAAGGCAGCCTGCGGAGCGAACTCGTCCAACACGTACGGCTTGACCGCAATGCCCAGGCTTTCCGCCCGTTTGACGGCCGTGCGCTCATAGGACAAGTCGTCGGGACGCGCGCCCACGCGAACGAGCGCAAGCGTGGGAACGACTCCCTCCTGCCGCAGAACCTCGATGCGAGCGCCCATGTCCTGCGCCATGCGGTCGACGACGGGCTTTCCTCGCAGTTGGATAGCCATAGGTCACACTCCTTTTACGAAACGGCTTGCTTGACGTGCGCGAACAGGCCATCGCACTGAGCGCGCACGGCATTGGCAACGGCGTTGGCCTGGTCGCAATAGCGCGCGGCTCGATCGCGATCGTCCATCGAAGCTGCGTTGATGAATATGTTGAGACTGGCCCCGTCTACGGCGGCACGCGCGAAAGCCACGGCAACTCCGGCGTCCGAAAGGGCCATCTTGCTGCCGTTGTACGCCAAAAAGTCGGTAAGCTCGACCACTTCCGCTACGCGCTGCATGATCTCCAGCGGAACATCGCACGCCGCGATCAATGCAACCTGCAGCGCATCATGCTTCGCAGCCTGCTCCTCGGGCGTCGCTTTGGGCATGCGGTACGCAGCAGCCAGCGGCTCGAACGCACGGGCGTCTTCGTCCACCAATTCGAGCAATCGCTCGCGCACGGCGGCCAGCTTCTCCAGCGTCACGTACACGTCGGCCTCTACGTCGGCGTACGTCTTTTTGCCCACGGTCAGATTCCCCACCATGGAAGCCAGCGCGGAAGAAAGCGCGCCCACGTACGCGGAAGCCCCGCCGCCGCCCGGCGTTGGAGCGGAGCTAGCCAGCTCTTCGATAAAGGTCGTATCCATGAAGGCCTCCTTGCAAGCGAGTCCAAGAGCGGCAATCCCCTTGAATCGGGCGCGACGGAAGCCGCGTCGCCCAATCTGAGAAGTCCGCACGTCTTCTTGTGAACGGTCATACCCGAAACGGTCATTGTGCCAGAAAGCCAGCGGCCAGGCAGCGTCCCGCATGCAAAAACAGACCAGTCTGGCAGGAATTCCACGGCAGAGGGGCACGCCCCATCGCGCACCGCGGCATCGGAGCAATCCCGAGCCGGCGCCCTTGCGTACCGAAGCCGCTCTCCCGTAGCGCAAACGCAACGGCTCCCGCCGCGCTACCGCCAAACCAAAACCGGTGCGCGGCCAAACCGTCGCCTCGAATCTGCCAGGGATCCGACGCCACGACGACCCGCTCTGCGATCCCGCACGAACCCTGCTCGGTCAAAATCATTCCAAAACCCTCGTTCGTGCTGAAAATTTACGTTTGCGAATGATCTTTTCCGCGAATAAACAGAGGCGCATCTTCGTGACCAGGTATTATATATACTTACTTTATAACTTATATTAAAGTAGGCCCGAAAAATCGTTCGCAAACGTAAATTTTCAGCACGAACGAGGGTTTCCGCGCGATTTCGCATCGGCGGCAAACCAAGACCAGTGCGCCGTCGAGCCTCGATCAGCATGACCCCGTTCGAGAGCGAAGCCCGCAGCACGCAAGCCGCCGGAGCCCTGTCGCCCAGGTTGGCGCAGTAAGTCAGCGAGGGCTTCCACGGCGCCCCGGATCGGCCCGTTTCGCGGCCGAGCGTGCTTCGCACGTGAGGGCAAGCGAAAAAGGGGCGAGGTGAGGCGCCGTGGAAGCCCGCAGCGCCGGCCCGTCCGCCGTTCGAGAACGGCGGACGGGTTAGGCGCACTCCGCCGTTCTCCGAACGGCGGAACAGACTAGAACAGTCCGGAAATCTTGCCGGTTTCGTCCACGTCGATCTTGAACGCAGCCGGGCTTTTGCCCAGGCCGGGCATGGTCATGATGGACCCCGTCAGGGCCACCACGAATCCGGCGCCCGCAGACACCTTCGCCTGGCGAACCGTCACCGTGAAGTCGCGCGGAGCGCCCAGCTTGGTCTGGTCGTCGCTGAACGAGTACTGGGTCTTGGCCATGCACACGGGCATGTTTCCGAACCCGAGCGCCTCAAGCTGCGCCAGCTCTTTCTTCGCAGCCGGCTCGAACGTCACGCCGTCGGCGTGGTAGATGCGCTTCGCGATGGCCTCGATCTTCTGAGCCAGCGTCAAATCGTCGTCGTAGGAGAACTCGAACGTCTCGGCGCTGCGGCCCTCGGCGTCGCCCTCTTCGCACAGGCGCACCACCTCGTCGGCCAGCGCCTGACCGCCCTTGCCGCCCTTGGCCCACACCTCGGACAGCGCCACGTTCACGCCCAGCTCGCGGCACTTGGCCTCCACCAGGTCCAACTCGGCCTTAGTGTCGGTCGGGAACGCGTTGATGGCAACCACGCACGGCAGGTTGTACACCTTCGTGATGTTCTCCACGTGCTGCAGCAGGTTGGGCAGGCCGGCCTCCAGGGCCTCCAGGTTCTCCTCGTTGAGGTCAGCTTTCGCCACGCCGCCGTGATTCTTGAGCGCGCGCACCGTGGCAACCACCACCACAGCGTCGGGCTTGAGGCCCGCAAGGCGGCACTTGATGTCCAGGAACTTCTCCGCGCCCAGGTCGGCACCGAAACCGGCCTCGGTCACGCAGTAATCGCCCAGCGCCATGGCCATGCGCGTGGCCATGATGGAGTTGCAGCCGTGCGCGATGTTGGCGAAGGGACCGCCGTGCACGAACGCCGGCGTACCCTCGAGCGTCTGCACCAGGTTCGGCTTCAGGGCATCCTTCAGCAAAGCAGTCATGGCGCCTTCGGCATGCAGATCGTGCGCCGTGACAGGCTTGTCGTCGTAGGTGTAGCCCACCACGATGCGACCCAGGCGCTCCTTGAGATCGGTAATGGAAGTGGCCAGGCAGAAGATGGCCATGACCTCGGAGGCAACCGTGATGTCGAAGCCATCCTCGCGCGGCACGCCGTGCGCCTTGCCGCCCAAACCGTCCACGATGTTGCGCAGCTGGCGGTCGTTCATGTCCACCACGCGCTTCCACGTGATCTTGCGCACGTCGATGCCCAGCTCGTTGCCGTTGTGGATGTGCGCGTCCAGCAGGGCCGCCAGCAGGTTGTTGGCCGCGCCGATGGCGTGAAAATCGCCCGTGAAGTGCAGGTTGATGTCCTCCATGGGAATGACCTGGGCGTATCCGCCGCCCGCCGCGCCGCCCTTGATGCCGAACACGGGGCCGAGCGAAGGCTCGCGCAAAGCCACGACCACGTTCTTGTCCTGAAGGGCCAACGCGTCGGCCAAACCCACCGTCGTGGTGGTCTTGCCTTCGCCGGCCGGCGTGGGATTGATGGCCGTGACCAGGATGAGCTTGCCCGGAGCGTGCTCCACGTCCGCGAGCAAGTTGTAGTCGACTTTCGCCTTGTTGGTGCCGTACATCTCCAGGTACGACTCCGGCACGCCCGCCTTCTTGGCGATAGCGCTGATGTGCTCGGGGGTGGTCGCTTGGGCAATTTCAATGTCACTCAACACGTCGGGCCCTCACTTTCTTGGATTGGTCTGGACTTTTCGGAATTATGAAGTATAGCGCGCGCACCGGCGCAAAACGGCGGGCATGCGGCCGAAGGTCTTAGGATGCGGCGATGCGGTCGCACAATCCGCACTCCGCCTGGTCCGCCGACGCCTCGTACACCAAACGCAATCCTTCCAACGTCAGATCGGGATTGGTCGTCGTAATGGTCTGCGATTGAGCGGCCACGCGAGAAGCAAGCCCGCCCGTAGCAACCACGGTGGTCTGGTAGCCCAGCTGATCGAAGATACGGCGCACCAGCCCGTCCACGCGATCAGCCTCGCCGTATACGATGCCCGCCTGAATGGCCTGCTCGGTGTTGTGCCCGATGGCGGTGTGGGGATCGACCAGGTCGATGGCGCCCAGCTTGGTCGCGTGATCGAACAGCGCCGACGACGACGTTTCGATGCCCGGAGCGATCACGCCGCCCACAAACCGACCCTGATCGTCCACTACCTCCATGTTGGTGGCCGTGCCGAAATCGACCACGATCACCGGCGCGCCGTACAGCGCCTTCGCCGCCACTGCGTCGGCCACGCGGTCCGCACCGATCTCGTGCGGGTTGGGATAATCGGCCTCGAACAAATTCCCTGCGGTTTCGGCCGAGCACACCAGCGCATGCTTGCCGATCATGCGCTTCGTCGCGTCGCACCACGCCGCCGTCAGCTGAGGAACCACCGAGGCAAGCGCCACGCCGTCCAGGTCGTCGAACGCAATCCCCTCGGAGCTCAGCAAAGGCACCAGCTTGACGCGGAGCTCGTCCGACGTATGGCGTTTGTTGGTGGCCACGCGCCACCGAAACCGAAGAGCCCCTTCCTGGTAGATGCCGAATACCGTTTGCGTGTTCCCCACGTCGATAGCAAGTAACATGTTTCTGACAGTCTCCTTATACGGCGCCCGAAATGTTTATAGTTGCTCTCGTCATTATAGCAACCCGCTTACGCTCATCTGTCAGGCAGCGGCCACGGGACCTATCTGATAGAAAGGCACCACATGAACGACACCCCGCATCGCATCCTCGTTGTAGACGACGAGCCGTCGATAACCGAATTCGTCAGCTACGCTCTGAAAAAAGAGGGCTTCTACACCGACGTCGTGGACAACGGCGAAGACGCCCTGGCGCTGGCCACGAAAAACTCTTACGACCTGTTCGTTCTTGACATCATGCTCCCGGGCATGGACGGCTACGAGCTGTGCCGTCGCCTGCGCTCGAAGACCACCGTCCCCGTCCTGTTCCTTTCGGCGCGCGACACCGAGCTGGACAAAGTGGTCGGCCTGGAAATTGGCGGGGACGACTATCTGGCCAAGCCCTTCGGCGTGCGCGAGCTGATCGCACGTGTGCGCGCGCTGCTGCGCCGCGGATCGGGCGGAGATTTCCCCGGAGCCAACCATGCGGTCACCGCAAGCGGTATTACCCTGGATGAAGACGCCCACACGGCATCGGGCCAGCATGGCGAAATCGAGCTTACGCCGCGCGAATTCGAGCTACTGGCCAGCCTGATGAAGAACGCCGGAAAAGTGGTTTCGCGCGAAGATCTGCTCCGCGACGCCTGGGGTTGGGAATACTTGACCGAAACCAAGACCGTGGACACGCACATCAAGCGTCTGCGTGATAAGATTGAGTCCGCCGGTTACGATCCCGGCCTGGTAGAAACGGTACGCGGATACGGATACAGGTTCAAGCAATAAAAAGGCTACAGACATATTTTTCATTGCTGGCAACCTTGCTTTCGCTGCTTGCCAGCGCAGTTGTTCTCCTGGTTTGCCTTCTCGCCTTCGGCACTCCGCCGAGGGCGTTTTTGCTGCTGATTCCCGTCCTGCTGGTTACGTTTCCCTTAAGCCTGGTCATCGGTCATTTTCTGTCAGAGCCGCTACGCATGCTGGCCAAGAAAACCGCCGCGTACCGATCCGGCATGGACGTGTCCATCGAGGCGGATGGCAGAATGCTGGAGGCCGACCATTTGGCAAACGATTTCCGTGCGCTTGTCCAAACGGCAAAGACGCAGCAGCACGATCTGGCGTTGAAAGAGCGTCGCCAAGCTGCCTTCATCAGCGACGTTGCCCACGAGCTGCGAACCCCTTTGACCGCCATCCGCGGCAACGCCGAAATGCTGGAAGATCCCGACCTTCCTTCGGAGCTGCACGATAAGTTCTGCTCCATCATCATCAACGAGAGCGAGCGCCTTAGCCGCCTAACGCACGACCTGCTCACCCTCCAGCGCATAGAAGACGACAGCATGCCCTTTGAGCTTTCGCGCGTGAACCTTCGGGAGCTTGCCTCGGGCGTGGTCGATGCGCTGGAGCCCATCCTACGGGATCGGCAGGCGCACACCGAGATCATAGGAGAAGCGCCCGACGTGCTGGGAAATCCCGACAGGCTCAAGCAGGCTGTCACGAACCTGGTGGAGAACGCAAGCCGGTTCATCGAACCGGGCGGCCACATCACCATCGAACTGTTCGGGTTGAGGGGCAACTCCATCATCGCCGTGAGAGATGACGGCACCGGCTTCGGCGACGTAGATCCAAAACTTTTGTTCGACCGTTTCTACCGCACCGACGCTTCGCGAAGTCGCGGAACGGGCGGCACGGGGTTGGGCCTGGCTATCGTGAAGTCCGTGGCCGAAGCGCACGACGGCACCGTCGAGGCCATTAACTTGCCCGACGGCGGCGCCTGCTTCATCATTGCCCTGCCATCCATCCCGGCCGACATCCGCACTGATCAACCGGGACGGTAAGTTGCGCGAAAACGTTAGCGTACCGGATGATGGGTATGGCGGCGCGTCGAACGGAAAAGCGCGAACGCAAGAACGGCAACGATCACGACGCTCGTTCCGATAGCGCACACTGCTTGCAAGTGAATGGCGGGGATGCCCACCAGCATGCCAATGATGTACGGAACCAACCAAGCAAGCCATACCACCGTGCTGAACGTATGGAATCGCAGCATCGAACGCTCGTTTTGACGGACGTACGTGACGGTTGCCCAAGTGGCGTGAATCAACATGAGCGCGATAGCCAGCATGCCGGTAATCGCATGCACGCCAAAGCCCGACGCGCCCGATTGCTGCGCGATGTTGCTCATGAGCATGGTTCCCGTCGTGTCGCAAGTCAGGCCCGCCCAGAACAGAACCACATGACGAAACGACAGAGTCCCCGATCGACGCTCACCGAACACGCCGATGGTGTACAGGATCAGCGCAAACGTAATGGCGGTGCTCGCCGCAATCAAATCCCAGCTCATTGTATGCTCCTTTCGTTATCGGGCTGTCGCCCGTCTATATATGAACCTTGTTCATTAATGAACAAGGTTCATATTAAAAAGAGGCTCTGCTTATGGCAAGCAGTCTGGAAGATCGCCACGGTTTCTTCACGCCCTCATTCGCATCCTTCCTCTACAATGAGGATCGTCGCGCACCGACTACCCTTCGTACGGGAGGCTTCCATGGGTAATAAGCCCGTCATCACCAAGCAGCAGGTACTGGATGCAGCATTCGAGCTGGCCAGCACGAAAGGCCTTTCGGGATTGAGCATCCGGGAGGTCGCACGATCCTGCGACGTTGCCGTTGGCACGGTTTATAACTCCTATCCCACAAAGTCCGACCTGGTCAACGATGTGGTGGGAAAATTCTGGAACGAATCGCTTTCTTGTTTCATGCCGTTGGCTACTGGAAACGGCGACTTCGTGGATCTCTGCCGAGACCTTGCCGCCAAGCTTTCGGTTGCCCTCGAGAAGTTTCGCAACGACTGGCTGGCAGAGGTATCCACGCTCAACACGCACGATCTTGCCGCCGCGCACCTGCGCGAGGAAGCGTGCTTTGCGCACATCCGAAAAGGCCTGATCTACGCAGTCGAGCGCGATCCCCGCATCGTCAAAGAGCGACTCGAAGGCCCCCTTGCGCCTGAACCCCTGTGCGTTTTCGTATGGGCTAGCATGCTCACCTCCGTCAAGCGGGGGGATTTTTCCTGCGAAACGCTGTTCGAACTGCTCAGACGAACACTGTATTAAGAACGCAAAGAGGGTGCGGCCCGCGCCGGAAGGGGAACGAGCGCATGATCATCGGCATAACGACCACCTTCGTGGTGGAAGAGCAAAAAGACGAGCGCGTTCCCGTCGAACGCGTTACGGCAGAGTACGTGCGACGCGTTGCCGCCACGGGAGCTGTTCCTGTTCTGCTGCCGCCGATAGACGGCACGGACGAAGACAACGAACGCGTCGCACGTGAGCTTATCGAGCGCATCGACGGACTGGTGCTTGCCGGCGGAGGCGACATCGCGCCAGCTCGCTACGGCGACCGCGAGCAGCTTCCCGAAACAACCTACGTGTTCGACACGCGCGACGCGCTGGAGCTGGAGCTTGCCCGACTCGCGCACGAACTCGACATTCCCACGCTGGGCATCTGCCGCGGCATGCAAGTTATGAACGTAGCCCTCGGCGGCACGCTGCACCAGGACGTGCACGCCTGCGGACTTACTGCGGCAAGGCACCAGCAAAGTCCGCCTTACAATGCGACGCAGCAAAACGTTCGCCTTGTTGTCGACAGCGCGCTGGAACGCGCGCTTCGGGCAGATCCGCAGATCGAAGGCCCGCAACGCACGATTACCGTGAATTCGATGCACCACCAGGCGGTATCCGAAGTCGCACCGTCGCTGCGCGTGTCAGCCGTCAGCGACGACGGGCTGATCGAAGGCCTGGAAGATCCCACGCGCACGTTTTTCCTGGGCGTTCAGTGGCACCCCGAGTACTTAGACGACAACGCTCCCCTGTTCCTAGCGCTCGCGGACGCCGCGCGCTAGGACGCGTCAGCGCGCGGAACGAGGCGCGAGCCTGCCGAGCCGTGCGGAGCGGGGAGTGCAGAATGCGAAAGGCTCGGGCATCGGGGCCGTGCGACATGCGGAGCGCGAACATGCTGGAGCCGCACGTTGCAATCGCCACGGCGTACAGCATGCAGCATGCGACGTACGGCGATGCCCCCAGGCCGCATCGAGCCAACTCGGCAACGAAGCCTGATCGCGTCCTGTCAAAACGATCGAGTTTTGCGGCGGTTTTCCGCCCCTGAGGGAGCAGCTTCTGGGACGCATTTTGTATCGCCCCAGGTCATGTAGATGCCATAAGCCTTTATCCTAGCTCGAAGACCAGCAAAACTCGCTCGTTTTGACAGGACGCGCGAAGCCGAAGCAGAACCGCGCGCAGGGAGCCCGCACGGAGCGCAGCCGAAAACGCATCTTCCCTCGAGCCGCATGCCGCCGACCACCAAGATGCACCTCAAAGCGCCCCTTGTCCGAGCTCCATTGTGAAGGTAGCCTGATGTTTCCGTAAAGCAAGCCGCATCGCCCGATGCAAACTTGGCGCCAATGCTATACTACTTTTAGTTTGATTATCAAAGTATTTGCTCGCCAGGCCCGGCTGCCTGGCGGCCGGGAACGGAGCACTATGGGCTGCACGATCATCGGATGCGGGAAAGCGCTTCCCGCGCTAGACGTCGACAACAACGCACTGGCAACGCTGGTGGATACAAGCGACGAATGGATCGCATCGCGCACCGGCATCGAAAGCCGACGCATCGCCGCTGGCGAAACAAGCACCGACCTGAGCGAAAGCGCCGCACGTCAAGCGCTCGGCTGGAGCGAAGGCGGATACGCGGAGCGCGTCGTGAACGCCAGCGAGATCGACCTTGTCATCTTCGCCACCATCTCGCCCGACGTGATGGTCCCCTCGTGCGCGGGGCTGCTGCGCAAACGCCTAGGCCTCTCGAACGCCGCGGCATTCGACTTGAACGCCGCATGCTCAGGATTCGCGTACGGCCTCTCGGTCGCAGAATCGATGATGGCGGCATGCGCGCCCGACGTCGCAGGCGCAAAGGGGCGCAACCCTATTCGCCGGGCGCTCATCGTTGGGTCGGAGCGCTTGTCGCGCATCACCAACTGGGACGACCGCAACACGTGCGTGCTGTTCGGCGACGGAGCCGGAGCGGTCGTGGCGGAATGGGATCAGGATCGCGCGGGCATCTTGAGCAGCTTCATTGCAAACGAGGACGATCCCTCCAATGCGCTCACGTGCCCTGCTGCCTACGATTCCCCAATTCCTTTCGATGCGGACGGCGTGAGCGTCAATGCAAGATCGAACGACCGATCGTTGACGTCCATTGATGAAGAGCTGGGCATATCGCAGCTGATTGCAGCCGGTGAACCACGTCAAGTGCTGCGAATGGACGGACCGAAGGTGTTCAAGTTCGCGGCAGACGCCATGGCCGTCGCTGTGTTCTCCGCTCTGGAGCGCGCAGGCCTGACGCTTGATGATGTGGCGCTTGTCGTCCCTCATCAAGCTAACGAGCGCATTATCAAATATGCTGCGAAGAAAATGGGGCGTCCGCTTGACTTCTTCCAGGTCTCCATCGCCCATCGCGGCAATTCATCGGCCGCATGCGTTCCGATGACCTTGGCGGACGCCTACGAGAACGGACGCATCAAACCGGGCGACATCGTAGTGCTTGTCGCTTTCGGCGGCGGCTTCACTTCGGGCGCCGTCGTCTACCAAGCGTAGGAAATTGCGCTTCTAGCGTGGGGCACATGGAACGGGGGCGAGGTCAACGACCTCGCCCCCGTTCCATGTGCGGACCCGTAATGCGGGTCCGCACGCTCTGCTGCCGCGTCTATCGCTGCGGCACGGCGGTGCGTACGGCACGTGCGCAGATGGCAGCCGCCACCATCTTCAGCACGTCGACCACCACGAACGGAGCAATCGTGGTCATGAACGCAGCCATGGGATCGGTCCCGGTCACCGCCATGAACTGCGCCCAGCCGCACACGTACACCACGCACAGAAACACCAGGCAAACGGCAACGTCCAGCACCAGCCCCTTCACCACGGAAACTTTCCCGTCGCCCTCGAAGCGCCCGCGCAGCGCATGCAGCACCAGAAGCACTACCGCCGCGCCCACCAGGCATCCCCACAAGTAACCGCCCGTGGGGCCTGCCAGAACGCCGATGCCGCCACGCATGCTGGAAAACACCGGCAGCCCGATAGCGCCCAACACCAGATAGCCGGCAATCGCAGCAAGACACTGCTTGGGCGTGAGCACCAGAATGGCAAATGCGAACGCGAACATCTGCAACGTGAACGGAACCGGACCCAGCGGAACGGTCACCCAAGCGGAAACGGCCATGATGGCAATCGAAAGGCCAACGAACGCTATCGAACGCGTGCGGGACGCCGCGCCCTTCTTCTGCACCTTGCTGCGTGCTTCTTCCATGCGAAGACTCTCTTTCATCTCAGCTCGATATTGCAAGGCGTCTATGCTAGCGCACGTTTCCCTAATTGTGAATCAAGAAGTCATCGCAAGGGTGACAATCGCCGATTCGCGCAAAGCAAGCCGAAGCAAGCGCACAGCCGCAAACGTGAACGCGCGGTATCGTTCAAACAGTCCGATACCGCGCTTCTTTTAGAACTTGGCTTTGATCTCGCCTGCCTCAAGCTTCTTGAGTCGACCCATTTCCACAACAATGAACACAACCGTAACGAAGATAGCCAGGAAGTCTGAAATCGGCGTGGCGAAGTACAGCGCATCCAGGCTGGTAAACTGCGGGAACCAACCCGGCAAAACCATCGGCAGGCAAACAAGCAGCGGAACCAGGAACAGAATCTGGCGCGTCAGCGACAAGAAGATGGACTTCGCAGGCTGACCCGTAGCTTGGAAGTAGTTCGATCCCACAATCTGGAACCCAATGAACGGGAGCATGATCAGCTGCACCTTCAGCGCGAACACCGTGAAGTCTTGCAAGTTCGGATCCACGATGCCAAAGAAGCCCACGATCTCTTCCGGGAAGATATGCACGAGGGCCCACAGCACCAAACCTATGCCCGTAGCGCCGAAAATACCATACCAGAGCGTCTTTTTCACGCGCTCGAACAGATGGGCGCCGTAGTTGAAGCCCAGCAAAGGCTGTATCGCGATAGCAACGCCGATCAACGGCAGAACGGCGAACATAGCCACGCGTTGCACCACGCCGATAGATGCAAGAGCGCCTTCCGCACCCAAAACGCTCATGGAGCCGTACATATTCAGCAGGTTGTTGAGCACGAAGTTGACCACGGCCATGCCCGCTTGAACCGCGAAGCTTGCCAGACCCAACGACACGATAAGACTCACCGTTCGACCATGAAGGGACATGCTGCGCAAGCGCAGTTTCATGGGAACGTTTTTGGTGAAAATGAAGTACCAGAGCACGCACGCGCACGAGATTGCCTGGCCGAACACCGTGGCAAGCGCGCTGCCCTGCACGCCCCAACCAAACACCATCACGAACAAGTAATTGAACACCGTGCAGGCCACCGCGCCGATGATCATGGTAGACAGCGCACGATTAGGGGCGCCAGCAGTACGGATAAAGTTGTTCACGCCCATGCCGATGCACTGGAAAATGAATCCCAGAGAGATAATCTGAATGAACGAGCGCGCATATTCCCAATCTTCCGGCGTTGCGCCGGATACCTTCAACAACCCGTCTATGCAAAGGGGAATATGCACGATCACGGCCACGATGATGCACATGACGATAGAAAGCGAAACGGTGTTGCCCAAGCTTCGCTCGGCTTCGTCGCGCTTGCCTTCGCCCATGCGCAGCGCGGCCAGCGCATTGCCGCCGTTGCCCACCAGCATGGCAATAGCCATGAACACCGTCATAATAGGCATGGCAACCGTTGCCGTAGCCAGGCCGATCTCGCCCATGGCCTGTCCAAGGAAAATAGAGTCAATCAGGTTGTATGCGCCGTTTACCAGCATGCCCAGGATAGAGGGGATGGCAAATTCCACGATCAGGCGAGGAATGGACGCCGTGCCCATGCGCGTGACTTTATCTTCTTTCGGATGCTTTCGCTCGGGCGATCCAGAACCTTGCGGAGGTGCCGTCTGAAGAGACTCGGACGACGTCGTTTCACTCGTTGCTACCATGCCTTCGATGCTGCCTTTCGCTCATTTCGTACAAAGAGAACGCTCTATTGTACTCCCTTTCGAGCGCATTCCGAGGAGCCGTATGCATACTCCACGAAGGCTCAGAGATCGAACGCGGAAGAGTTGATTTGCAGGCTGAACCGAACACTTTGCTTTTTCTCTTGAACTTAGCCGTACGCGTGCAGCTAAGTTTGAGAATCCTTGCCTAAGGGTGGGCCGAAGGGGCCTGCCGAAAAGGAAAGGACAA
>NZ_QICD01000026.1 GCF_003726035.1 Paraeggerthella hongkongensis
ACCCCCAGCCCCGAACCCCAAACCTCTCGCTTTCCTGTGCGGGCATCGGCGGCGCCTAGGACGTCGGCGCGAGGACTCGCCCTTCGCGAAGCGGGCGGCGCCTTCTTGATACGGGAAGTTTTGCTGAGCGTTTCCCTCGCATGTTTCTTTACGGGCTCTTTGCCCGGATCTGACAACTCCCTTGCTTGAACTTGGGAGCTTCTTTACCTGCGCCTGAAGTGCCTTTTACCTCTCTTCCGTACGATTGATTGCGCGCACCGGAGATCCGATGCGCGCAACAACGAAACCGTCCGACGCGCACGTGTCGGAATCGCGAAAGGAAGAAAGCATGGCAGACGGGTTTCTGAGCAGGCGCCAATTCGTAGTGGGCGGCGCAGCGCTTGCGATGGCGGGCATGTTCGGCGCGATGACGGGCTGCACGGCTGGTGGAAGCGGCGCGGCGGCAGGCTCCTCCGAGTCGCAGACCGACGGCGGGTCCTCCGCTGAGCCTATCACCATGGTGTGGCTGCCCGACAACTCTTCGGCTGACATGACCTCCTCGCGCGAAGCTATCGGCGCGGCCATCACGGCGGCTTGCGGGCGCGAGGCGAAGCTGCTTACCACCACGGATTACAACGTGGCCATCGAGTCCATCGCTTCGGGCAAAGCTCAAATGGCCCTTTTGGGGCCCGAGGGCTACGTGCAGGCCAACAAGAAGAATCCCAAGGTGCAGGCTGCGTTCACCAACAGCGACAAGGACGGCGGCCTTGAAGGGGCTTGCTACTACAGCCGCATCTGCGTGCGCACCGAAGATGCCGAGCAGTACAAGAAGGGAAGCGGCTATTCCATCGAGGGCATCAAGGGCAAGTCCTTCTCGTTCGTGTCGGCCACGTCCACTTCGGGGTTCAAGGTTCCGTCGAGCGGCATTGTGAAGGAGTTCGGCCTGGATGGATCCGATCAGCTGCTGGAGGCCGGCAAGTTCTTCAGCGAAGTGCTGTTCGGCAACTCGCACGTGGGCTCGGTGGTGAACTTGCTTTCGGGCGACGCCGAGGCGGCGGCGTTCGACGACGTTGACGTGGACATGTACCTTGACCTCGTATCCGGCGAGCCCAACAGCATCGGCGCCGTGTACAAGGCGAAGGACAACGCCGAGGCCCCCATGGACACGGTGCGCGGCAAAAGCTTCACCATCATCGCGCTCACGCCGGTTCTGAACTCGCCCATCTGCTTCAACGAAGAGGCGATTTCTGATGACGATCGCACGAAGATCGTCGAGTACTTCTGCTCCGATGCGGTTGCCGGCAACAAGCAGATCTTTATCGATCCTGAAGACAAGAGCGCAAAGGGACTGTTCAAAAAGGAATCTGAGAAGACTCGCTTCATTAAGACCGACGATGCGTGGTACGAGCCGATCCGCAAGCTGGGCGGGGCGGAGTAATGCTCGACGTGCGCGTATCCACTGCGTCGGGGGCGCCCGCGTCGGCGGATGCTTCGCCTGGGAGGCAGAAGCATCGACCCGACAGCCTGCTTGACCTGCGCGGCGTGACGAAAAGCTATGACGGTTGGTCCAAGGCGCTCGACGGGGTATCGCTTTCCTTGGCCCCCGGGGAGTTCGTCAGCATCATCGGATGCTCGGGCGCGGGCAAGTCCACGCTGCTGCGGTGCGTGAACCGGCTGATCGATCCTACGCAAGGGTCGGTCCTGTTCGACGGTCGGGACGTGACGGGCGTGCGAGGCCGCGAACTCCGCGCGTGCCGCCGCCGCATCGCGATGGTGTTCCAGCACTACAACCTGGTGTATCGCGCCACCGCCATCGAGAACGTGTTGCAGGGTCGCTTGGGCTACAAGTCTACGCTTGCGGGCATGCTGGGCCTGTTCAGCGAGGAAGAAAAGCGCCGCGCGTTCGAGATTCTCGATCAGGTGGGCTTGGCGGATTTCGCTTATACGCGCACCGACCAGCTGTCCGGAGGGCAGAAGCAGCGCGTGGGGATCGCCCGCGCGCTGGTGCAGGACCCATTGCTCATGCTGGCCGACGAGCCCATTGCCAGCCTGGATCCGAAGTCGTCCCGCACCGTTATGGAGCACTTGCGATGGGCTGCCGACGAACTGGGCGTTGCCTGCCTGGTCAACCTGCACCAGGTGGATTTCGCGTGCGAGTTCTCCGACCGCATCGTGGCCCTCAAGAAAGGCCAGCTGGTGTTCGATGGCTCTCCCGACGATCTGACCGAGGAGATCATCGCGGACATTTACGATTCGGGCGAAGAGGATGAATCCGCATGCGGCGAAGCGCTGCATGCGGACGGAAAGCCGCAGCCCTTGTCCGACGAGTCGACGGGAGAGGCTGCATGACCGATCGTGTTATGGGGCTCGCGCCCGTTGCGGCGGCGCGGGCGAAACTGCGGAGGCGAGACGCCGCGCCGCGCGGCCAGTACGACGGATCTTTCTTCCTGCGCCGCACGGTGTCCCTTGTTGCCGCGGCGGCGGTGTTCGTTGCACTCGGAGCGCTGTCGGGCACGTATGTGGGATTCGATTTCGTTCGGGCGGCGCTTGACGTTCCCGGTGGGTTCGTATGGATGGCCACGCAGTTCGTTCCGTCCGTTTCGTCCCTTCAGAAGCTGGACGCCATCCTGCCCGCACTGGGGTCGACCGTGCTCGCTTCGATCGCGTCAAGCTGCACGGCGGCGATTCTAGCGTACGCATGCGCGGTTCTCGGCTCTCGCTCGGTGGGGATAGGCGGCCCGGTTTCCTTCGCGGTACGGGCCGTTGCATCGTTGTTTCGCAATATTCCGGTGGTTGCCTGGGCGTTCATCTTGCTGTTCTCGTTCAAGCAAAGCGAGTTCACGGGCTTCTTCGCGCTGTTCTTGACCAGTTTCGGCTACTTGACCAGGTGTTTTCTGGAGAGCGTCGACGAAATGGGCTCCGGTCCCGTGGAAGCGTTGCGCGCCGCGGGAGCCAGTTACGGGCAGATCGTGGCCCAGGCCGTCATCCCCATGAGCATCACGTCGGTTATGAGCTGGGTGCTGTACATGATCGAGACGAACATCCGCGATGCGACGCTCATCGGTCTTTTGACGGGAACGGGCATCGGCTTCGTGTTCGACGTGTACTACAAGAGCTTTCGTTACGACATCGCCGGTTTGGTTATCTTGCTGATCATTTTGGCGGTCGTTGCCTGCGAGCTCACGTCGAACTACGTGAGGAGGAAGATCATATGATGCGCAACGCCGATGAGGCGGCTGTGCCTTCGAGTGCGCGCGTTGCGCGATCGGGCAAGATCAAGGTTCACGTGCCGACTGCGTCGAACGTGGCTCTGTGCGCGGTTTTGAGCATTCTGGCCGTAGTGACCGCGTTTGCGTTGGCGACCATGAATTACGGCAAAGTGCCGTTCTTCGCCGCGATGGCTGCCGCCGTCGAGGATTTCTTCATGATGATGCTGCAGCCGGGCCTTGGCGGGCACTTCACGCTGCCCGAGGTGATGGAGGGCTTGTTCGTGTCGTTGGCGCTGGCGCTGCTCACGACGTTCATAGGCGCGGTGATCGCGTTCGTGCTGGGGCTTTTGGCGGCGTCGAACCTATCGAGCAAAGCCGTGAGCAACGTCATCAAAGTGTTCATGAGCGTGGCGCGCGCCGTCCCCACCATTTTATGGGTGCTCGTGTTCTCGGTGGCTATCGGCCTGGGTCCCGAGGCGGCGGTTACCGGCCTGCTGTTTCACAGCGTGGCGTACCTGGTGAAAGCGTATTCGGAAAGCTTCGAAGAGGTGGACGCCGGCGTGCTGGAGGCGTTGCGCGCAAGCGGCGCTTCGTGGTGGCAGGTGGTGTTTCGGGGCGTGGTGCCCGAGAAGGTGAACGAAATGCTCTCGTGGACGTTTATCCGCTTCGAGATCAACTTCGTGAACGCGGTGGCCGTGGGGGCCGTGGCGGGTGCGGGCGGCATCGGCTACCAGCTGTTCTTGGCGGGAAGCTTTTACTACAACATCCATGAAGTGGGGCTGATCGTGTACCTGTGCTTGGCGGTGGCCGTGGTGCTGGAGGTGGTGGCCACGAAGCTGCGGAAGCGCTATATCGTGCAGCGATGAGCTTCGCGTGCGGAGGGGTTTGTGGTGGTTGGGATTCAGATTGCGATGAAAGGAACGTTGTGACTTTGAAGCGATACGAACGCACGCGTGCCCTTGTGGAGGGAGATCCTGCGCTGATGCGGGCAATCGTATGCGAGATCGAGCGCGACGAGGCGCCGGGCGCCATCGTCGTGCTCGACGATCCTCGCGAAGAGCTGGTGATGATGCAGGTGCGCGAAACGGCGCAAGGAGCCCTGTTCTATCTGGGCGAAGCGCTGGCAACGTCGTGCCGCGTACGCATAGGGGACGCCGTCGGCCTGGGATTGGTTCTGGGAAGCGACCGGTGTCGCGCCTACGAGCTGGCCGTGGTGGATGCGGCGTTTTCCGGCGAAGGGGGAGCGGCGCGCGCTCGGCGTTGGGAGCCGCGGCTCGTCGGCGAACTTGCTCGCATTGCCGAGCGAGATGCGGCCGATGCGCGCCGCGCTGCCGCGACGCGCGTTGATTTCTCGACCATGGAGGTGGAAGCATGATGATAAGGGAGGATGCGGACCTGCATCGCATGCAGGAGACATTTCGCAGCGTGCTGGACGCGTTCGCGTACCCGGGCACCGTTCATCGCATCGAGGTCGCGCCCGACAACCCTGCGCGTCCGGCGGCGTTGTGCGCTGCGCTCGAATCGGTCGTGCGGTTGTTCGTGGACCAGGCGGTGACGTTCGCCGTGGCCGATGTGGAGCCGGACGCCCTGGCTGCGTACGTCGCTGGCGAATCGCATGCATCCCGCGCTTCCGTTCGCGATGCCGCGTTCGTCATCGTGCCGGCCCGCGCGGATGCGAGCATGGCGGCCGAAGCCGTGCTGGAGTCGTGCTGCGGAACGCTGATGGCTCCGGAGAAGGGGGCCACTCTGCTCATGGGCTGCACGCGCATCGTGGGATCCGCCGCTGCGTGCGAGCGAACCGATCCGGCGATGTTCGCCGTCGAGGTGCGCGGGCCGGGCGTGCGGGACGTGAACCGCTTTGCCGTCGACCGCATCGGCTGGGCGGAGGTCCGCGAGGCTCGCAAGGACGAGTTTCCGTGCGGCGTGGAGATAGTGCTTGTTGATCCTGCGGGCAACATGGTGGCCGTCCCCCGCAGTTCGCGCGTGGCATGGGCTGCCGTGCCCGCTGCGAAGGAGGTGCTCTAAATGGGATACGTTGCGGTTCGCGGCGGCGGCAAGGCTATCGAGGAAAGTCTCAAACTGCTTGAGCTTGAACGCGTCGGATCTTCGGCGGCGTGGGGAACCGACCAGATAGAGGGCATGTTTCCCGAGTTGGTCGACCAGGTGATGGGCGAGGCGTCGCTGTACGCCCCGCGCTTGGCGGCGCTTGCGCTCAAGCAGGCGCAAGGATCGCCCGACGAGGCGGTGTTTCTGCTGCGCGCGTTTCGTTCGACGCTGGAGCGCCCGTACATTTCGCGGCCCATCGATACGAGCCGCATGCGCGCGAACCGCCGGGTTTCGGCTGCGTTCAAGGACGTTCCAGGGGGACAGATCCTCGGTGCCACGCGCGATTACAGCCATCGGTTGCTCGCGTTCGATCTGGAGGTCGAAGACGAGGAGGCCCTTGCGGAAAAACGCGCGGCGCTGTTGCGTCATTTCGACGAGGATGCCTGCGCCGCAGCTGCCGCTTCGGCCGTTGACGACGCATCCTCCGCGGCGCTTCCGCGCGTTTTGGACTACCTGCGCGGCGAAGGCCTGGTCGAGCCCGTGCGGCGCGATGACACCCCGCCGATTGACGCCACTATGGTCCCCCTTACGTTTCCCGCGCCGCGTTCCGTGCGCCTGCAAACGCTTGCGCGCGGCATGACGCAAGCCGTCGAGGCGCTGGGGTACGCGGCCATCCGCGGCTTCGGTCCCGCGCACCCTACGGTGGGAGAGCTGCGTCGGGGCGCGGTCGCGGTGTCGGTCGATCACCCGTTGGAGGCGGGCGGCGCCGAAGACGCGTATTACCTGGGATCGGTTCCCGTCACCGAAGTGGAAAGCGTGTTCATGTCCCATGAGGACGAGGCTGCGAACCGCTCGGCCGGCTTGTCTTTGGCCGTGGGCTACGGCTGCGTGATCGGGCGCGCCGAGACGAAGGCCATCGCCATGAGCGTGCTCGATCGTTGCCTGGAGTTGGGCGATGCGCGCTATCCCACCGAAGACGAGGAGTTCGTTTTGTACCACGTGGACGGCGTGGAGGCTACGGGTTTCATCTCGCATCTCAAGCTGCCGCATTACGTCACGTTCCAATCGAAGCTGTCGAGCGTGCGCGGCACGCGCGAGGAAGGGAAGGAGCCCGCCGATGCAGCAGCGCTATAATTACGCGTTTTTCGACGAGGCGTCGAAGCGCGAGATCCGCCGCGCGATCATCAAAGGCGTGTCCATTCCCGGTTATCAGGTGCCCTTCGCATCGCGCGAGATGCCTATCGGGCGCGGGTGGGGCACGGGCGGCTTGCAGATCACGCTCAGCCTGATCGGGCGCAGCGACGTGCTCAAGGTGATCGACCAGGGGTCGGACGACAGCGTGAACGCCGTCAACATCAAGAAGCTGGTGGCCGATACCACCGACGTCGAGGTCACCGATGCTACCGAAGAGGCCACGTTGGTGCAGTCGCGCCATCGCATTCCCGAGCAGCCGTTGCGCGCAGACCAGGTGCTGGTTCTCCAGGTGCCCACGCCCGAGCCGTTGCGCGGCTTCGAGCCGAGCGAGGCCGTCACCCGGCGCTTGCATGCGGAGGCCGATTACACGGGAGCGTGGTTGGAGCTGTTCGACCAAATCGTGCGCTTCAACATGACCACGACGGGCGCCGATCATCCCGTGCTCGTGCACGGTCGCTACGTCATGGCCCCGTCTCCCATTCCTCGTTTCGACAATATGAAGCTCCACCAGACCGATCATCTGACCTTGTTGGGCGCGGGCCGCGAGAAGAAGATATACGCGGTGCCTCCTTACACGAACGTTGCTCCCTTGGATTTCGAGGACTATCCCTTCGCGGTGGAGCGCTTCGACGGCAAGCAGTGCCGCTTGTGCGGCGCTCGGGACGTGTACTTGGACGAACTGGTGGACGAGGAAACCGGCGCCGTGTTCTATCAGTGCAACGACACCGCATATTGCGCTTCGTCGGCTTGCCAGCCGACGAACCCGCCCGACGCTGCGGCGCCTTCCGGCACCGAATCTTGCGGCTCCGAACCCTCCTCGCGTGCAAAAGCACGCTTCGTCGGGCTCTCCCCGCAATCTTCGGCACCGGAAGACCCCTCGCTGACTTTGCGAACGACCAGCGATTCTTTGGAAGGAGCGACCCATGCTTGATGCACGGCAATTCGGCGCAGGCGAAACGCCCAGCTTGTCGGTGCGGCACCTGTCGAAGCGGTTCGGTTCCGGTTGCTCGTATTGCCTGGATGCGTCGGCGCAGCTCGAGCGCAACGTGTGCCCGCGCTGCGGCACGGTGCATGCGGTGCGGGACGTGAGCTTGGACGTGTTTCCCGCCGAGATCGTGGGCGTGGTGGGCGAATCGGGCAGTGGAAAGTCCACGTTCATGAAATGCCTGTTCTTCGACGAAGAGGCAACGTCGGGCGACGTTCGCGCGCTGCCGTACGACGGCGGTGCGGCCAACCTGTTCGATCTGTCGTCGCAGCAGCGCCGGGCTATTCGGAACACGGTGTTCGGCATGGTGTACCAGAATCCGTACCTGGGGCTGCGGATGGACTTTTCCAGTTTGTCCAATATCGCCGAGCAGATGATAGCCGCAGGAAGCCGTAGCGTGGGAGCCATGCGGGCACGGGGCGAGGATTTGCTGGAACGTGTGAACATACCGCAGACGCGGGCGGTGGAGCCTCCGCGTAATTTTTCCGGCGGCATGCAGCAACGCGTCCAGATTGCGAAGGCCCTGTCCAACAACCCGCCCATCCTGTTGCTCGACGAGGTGACCACGGGGCTCGACCTGTCCGTGCAGGCCGCCGTGCTCGATCTTATCCAGCAGATCAGACGCGACTTCAACGTGAGCATGCTGGTGGTCAGCCACGATCTGGGCGTTATCCGCATGCTGGCCGATCGCACGCTGGTGATGCTGGACGGTCGCGTCATCGAAAGCGGCCTGACCGATCAGATCCTCGAAGACCCCCAGCATGCCTACACCCAGCAGCTGGTTTATTCGCTGCTCTGACGAGCAGCGGGTTCCGGCGGTCTGCCGACCTCCGGAACCGCCCGACGCTGCGGGCGCTTCCGGCACCCGATCTTGGCGCTCCAGGCTCTCGTCGCGTGCAAAAGCACGCTTCCTCGAGCCTTCGCGCCAATCTCGAGCACCGCAAGCCCCCTCGCTGACTTACTACGCCAACCAGCACGCCCCACATGCCGCCTGGCGGCGGCATGGGCAGGTCGCTTCGCTCCTGCCCGACCAACTCCCGAAAGGATTCCTCCCCATGGACAACAGCTCTTGCATCATCCGCGGCGGCACGGTGGTGTGCGCCGATCGCGTGCTGCCCGATCACGACGTTGTCGTGATCGATGGGCGCATCGCCTCCATCGAGCCTTCGAGCGTGTCGGATTTCGACGCACAGCCCGATTCCGTCGTCGGGGTGCTTCCCGTGGTCGATGCACGCGGCGCGTACGTGGCCCCCGGACTCATCGACATCCATTCGGACTACGTGGAAAACGTGGCCTCGCCGCGCCCCAGCGTGGTCATGGATTTGAGCACGTCGTTGTACAAGGCCGACCGCGAGCTGGTGTCGCACGGCGTGACCACCATCTTCCATTCGCTTTCGGTGTACGGGGCGCACATCTTCGACCATAAGCCCATTCGCGATTTCGGAAACGTGAGCGCGCTCATCGACCGCGTGGCGGCCCTGCGCGCCGGCGAGGAGCGCGACCACCTCATTCGCCACCGCCTGCACATGCGCGTGGAGCTGGACTCGGTGGATCTGTACGACGACATCGAGGAGTTCCTGCGTTCGGGCAAGGTTGATCTGGTGTCGTTCATGGACCATACCCCCGGCCAAGGCCAGTACCGCGATCTGCTGGTGTTCGGCGATACGCTCAAGGGATACCGCGACGTTTCCGACGAAGAGGTGCGCGACATCGTCCGCCAGCAGCAGGAAAGCCAGAAAATGACGTACGCCCAGATCACCGCCTTGGCGTCCATCGCGCGCGAGCGCGGCGTGTCCATTGCCTCGCACGATGACGACAGCGCGGAGAAGCTCGCCTTCATGGACGGTTTGGAGGCCACCATCTCCGAGTTCCCCATTTCGCTCGACGTCGCGCGCGAGGCGCGGGCGCGCGGCATGCACACGATCGCCGGGGCGCCCAACGTCATGCTGGGCCACAGCCATTCGGGCAATCTGAGCGCGCGCGAGGCCGTGCAGGCCGGCGCGATCGACGTGCTGTGCAGCGACTACTATCCGGCGGCGCTGCTCGATGCCGTGTTCACGCTGCGCGATTGCTGCGGGCTGGATATCGCGCGGGCGTTTTCGCTGGTCAGCATCAACCCCGCAAAGGCTGCGGGCATCGCGGACGAGGTGGGCTCCCTTGCCGTGGGCAAGCGCGCGGACATCTTGCTGGTGCGCGAGATCTCCTGCGGAGAGCCCGCCGTCCGCTCTTCGGGAGCGCCGGCGCAAGGCGCGAGCAGGCGCACCATGCCGGTGGTCACGCGCGCGTTCGTGGGCGGCCATTCCGTGTTCCGCTCGCATTATCCCGACCAGCCGTGTGGGTACGGACGGGACCTTGCCGTGTGCGACAAGGCCGTTCGCGCGCCCCGCGCCGCGTGCGTCGAGGTGATGTAGCATGGTCGCCGAGCGTTCCGACGGCCAGCAGCGTTGCGCGGCCGCCCAGGGGGTTCTTGCAGCCCCCTTGCTCCAGATCGAGGGCTTGTCGAAGTCGTTTCTGCTTCATCGGGTGGATCGGCGGATCCAAGGGTGCCAGGACGTCACGTTCTCCATCGCCCCCGGCCAGTTCGTGGGCATCACCGGCCGCAGCGGCAGCGGGAAGTCCACCATCTTGCGCTGCATCTGGCGCACGAACCTCCCCGAGCGGGGGCGCATCCTGTACGACTCCGCGCGCTTCGGCCTGGTGGACATCGCCCAGGCCACGCAGCGCCAGATGCTGTACCTGCGTTCCTTTGAGTTGGGCTACGTGTCCCAATTCCTGAACGCCCTGCCGCGCCAAACCGCGCGCGACATCGTGCTGAGAAGCGCGCTGGAGGCCTATGGCGCCGCCGAGCGCGAGCGGGCGGAGTCGGAAACCGAACGGATGCTTCGCCACTTCGACCTGGACGAAGAGCTGTGGGAACTGTATCCGCGCACGTTCTCGGGAGGCGAGAAGCTGCGGCTCAACATTGCAGCTGCCATGATCAAGCGTCCCCGGCTGCTGTTGCTCGACGAGCCCACGGCGTCGCTCGACAACGCATCGAAGCTGAAGGTGCGCGATCTTATCCAGCAGCTCAAGGCCGAGGGAACCACCATGCTCGGCATTTTCCACGACCTCGAATTCATGGAAGGGTTGTGCGATCATGAGTTCAACATGCAGGAAGGGATGATGGCGTGATCGAAGATCTCCATGTGCATACCACCGTCTCGGACGGCTCGGACACGTTCGAGGAAGTCCTCGAACAGGCGCGCCAGCGCGGCATCGGGCGCGTGGCGTTCACGAACCACGACACCACGCGAGGGCTCGACCAGGCTTTTTCGCTGGGCGATCGCCTGGACGTGCGCGTGGTGGGCGGCGTGGAGGTAAGCGCGTACGATTTCGAGCGCATGCGCAAGGTGCATGTGCTGGGCTTGGGTCTGCGCGAAGGGGCGCCTGCGGTGGAGGCTCTGTGCGCGCCCACGCTCGAGCGCCGCAACGCGAATTCGCTCTGGCAGCTGGATCGGTTGGTGTCGGCCGGCTATCGCGTTGACGTGGCGGCGGCGCTTGCGCTGGGATGCGCTTCCACGGCGCTGTACAAGCAGCACATCATGGCGGCGCTCACCGACGAGCCCTACGTGTCCGCCGCCTATCGCGCTCTGTATCGAAGCCTGTTCAAGAACGGCGGCATCTGCGATCGCGACATCGCGTACGTGGATGCGCGCGACGCCGTGACGGCCATCGTGGAGGACGGAGGGCTGGCCGTTTTGGCGCATCCCGGTCAGCTGGGCAGCTACGATATGGTCCCGGCGCTCGTGGAATGCGGCCTGGGAGGCATCGAGCGGTTTCATCCCGACCATACCCCCATCGATCATGCGCGCTGTGCGCACGTGGCCGAACGCTACGGATTGGCATGCACGGGCGGGTCGGATTACCATGGCCGGTTCGGCGGGATCCCGTACGTGGGCTTTCGCATCCCTGCCGCCTAGCCGCCGCGCCCGCCGCTTGTGGCCCAGGGGCGTCCCCGCCGTTTCCCAAGCGCTCCATCGCTTTAGTGCGCTAAACCGAAAAACCTCCCGATTCGACCGCTCGGGGGCCATCATGTCCTGCCCGTCCACCTTCGGACGCATAGTTCTTTGATAAAAAGCGCTCGGAGCCGTATAGTGGTGCAACTGCATCTATATGCGCATGTTCGGAAAGAGCGAACATTGTGGAAAGGGGAGAAACATGAATATCAAGAAATGGAGTCTCGTCGCGATCGCCGGCATGCTGGCGGCAACGATGGCGCTGTTCGGTTGCTCGTCGGGCGACCAGGGCGGCGCTTCGAACGCGGCCGGTTCGGATGGCGGCGTCAAGCTGGTCAACGATGGCAAGCTCACCGTTGCCGCCTCGCTCGACTTCCCTCCGTTCGAGAACCTGAACGGCGACAAGCCCGAGGGCTTCGCGGTGGAGCTCATGAACGCGCTTGCCCAGGAGATGGGTCTTGAGTGCGAGTATCTGCCTTCCACCAAGTTCGACACCATCGTCCCGCTCATCCAAGCTGGCGGCAAGGCCGATGTGGGCGTTTCTTCGTTCACCATCACCGACAAGCGCCTGCAGCAGGTCGATTTCACCGATTCGTACTGCGACGTGAACCAGAGCCTCACGGTGCGCAAGGATTCGGGCATCACCGAGGTGTCCCAGCTTGAGGGCAAGAAGATCGGCGCTCAGTCCGGCACGACCGGCTACGAATGGGCCGCCGAGAACATCAAGGGCGCCGAAGTGACCGCGTATGACGAGATGACGGCCGTGTTCGCCGCTCTTGACTCCGGTCAGATCGATGCTATCTCCGTTGACCTGCCCGTTGCCAACTACTACGTCAAGGCGTACTCCGACTGCCAGGTCATCAAGGAGATTCCCACGGGCGAGCAGTACGCTATCGCGGTGAGCAAGGAGAATCCCCAGCTGACGAAGGATCTCAACGAAGCACTCAAGGCCGTGCGGGACAACGGCACGTATGACGAGCTTGTTGCCAAGTGGCTCAAGTAGTCTGATCTGCTCGCATTATGAACATCATCAACGGTGCAAAAATGCACATTGCTCGTGTCGCAGTGGTGTTGGCCGCTGCGGCACTTGCCGTTTCGTTGGCCCAGCCCCTGTGCGCGCAGGCGTTAGAGACACAGCGTTGGAGCGCCCAGCCCAACGACGCTGACGGCTCGCAGGTGCTCGGTGCCACGCCCACGCGCGTAACCTGGCAGGGTCAGACCGCCGAAGGCGAATCTTTGTCCCAGGTGGTCATCGACCTGCCGGCAGGCTCCACGGTCGAGGCCGACAACGTGAAGGTCACGGTCATGAACGGGCTCGATCGTCTGGATGTGGCGGCTCAGGCTGCGGTGAACGGCACGCAGGTGACCGTCGCGTTCCCCGATCCCACCCCCGCCGGCTCGCTTGTCATGGTGGAGTGCAACCGCACCTTGCTGCCGGGCGAGGGCGGTACGTTCGGGTTGGCCGGCAGTTACAACACGGCCGATGGGCAGCAGCACGATATGCCTGCAACCGATAAGACCTTCGACGTGGTCAGCACGTCCCCGGCCGATCAGCTGTCCAGCTGGCTCGGCCAGCAGGAATGGGTGAAGGCGTGGAACTCCAACAAGTTCCTGCACCTGTTCTTCGACCCCACCATCGTGGTGACGTCGATCCCCACCGTGTTCTCCGGATGGCTCGTGGCGCTTGCCTTGGTGGTGGTCAGCTTCCCGCTGTCCATTCCCTTCGGTCTGATGTGGTCGTTCCTCCGCATGGCCAAAAGCCGTATTCCGCGCGCCATCGGCGCAACGTACATCAACGTCGTGCGCGGCACCCCGCTGTTCCTGCAGATCTACATCGCGTTCTTCGGCTTGCCGCTGCTCGGCATCAAGATGGACCTGTTCGTGCTGGGAGCCATCGTGCTGGTGCTGAACTCGAGCGCCTATTTGGCCGAGATATTCCGCGCGGGCATACAATCCATCAACACCGGCCAGTTCGAAGCGGCGCGCTCGTTGGGCATGAACGGCGCGCAGACCATGTTCTACGTGATCATCCCGCAGACCATCCGTCGCGTTATTCCCACCATGACCAGCGAGTTCATTCTCATGTACAAAGATACCTCGCTCTTGGCTGCGGTGGGCGTCATGGAGATCATGATGTACTCGAAGACCATCACGGCCGCCACGGGCAACGTAACGCCCTACATCGTGGCCGCAGGCTTCTACCTGATCGTGACCATTCCCATGACGAAGTTCATCAACTCGATGGAGCAGCGCATGGCGGGCGGCCGCAAAAAGCGCAAGAAGGACTCGCATGCGGGGTTGGGCAGCAATCCGACCGATTCCATCCTGCCCGATTCCGATGCTGCCGTGGCGCGCAGCATCCGCATGTCCGAAACGTTCGCCGGGCCGGGCGCGTTGGGGGACGACCCCTCGCCGAGCGGTCGACTGGGCCATTAAGGAGGTGCTTGCATGAACGAGGCGAAAGAAGCTTCAGAAGCTCCCGTCGTGCGCATCGAGGGCCTGCGCAAGGCGTTCGGTGACAACGTGGTGCTGCGAGGCATCGATCTTGACGTGTACCGTGGGGAAGTGGTGGTCATCCTGGGGCCGTCCGGCTCGGGAAAGTCCACGCTCCTGCGTTGCGTGAACATGCTGGAAACGCCCACCGAGGGGCGCATCTTCTTCGAGGATACCGAGATCACCTCCAAGAAGACCGACATCAACAAAGTGCGCGCCAAGGTTGGCATGGTGTTCCAGAACTTCAACCTGTTCCCGCATCTCACGGCGAAGCGCAACGTGATGCTGGCTCAGCAGAAGGTGCTTCATCGCGGCAAGGAGGAATCCGAGCAGATCGCGATCGAGCAGCTTGAGCGCGTGGGCCTTGGCGAGCGCGTTGAGTACAAGCCCTCCGAGCTGTCGGGCGGCCAGCAGCAGCGCGTGGCCATCGCGCGAGCGTTGGCCATGGATCCGCATGTCATGCTGTTCGACGAGGCCACCAGCGCCCTTGACCCAGAGCTTGTGCGCGACGTTCTGGGCGTTATGAAAAGCCTGGCGAAAGCGGGCATGACCATGATCGTGGTCACGCACGAAATGGGCTTCGCGCGCGATGTGGCGGACCGCGTCATCTTCATGGACGGTGGCTTCATCGTGGA
Organism: Paraeggerthella hongkongensis; assembly: GCF_003726035.1. GTDB lineage: Bacteria > Actinomycetota > Coriobacteriia > Coriobacteriales > Eggerthellaceae > Paraeggerthella > Paraeggerthella hongkongensis. The sequence goes on from NZ_QICD01000026.1 coordinate 14,537, forward strand.
GCAGGGAACGCCGGAAGAGGTGTTCGACCATCCGAAGTCCGATCGCACCAAAGACTTCCTGGGGCATATCTCGTAACCTGTCCGAATACCGCGTAGGGAAACGAGGGCCGAACTCTTGGAGTTGCGGCCCTCGTTTTGCGTGCGGCGCCGGCGGCCGTTCGCTCGAAAGCGGCTGGGTTAGAGAAACAGCGCCATGTACAGCGGCAGGTGAACGATGCCGTCTTTTTCCATAATATCCTTGGTGTACAGGATGTAGCTCTCTCCCAGACGTCTGCCGAACCGATTTCGGAACTTATCGAGCGAGACGTGCTTTTGGTAGCGACCGGATTTCACTTCGACAGGCGAGATTTTCTTGCCGCCGGAAATAAGGAAGTCGATTTCCATGGTGTTCGCGCGGTTGTCCGAATCTGCTCTTGAGTAGAAGAACAGCCGGTGCCCGTTCGCGCGCAGCATCTGCGCCACCGCGTTTTCCGCGAGCATCCCTTCATTCACGCTCAACTTGTCAAGGAGGATGGCCCGATATAGGTCGTTGTCCTGGTACTTCTTATCCCAGAATGCAAGGCTGACCAGGAGGCCCGTATCTCCCAGGTAGTATTTGAAGGTCGAGTGCTCCGCGCTCATTTCCAGCGAACCGCTTGGTTCCTCTGCATTGAAGCATGGATTGACAACCATTGCCGCGTCAAGCCAGATGAAGGCATCTTCGTACGTCCGGGTGCGTGCGTTCTTTCCTAAAGAGGACAGTTTGAATTTCTTCTCTTTCCTCATCAGTTGCGAAGGTATGCGGTCGAATACTGCAAATACGCGGGCTTCGTATCCTTTCGCAAACTTGACGACGTCTTCCTGATAAAGCGTGAGGATGCGTCTTTTGATGCGATCGACCTGTTCAAGATCGCCGGACTCGATGAACTCGCTGACGGCTTGGGGCATTCCTCCAACAAGCATGTATTTCCTGAAGTCGTTCATCACTCGGTGGTGCAGCGCTTGGCCTAGGGGTGCGCGTTTCTCGAAGAAGGAGCGCAAAGCGGGAACGGTCGTTTCGTCGCCCATGGCCCACAAGAACTCTTCGAAGTCCAACGGGGTTGCAGGGATCGCATTGCGCGGTGGACTGGTTTTGGAACCCCATCGCCCGCTACCTCTTTGCTTCGGGCGGGTGAAAAAATTGGGCGCGAATGGGGACCTGTGACAAAATGCGAGCGTTGAAACCGCGCTTTTCCGAGCGGCCTGTCAGCAAAATGCCTGGTCGCGTTTTGCGGCGAAAGCCGAAAGCGCCTTGAGCCGCAGCTGAAAATGTCACAGGTCCCCATTCGCGCCCAATTTTTTCACCCGCGCCCGCGCTCGCAGGGGCGTCTCGTTCCCGCCGCATCGCGCCACGTTCCATCCCGTCTTCCAAGTTCTACGCTTCCCTTACGAAGCCCCCAAGCTCGGCTTCGAAGGGAGTATAGTGGGGGGTGCAGCCATGCTGCGTGAAACGGTGCCTGCGATCAGTGGTTTTCCTTCGCAAACATACTGGTATTCCTCCATAAATGATGTTAATATTGTAACAATTAAGGTGTCGAATAGGTTTCCAGAGGGAATTCGGCACGAGGGTGCAAGACGAGACAGTAAGGGGGTGTGCGATGGATATCTTCACCGATGCGGCGTTCCTTGCGCGATTGCAGTTCGCTTGCACGGCGGCCTATCACTTCATTTTCGTGCCGCTGACTATCGGATTGGGACTTATCCTTGCCATCAACGAAACACGGTACTACCGCTCGCGCAACGAGGCCGATGCGGCAGCAACCAAGTTCTGGGTGAAGATCTTCACCGCGACGTTCGTGGTCGGCGTTGCCACGGGCATCACGATGGAGTTCTCGTTCGGGACGAACTGGGCGGACTACTCCCGTTTTGTGGGCGACATTTTCGGCGCTCCTTTGGCGGCGGAGGCTCTGTTCGCGTTCTTCTTGGAGTCGGTGTTCCTGGGCGTGCTGCTGTTCGGGCGCAATCGCGTGTCTCCCAAGTTCTATATGGTGTCGGCCTGGCTCGTGTGGTTCGGGTCGTGCTTGAGCGCGCTGTGGATCCTCATCGCCAACTCGTGGATGCAGACGCCTGCGGGAGCCGAGCTTGCAGCCGACGGCTCCAAGGCCGTCATCACGGACTTCTTTGCAGCTGCATTGAATCCGTCGCTCATGGCGCGCTACTCGCACACCGTGGTGGCGCTGCTCATCGTGGGCGCGTTCGTGGCCATGGCCGTCGCCGCATGGTACCTGCTCAAGGGCAAGCATGCCGACTTCGCCATGAAGACCATGAAAATCGGCGCGGTGGTAGGCATCGTCACTACCGTTGTGATGCTGGGCACGGCCCACTCTTCGGCCGTGGTCGTTTCCGAGGAGCAGCCTACCAAGCTGGCTATGATGGAGGGCATGTACGAGTCCGAGGCCCCCGCCCTGTACCTGTTCGGATGGGTGGACGAAGAGGCTCAGGAGGTCATCACCCCGTTCTACATTCCGGGCGGCACGAGCTTCTTGGCAACGGGTACGTGGGATGCCGAGTTCCAGGGCCTCAACGACCTTGCCAAGTCCGAGAAGTACGGCGACTTCGACCCGTCGACCGCTCCCGTGAACTTCGTGTTCCAGACGTACCACTTGATGGTGGCCCTGTTCGGCCTGATCGCCATCACGGTGTTCTTGGCGCTGTTCTTCACCCTGCGCGGGGGCAAGATCAAGAACATGAAGTGGCTGCAGCGTTTGATCCTCATTTCCCCGGTGTTCCCGATGCTGGCCATCCAGGCCGGTTGGTTCACGGCTGAGGTCGGACGTCAGCCCTGGGTGGTCTATCCGTCCGCAACGGGCCCGGATGGCGTGAGCCTGCTGACGAACGAGGGCGTCTCCCAGTCGGTTTCCAGCGTCGAACTGCTCATTACCATGGTGCTGTTCCTGGTGGTCTACACGTTCTTGATGGTGGCGTGGGCGCGCGTCCTGGGCCGCTTCATCAAGGAAGGCCCCGTTGTCGAGCCTGCGTTGAAGAAGGAAGGTGAGTAGTCATGGAAATCACGTTCTTCCAGGGACTGTGGTTCCTGCTGATCTTCGTGCTCATCGCTGGTTATTTCGTGCTCGACGGATTCGATTTGGGCGCCGGCGTGCTGTACCCGTTCGTTGCGAAGAACGATCGCGATAAGGCTATCGTGCGTCGCAGCATCGGGCCGGTGTGGGACGGCAACGAGGTATGGCTACTCACGGCGGGCGGTGCGCTGTTCGCGGCGTTCCCTGCGGCGTACGCCACCACGTTCTCCGGATTCTACCTTGCGGTCATGCTGGTGCTGTTCGGCTTGATCGTGCGCGCGGTTTCCCTTGAGTATCGCGGCCATGATCCCCAGTGGGGGAAGGTGTGGGACGGTTGCTTCACGGTGGGCTCACTTTTGCCGGCATTGCTTTTGGGCGTGGCCGTGGGCAACATCTACGCGGGCATTCCCATGGACGCCAACGGCGATTACGCGGGCATTCCGCTGCTGGGCCTGATCACGCCGTTCACGCTCCTGTGCGGTCTTTTGGGCTTGGCCATGTTCTTGGCGCAGGGCGCTGCGTGGCTGTCGCTGAAGGCTCCTAAGCCAAGCGACCTTCAAGCTCGTGCGGCGAAGCTGCGCCTGCCGTTGCAGGTGATTGCGCTGGTCCTGTTCGCGGCGGTGTCGGTGTACGGCCACTTCATCATCCAGCCGGCCATGGATCCCGCTCTTGGCGCGTTGCGCTGGGTGTTCGCGATCTTGGTTCTGGGCGGCATCGGCGCATCGATCTTCTTCGCGCTCAAGAAGGATTGCGACCTGGGCGCGTTTCTTGCCCAGTCCGTTTCGGCGGCGATGCTGGTGGGATTGCTGGCTGCTTCCATGTTCCCGAACCTGGTGGTTGCGTCGGCTGATAGCGTAGGCCCCGCCATTACGGCGATGAGCGCGGCGTCTTCCGAGCTTTCGCTTATGTGGATGACCGGAATCACGTGCGTGGGCTTGCCGCTGGTGCTGGCGTACCACGTCATCATCTACCGTACGTTCCGCGGTCGGGTGACCGAAGAGGATCTGGCTCACTACTAGGCAAGCGCCCGCAAGCGGGTATGTTGACCAGGGTGTTCTTGGGGCGGGGCCGTTGCGTGCGGCCCCGCTTTTCTTGTTTGAGAACCGAATCGATCGGTAAAGCATGATGCGAATCTTCGGCCTGAATCTATTGCATCGGCGGCGCCGTCGGTATAATGCCTAACCAGCCCCTTGGGTTTAACGACGCCGAATACGTGAGGACTAGTATGAGCACCGAGAATAATCCCAACCAGCCCCAACAGCATGTCATGCCGCCAAATCCCGAAAGCAATCAATCTGTTGCGCCGCCGGTTCCCGGTCAGCAGCCTGTTCATTCGCCTTCGAACGGAAAAGCAGCAGGCGCGCTTGCATGCGGCATTCTTGCTATCTTGTTCGCTTGGATGCCCTTGCTTGGCGTGGCGCTTGGCGTGGCGGCCATTGTTTTGGCCGGCAAGGCAGTAAAGGAATCCGGAAAAGATGGTAAGGCCACGGGCGGAAAGGCCTGCGGCATCATCGGGATCGTGCTGGCGGTGCTTTCGCTTGTTCTCTACCTGGTCCTGTTCAGCTTCGGTACCATGGCTTACCTGATGGCGGGATCGACCAGCACCGAGTACCTTTCCTCGTTGTCGACAGAAGATGTCCGCGCGAACGAGGCCGATATGGAGGCCGTTGCCGCGGCTGAATACGACAGGATCAAAAACAAGGATGCTGCGTTGGTTCAGCAGATTGCAGCCAGCGTTGATAAAAGCTTCGCTTCTGCAGCTCATTACGGGCTTGCTGATCTGGGGCTCGATCCCCAAACGCTTGCTGAGTGGATGCTGACCGATTTCGATTACGATCTTGACGGCGCGTACGACAACGGTGACGGAACCGGAACCGTTTATGCGAACGTGACCGTGCGCGATGCGACCGCTTTTGCTAACGCGTTCGTGGCCGACGTTCAGGCGGCGCTCGATTCAGGTCAGCTGGATGGTTTGGACGAAGCTGCCATAAGGGCCAAGCTTGGCGAGATCTACGCTTCTTCCATGGCGAAGTCAACGGGCACTACGACCAATTACTCTGGGATATCGCTTATTCAGCAGGGCGATGCGTGGAAGGTCGATCAGGATGCCTGGGACGTTGAGCTCAAGCGTTTGCTGGGACTGTACTACTAGAACATGAAAAGCGCCGCGGCTCGTTTCAGTACGAGGCGCGGCGCTCGATGGCTGCGTGCGCTAGGCCAGCTTCTGGCCCAGCATTTGGGCGGCAGCCGCTTTGTCGAAGTTGCCGCCGGTCTTTCCCGTGAGGGCGCCCATGATGCGTCCCATGTCCTTTTTCGACGATGCGCCCGTTTCTGCAAGCACCTTGTCGATCAAAGAGGCCAGCTCGTCGCCCGACACCTGCTTGGGCAGATAGCTTTCCAGCACGGCTACCTGCGCGGTCAGCGTGTCGGTGCGCTCCTGGTCGTTTCCTGCTTTGATGGACCCGTCGAGCGTTTCCCTCGTCTGCTTGATCAGGCGCTTGAGCATGGCGTCCACGTCGGCGTCCGTGATCTCGCGGCGCTCGTTCACCTCGATGTTCTTGATCTCGCCGTGCACTTGGCGCAGGATCGACAGGCGAGGCTTGTCCTTTGCCTTCATGGCTGCCTTGATCTCGTTTTGCAGTTCCTCGTAGTTCATGCGCTTCCTCTTTCGCTTGCGGCCGTCGTTCGCGTTCGAGTATACCTTACTGCGAAACCGCTACGAACTTTTCGTTTTCCAGATTGACTTTCTTGACGCCCTCTTTTTGCAAAAGCTGCTTCAGGGCGTCATCGGCTCCGCTTCCGTACATCGCGATACCTTCCTCGTTGGGCAGTTCGTACCATTGGCCCTTTTCGCCCACCAATCCGTTGTTGTCGCAGATGTACTTGGCTCTCCATCGATCCCCTTTGCTTATGCGCTTTTCGGAGCCTGCGTACAGGAACACGTGGGCGGCGGAATTGTCGTAGCTTTTGAACTGCAGGTAGTACGTCTCTTTGCCGTTCGTCGATTGCACCGAAGGCCACTGCGTTATGCCGGCTGCCGTTGCGTAGTTTTGTCGGCGGGTATCGTCTCCTTCGGTCCCTGTTTGGCCGCCCAGCCAATTGACCATGGCGTCTTCGGGGCTCAGCCCATGCTTGGAGCATTTGATCACCATGTTTGCGGGCTCCTTCCCCAGTGCCAGGCTGTAAGATCCTCCCGTGGGGCACAGGTCGTGGTTGCTATTGCCCTCCTTGAGTTGGGCGATGTATCCGTCCAGCATGCTTTGAGTGGGCGTTTCGTCCGTCAGCAGGTAGTTGTCGGCCACCATGACCTTCAACGATCGTCGATTGGCGGCGCAAGCGGCCTCCTCGGCGCCTTGGGTCGCGCCGGTGAACACGGGCACAGCGATGGCAACCAGCACGAGCACGATGGCTGCGACTACCAGCAATTCTGCCAGCGTGAAACCTGCGGCGCCGGCTCGCTGCGAGGCGAAGCGACGTGCAGCGACGTGATCCTTCATGAAGCTCCTTCCCTGATACGCTGTGCAGTGCGGGCGTGGGCGCGAATCGGCACCTGTGACAATGCAGAGGCTCAGAAAAGACCGTTTTCCAGGCAGCTTAATCGTAAAATGCCCGGTCGCAGTTTATGGGCGCGAAAAAACAGCTTCGCCTTGCGTTGAAACCGTCACAGGTGCCGATTCGCGCCCGCCTCTACGCTCGCGCCTGCACTCCGCATCCGCACCTGCGCTTGCACTTGCGCAGCGACAAACGCCCTTTTGGATTCGTTTGCCGCCGGTGGGTTTTCTACCGCATCGAAAGCTCCCTAAACTGTTGCACAGAGAGGCCCTCAGGCGCATCATAGCTGCTTGAGGTAAAGTTTACAATGGGGCGCAGCATTGGCGTCTTTCGCCGTACCTGCGGCGATTCTCTCGCCGCGCACTTTGCGGGCGCAGGTTAGTGCCTTATGCAAAAACCTCGTTACAGGGTGGGATATAGCGCCGGAGCCTTTTGACCGCTCTGGTATGATGGACTCCAGTGTTAGAGCTATAGCGAGCAAAAGGACTTCCATGAAAGAATTGCCGGCCAATCAACTCAATCCGAAAATCAAGTCGGTGTGGCGAATAAGCGACGCAGTGTGGCTTACCGTCGTGTTCCTGTGCTGCTTCGTGCCGTTTGCAATAGCGGCGGTGGCGGATGCGTCTCCTTGGATCTTCGTTGTTTTGGCGGCTATCGCGGCAGTGTACGTGGTGTCGCTGGTCCTGTGCCTGATCGTCTTGCCGCCCATTCGCTTCATGCGCTGGCGCTACGAGCTGTCCGATGACTATCTGGACATTGCGAAGGGCATCGTCTGGCGCAAACGCTACATTATCCCGTTCATTCGCGTGCAGAACACCGATACGCGCCAAGGGCCCATCCTGCGCGCGTTTGGGTTGGCGAGCGTCACCGTTGCTACGGCTGCGGGGGAGCATGAGATCCCCGGCCTTGACGCCGATACAGCCGAGCAGCTGCGCGACAAAGCCGCCGAACTGGCTCGCTTGGCGCAGGAGGACGTGTGATGTCGGACTTCCAGCAGCAAGCGATTCCGTCCGAACCGGCGCAACCCCAACCTCAGGCCGACCAGCTCCAGCGCCATCATGTGCACCACAGCTACATCTGGTTGAACAGCATCCAGGTGGTTGTTACTTTGTTTGTGGTAATGGCGTTCACTTCCATTTCCTCAATTATTGGATTTTTTGCAGATGGACAAACATTCGGCCCTGGCGGTATTCCTAAGATCTTCCTGATGTTGGGCGTGGGCGTTGTCGGCTTCGTTCTCCTAGTGGGTTTGATAGGGCTTATCCAGTGGTGGTCGTACAAGCATTTGTATTACGAACTGGGGGCCGAGGAGTTCAATCTGTATTCGGGCATCTTCAACAAGAAGCGCGTTCACGTTCCCTATCAGCGCATACAGTCCGTCGATCAGCGGGCTACCCTTATGCAGCGCATTTTCGGCGTGTGCACGGTGAGCATCGATACGGCCGGCGGCGCTGCCAACAAGGCGGTCCAGGTTCCCTATGTGCAGAAAACACGCGCCGAGGAACTGCGCAGAGAGCTGTTTGCGCGCAAGCAGTTCGCGGTCGCCGTGCAAAGCGGGGCGGCTCCCGAAGCTGCTGCCCAGGCTGTTGCGGCAGCAACCGGCGTGCTTGTTCCTGGCACGATGGGAGTTGCTGCGGATCGGCCTGCATCCAACGTGCTGGATGCTCCTGCCGAGATCTGGCAGGACGTGCGTGGCGTGTTTGGCGGGCAGCACGTCGATACCGGTGCTGTCAGCTACGAATACGGCCTATCGAACAAAGAGCTTGTTTTCACGGGCCTGTCGAACCACACGGCGTTTTGGGTGGTTGTCCTGGGAGCCTTCGGTGCTGTCAGCCAGCTTGCTTCCTTGTTTTCCGGTGCGGCGGAGCCGATGGTCGATCAAGCGGTCACGTTGGGCACGCATTTGTTCGGGGGCAACTTGATCGCATTGGGCGTTGCTGCGTTCTTCGTAGGATCCGTTGTGATCTGGGCCATATCGGCGGTTGGCGCTTGTCTTTCGTATGGCGGGTTTCGTGCGTGCCGTCGCGGCAGTCGCATCGAGGTTGAGCGCGGTTTGCTGCAGCATCAGTTCCAGGGCGTTGACGTCGATCGCGTGCAATCGATCATGGTGAAGCAGAGCTTCATTCGTCGGCTTATCGGCTATTGCGAGATATCGTTGGGCAAGATCGACGCGGCTGCGGAAGGCTCGGACGAGCAGCAGCAGGGGTTTGCTCCGCAGGGCGTCGTCATCCATCCGTTCGTGAAACTCAGCCGCGTGCCGGAGATCTTGGCCGGTATCGCCCCCGAGTTTGCCGACGTGCCGGTTGAGACCACGCCCGTTGCTCCCGTTGCGCTTAGGCGCGCGCTCATTCGACGCTGTCTGTTGCAGGGCACGGGCTTTTGGCTGGCCGTTGTTATTGCCGCCGGACATATCGCCGTCAACATCGCCGCAAACCCGGCGGATCCGACGCAGGCTGCGTCCCTCGGATTCGTCAACGCGGGTGCGTGGGCGGGTTACGCGCTGTGCGTGGCGCTGCTCGCGTTCGACGTTGCAGGGTCCATCTTGTGGTTTCGCGGCTCGGGATTCGCATACAACGATCGGTTCATGCAGGTGAGCAACGGCGGCTTGGCGCGTGAGACCATCAGCTTCCCTCGCAAGAAGATTCAGTTCGGCTATGCGAAGTCGAACCCCTTCCAGCGTCGAGCCGGCACCGCTACGGTTAACGCCCGTACGGCGGCGGGCATCGGAGGCACTACCATTCGCTTGATCGATGCGCGCGTCGAGGATGCGCAAGATTGGCTCGAATGGATCAAGCCCCATGGAAATGTGATACAGTAGAGCTATGGATACCCAAGCGACATCTGGCAAACAAAGCCCCCGAAGCACGGAGCCCGGCGCTGCCAACGCGCGGCCCGATGCCCTGGGGGACTCTTCCGCGAAGCCTCCGGCTCCCGCTTGGACGCCCTCGCAGTTCAAGCCAGATAATTTCGCCAGCATGCGTCGCGACCGCCACAAGGTTTCGAACACGTCGGCTAGCGCGGCGAACAAGGCTCGCAACGTGCGGGAGTACACGCTTGGCGAGGAAATCGCCAACTCCATCACGCATGGCATTGGCGCTTTGCTGGCCATTGCCGCAATCCCCATCTTGGTGGTGCGCGCGCTCGATGACGGCGGCGGCGTGTATCTGTTCGCCGCCCTTGTGTACGCTCTGACCATGCTGCTTGAATACACCATGTCCACGCTCTACCACGCCATTGCGGTCGATCGTGCGAAGAAAGTGTTCAAGATTCTCGATCACAGCTGCATCTACTTGTTTATAGCGGGTTCTTACACGCCGTTTTGCCTGATCTCTCTTGCGGATCACGGTGGCATGTGGCTGTGCTTGTTCGTATGGGCGGTCGGGTTGGCCGGCGTGGCGTGCGAAGCGTTCTGGGTGTTTCGTCCCCGTTGGATTTCGGCGCTGCTGTACTTGCTCATGGGTTGGTGCGTCGTGTGGTTTTTGCCGGTGCTGGTTTCGGCTATCCCTGCGCAAGGCCTGTGGCTGCTCGTGGGCGGCGGCGTGTGCTATTCCATCGGGTGCATCTTCTACGTCCTGAAGAAGATTCCCTACATGCATTCGATTTTTCATCTATGGGTTCTTGCCGGCAGCGTTTTGCAGTTTTTGGCTATCGCGCTGTACGTCATGTAAACAGGAAGCAGCATGGATATCTGGATAAGCATCGTCGTCACATTCTTGCTCGTGCTGGTCAACGGATACTTTTCTATGTCCGAAATGGCGTTGGTGAACGCCAAGTTGGTGCTGCTGCAGCATGAAGCGGAAGCAGGCGACAAGCGAGCGGAACGTGCGTACAGCTTGGCGAGCGATTCCAGTCAGTTTTTGGCAACCATCCAAGTGGCTATCACGCTGGTCGGCTTCTTTGCCTCGGCCGCTGCTGCCACAAACCTGTCCGAGCCTTTGGCTTCGTGGTTTGCCAGCTTCAACGTGGCGTGGCTTACGGCTATTGCGCCCGGCTTGGCTCCCGTGGTTATCACGCTGGTGGTGTCGTACCTCAGTATCGTAGTAGGCGAGCTTGTCCCGAAGCGCGTTGCCCTTGCGGATGCGGAAGGCATGAGCAAAGCGGTGGCGGGCCCGCTTATGGTGTTCGCCAAGATCGCTTCGCCGCTGGTCACGCTTACATCGGCTTCTGCCAACGGATTGTCCAAGCTGCTGCGCGTCAAGAACGCGGACGAGCGTCAAACCGTGTCCGAAGAAGAGATCAAGTACATGGTCACGGACAATGACGAGCTGCTCGAAGACGAGAAGCGCATGATCCACGACATTCTGAATCTGGGGGATATGAGCGTGCATGAAATCATGCAGCCGCGCGTGGACATGATTCTAGTCGAGGATACGGAAACGGTGCAGCAGGCTCTTGAACGCATGCGCGGTACGGGGTATTCGCGCCTTCCCGTGTATCACGAGGACATCGATCATATCGTGGGCATCGTTCATTACAAGGATCTCATGGGCCCGTTCATGGATTCCAAGGGCGCTGATCCGGCTTCTTCTTATGCGTATGAAGCGCTGTTCGTTCCAGAGACGAAAGACATCTACCCGCTGCTTGCGGAAATGCAAACGAACAGGCAACAGATGGCCATTGTCGTGGATGAATACGGTGGAACGGATGGTTTAATTACCGTAGAGGACATCGTGGAGGAGATCGTCGGCGAGATCATTGACGAGTCGGACCGAGAGAACCCGTTCGTGGAGCAATCGAGTGGCAACACCTGGGTGGTCGACGGGCGTTTCCCGGTAGAAGATGCCGAAGAGTTGGGATGGCCGGTCGAGGAGTCCGCAGACTACGAGACCATTGCCGGCTGGTTGATGAACATGCTGGACTCCGTTCCTCAAACCGGCGATGAGTTCGACCACAACGGCTACCGATTCAAGATCTTGTCCATGCGCCGTCGCCGCATCTTGTCGGTGCGCGCTGAACGCCTGAAAGCCCAGCCCGATTCCTCTGAATGCTCGAGCGAGGAACTAGGCCGGGAGGAAGCGTGACGCAAGAAAGGCAGCTGTATCGTTCGCGAGATGCGCTTATAGCGGGTGTTTGCGCCGGCGTAGCCGACTATTTTTCTGTGGACCCGCTTGTTGTTCGCATCTTGGCAGCTGCGTTTACGCTCGCTTCCGGGGGCTTGCTCGGCTTGGCGTATCTTGCGATGTGGATCGTGGTTCCCAAGGCTCCTAAAATAGTGAAACCGCTTGAAGTAAAACCTCAATCGGTTCATTCTGACACGTATGGAACGGTGGACTTCAGCAGTCGGCATGGTTCGGCCGGGCAAGGTCCATCATGGTCGAACACGCCGACTCGGACAGCGGGCTGGCGCTATTCGACGCCATCGTATACGGGCGCGGCGCACGTGCCTCCCGAGCCTCCTGCTGCCGCGCCGCTGAAACGGGTCCCGCAACCGGTGGTCCATCATCCCGTCGATCCGCCGAAGGAGGCGTCTGAAGCGAGTGTTCGAGCCGCTTTGTGGCTGGGTTCGTTTTTGTTGTTTGCCGGCATCGTCGCGATGGCGGTGACGTTCGTTCGCGATATCGCATGGTGGCAGTACGCCCCGCTCTTCTTCGTCATTTTGGGAATTGTGGGCATGGTTGTTCCGGGAACCCCCGGGCGCCGCATGCGCAAGTTCGTGGAGGGGCTTGTTTGCTTTTGCATAGGCTCGATGGTGTTGACCATGAGTTTGGGCATCGTTGCTTGGGAGTCCATCGTTCCCATGCTGGTTTACCTGTGGCCCCTGTTGCTCATGACGCTTGCGTTCGCGGTGTTTTCGGCTACGCTTAAATCTCCCATGATGAATTTGCTCGCGGGCGCTTGCTTCGCGGTGTTCTGCACGGCGGGGGTGCTATGGTACTCCATACCCGGCCCTACGACCGAGATCGTGTTCACGGCTCCGTACGGTCGCGAATACCATGTTCAGATGCTGTTGAAGGAGCGAGAATTCGATTTGCTCAACGGAGACGTTCTGGAGTGGTCTATTCGACTTTAGCTAGCGGAGCACTTGCCGTTCGCCCGCATCTGCACATTTCGTTCGCTTGTTCGATTTTCCGATCAAGTCTGTTGCGACCTGCGGTTTTGCAAAGCAAGTTTTTGTCAAGCGAACAAATGATGTAGGGCATCTCCACACTTTTTTGCCCTAAAGCCCCCTTGTCCGCTAAAATATCTTCTACCACAACAGCATATCGCCCTCCAGGCAGCAATCCCTCTTACAATCTACTACGCTGTCAACCGCCTAAGCGGTAAGGGGTCGTGCGCTGTGCAACGAAAGGTTATCGAAGTTTTGACGGTGAAACGCACTAAACAACGGAAGTCGAACATAGCTGCCAAAATCGCTGCGGTTGGCTGCGCATCGTGCGTGCTGGCCGGGTGCATTGGCTTCGGCTTCGCCTCCGCGGGTAGCGGCGCTTCTCATGACATAGATTCGTTCGGGATTGATTCGGTAAGCACGGCTGCGTCTGCGACGGACTACGGCTTTTCGTCGGAGGCCGCCGATTCTGGCGCTCGCGAGTCCACGGTGCTTACCAGCACGGCTTCGCGCGATATATCCCAGGGCATCGCCGCCATAGAGGCGGAAGAGGAGGCGGCTCGTCTTGCCGCCGAAGAGGCTGCTCGCAAGGAAGAGGCAGCTCGCATTGCCGCCGCCGAGGCCGCGAAGGCCGAGCAGCAGGCTCGCGCTGCCCGCGAGGGCGCCGCCGATGCGCTGGCTTCCCTTTCCGACGTTGACTGGTCGGTGGGGCACGAGGCGTTCGTGGCCGAATGGAGCGGCCGCATCGACGCGTATCTGGCCGGTTCTCCCTTGTCTGGGCACGGAGCCACGTTTGCAGAGGCTGCTTGGGTTCATGGCGTTGATCCTCGCTGGTCGCCCGCTATCTCCAATACTGAAAGCTCGAAGGGTTCTGCGTGCTTCAAGCCCTACAACGCGTGGGGTTGGATGTCCTCGGTTGCGTGGAGCAGCTGGGAAGAGTCCATCAACGCGCACGTTGCGGGTTTGGCTAGCAACTACGGGTACTCCATCACCGTAGCGAACGCGCAGAAGTATTGTCCTCCTACCTACATGGACTGGTTCAATAAAACGCTTACGCAAATGAAAATGATCTAATCGAAGCGCCGCCGGAAAGGCGGCGCTTCGATTGTTGAGGAGCGGAGCAAGGCGGAGGGCGGGGCTGCTCCTTTGCCTTGCTGTCTTGCCGACCTCGCTTCACCTCTTCTCTGCCGTTTTGCCCCGTTATCTTGTTATTGCAGTATGCTGGATGCTTGCAGGAAAGTGCGCCCTGGGCGCAGGCGAAAGGACTGGTATGAGCAACGTGATCGTCGTAGGCTGTGGCCGCGTCGGTTCTCAGCTGGCAAACATGTTGTCGGATAACGGCAGCAACGTGTGCGTGATCGATCGCAATGCCGATGCATTCGCGAACCTGGGTCGCAACTTCAACGGTTCCACCGTACAAGGAGTTGGCTTCGACGAAGAGACGCTGATAAAGGCTGGCGTGGAGGATTGCGATGTTGTTGCGGCGGTTACTCAGTTCGACAACACGAATCTTATGTGCGCCGAGGTGGGCAGCCGTTTGTTCGGCGTGCCTCACGTTATTGCGCGTCTATACAATCCCGATCACGAACGCGCATACATGCAGCTGGGCATCGACTACGTATGCGGCACATCGCTTGTGGCCGAGGACGTGTTCAGCAAGGTGGTGTCGGGGCATGGCGCGCACCTGGACACGTTTGGGGAATTCGAAGTGCTGCGCTTTTCGCTTGACCTAAGTTGGTCGGACAAGCGCACCATTCGCGTGTCCGAGTTGGAGCGCGATCACGACATCCGCATTGTGGCTTTCGAGCGCGGAGACGGATCGGCCAGTTCCATTCCCACGCGCGATTCCATTCTGTATAACGGAGATTCGGTGCTGGCGTGCGTGCGTCATGAGTTGATCGAGTCGTTTTCGAAGTATATTCAAGATTAAGGTGCAGCGTTGGCCTGCAATGAATGCGGGCGACTTGCAGGGTTGTCGGGAAAGGAAGCTTCATGTACATCGTGATCGCGGGAGGCGGCAAGATTGGCGAGTACCTGGCCACCGTGCTGCTGCAAAGCGGCAACGACGTGGCCATCATAGAGGAGACGCTTTCGACGGCCGACAGGTTGTCGGTGGCGCTGCAGGGCCGGTACCTGGTCATCCACGGCGACGGCTGCGATTCGAAGTATCAGGAAGACGCGGGCATTCGCCGCGCTGACGTATTCGTGGCCACTACGGGCCAAGACGACGACAATCTGGTGTCGTGCGAGATCGCGCAGCGCGTGTTCAACGTGCCGCGTTGCATTGCCCGCGTGAACAGCCCGAAGAACCTTCGCATTTTCAAAGAGGTGGGCATCGAATGCGTGTCGTCCACCACGCTTATCGCGAACCTCATCGAAGAGGAAACGCTGCTTGGCAGCGTGAGCGTTGCGTCGTCGCTTACGCACGGCAACGTTATGCTGACCGAGATCGTGGTGCCGCGCATGCGCCATCACTCCAACGAGGCGGGTATTCTGGTGTCGTCGCTGCCCATGCCCGAGAACAGCCTGGTTGCCGCCGTCTCGCCCCAAGACGACGACAACGTGGAAGTGGTTAACGAGGAAACAGTGCTCTATCCAGGCGACAAGGCCATCGTCGTGGTGGACAACGAAGTTCTCGATGAGGTAAGGGCCTTGTTCAAAGCGTTGTAACTTTTAAAAAGACCCCTTCGCCATGCGTCGGAAAGCCGAGCAAAAAAGCGAAGCTGTTGCCCTTGCGCGGACAGCTTCGCTTTTTGTTGCGCTTTTCGTACGGTTGTCCAGTTCCGTTCTTTGAAGGCTTCCCAGAACACCTGTGACAATAAGTGCATCGAGCGGGCGCCGTTCCGCTGAGAATGGAATGCAGCAAGGAGGGGGTCGTATGAAAGACGGTTGCGGTAATGGGTCCTTTGGCGAAACGGGTATATCGAGGCGAGCGTTTCTTGGGGGTAGTGCTGTCGCCTTTGGCACGATGGTGCTTTCGGGAGCTATGAGCGGATGCTCTTCTTCGGGAGAAGGAAGCAGGCAAGGAGCGCAAGGACCTGTCGACGGCGAGCAAGTGTTGTATGAACTTTATGATACGGACATCCTTATCATCGGCGGCGGCCTTGCCGGGTCCCATGCGGCACTTCAGGCTTACAAGCAGGGGCAAGATGTCGTGGTGGTGGAGAAAGCGCCTTTCCATTTCGGGGGAGCATGCGGATATAATTGGTGCAATTGGGTGAACTTCATCCAGACTGATACGCCATGGGATGAGTCCGAAGACTTTGTCCTGAACGAGCTTACGAACAAAAAGATCGCCAAGGCGACCCACGAAGCGTTTTCTGTCGAGGATCGCAACCTTCTCTTGCGCTATGCGCAAGAGGGAAACAACCTGTTCACGCGAGACGAGACAGGCGCGTTCGTCCCGGGTCTCGACATGCCCGGGTATCCGCTCTTCGGAACTTTCAATGGTTTTCCGCGTTACTTTACCGACTCGGTAGAGCGATCGGGCGCTCGTATCTTCGATCAAACTATGATTACAGATATCATCATTGAGGACGGTGCGTGCATAGGTGCCATCGGATTGCACATTCCTACCGGGACGGTGCGCGCGTTTCGAGCCAAATCGACGATTTCCTGCACGGGTGCAAGCTCGTGGGTGTATGGGTGGAATACGGTAGCGGCCACTTCCATCAACTCGCCGGACAATACGGGCGATGTCGATGCCGCAGCTTACCGGCGAGGCGCAGCCTTGCAGGATTCAGAATTCTTCCAGTTCGACCTTATCAGCATGTATCCGACCGGTCTTGCAGCTACGTTCGTAGGCGGTATCGGCGCCGACAACCTGTGCTGCGAGTACATCTGCGATGCGAACGACAACTACTTCTTCAGGGGGATGGACTATTCGACGCTGGATCGCATCACGTTCACGCGAACGATTGCCAAGGCTATCCACGATGGCGGGGGGTCGCCCAACGGCGGCGTGTACGTGGATTTCTCAAGTCCTGAAGCTTTTGCAGCTATGGGGGAGGTCTACCGTCGCAACGTTACCTTGTGGAAAGAGGTATTCGGTATAGATGTGTCCTCCTCCAAGCTCGAATGTGCGCTTGAAACGTATGAGCATGGTGGAAATCCGCGCGTGGACGAAAACCTGATGGTCGAGGGTATGCCGGGGTTATTCTGCGCTCGCGGCGGCGGCGTCTCGGGCGCTCAAGGGGGCACTTCGGTCAATGTCGCGTATCGAGACGGATCTTACGCGATGATGAAAGCTATTGAATACGCCGAAGGACCGGGCAAGAACAAACCGCAATCGTTTACCTTCGCTTCGGTTGAAGAGGAGGTCGGGCGCTTGCATGAAATGCGCACGCGCCGATCCGGCGGCAAACGCCCTCAGGAAATTACCCGCATGATTCAGCGCGCCTGCTATCAGGCATGTCAGCCTACGCGGGAAACAACGGCAATGAAAGAAGCCGTGGCGGAGCTCGAGCGCATCCGCGCGGAAGAACTGCCCAAGATGCAGCTCGGAGACGCCTCTCTGAACTACAACACCGACTGGAAGGCCGCTATCGAGGCTTACAACCTGCTCGACATCGCTGAAGCTAGCTCGAAGGCGGCTCTTATGCGCGAAGAAAGCCGTGGGCATAGCTATCGACCCGACTTCCCGCAAGAAGACTCGGCAAAGTGGACGTGCAACATCGTCGCTAAAAACGTGGATGGCAAAATGCAGCTCGAAACCGTTCCCGTTGTCGAATTGGATTAGCTGTTGTTGTTTGCGTGCTTACGAGGAGGCAAGTTATGAAAATCAAGATTCAAAAGTACAATCCTTCGGTAGATCCCGCTCCTCATTTTGAGGAATACGAAATCACGCATACCGAGCATATGACTTTGCTCGAGGCGTTGGTTCAGGTCAACGATACGATAGAGCCCATTGCTTTCGACTACAGCTGTCGTGGGCGCGTGTGCGGGCGGTGCGCTATGACGCTCAATGGGGTCCCTTGCCTCGCTTGCGTGACGCCGATAGAAGATTCGGACAAAAACGAGGTTACTCCTCTTAAACATTTTCCGGTAGTACGCGATTTGATTGTGGACAAAACGAAGATCACCGACAGGGTGAGCCGGATACTCGCTCGCCAGCGTGCTTTCGATCTTACGGTTGAAGAGGTGAAGGCTCCGGTTGACGCGGCTCTGCCCAAGAAACTCGAACCGCTCGAGTATTGCGCTCGTTGTGGCGTGTGCACCGCTGCTTGCCCTGTCGTGGAGCAGAAAGGGCTTAAATCCTATATTGGCCCGACGGGCATGATCGCCATCGCAAACCGATTTTACGACCCGTACGATCAAGGGGACCGAGTGGTGGAAGCCATGCAAAACGGTTTGTGGGAATGTATAGAATGCGGCATGTGCGATAGCGTGTGCAAGGCGCTTGAGATCGATCATTTGTCGGTTTGGAAGGACCTTCGCGAAGCTGCCGAATCGGCGGGGTTGAAGCCGCCTCGCTCCTAGCCAGCTTCAAGTGGGTTTGAAATAGCCAGTTAATATCCCAGCTCCGTTTCGTAACGGAGCTGGGTTGTATGCTGGGCTCGTCGTGCGTGTATACTGGAGGGGCCGTATGGGGATGCGGACGGAGGGGTTATGAAGGTGGATTCCTGGGAGCCGAAAGGGCTTTTCGATGACGAGGATGTGCAGATGAAGCTGCGCATCATGCATGCGGTCGATAGATCTCTCGATCAGATTAAAGTGACGGATCTCTGCGAACGTGCAGGTATATCTCGGCAGATGTTCTATCGGCATTTCGACAGCAAATACAGCTTGCATTGGTGGTGGCCGACGCATGTTCACAAGTTCTATCTTGTGGAAATCGGCCGTACGATAGACTGGGAAACGGGATATTTTCATCACTTGACGCTGCTGTCGCTTGAAAGCGACTTTTTTAAAGTAGCAACCCAGTATACGCTTAACTGCTCGAGCGAGCGCAGCATCATGCCCCATTACAGAAAGTGTGCGCTGCTCGAAACCCTGCAGGATTATCGTCATATAGAAATTAGTGATGAGCTCATGTTCTGCCTTGATAGATGGGTGAAAACAGAAACGGAGATACTGACCGAATGGTACCGCATGGGAACCATGCCCCTACCTCAGGAGGCTGCTGAAAAGTTGGCCCTCGCGGCTCCAAGAATGCTCTACGATGCGTTGCTGATGGATTGATCCCGGTCGACTATCCTTGTGCGGCGCGCAGCTCTTCAAGGGCTTCGGGCGGCGTGTAGCTGCACGTTCCGTCGCCTAGAGAAACCACCTCGACGGCGTCGCCTTCCTTGATTTGGCCGTCGGAAAGCGCAACGAAGAAAATTCCTTCGCGCGGGAAGATGCAGTCGCCGGCTAGATGGTAGATGGCGCATTTCGTGTGGCAGACCTTCCCGATTTGGGAAAGCTCCAGCAGCACGTCGTCGCCGATGCGCACCTGCGTGCCCAAGGGCAGGGAGAGCAGGTCGATGCCTTCGGTAGTGACGTTTTCGGCGAAATCGCCTTCGGCCACGTCAAGATCCATGGCGCGGGCCTTCTCGATGGACTCCCATGCCAAAAGCGAAACCTGGCGATGCCAATCGCCGGCGTGCGCGTCGCCCGCCACGCCCTGATGCTCGATGACGGCGATGGGGGAGGCGCAAGGCGTTTTGCGCGTGCCTTTTCGTTTGGAGACGTTGACCGAGCGCACGCGGCCTCGCATGTTTCGATTTTGTTCCGCTTGTTCCATGGCGTCCCCCTAAAAACTAGAAATTTACTAGGAAATAGGGTAGCGATTTGGCGGAAGAAGTCAAGGACGCTTCTTCGCCATACGGCGGTTGCTCGATCGACTTTGCGGGCGCGAATCGGTAGCTGTGGCAGGTTCGAGCCCCTCTCAACGCTCCTCGTTACTCGCGTACGGATACGCCACCTGGGTTTTGCGGGCCAAAAGCGCAAAAAACCAGCGAAGCGTACCTTTGGAATTGCCATAGGTCCCTCTTTGCGCCCACGCGACCTGCATCGCCCTGCGGCCTCGGCGCTTTCCGTGAAATACCGCGACTGCGCTCACGTTTGCGGTATCCTATTCCCATCAGGTACGATTGGGCGAAAGGGACCGGCGTGATCAACCGCTACACGCGCCCCGCAATGGGGGCCATCTGGGAATTGCAGAACAAGTTCGAGATCTGGAAAGAGATCGAGGTGCTGGCATGCGAGGCTCAGGCCGAGCTGGGCCAAGCGGGCATTACGAAAGAGGAAGCTGCGTGGATTCGCGCGCACGCCGATTTCACCGTGGAGCGCATCGACGAGATCGAGAAGGTGACGAACCACGACGTCATCGCTTTCACCACGAACATGGCCGAATACATCGATGCCGACGTGCCGGAGGGCCAGGAGCCTCCCAGCCGTTGGGTGCATTACGGCATGACGTCGTCCGACCTGGGCGACACGGCACTGTCCTACCAGGTCACGCAGGCCATCGATATCATCCTGGAGGATATCAAGCAACTGGGCGAGACGTGCAAGCGCCGTGCGTTCGAGTTCCAGAACACGTTGTGCGTCGGCCGCACGCACGGCATCCATGCGGAGCCTATGACGTTCGGCATGAAGTTCGGCAGCTGGGCCTGGGCGCTCAAGCGCGCTCAGACGCGCATGGAGGAGGCTCGCACCGTGGCCGCTACGGGCGCCATCAGCGGTGCGGTGGGCACGTATTCCAGCATCGATCCGTACGTGGAGCAGTACGTGTGCGAGAAGCTGGGCCTCACGCCCGATCCGCTGTCCACGCAGGTGCTTGCGCGCGATCGCCATGCGCAGGTCATGGCCGGCCTTGCGGTGACGGCGTCTACGCTGGAGAGCATCGCCATGCAGGTGCGCCTGCTGCAGCAGTCCGATGTGATCGAGGCCGAAGAGCCGTTCACGAAGGGCCAGAAGGGCTCGTCTGCCATGCCTCACAAGCGCAATCCCATCACGGCCGAGCGCGTGTGCGGTTTGGCGCGCGTGGTGAAGTCCAATGCGCAGGTGGCTTTCGACGACGTGGCGCTGTGGTACGAGCGCGACATCAGCCATTCCGGTGCCGAGCGCGTGGTGCTGGCCGATAGTTTCACGGCGCTTGACTACATGTTCTCCAAAATGCAGTGGATGTTGGACGGTCTGCAGACCTATCCCGCCAAGATGGAGCAGAATCTGTGGCGCACCAAAGGCCTCATCTTCAGCTCGAAGGTGCTGTTGGCGCTGGTGAACACGGGCATCAGCCGCGAGGATGCCTATGTTATCGTGCAGCGCAATGCCATGAAGGTGTGGGAGGATATCCAGAACGCCGTGGACGGTCCCGCGTATCGCGAGAACCTGGAAGCGGACCCCGAGGCCAATCTGTCGAAGGAAACGCTCGACGAGATCTTCGATCCTTGGGATTTCCTTGCGCGCAAGGACGTCGTGTTCGATCGGCTCCAGGAACTGGAGTTCTAGCTGATCGCTGGGACGCGAGGTCGCATAGCAACGAAGGCCCTCCGCGCATGGAGGGCCTTCGTGGTTGCAGGGCTGCCGGCCAGGGCTTGAAGGCCTGCAAGTAGTGGAGCCTTCGCAGTCGCTTTCGAGCGTTTCTGGCGTCGGATCCCGATGAAGCTGGCACGGATTCCCCCCCCCCCTTCTGCGTTCTTGAGCCAGCGCACAAAGCAGGTCCTTTTTGTGCGCATGAACTAGCGATGCAGGTCGGCGCATTGGGGTTTGCGCGACGCCCGAAGACCCTGCGTCAAGGGGAGCGC
>NZ_QICD01000027.1 GCF_003726035.1 Paraeggerthella hongkongensis
TACCTGTCCGGCTCCGGCGCCATGCAGACCGGCTGGCTCAAGCAGGGCGGGACGTGGTACTGGCTCGACCCCGAGTCCGGCAGGATGGCCACGGGCTGGGCGAAGACGCCGGACGGGACGTGGTACTACCTGGAAGGCTCGGGCGCCATGCGCGCGGGCGGCTGGCTCAAGGACGGAGCCTCCTGGTACTACCTGTCAGCCTCCGGCGCCATGCAGACCGGCTGGCTCAAGCAGGGCGGGACGTGGTACTGGCTCGACCCCGAGTCCGGCAGGATGGTAACAGGTTGGCTCCAAGACCGAGATACATGGTACTATCTTGACCCTTCAACAGGTGCCATGGCTACAGGCAGCGTCGTCATCGATGAGACACGGTACGTATTCGACGCCTCGGGCGCATGCACCAATCGCTAACGAGAGAAGGAAAGACCCTCATGTATAACGCGAACAACGAGCTGGTCTCCGTTATTGTCCCCATTTTCAACGCAGGGCCGTATCTTGAACAATGCCTGGACAGCATCCTGGCGCAAACGCATCGCAACCTTGGAGTTATCTGCCTAAACGACGGCAGCACGGACGACTCGCTGAAGACCATGCAAGCCTATGCGAAAAAAGACAGCCGCGTGCGCGTGATCGACAAGCAAAACGAAGGGTACGGAGCAACGTGCAACCGCGGTCTGCAAGAAGCAACCGGCACCTGGATCTCCATCGTGGAGCCCGATGACTGGATCGAGTCCGGCATGTATGCCGACATGCTCGCATTCGCCAACGGGTTCAACAAGAAACTCGACATCGTGAAAACCCCCTATTGGCGCATCTGGATGCCCGACACGCCTGAGCAGCGCAAGCTGAACTGCAGCTACCGCAGCCGCATCAAGCCGTCGCGCCAGCCCTTCGCCATACGAGAAGCAGCTCACTTGCTCTCTCATCACCCGTCCATCTGGTCAGCCGTCTATCGTAAAAGCTTCCTGGACGATCGGGGCATACGTTTCCGCGAATACCCCGGCGCTGGTTGGGCCGACAACCCGTTCCTGTTGGAAACCCTATGCCAGACCGACCGCATCGGATACCTGGATACGCCCTACTACTGCTATCGCGAGGAAACGCCGGAAAAATCGAAGGCGTTCGCCCTCAACAACACGATGCTGCCCTTCGCGCGCTGGAACGACATGATGGACGTTCTGGAAAACCTGCACGTCCACGACGAAAGCATCTTGCGTGCTCATAACAGCCGCGGATTCACGTACCTGGGAGGGGTTCTGGAAGAGGTGCATCTCGACAATCCAGAGCTGCGAACGGAAGCAGCCTCCATGTTCGCACGCATGGACGCCAACCTGGTGCTATCCGATCCGGAAATATCTCCCGGCAGCAAGCGCTTGTTCGCGGAGCTCCGCGGTTTGCCCGACCCTAATCCAAGCAAGTTCCCCTACGCATGGAGCCTCGTGAAGCAAGGCTGCTACAACCTCAAAAACGTCGGGCCCGCATTTACCTGGAAAACGTTGCGTGAATACGTGGCAAAGAAAAGCGACCGAGAAGGACGGTAGCCGTCCTTCTCGGTCGCTTCGACCACCCTTCGTCAAGTAAAGGGGTTTAGTTCTTGGCGATGATCTGAGGCAAAGGAACTACGGCGGTGGGATCCTCTCCCGCCTCGACAGCCTGGATGACTTGCTTCCACGCAGCCTCGTCGCGCGTAGCGAGCCATATCCCGCCGGCCGCCTCGTCGATATCGCCGCTGTACGGCCCCGTGCCAGACACGAATGTGATCTTATCCGCATTCGCAGCAAAATCCGTCACGATTCTAGCCAAATCTTCAGCAGGCCAATTCGTGCTCGCATTGGACACGAGCGCCTGCACGTGTGCCGCCGCTCCCGCAGGGTCAGCCGCTACTTTCTTAATGCCAACCTCCACTAATTGGCGATCCTGGATCTGGCGACAAGCATCCTGATCAACCTCGTATACCTTACGAGAACGCGCCAAGACAAGCGATTCCGCGCCGTCGAGATCCTGCGCGCCCGCAGACAGCGAGATTTTGTTGCCGGACACGATATCCTGCAACCCCATATCGATAGGCACATTCGCTGTCAGCCCGCCAAGCTCGTTCACGAATTTCTCGAACTGAACGAAACTCATATCCATATAGTACAAAGGAGAAACACCCGTGAGCAATTTGACCTGGTGCAAAGTTTCTTCAATGCCGGCAGCATGATAGGCCTCGTTGAACTTCATGGTCTGTCCATTAAGCGAGATAGCCGTATCGCGAGGAATCGTGACGATCCCCACTTGATAGGTAGCAGGGTCGACGCGCACAAGCATCGTAGTGTCCGACCGACCGGATCCGTCCGAATAATCGGGTTTGTCGATTTCGACAGTCCCAGTACGCGAGTCGTTGCCCACCACCAGCACGTAGAACGGCTGGTCCATGCGCGTATCGCCCACATCCTGCATCAATTGAACATCCGTTGGCTCAGGCTCCTTCGTCTCGCTTTGCTGACATCCGACCAGCGAGAATGCGAGAGCCGCACACCCCAGAAGCGCGACAGCCTTCTTCTTGATACTCATATAATTCCACCCTTCGTACAAGCAACCGGATCAGGTTATCACTCTATGCCCTTTCGAGCGAGATACTTTTCACCTTCGTTTCACGACGCCTCAAATTCTTCGCCGACTCATTCGGGAACGATCGCTGTCGCGTTCACATCCATTCCCTCAGGATTCCCGCCAGAATCAACCACCGCCATAAGATCAGCCCATCCTTGCGGATTCTCGTAGCACAGCCATATTCCGCCTGCGCTTTCGCTAATGTCCCCCTTGTCCGGACCCGAGCAACTGTACATGACCGGCGCGCTCGACCCTTTCGAAAAAGCCAAAGCAAGCGACACTATATCGCCAGTCTTCATGTCCGTGCCAACGTACGAGGCCAGATCCAGCACCGTGCCCGGAAGCTCGTAAGCGGGCCGATCGAGAACTTTCTTCACGATAGCCATGGCCAACGACCTCACATTGTTTTGACGATGAGCATCTTGGTCAGTAACGTACTCGTGCCGCGCGCGAGCAAATATCTGCGCTTGCTGCCCGGTAATGGTCTGAACTCCTGGAGAAACGGTGACCTTCTCGCCCGTAAGAGCGTCCTTGTACGACAGCTCCACATCCACGTTCACTGTCACGCCGCCCAACTTATCAACAAGGGATTGAAGCTCGGAAAAATGAATCTCGGCATAATGGGAGACGGGAACGCCCGCTATCCTGGAAACTGCCTTGATGGAAGCGGCAGCTCCTCCTATGTTGTACACTTCGTTAACCTTGACGATTCTGCCGTCATCGAGCGTATACGGCGTATCGCGCGGGATAGACACCATAGTGACTTGGTTTGCGCGAGCATCCACGCGCAGCAAAATCATCACATCGGAGCGCTGATTACCGCCCGACTCCGCCTCTTTGCTGGACGTACCAGATCCTTCACGCGAGTCCGAACCCAGCACAAGCGCGTAAAACGGCTGATCGGCCACGCTAGGGGCAAGCGCCTCATCCACAGAAGCATCTTGCTCGGAACCCATGGACAGAGCGTTGTCAAGCGCCGACGAATACCAAGCCGCGTAGCCGCCCGTCGCGCAAACGACCGCCAACAGAATCGCAAGCACGCACAAGGAGATACGCTGTGCGATCCTCCTCCGCTTTCGCTTCTTTATGTAGTCGGGATATAGAACTCGGGCATTCGGTCGATACGCAGGCATCAGCGCTTGGCGCGAGGTTCCCCGCGAAGCACGCGAAGATTCTTCGAGCCGACGCTCTTCTTGAGCGCGATTCAACCCCGGAGATCCAGTCGCCATCCGGTACTGCGCCCTCTTCGACCCGCTGTCCGAACCAGACAAGCACGCACCCCTCTCACATTTCCCGATGACCGACGAACCATAATAGCATGGGGATCCTTGCTGGTTTTCGTTTTGGATACAGTCTCCAAAACGAAAAGAGCAGACAGGACCCATGGGAGCATCTATAATGGCTGTTTATCTCACCTATTCCGACGATCGAGACCGAACGCCCCAAGGAGTCCCGTCATGTGGTTTACGCTTGCCCTTGCCATCTTGGCTTACGCCATCGTGCTGTACGTACCCGGCTTCATGCTTGCACGAGCATTCTCGATCGATCGGTTTGCCGCTGCCGCTATTGCTCCCGCGCTATCCATCTTCGTCTTTACGGTGCTAGGCATTGTACTTTTCGAACTGGACATCACGTCCTCCGGATCCGGCCTGCTTGCAATGACGACGGGCATCTGCCTAATCGCGATGCTCGGCGCGAGGTACCTGAGAAAAGTTCGGGGCGTTGATAATCGGGAATGCCTCGCAGCAGTTGACGACGCCAAAGAAGCATGCAAGACGGCAGCCCTTTATCTGGCCGTGGCCTTCGCGATCGCAACCCTAACGTTCCTTTTGCCCATCGATGGTCCGGAGTCGTTCTCTAGAAACGACGACACCACCGTGCATCTTTCCGTAGTGCGTTCGTTTCTAGACACGGGAACTTACTCCACCCTCCATATCAGTTCGTATTTAGCGCAAAATCCCGATGCATGGTATTATCCGGCCGGATGGCACGTTGTAACAGCCGTTGTCGCATCGCTATTCGACAACAATGTCGCACTGGCCGCGAATGCTTCGGTCGCAACGTTCGTCGTTATCGTGTTTCCTCTGGGCATGTGCCTATTGCTCTTGAAGCTCTTCGGACAACGCAAACGCACCGTTTTGGCAGGGTCGCTCTTTACCGTGGCGTTCTGCGGGTTCCCTTGGGGATTCATCGTATTCGGTCAGCTATTTTCGAACATGGTCTCGTTCATGCTCATACCCTTGGCGTTCGTCCCCCTCGCAGAGGCAATCGAGGCGAAGCGCACGTCCGATAAGCTCAAACTTGCCGCAGTATCGGCCATAGGACTCGTAGCCGTTGCGCTTTGTCAGCCAAACGGAGCATTCACATTCGGAATCTGGGGCGTGCTTTACTGCGTGAATCGAATCTTTTACGCACCCGACAGCGAACAGCCGAACCTATCTCGCAAGCGCATTGCAGGCGGGGTCGCGCTTTTCGCCGCAGCATGCACCACCTGGGCGATCCTATACTTCGCGCCTTTCATGCAAACCGTTGTCCAATACACTTGGAAAGCGACCTTGTCTCCTGCGGTGGCGCTTGCAAGCGGCCTAAGCTTCATGTTTACGTCCAGAGGCGGCGTACAGCCTTTCCTCAGCATCGTCGTACTTGCCGGCATTATCTACACGTGCAAGAACAAGCGGTACCTCTGGCTTAGCGTAGCTTATGCGTTCGCCTTGTTATCGTACCTTGTCAGCGTATCGACCGATGGCGTGTTCAAGCATGTGATTGCCGGGTTCTGGTACACCGACTACCACCGTTTGGGCGCCATGGCCGCGTTCTTCGCCATACCCCTTGCCGCCTTAGGGTTCTCTTGGATGTTGAAAGCCTTAAAAACCTGGTTAGGGCGCATTCTCAAAGGCAGTTCAACAGACATGAACGCCGGCCTGTCCCTAGGCATGCTGCTCGTATTGTTTGCGGTCTGCCAGTTCTTTCCCGGCAACATGAAACTAACCGAAAAGGCAGACTTGACAGCAGGCTTGACGAAAATCCGCAGCGAAGTATCCGCTCGCTATTCCTGGGACCGCATTCTAACCGGGGAGGAAGACGCGTTCATCAAGAAAGTCATGGGCACGATTCCCGAAAACGCGCTTGTAATCAACGTACCGAGCGATGGCAGCTGCTGGAGCTACGGGGTGGAAGGAATCAACACGTACTTCCGCCGTTCGGCGAACACCGGCATGAGCGGAGCGGAAGACAGCAAGATCATCCGAACGCAACTGCGCGACATCAGCACATCCGACGAAGTGCGCAGCACTGTAAATCGACTGGATGCACGTTATATCCTTATGCTGGACGAAATCGCAAGCAGCAACCGCACGATCACCGGCATGCGCTACAAGGAAGAAAACTGGGCAGGCATCGAATCCATCGACGAGAACACCCCCGGCTTCACGCTCCTTATGAGCGAGGGGGACATGCGGCTGTACGAGATCGATCGATAGGAATACGAGCAAAACATGGAACAAAGCTTTAACGAGCGAAGTCTCGCATTCCCAGAAATCCCTCCACATCATTGGGAAGCGAAAACTGCAAAGGGCGCCGGGGCATCTTCGCGACAAGGCTGAGCGCCTCAAGCCTGGAAACATACTTTCTCGGCATCTGCTTTCCTAGCTCTACACCACGCGAAAGATCGTCCAAGTCGGCCGCCCCAAACATCCCGAACAGTTCATATTGCGTCATCGCGAACATGACGCACGTTTCCTTTTCCGAAAGCTCGAATTTCGACGCTAGCGCATCCATGTTGTCAACAACAACATCGAGCGCGGCTTCGCTCCCCTTTACTCATAGAGCTCTCGGCCAATCTGAACGCCCTGTAATAGACAGCGAGACTTTGCGCTCAACCCTTAAAGCACGCTCGCAAATCACGGTTGATTCTCTTGGCACTGCCCACGAACAATCCACCATCGTGCGTCTCGATGCCAATGTCGAACGAAGAAGGCATGGACCTTCGACGGGAAGCCCACTCATCAAGCCACTTATACCCATCGGATGCGTTGCTCATGTAAAACAGCTTTGACAGTTCCTTGTGCTCTATAATGGCTCAAATATAATTAATTCCATAATCTTTTTAGCCTTATTTATACCAAATGCGGGAAAGTATAAATAAGGCTATGAGGGATCAAGACCTTATTTATACTTTCAGTTGATTACTATTATCAGAGTTCCTGCGATCAATTCATGAAGTTTGCCATACCCTTGCTCGTAAGCGTAGGAGTGGACACAATCAGCACAACGTCTTTAACGGAATTCTCGGCCAGAAAATCGCTGAGGGTTCCTTTGTATTTGCGTGGATCCAGTACAAAAGTTTTATGGTACGTAGATGCCAGCATGGGAACGCAAGGGGTCGCAAACGAGTCCCCGATAACAAGCAAGTTGTCGGCTTCGGGACGCGATGCGTTCACATACACCTTGCGCGCGATATCCGACCCAAAGAATTGACCGTACGCGTCGAACTTCGCTTTCCCCTCTTCCAGCTCCTTGTCAACGTAAGCTTCCCGCTTGTTAGGCTCGACCACCTTGCCCGATACGTAAACGGAATACTCCGGATACGGCAACTCCATATCCATCATCGTATCTGCCACTTCAACGATCAATCCTCCACGAGCATACGAACCGTAGCAATCGTAATACGAACTGCATTCCCCCTGAAGCAAAACATCGTTTCCAAGCGCACGGGCTATAGAGCTGTAGCCCCGGTACGCCCCTTTAATATTCCAATGATGATCGGATACAGAAAAATACTCCAGGTATTCTTCTGTATCCGAATAGACGTCTTCGCAAGAAATAACCGATCCGGAAAGATGCTTAGAGTAGTTTTCGTCGATGTACGCACGTCCTTCAGCATTAGACACCACGTCGAACAACGGGTTCGCATCGCTTGTAAACCCCCGATCCGGAACAAATGAAACAAAGCGAATTTCCGGGCAAGCTTCAGCAATTGCAGAATACGACCTTGCAGTATCCTGTAATTCAAGGGCGCGACCATCTGATTGCTTTGACGGAACGGGAAACAGCGCTTTATCAAGAACAGAAAAGCAATACTCCGACCCATAGAACGTAGGATAAAGATCATACCCAAATCCCTTAGCCGACAGCTCTATCAGGGATCTCTCGATCGAAGCGTTGGCCAGCATAACCTTTTCACGTGCCGGAAAGCTGTCGCGACAATACGATTCGACATCTTCCTGAAAACTGGCGTCTAGGTAAGATTCGACCGAGGGCAAGGGCAGCTTCATCAAGGAACGCCCCTCTAAATATGATCTCGTGCCGTTGTCTGCAACCTGCGGGAGCGCGTCTGTTTTGTCAAGAAATTTATATCCAAAGACCGCACAACAAACAAGGATAATCGCCGATACAAAAAGAACGTTCTGTATTTTGCGCAACATTTCCCCACCTTAAAACTGAAAATAAATAAACGGGCTATATCCACCCGAAACTATCGACATTACGCAAAGTGCAAATATCCCAAACAGGAGAAAATCGCCAAAAGCAACCACAACCGAGGCGATTCGCTGGCTTGCAACCGGCGCATTCGCCGAGATGTCAAAGTTCGCAATCGGAGCCGCATCGCTTCCCTTCGAAGGAGCGCTTTCCCCTGAGAATCGCTCACCTTGCAGAGCGCATTGCAAACGAAGACGAACCCAGGGAACAACAGGCAGCGAAGCTATCGTCGCAACAACAAACAAAGGCAAATAGGCCCACAGAGAAAGCTCCCAGAAAGTCGACGTTCCCAATAACCCATTCGCACCGAAGAGAGCGGCGAAATACTGAGCGAGGTGATTAGGGTCGGATATCCAGAACAAGCACCATCCTAAAACAAATACAAGCACGGTATACAGATGCTGTAGGAAAGCAGGCAGTTTCTGCAGCAAATCACTTATAACGAATTTCTCAACCACAAGCAAAACGCCATAGTAGACACCCCACAGTACGAAATTCCAAGCAGCACCGTGCCACAATCCCGTCACAGCCCACACAACGCCAAGATTGAATATCTGACGAGGAACAGCACATCTACTTCCCCCTAGCGGGATGTAGATGTAATCACGGAAAAACGACGATAGCGACATATGCCAACGGCGCCAGAATTCTGTAACGCTTTTTGAAATATAGGGATAGTTAAAATTGCGCAAGTACTGAAAACCAAACATGCGCCCCAGCCCAATAGCCATATCGGAATAACCTGAGAAATCGAAGAACAACTGAAAAGAATACGCGAGCAAGCCTCCCCATGCGCCAATCGCTCCGATATCAGAAGGAGACGAAGCCAGCATGCTATTAGCCAATAAGGCCAGGTTGTCGGCGATCAGTACCTTTTTTCCCAAGCCGATTACAAACAAACGCAAGCCGCTCGCGAACCCCTCGAGCGTTTCCTTACGGTTTTCAACCTGGTCCTCGATAGTCTCATAGCGCACAATTGGACCAGCAATGAGTTGAGGGAACATGGCGATATACATGCCGAGGTTCAGCAGGCTCTTTTGTCGACGCACCTTGCCCCAGTACACATCCACGATATAGGAAACAGCTTGGAGAGTAAAAAACGAAATGCCGATAGGCAGGGGCAATTCCAAATCAGGAACAAGCTGACCGCCAACAAGCATATTGATATTAGTCGCGAGAAAGCTCTCGTATTTGAAAAAGCCCAGAATGAGCAAGTTGAGCACAAGTCCTACCACGAGAACAAACCGTGCTTGACGCTTCCTATCCCGAGAGAGATACCTTGAGATTCCAATGCCAACAAGCCAGTTGAACGCTATGGAGCACATCATCAAAAGGACGTAAGCAGGCTCGCCCCAAGAGTAGAAAGCTAAAGATGCTATAAGGACGATGACATTCCGCGCCCTTCGGGGGGAAGCGAAATAAGCGGCCAAAACAATCGGAAAGAACAAGAACAGGAACACTGCACTAGAAAAAACCACGCATACCCCTTAAACGACCAGATAAAACAACCTAAGCAACCAGTAAATTTGACTAAACCACTTTTAACGCTGGCACAAAGATAAAACTCGCCTGCTCCTATCGGCCACATGCGGCCCCGCCCAAAACGCACTGAAAGAAGCAGGCAGGCAACCATCGGCCAACTTGCCCCATTGCCGGTAGAAGAATATCATAAGCACGACCTTTTCGCTCATATGGGAGCAAGACACACCACCAAGCAAAGACAAGAGGGACGTACCACAGCTGATCTCCCTCTTTCTCAACAGCAGCAATTCAATGTGCTAGAATCAAGAAAACATGTCAAAATAATGCAGTTCAAAACCTCTGCATCTTGCGAGGGCGATTGCGGCCAATGGAGTTTTCTGCTGCATAGGTAGTCACTGCACATGCGGAGGGAATAATGGGATCATTCGAAGCCAGATTAAAGAAAAAGCTGTTTAAGAAAGCTAAGGCCGTACTCCCCGATTCAGCGGTGATGAGAATACAGCGCCATCGCCTCGAGAAAACCGGAATAACCCCCCTTAAACCCGGATCTTACACGCCAGAAAGCAGCTACGCAGTCGTATCGGCGATCTACAATGTCGCCCCCTACCTCAATGACTTTTTCAACAGTCTCATGTCGCAGACGATAAATCCTACAGCACTTCGAATCATAGCCGTAGATGACGGGTCCACCGATTCCTCACCCGACGTCGTACGCTCATGGCAAGAAAAGCACCCCGGACGGATTGAGTACGTTCGCAAGGAGAACGGCGGACAGGCAAGCGCTCGCAACCTCGGCATGTCGATGACGAACGATTTCGAATGGGTGACTTTCATCGATCCAGATGACTTCGTATCCCACGACTACTTCGAACAGGTGGATAAAGCCACCCGTACACATGAGAATTTAAAAATGATATCCTGCAAACTTGTCTTCTACCAAGAGAAAACCCAGCGACTTCAAGACTCCCATCCTCTTGACTACCGGTTTGGAAAAGAAGCCCGCTTCTATAACGTGCAAGATGACAATCATCCCATGCAGCTATCAATGAGCACGGCATTCTTCAAAACGAACGAGATAAGGAAAACGGGCATCAGAGTTAGCGAAATAATTCGACCGAGTTTCGAGGATGCCCATTTCGTGAATCGATATCTTCTGAGCTTGGACTGCGGAACGCTAGCTTTTTGCCCCGAACCAAAGTATTACTATCGAAAGAGAAGCGTCGGAACATCGACCCTCGACGGGTCGTGGTCGACTTCGGACAAGCTTCTCATCGAAACGAAATACGGCGTGCTTGACCTACTCAAATACGCTCAAGACACAAAGAAATACGTCCCTAGATACATCCAAGATACGGTCCTCTATCATCTTACCTGGTATTTCAAGTGGTTCGTCGGTCACAAAGAAAGATCCGAGCACTTCATAAACAACGGGTCGGCAAGAGAGTTTCATCTCCTTCTGAAGCAAATATTTTCTTACATCGCAGAAGATTCGGTAGATCGCATCCAAGGCTCTCTGCTAAGGTTCGAATGGAAGAAAGCCATCTTGGAAAAATACAAGTCCGTCCCTTCCTCTCATCATACAGCGTACGTCGAACTGGTGCGTCCATCTTGTAAAACGATCCTCGTAAGAACAAGTGATCCGAAAATCGAATTATTCGCAGGAGGGGAGCGGCTAAGCCCTATCGAAACCAAGCGCTGCAACGTGGATTTCCTCGGAGAAACCCTCCTGCAAACCTTCCATAGCTGGTATCGATACGATGACACGACGCGCGACAGTCGTCTGTCATATCATGCAGCCGCCCATAAGCCCATGAAGCTGACGGTACGGGCGAAGCAATACCCCGATTCAGTTGAAATATCCACCCTAGTCAACACATTCACGGCAAACTGGTCGCATTACCCACAGGATGGCTCTTGGATTATCATGGACAGAGATACGCAAGCTGATGACAACGCTGAACACTTCTACCGCTATATGATGCGCAAGCATCCCGAACAGAAGTGTTATTTTACCTTAAGAAAAACATCGACAGATTGGAGCAGGCTCGAGAAAGAAGGCTTCCTCCTGCTTGATTTCGGCTCCAAAGATCACGAAAATGCACTTAAGCGATGCTCCAAGATTGTCAGTAGTCATGCTGATGGATTTGTCCATTCTTACTTTAAGGACAACTTCCACCAGTCTAAGGACTTCATTTTTTTACAACACGGAATCACCAAAGATGATATATCTCCTTGGATCAATGGAAAACCTATATCCATCTTCTGTACCGCGACGAGACAGGAGCGACTGTCGATCTGCGGGGACGGGTCGCCCTATTCGCTTGCGCCCCGCCAAACCGTCCTTACAGGATTCCCCCGACACGATGAGTTGCTCAAGCAAGCCTACACGAGGCAAGACACAATCCTCATCATGCCTACTTGGAGGCGCTCTCTTGCGGGGGACACCAACGGGAAAGGAAACATACGTGAAATCCATTCGGAATTCGCCAATTCCGAATACAAAACAGTATGGGAGAGTTTTCTCAACAGTGAAAAGCTAAAGGCGATCAGCGATGAAACTAGTACGCGCATCGTGTTCTACCCCCATGCCAATTTTGCTCCATACCTGGAAAACGGATTTTTCACGTTACCGAGCTATGTTGAGATCGCCTCAAATACAGCAGGGGATTCGATACAGGACCTCTTTGGAAGAGCGAAGGTGGCGATTACAGACTACTCCTCGATCGCATTCGATGTGGCGTATCTGAAAAAAACCTGCCTCTACTATCAATTCGACAAAGAAGACTTCTTTTCTGGAATGCAAGCTTACGCCAAGGGCTACTTCGACTATGAACGCGACGGGTTTGGACCGGTAGCGTACACTGAAGCCGACTTGCTCAGCGAACTAGAGGCTCTTGCTTCTTGCGATTTCCAACCGCAAGAGCCCTATAAATCCCGCATCGAAAACACGTTCCCTTTCAGGGACGGACGTTGCTGCGAACGCGTGTATGAAGCTATCAAAAAGCTGGACGATATCCCCAATTAACCCAACAACCTTCGCCAATGGATCAAACGCTGCGGATTGAATGCTTGCTGTTGCATCTTTCAATCCGCAGCAACAAGCATTGCCTTCCCTTCTTCTGACAAGAGCACTTTAAAAACCCGGCCTCCGAGGATGACGCTTCGCCCGTCCAGCAATACGCCATCTCCAACGACTTGCGTACTGCCGCACGCAAGTACATTCTTGATAGACCATTTATCAAGGTAACAGTTCCGCCTGTATCCACGAGTATTTATCTGCAAGCATAGCCTGAGCTTGCTAGCTCCCAGCATGGAAATCCAGCCTAAAATGGGTTTTAAGGTCCCTTTGCACTTCCATCTAAGCATCGTTTCTATTGACGCAACGCTCCCGACCGAAGATATTTCACATGGCAAAGATGCCCTCCATAATCCATGTCCATCTTTGCATATCAAGAGCATCTTCGCATCTTTCATCCAGGAACAAGGAACGCCGTCAACCATCAAGCATCCTGAAAAATCAATCTCGCCATCTGAAGCAAACTCAAACGACTCTAAAGCGCAACTAACTTGAACCCCTTCGGTTATATCGGAACGCGGAACATTACGAACATGCGAAAGCCGACCAAAAAGCCGTCCTCTCCTACTGTCGAAACAGGCGGAACCCACTCCACTCGAAACAGCCCCAACAACTCTATCGAGATCCTCGTACGAACCGAAGAAGAACGAGTCCAATACAAGACGCTTCTCTACTGGGCAAGTTCGGTAAACTTGTTCAACGTAATAGGATTTAAACAGCTCTTTGACCCTGTCATAGCTCTCACGAGAAGGCTCGCCCTTCCCCATGCTCGCGATCATTTCAAATACATCTCGCCTGAACAAACGCCGCATCAGAGCTGCACTGCGCTGCTCATCTGTCGTATTTTCATCAATAAATGCCATGAGCGCTTCGTACGATCTTACATTGGATTCCCAATCATTCCATATAGAAAGCGAAGCATTTTCCCCCTGGGACAGCGCTGCGTTTCGAAGACTCACAAAACAATAGTCGTAGTCGGAGGCAACCGAAACAACGTCAGCCAGGCACATTGCAGGAACGACAACGTGCAGATCCTCAGGCATCCCTTCCTCGAAGAAACGAAGATCGTTTTCCAAAAGAAGTGAACGACGGAACAGCTTTAGAGGTCCAAGAGACCACATAACTTTCGAACGGTACACATCGACTTTTTGCTGGTCATGAGTGAACATTGATTTTGGCACTTCGCGGCCATTCGCACCAGCAAGTTTTACCAAGAGCACATCCGAGCGCCATTCTCGCGCATGCTCCAACATTTTTGAAACCGCATGCTCATTGAACCAGTCGTCAGCATCGAGAAAGAAAACGAACTCTCCCCTGGCCTTGCTCAAAGCCACGTTTCTAGGGCGAGCCGGAGAGCCCGATGGCGCCGTCAGACGCTCCGCAACAATAAGATCCGGATAAGAGGCCGCAAAACGGCAGACCTCCTCCCAAGATTCATCATTCGAGCAATCGTCGACTACGATCACTTCCATGCGTTTCGCATCGTAGCTTTGGCCAACAACAGAATCCAAGGTCCTCGTCAGCTCGGGCATCGCATTGTACGCCGGTATCAAAATACTGATATCAACGGCAGGTTTCAAACCCATTGCCGAACCACCGCCCTCACTATTTCAACCCTACAGACTATCGTCCAAGACAGCTTGAATTATCCTGTCCGTCGCATGTCCGTCGCATGCGCTCATGAAGCGCTGGCGAAACTGCGCCACACGCTCTTTGTCGAAACGCTGCTCGATATGTTGCAAATACTCGATCATCGGTTCGTTCTCGCAGAACACCGGGCCTGGAGTCAAGTCTTCATACTCGTAATAAAACCCTCGCCAATCATCGTATTCTTCCTTATCGTACGCGAAAAACACCATAGGCCGTTCGAAAAGAGAGTATTCGAACACAAGGGAGGAGTAGTCGGATATGCAAACGTCAGCAGCAATCAAAGCGTCCTCGATCATTACGGAATCCGAAACATCAAACGCAAACGACGCGCATCCCGTCGGAATTGCAGGACGCTCTTTAACGAAAGGATGATGCTTCACCAGCAGCACCCACTCGTCCCCGAACGCTTCGCGAAACGCCTCGACATCAAGCCGATCGGGACCCAGAGCCTTCGACACGCGCCCCCTGAACGTAGGGGCGTACAGCATCACTTTCTTATCTTGCATGCGCGGCACAGCCTTTCGCACGCGCAAGCGGGCCTCCGAAAGAAACGCCTCGTCGAAAAACACGTCCGTCCTGCTCACACCCAAAGGCCTAATGATCTCTTGGCGGCCTTCCAACACCATGGCCTCGGCATACGCCCACGCCACCTCAGGACTGCTTACCGTCACCAGCGATAAGTTCCCGTAGAACGGATGTCGTAAAATCTGCTCGCGCGAGCCCCCGAACTCAAGATCAGCCGTGCTCATGCCCCACTTCTTGAATGCGCCGCACGCATGCCATAGCTGCACCACCCGAGTCTCGGGCCTCAACGCCACGCAACTCACCACATCGGAGGCATCATTCAAAAACACGCATCGCGCTGTGGCAATCTGCCTCAGAGCATCGGCGCAATTCGCTAAGTACTGCATCCGGGAAACGCGATGCTGCCCTAAAGAGACATACAGGACATCGAAGCGCGGATCGGCATCCAGCCGATCCATAAGAAGGCGGAAGCTATCCGGGACTTCCTGTTGCTTCGATTCCAAGAACACCACTTTGCGCGGATCGACAGGATCCTTCGCAGCCCGGGCATACGCGAACGGAAGCAAAAGGCCCAGCGTCACATCCTTCACGAAGCCCTTTGCGATATCTTTCGCCCCACTGGCCGCGCTCTTCCTCTGAGCGCTCACATCACTCATGAAATCACTCGCATCTTCCTCGCCCCAGCCACCCAAAAGCAGCCTCTACCAACACGTCGACCGCTCGGCCCTCGCATTCATCAATGGCGGAACCGGCAAAAGCCTCAAATGCATCCCAAGGATACAGCGCCGGATCACTTAGACAATCTCCCAAAAAAGCGAACAGACGCGACTCTTCCGTAAAGGCAATAAGAGGGCACAGCTTGAGCGGATCGGCGTTAAGACCAGGCGATACACGATACTCCGCAATATCGGGCACGTAAAACACCACCGGCTTTCCAAGCAGATACGCCTCATACGCAATAGACGAGTAATCCGTGACCACGATCGATGCATCCAGAAGCGCTTGGTTCACCGTCCCTGCAGCTACGCCCTTTTGCTCAAGGGGATGGAAAGCCCATTCGATCCGAGCCGTGCCGGTCAAGCTCTTCCAGTCACCCGCCTGAGCAAGGTCGCGAAACGGATGCTGGGATTCAGAGCTTTTGCGCAAGGTGGGAGCGAACAGCACTAAAGGCTCCCTGCCCTCGGAAGCGCCGCGCGCCAAAGACCGCATGGCGCGCAGGCGCGCAAACTCGTCGTATCCAGGTCTCAGCAAAGGCACAACGCGCTCTATCGGGCAGTTGAACGCCTGCGCAAACGCTTGCCGACACCCCTCTCCCGAGCAAAGCACCCATGAGTAGTTGCGATGTATGCGATAAAGCTCCATTGCCTTTGCCGTATGACCCTCCGCCGTATCGTGCGACTGAAAGCCAAAGCACTTGAACGCACCGAACGCATGCCAAAGCTGAACCACCACTGGCTCAACGGGAAACTCGCAATACACCCCCGGCTTCACGGCGCATGAACGCAACTGCAGTTCGCACCGAAAGTCAAGCAAGCTGATAACCGGATCGTAGCGATCCACGAAGCATATCCTGCACCGTGCAAGATGGTATATCTCGCGCATTGCATGGAATGCGTACTTCACAACAGTCCTCTTCTGCAGCTTTCGCGTCAAGTACATCACACGAAACCCTCTGCCTGCAAATTCGCGACCGATTTCCTTGAAGTCGTACGACGGCTCGTTAGCCTGTCGCGACACGAACACCGCTTCGTCCCTGCGCGGGAATACACGGCATACGAGGTACAGAGCGTTGATGAAAAAGCGAGCGATGGCAACTACGGCCATTTCCGCCGCGCGCGTCATGCTGCACTTCCGAGCGAAGCGTGCATCATCACACATCCCATAGCATAACGGTTTTCCCCATGGGCTTGCGGATATCGGCTTCGAAAGCCTGAGCCATATCCCGCGTGGACCCAACCGGCAGCACCGTGCCCACCAGGGCCGTCAGGTAATCGAGCACAACCGGATGATCGTAGTACATTTGCACCGTACGTTGAAAATCATTCCTGCCGCTTCGACTGCTGCCGAACAAGCGCAAGCCCTTTTCCAAAACCATGCGCGTGTTCACCGGTACGGGGTTCTCCGACACGCCCAGCAAAGAGACGGTGCCCTCGGGCTTGATTTGGTCGATTATCTGATCGATGGCAGCAGCCGACCCGTCTCCCCCGCAACACTCGAAGGCATGGTCGACCAAAGGTGCACGCGACGTGTCGTACGTCAGGCAGGTCTCATCCACGAATGTGAAGTCGGCAAGCTTGCCTGCATTGCGCCCAAACACTACCAAGCGCGTTGCAGGATGCAGCATGCGCAGCACCAGCGCCACGATAAACCCCAGGTTTCCGTCGCCCCAGATGCCCACCACCTCGCGGCGCCCATGAGCAACGCCCTCGTAACGCGTCACGGCATGCACCGCCACGCTCACCAGCTCGGTAAATGCTGCAATGTTTTTGTTGACGCCCGCAGGAAGCGGCACCACGCGCGTCGGCGGAAGAGCTACGTACTCCTGCATGAAACCATCGAAACCGCTACCGCAAAAATCGCTGGAGCGAAGATAGTTCTCTGCTATGAAATTATCTTTTTCGCGCGGGCTGTTCGGCAGCATGACCACGCTGGTTCCCGGCGCATACACGCCCGAAGCGTCTTCGACCACCGTGCCGATGCCCTCGTGGATCAACGCCATGGGAAGCTTCTTCGCCAGCACCTCGGCACTTCGCCTACCCTGATAGTAACGCTGATCAGCATTGCAAATAGACAAATGGGTCGGCCTGACAATCACCCGGTTGGGAAACATGGGCATTTCCAAAACCACGGGCTCAAACATCCGCGGAGCAACCAATCTGTAGACACAGTTCAACATCTACTTGCCCATCAAAGAGGCCGCAACGCGCATATCCTGAGGATACGTGATCTTCATGTTCGCAACGTCGCCTTCTACCAGGACAACGCGCTCGCCCCGCAAAACGAATATCTTGCAGGCATCGGTCAGCGTAGCGCGTTCCTCGTCGGTCAAGCTGCTGGTAAGCTCCTTGAGCTTGCGCAGATTGAACGATTGCGGGGTCTGGCCTTGATACAGCACGCTACGATTCGGAATGGAGGAAATAACGCAGCCGTCAAGGCTCTCCACGATGGTATCCGTAGCCGGCACCACCGTGTCGCACGCGCCGTGCTCGCGTGCGGCTGTGATGTTGTCGCAGATAATACGGTGCGACACGAACGGACGCACCGCATCATGCGTCACCAATATGGTGTCATCGTCCACCAAGCAGTTCTGCTCCAGAAAAGCAATGGCGTTCATCACCGTGTCGTTGCGCTCGACACCGCCAGCCACAAGCACAACCCGATCCTTGTACTGCGGACAATGACGCTCAACCAGATCCTGCGTTTGCTGCAGCCACACCTCCGGGCACATGACAAGCACCTTCCTGAACTCGGGAAAGGCGCAAAACTTCTCGACGGTATGGATAAGAATGGGCTTTTCGCCCAACATGAAGAATTGCTTGGGTTTTTCAGGATTGCCCATACGGGCGCCCGATCCTCCGGCAAGAATCGCCGCGTACGCGTTTGTTGCCGCATCGCTGCTTACGTTCATAGGAGGCTCCTAGTAGTTCTTCTCGTAATACGCCGTGGCCTCGTCGATACCGCCCTCGAAGACCTTCGTTCCCTTGTCCAGCACGATGCCTCGGCTGCAAAACTCCTTCGCAGTTGCTGATGCATGCGTAACGAACAGAACGGTCACGTTCTCGTCCAGCATGATTTCGCGAATACGATTGATGCACTTTTTCTGGAACGTGCGATCGCCCACCGAAAGAGCCTCGTCCACCACCAGAATCTCCGGCTCGATGGCCACCGCAAACGCAAAGCCCAAACGAGCCTTCATGCCGCTCGAATACGTGCGCATGGGCTGGTCGATGTACATGCCTAGCTCTGCAAAGTCAATAACAGCTGGCTCAATCTCTTCGATCTCAGACTTTTTCAGGCCTAGGATCTGCCCGCGTAACGCAATGTTCTCGCGTCCGGTAAGCTGCATATCGAAGCCAGCCGTCAGTTCCAGCAAGGCGCTCACCCGGCCTTTTACCTCAACCTCGCCGCTCGTAGGGTGGGCAACGCCCGTAACCATTTTGAGCGTCGTGCTCTTGCCCGCGCCGTTGCGGCCCAGAAAGGCAACCGCTTCGCCTTTCTTGACCTCGAACGACAAGTCCTTGCTGGCATCCACGCTTCCTAGAAACGAACCCTTTTTATTGTAATTGAAGATGCCCAGGAAGCGCCCGCGATCGTTCTTGTACAGGTTGTAGGTCTTCGTCACATGATCGAACCTGATGACCACTTCATCGCTGACGCTCGTCTTCTGCAATGGAGCGTCGGGTGCCTTGGAGGTCTTGCTAGAGGACATCGGCTACCTCCTTGTTCAGTTTCTTGTACACCAAAAGCGCCAGCACAAGCGTCACGGCGAAAGCGATAGCGAACCCCGCACATGCGACATGATTGTCCCAAAACCATGTTTTATCGTAGAACGCGCCCCTGAACGCCGAAACGAAAAACGTTATAGGATTCAGGTGCAAGATGGTCTGGATCCAGCCAATGTGGATAGAGTTGACGTTGAAGATCACGCCCGACAGCCAGAAAAACGGCGTGCTCATAGCGTGCATAAGATTCGCAACGTCCTTGCTCATGGCCGACAATTGCGAAAACAGCAGGGACACGATATCCCAAAATACGAACATCATCAGCAGCAAAATGGGAACCTGCAAGAGGTAGGCATCGAGGGGCATCCCGCAAGCAAAGTAGATAGCGAACAGTACGATCATAAG
Organism: Paraeggerthella hongkongensis; assembly: GCF_003726035.1. GTDB lineage: Bacteria > Actinomycetota > Coriobacteriia > Coriobacteriales > Eggerthellaceae > Paraeggerthella > Paraeggerthella hongkongensis. Next base: position 19,654 of record NZ_QICD01000027.1, read on the forward strand.
CATGAACTGCACCAACATGGTTGCACTTGTGAAGATGGTCGATATGCCGCTCAAGGGAAATTTAACCTTGTTCACTAAATAAGGATACCGGTGCAGCACGTCAATTCCGGCTCCCAGCATATCTTGCATGAAAAACCATGGGATCAAACCCGCGCACAACCACAGGATATAAGGAGGAGCCCCTTCGGCTCCTCCACTACCGACGCGCAGTCCCACGTCGAGCGCGAACCAGAAACAGAAGATGTACATAGCCGGTTTGATGAAAAACCACGCCCAGCTTAGCACGGCGCCACGACTTTTCTTCACCAGCTCGAAGATGGCAAGTCGCCCAATCTGCTTACGCCACTCCCAATTATCTCGCAATATCGTCGTAAGAGTACTCAGCACAACGCTCCCATTCAACAATTCAAACAAACAGTCTCACATATTAGCATAGACACGCTTCACGGAAAAAGCGCCGAAAGCGCAGGCTCGTGCATCGGTTCACAAATGCTTCGGCTCCTCCACAATCCCCGCAGGATCTGCCCCTGCATCAACCACGGCCATGAGCTCGGCCCAGGTTTCAGGGTCCTCCTCAATCACCCAAAGACCGTCGGCATTCTCCCCTCCCCGCCACGGACCCGTACAGGAATACACATTCACCAGGTCGCGGTTCGCAATGAAATCGGCAGCCAAATACCCTACTTCCGCCATGTCGAGGTTTGTAGTAGTGTTCTCCGCAAGGTCGGCAAGCAAATCGTTGATCCTTTCCTCGCCGTTCGCAGACAATGCCTTCTGTAAGATAGCCACTTCGAGATTGCGCACGTTCATCTGTCGAAGCGCATCTTGGTCAATCACGTACTCTTTGCGAGCGCGTGCCAGAACAAGAGCCTCCGCCCCTCCAAGATGCTGAGATTTACCTGCGCTTAATTTCACATCTTCAGCGGTCATAGGATCTGAAACCTTGATGCTCTTAGGCACGTCGACAGTGACGCCGCCCATCGCATCGATCAGCACGTGAAACGACGTGAACGTCGTCATCATGTAGTAAGGAATATCCACGCCGGTCAAAAACTCGACAATTTCCACCACATCCTCGGGATCATTCCCAAGAAGCGCATTGTTTATCTTGGTGTTCGACCCTTTCAGCACGGTATCGCGAGGAACGGAAACCAGCGTGATCGTATAAGTCTCCGGATCCACCCTCATAAGCGTCATTACGTCGGAGTGTTGATCGACCTGCGCGTGCTCGGTCTTTTTGCCTGTATAGAGAGCCGTTTCCTTTCGGGAATCAGAGCCAATCAGCAACACATAGAACGGCTCAACCGAGGAAGCTTCCGCAACGTAAGCCCGTTCATTTGCAGACCGGTTCGCCATATCCTCCAAAACCACGATCAGACCGATGAACGCAAGGGAGAAGGCCGCAACCGCCGCTACGGCCACAGCAGCCATTTTCTCAGACCGCTTCTTCTGGGTGTCGAGCGCCTTCGTCATACGCCGCTCAACCTATCTCGTATGACGAGGTACGCGAGGTCCTCGCCTTCCCTTGTTGTCGTAATGGTGCCGCAGAACAGGCTTGAACAAGCCGAACTTCCAAATCACGAAGAACAGCACGATTGCAAGAGCCACCATGATAGCCCCTTGGACTACCCCGGAAAAGCTCCCCATGAGGCATCCCGTCAGCGCAAGGGCCGCAGAACAAAGCCACAGCACCGCGACCGATCGCTTCTGACTGAGCCCGGCACGCATGAGACGATGATGGATATGCCCCAGATCTGCCTGGTCAACCGGCACATGCACCCTCTTTCTCCTAACGATAGCCGATACGGTATCAAGCACGGGGACGCCTGCTATGATCAGCGGGACCAGCATGACAACGAAGCTTTGCGTCCGCACCACGCCGACAACCGACACTATTCCCACAGCCAAACCTAAAAGATGCGACCCAGAATCCCCCATAAACACCGAAGCCGGGAAGAAATTGAATCGCAAAAAGGCCAAGCAGACAGCAATAAGCGCTATACAGACCAAAACCAACGTGAAACTGCCGCGCATCCAGACAAGATACAGCAAGCTAGAAGAAGCGATAGCCACAAGACCCGATGCCAGCCCGTCCAAGCCATCGATAAGATTCGTGATATTTACGAACACGACCAAGTACAGAATGGTCAGCGGATAATCGAGCCATCCGAAAGAGAAGTAGTCGCCTATAGCCATCGCACGAACTGCACCTATGCTGATCCCCGACAAGACCACCACCGTTGCGGCCACTACTTGGCCAAAAAGCTTCACACCCGGAGACAGCTGCGTGATGTCATCAACCAGCCCGACCGTGAACATGGCCGTAATGCCCAGAAACAGCATGACGTAGTTTATATCGCCCAGAATATACAAGTCATGCATGTTCCAGTCGAAAAAGCGAACCCCAAGGTAGATCGAAAAGCATGCCGCCAAAAGACCCGCATAAAGAGCTATCCCTCCGCAGCGAGGAACCGAATCGACATTGACCCGACGATTTCCGGGGTAGTCAATCGCGCCTATTTTAACGGCGATCCATTTGGAAACGGGCACCATGCAGCACGTGACCGCAAAAGCCACGCAAAACACGATAACCGCTTGGTACCATTCCATAAACGCTCCGGTCGCCTCCAGTATAGATATCCAACCTGCGTATTATACCAGTACCAAATTGTTAACGATTCGTAAGATGAAAAGCGGCTGTATTCAGAGCGCCAGTTCAGCGTACGAAGAACCGGCCCGAGCCCTTTACTCTCCCCTTATGCGGCGCAGGGGCAAAGTCAGCATGCGGCCAACACGATACGCACGAGAGCCTTCAAGCTCTTTGCGTCTGGCGGCAATGCGATCATCTTTTTCCCTGCACGCACGCGATAACTCACCCAGCTCAAGCATTAAGTCGAACAACTCCCGTCCATCCTCAGAAGAAAGGACCACCGAACTGCACGAGCCAAAGCGCGCATCGAGCAAATCAACAAGATCTCGAGGCCGATCCTCGACTACATACTCGAGCGCTTCCGCATACGGCCATGATTCCAGCAGGTAGCGCAAGGCCTCGATCTTATCGCTATCGGGAACCTCGACGGCCCACCGATCAAACGTGTAGCGAAGCATATGCCGACGCGCAGCCTCATACGTCCCCTCGTACTCGTCGAAACTGCCCTGAGCAACAAGGAACGACTTCATGAGATCAGCGGCAACCGAAAGGCCGCACGTACGGCGAAACGAATCGGCGCTCTGCCGCCCGCGCCCGGTATAGCCCCGACCGTAATGATATCTGTACAGAGGCCGGGTTATGCCACGATAAGTCTCCGCAAAATAGAACAAGGCAAACGACTCGTAATTGTCTTCGCCCAAAGGCACTTCAACGTCTTCCATACATAAGAACGCCCGACGGGCGAGTTCCCCTCTATAAGCCTTGTTCCAAATAGAATACCCGAAGGTCAAATTCACGAAGCACTCGTCCAAAATGGAGCGACCGCGCAAGACTCCCTCGTATGGCGCCAACCAGCTTTCAAGCCCGGCGATTTCCCCCTGTTCAACCCCACCTTCGTTAACGACTAACGTTCCGTACTGCAGAATATCAACCGGTCGCTCAGCCACCAACTGCCGCACGGCCTCGCACGTTGCACGGTCGTACGAATCGTCTTGATCGGAGAAAAGCACGTACGCGCCGCGCGACGCAAGAACGCCCCGCCTTCTTGCCCGCGCGCTGCCCTGATTCTCAGGCTGCTTCAGAACGTGCACCCGCGAATCTCTCCGCGCGCAAGCCTCCAAGGCTTCAAGCGAGCCGTCGGTGCTGCAATCGTCAACGCAGATCACCTCGATGTCATCGAACGTCTGATCAAGCAGGCTGCCAAGGCACGCCTCCAGGTAAGGCATCCCGTTGTAGACTGGTATTACGAACGAAAATTCGGGCACAGCACGCTCCCAATCCGATACGATGGCGATTCGAGAAATTCACGATTAACGGACTTCAACTCCTCTTCCTCGCGCGACAAGTCATCACGCAAGGCATGAACGACCCTTCGAGCAGCCACAAGGGAAACAGCCATATCCTCCGTCAAACGGTCCGCTTCGATATCCATGGTCAATCCTTCCCCAAAGCGAAGTAGCAGCTGTCTTTCGACAGGCTCGGATTCAAGTACGGGTCCGACCCCTCGAAGAACGCGGGCCACCGGGAACGCAAAAGGTCGGTTTCCTTCCGAACCCGCTCCATGCGCTCGCCGCGCATGTCGCGCCCTCGAGACGAGAACTCGTAATGACTCAGGCGCGCATAAGGCGTGCAAACCACGCGATAGCCCGCCCGGCCCGCCTTCAGGCAAAAGTCCACATCGTTGTAGCCAACCGCGAACTCTTCGGCGTAGCCCCCAACATGCTCATACACATCGCGCCTCACGAGTTGACAAGCTCCAGTCACAGCGGACAAGTTTTGAGGAAGCCTCGCCCGATCAAAGTAGCCACCCGCATCGGCGGGAAGCGAGGTGAACAGATGCGCCGCCGCGCCCAGCAGGCCAACGCCCACACCCGCATGCTGAACGGTGCCGTCAGCATACAGAAGCTTTGCGCCCACGACGCCCACGCCTTCGTCCTCGAAATACCCCAGCATAACTTCAAGGAAATCCGGCGTGATCACCTCTGTGTCGTTGTTCAAAAACAGAATGTAGGGGCTATCCCCCTGAGCGGCCCCGAAGTTGACAATCTTCGAATAATTGAACGCTCCTGACCAGGTTGTCACGAGCACCCGATCATCAAGAGCCTGAAGGCTCTCATAGCATTCGAACGTTTCGGGCTCCTCACTATTGTTCTCAACGATGACGATGCGATAATTCGCGTACGTACACGTCTTCAAGATAGATTCGACGCATGCCCGAAGCAAACGTGCGTGGTCTTTGTTGGGAATGACGATGTCAACCCTTCCCCAATCGCGCGGGGCGTGAGCAACGCGATACGCAAAAGGCATGTCCGTCCGCTCCACCGAAGCCTTGAACCCCATACGGTTGCAATGAGCCTCCACGGCGCGCAGGCCGGCGTCTTTCGCATACGCCTTGCTTTCCGGATTCATACTGGTTGACGCCTCGTGCATACGCCAATGGTAAAGCACTCGGGGAACATGCACAACTCTTCGCGCGCGCTCGACGGCACGCAAGGTGAAATCGTAATCCTGCGCGCCGTCGAACAGGCCGTCCATAAGCCCAATGCGAGAGACGCACGCCCTGCTTACGCACAAGAAATGCGTGATGTAATTGTGCGCCCGCAAGAGCTCCGGAGAGAAATCGGGCTTGAAAAACGGCGCCGCGTGCCGACCTTGCGCATCGAAGCGATCTTCGTCGCAATACAGAAGATCCGCATCCGGGAAAAGGTCGACAATGCTTGCGTATTCGTACAGCGCATCCAAGGAAAGCGCGTCGTCGTGGTCGAGAAAGCAAATGAAATCGCCCCGAGCGGCCTCTATGCCAACGTTCGTGTTTTGAGCGATTCCGCCGTTCTCCACCTCGAGCGCAACAACTCGCTCGTCTTCAAGCGAAGCAAGCTTCCGAGCCAGCGAGGAGTCGTCGGGGGACGCGTTCACCAGGATAAGCTCCCAATTCCCATAGCTTTGCCCCCGCACCGAATCATACATGGCGTCGAAAAAGGCAATCGGCGTACGGAACAGGGGCACGACGATGCTGAACAGCGGAGGACGATCGAAAGAACGGCGCGCCTGTGCACGGAGGTCGTCTTCGCTTGCACGATGGTCCTCCCACCACGCATGGTACGAGGGATCATGCATCGCATCCATTGAAGCGTCCAAAAACCCACCGCGCAAAGCGGCGTACGTATCGTCGAGAAGCGCGCACCCGCCCGGCTGGCTCGAACCGTCTTCGACTGCGGTGGCCAGGCATACCCCATGATCGCCAACGGGCAGTCGCAACGCAACCGTGATCCGGCGGACCGCACGACCGCGCTCATCCACCGCGTCTTTGCAATCTTCCATGACGATAGGCTCCAGGTCCGTCGCGGCACCGACCGCATCCAGAACGCTCATGCATATCGACGCATCTTTGGAGACCGAATCCGGAACATCGATGCGAGCGCGCACCACGGCTTCCAGCCCGTCCTCAACCACCTGAACAAAACGGACGTTCAAACACGGTGCAGACTCTTCGAAATCACAATCCCTCAAGCGCAAGGCTTCGGTTCGCTGCAATGCGTATGCCAACTTCGAACGCAGCTTCAATTCGGTAGCGCCCATCCTGAAAGACCAGGAGCGATCGCCCGATTCAACGACGTAGAATGACGACCGAGCAAGCGGAAACACAATCGCACACGTTTTATTGCCAAGGGAAACTATCGACGCAGGAAGCACGCGCCCCTCGGACGTGGACACAAGAACGAGGTCGCGAGCAATAGCTCCCGCGACCTCGATGTAAGCCACGCCGTCACCGCGACAAGCGCGCACTACCTTAACCATACAAGAACCTTTCCGCAGCTACCCGCGCAAATCATTCAAGGAGGCATTCACCTTGTCTTTGTCGCTCAGCACCACTTTGGAACGATCGAACGCCTCGTCGCCCCGAAGCGCCGGCCAGTCGATCCCGACCTCCGGATCGTCCCACATAAGGCCGCCTTCGTCCCCCGGACGATAGACGTCGTCGCACTTGTAGCAGAACTCCGCCGTCTCGCTCAGCACCAGGAACCCATGCGCGAAGCCGCGGGGGATGAAGAACTGGCGCCGGTTCTCGGCCGACAGAACCACGCCCTCCCACTTGCCCCAGGTGGGGCTGCCCGGGCGCAGGTCGACCGCAACGTCGAACACCTCGCCGGACACCACGCGCACGAGCTTCGACTGCGGATGCTCGATCTGGAAATGAAGGCCCCGGAGCACGCCCTTGGTCGACGAGGACTGGTTGTCCTGCACGAATTCCACGTCGATGCCGCCCGCCACGAAATCGGGGCGCTTGTACGTCTCCATGAAGTAGCCGCGAGCGTCGCCGTACGACTTGACGTCGACTATCTTCACGCCTTCGATGGACGTGTCGGCAAAGGTGAAGTTGCCGGATTCCACGATATTCCCTGTTGCCATGCCGTCCCCCTACTGCCCCTGCTTCGCGTACTTCGCCTCGGTGGCCTCCTTGGCGGGGCGCCACCAGGCCTCGTTGTCGCGGTACCACCGGACGGTGTCGGCCAAGCCCTCGGCGAAGTCCGTGTGCTTGGGCTCCCAGCCCAGCTCGCGGCGCAGCTTCGAGGAGTCGATGGCGTAGCGGCGGTCGTGTCCGGGGCGGTCGCGCACCCAGTCGAACTCGTCGGCGGGACGGCCCATGCCCTCCAGGATGGCGCGCAGCACGTCGATGTTGTTCCTCTCGCCGTCGGCGCCGATCAGGTAGGTCTCGCCCATGCGGCCCTTCTCGAGGATGGTCCACACCGCGCTCGAGTGGTCCTCGGTGTGTATCCAGTCGCGCACGTTCAGGCCGTCGCCGTAGAGCTTGGGCTTGACGCCGCAGATGACGTTCGTGATCTGGCGCGGGATGAACTTCTCGACATGCTGGTAGGGCCCGTAGTTGTTGGAGCAGTTGGATATGGTGGCGCGCACGCCGTAGGTGCGGTGCCACGCCCGCACGAGCATGTCCGACGACGCCTTGGTGGAGCTGTACGGGGAGCTGGGGCGGTACGGGGTGTCCTCCGTGAAGCGCGCCGGGTCGTCCAGGGCGAGGTCGCCGTACACCTCGTCGGTCGAGATGTGGTGGAAGCGCACGTCGTGCTTGCGCGCGGCCTCCAGAAGCGTGTAGGTGCCCTGCACGTTCGTGCGGACGAAGGGGGCCGGGTCGGCGATGGAGTTGTCGTTGTGGCTCTCGGCTGCGAAGTGCACGCACGCGTCGGCGCGGACGAACAGGCCGTCCACCAGGTCGGCGTCGCAGATGTCGCCGTGGACGAACTCCATGCGGTCGGCGGGGATGCCCGCGAGGTTCTCGCGGTTGCCGGCGTAGGTGAGCGCGTCCAGGACGATCACGCGCGCCTCGGGCCGGTTCTCCACCACCCAGTGGACGAAGTTGCTGCCGATGAAGCCGGCTCCGCCGGTCACGAGATAGGTTTTCATAGCCATCCTTATATACGACTGTACGTGCAATTGCCTCAAATGCATAAGATTATAAGCGCATAGCCCGCCAGCGTCACCGTTTCCATGCAAAGTGCTTTTATACAGGGTGCTCACCGGACGCGGACGCGATGAGGCCAAGCAAATCAAGGCCACGCAGCCTCCGATGCGTTGCGCGAAAGTAATGAAAACGTCAGAGACTTCTCCCCTGCGTGATATCATGCAGGGATTGCGATTAATCGGACGCAATCCTGAAGTGAAGAAGAGAGGGCTCGAATCCGAATGAGTTTTTCCAAAGATTCGCTGCAGCGCAACATGTTCATATTGAAGTCCCTCGTTTCGAAAGACTTCAAACTCAAATACCGCCGCAGCGTGCTGGGTGTCGCCTGGTCAGTACTCAATCCCTTGCTCATGATGATCGTGCTGGCGGCAGTCTTCTCCGTCGTGTTTCGCGGAGGAGTCGAGCCTTTCCCCGTATATCTGATTCTCGGCATGACGTTGTTCACGTTCATGTCAGACGCCACCTCGGGGGCGATGGGCTCAATCATCGACTCTGCGCCCCTCATCAAGAAGATTCGCATCAACAAGATGCTCTTCCCGCTTGAGAAGGTCGTATTCGCGCTTCTGAACTTTGCCATATCGCTTGTTGCCGTAGCCATCGTTATGGTGTTTTTCCGCGTAGTGCCCACGTTCAACATTCTGCTCCTGCCCGTGCTTCTTACCTATTTGTTCATGTTCAGCTTGGGGCTTGGCCTTCTGCTTGCCGCCCTTTCAGTGTTCTTCCGCGACATCATGCATCTATGGAGCGTCATCCTGACGGCATGGACCTACGCCACGCCGCTGTTCTACTCCATCGACATCCTTCCCGAGTGGATGGTTCCCGTCATGCAGCTCAACCCCATGTACTACTACGTTAGCTATTTCCGCGACATAGCCATGTGGGGCGTCACGCCGGGCCTTATGGACAACCTCATTTGCTTCGGCTGCGGAGCAATCGCTCTTTTGCTGGGAGTCCTCGTATTCCGCAAGCAGCAAAAGAAGTTCATCCTGTACGTTTAGAGACGAAGGTGCACCATGCCCGAAAACGTTAACACCTCTGCCCTGTCGATCGGCGACTCCGAAAGCATCGAGGCAGACGACAATCGCCAAACCATGATCAAGGTTGATCACGTATCGATGATCTTCAATATGGCATCCGAACAGCTGAACAGCTTGAAGGAATACGCCATCAAGATTGCTCGCCGCGAATTGTTCTTCGAAGGGTTCACGGCGCTCGACGATATATCGTTCGAGGTGAAGAAAGGCGATGTATTCGGCATCATAGGAACGAACGGTTCGGGCAAATCGACGCTCCTCAAAATCATTGCAGGCGTTCTGGAGCCTACCAAAGGTTCATGCGAGATCAATGGCAACATCGCCCCGTTGATCGAGCTGGGAGCAGGTTTCGATACGGAGCTTTCCGCACGGGAGAACATTTACCTTAACGGAGCGCTTTTGGGCTACTCAAAGAAGTTCATCGACGACCACTTCGACGAGATTGTCGAATTCGCCGAAATCGAAAAGTTCTTGGATATGCCGCTCAAGAATTATTCATCCGGCATGGTTGCACGCATCGCATTTGCCATCGCCACCGTTATCGTGCCGGAAATTCTGGTCGTAGACGAAGTCCTTTCTGTAGGCGACTTCATGTTCCAGAAAAAGTGCGAGGATCGCATCAATGAGCTGATCGAGCGTCACGGCGTGACCGTTCTCATCGTGTCGCACAGCAATGCGCAGATCGAGCGCATGTGCAACAAGGCGATATGGATTGAAAAGGGCCATACCCGCATGATAGGCGACGCCGCCACCGTCTGCCGCGTCTACGGTGGCCTAGGCGGGCGCACCGGAAGCCCCGAAGCCGAGCGGCGCGTGTTCGAAGCGCTGAGCAGCACAGCCGGCAAAGCACTCCAGCAGAAAGATCTTGCATCAATCGACGGAGACAGCCTTTATGGAACCGCAGTCAGGGCCGCTGTTCGGGGCTGGGGCGAAGAGTCCGTCGACATGGTGACGCTCGTCTGCGATGCAACCCATGTAAACGCCATCGCGGCTTGCGGGTTCGCCGGGGCGAAGAACGCGCCCGTGCTACCCGTTAGGTCTGACCATCTTCCGGAGATCATAGAACAATATCTCTCCAGCAAGAGACCAACCACGATATTGCTTCTCGATAAGGATCGCAATTCGGAAAACGTACTGGAGCAGGTCTCGTCTTTGCCATGGAAACCTAGAGTCATCTATCTTCCCAAGCGCCCCGGATCGCTGAACCTGTCGATAGAGCTTCTGCAACTTGGAGCCCAAAGCAGCCTATGGGGGGACACTGCCCTGATTGCTGCTTTCGAAGATAACGCGAAAGCATTTTGCGCCGCGCCGCTTTCGTACGGAATTCGAGCACCCTTCTTTGTGCTTACGGGAGAGGAGAAAGATCGAGCAAGCGATCTTTCTCGAATGCTCGTAGAAGAGGGTATTCACTCCATCTTTGCCGTTGGATCGATCGCAAGCCATCCTCTTTGCGCCAGCTTGTCCGAGCAGGGAATCACCGTCAAAACGCTTGCCGACGAAAACAACGAGGAGACGGTCCTGTCCATCGCCCAAGCGGTCCTGGACGAGTCCAAGAAGCACAACGCCTGCGCACCTGTAGAAGTATGCGTCGGCTCACAAACCCTCAGTCAATGGCCAGAGCTGCTCTCGATAATCGGATACGCAGGAAAGACGAGTGCGGCAATGCTTTTGGAAGACCCCACAAACCTCGAAAGTGTCTCTTCCTGCATGATGTTCATGGAACGCAACCGCAAGACTATTAGCGGCATTTCGTTTTTTGGTGGGGAATCGGTTCTGGGATCCACTGATCGAGAGCTACTCTACCACGCTTGGAAGCGTTCAGAGTCCTGATCGGCTCCTAAACATCCAGAGCTGACCAACGCACTGCAACGCAACCTGCAGAAAGGACACCTCATGCGCGTACTATCGATCTTCGGCACGCGACCCGAAGCCATAAAAATGGCTCCTTTAGTCAAGAAACTTGAGAGCGAGCCATTGATCGACAGCGTGCTTTGCGTGACGGGTCAACACCGAGAAATGCTGGACCAGGTACTCGAAGCGTTTCACCTCGAACCCGACTTCGATCTAGCCGTCATGAAAAGCGAGCAAACCCTCAGCTCCATTACTACAGGGGTGCTTTCGGGCATTACCGACACGCTCGAAACAGTGCACCCCGATCTTATCTTGGTTCATGGAGATACCACTACCAGCATGTCTGCAGCCCTCGGGGCCTTCTATCAGCAAATTCCCATAGGACATGTGGAGGCTGGATTGCGTACGCACAACCGATACTCTCCTTTTCCTGAAGAAATGAACAGGAAACTAGTATCGGCTCTTGCTACCTTTCATTTTGCACCCACCCAAAAAAACAAGGATGCGCTATACAAAGAGGGCATAGTCGACCGAGTATGGGTTACGGGAAACACAGCTCTTGACGCGTTCGCGTACACTATGCGAAACGACTACAAATTCAACTGCACGGAGCTTAATCGAGTAGATTTCTCTCGCCCAACGATACTCTTGACAGCCCATCGCCGCGAAAACCTAGGGGAGCCGCTCAGAAATATATGTAGCGCAATACACAACGTCTGCGCTCAGCGCCCCGATGCCCAAGTCGTCTATCCAGTTCACTTAAATCCCTCGGTGCAAAATACGGTTCGTGAAATCCTAGGAGACCTTCCCAATGTTATCCTGGTGGACCCTGTTGATGTAATCGACATGCATAACCTGATGGCACTGTGCAGTTTTGTAATGACGGATTCGGGAGGCCTTCAGGAGGAGGCTCCTTTCCTGGACAAACCCGTTCTAGTCCTAAGACGAGAAACCGAACGCGAAGAGATCATTGAAACCGGAGCCGCCATCCTCGTCGGAACGGAAACGACCACCATAGAGATCGAGATGAAAAAACTACTCGACGACAAAAAGCTCTATCAGGCAATGGCTGCCGCCGCCTGCCCTTACGGGGATGGACATGCAGCAGAACGCATCGTGAAGCATATTCTGAGCGCAACATCAGGAGGAATGAATGCCTAGAGGGAACTACTTCCTGCAAGACATCATCGCCAATGCAGACATTATCGAGAATACGGTCAATCAAGAACGAGCGAGCTCGCGCAAGAAAGCTTTTGGCCTACATCTAAATCAGCGGAGCATCCAAGAAGCCGAACGCAATGACAAGCTCATAGAAGCAATGACCCGATGCGGAAACATACGCCTCATGTCCACCCGTATGGAAGCAACGGCTTGCGAAGCAACCGAAGAGGCCCTAAGATCATATCTTTCACTGCTACTAAGTACCGATCATTTTACAGGGCGACCTATCATCTGAGTTTTCGCCCCTATGTTCAACAGCGGGAATGTCACGGATGGTTATTACCGACGCATCAAAAACATCGACTCCCTTTTTCCTGGCAAAGCCTTACGAATACACTTTTACCCAAATCCGCAGACTCACTGGGCATCAGCAAGAATAGTTGATCAAAACCATATCCTTATCGAATATGAGCAAGCTCATCAAGTGAAAAACCTATTCGAATCGATAGCCCAAAGAGCGCGATTCATCTACTGTCACAGCATTCATTGCTTTGATGCCGATTTGATCAATGATTACAACGGCGAGGTTGTCTTGGACCTCCATGGAGCAGTCCCCGAAGAAGAGCTTGCACTCTTCGGAGATGAGGAACGGGCTCGAGCATTGGAAAGAGTCGAAAAACTAGCCGTATCGCGTGCTTCGGTTATGGTAGCAGTTACAAACAGCATGGTGAGGCATATCCAAGAGAAACATCCCGAGGAAAGCAGTGGCGCTGAATGCTTAGTTATGCCGATTTTCGACATGGACAACTCTCCCGTAGCGCCAATCGAGAAAACCGCTTGCGTACCTCCTACCGTCATATATGCAGGAGGTACGCAAGCGTGGCAACTATTCGATGAAATGATTGATGCGATAGAGTCTCAGCCTAATCTATGCCAATACAGACTCTTTCTTCCCGACACTTCCGAGCTAAGCACCCGATGGAGCGATCATTCTGAACCCGCAATGCTAACAGTCGGCACAAAAAGCCCCGAAGCCCTTCGCGAAGAATACCTTACAAGCGATTTCGGGTTCATACTCCGAGACAGCTCCACTGTGAACAAGGTAGCCTGTCCAACGAAGCTAATCGAATACCTCTCATATGGAGTTATCCCTATTGCAAAAAACCCGGATATTGGAGACTTCAAAGACGACGGGATGGCTTATCTGGCAATTGAGGATTTTCGAGCTGGAAAGCTCCCTTCGGCCGCCGAGCAACAAAGCATGCGCGAAACCAACTATCGCGTAATCACGGTTCAAACAACCCGTTTTTCACAAGCCAAGAAAACTCTCACCGCTCTTTTTAATAAGCTAGCACAGAACGAACGTCTCGAAAAACAAGATCAGTGAGTTAGGAGACGACAAAGGAAGGTCATCCCCCTATCCGAAGCAATCGTTCCAGATAAGTCGCGAGCGCCTCGCGCCACGGACGCATATCGTTTCCGATCGTGTCCTCCAGGCGCTTGTTGCGCAAGCTCGAGTACGCGGGGCGATCCGCGCTCTGGGGGAAGCGCTCCTTGTACTCGGAAGACGTCAGCCCCTCCTTCTCGCACGGGATGCCGGCCCCGTCCACCACCGCGCACGCGAAATCGAACCATGAGCAGGTGCCCTCGTTCGTGCAGTGATACGTGCCGTAATTCTCGGTCTGGGCGATGCGCAGGATCTCGTACGCCAGGTCGTTGGCGGAAGTCGGGTTCCCGAGCTGGTCGGCCACGACGCTGATCCTGCCGTGCTCGCGCGCGAGGCGCATCATGGTCTTCGCGAAGTTGCCGCCGACGTATCCGTAGAGCCAGGCGGTGCGGACCACGAACGCGCGGCTGCAGGCGTCGGTCGCCAGAACCTCCCCTGCCCACTTCGTGCGCCCGTAAGCGCTGATGGGTCCCACCGGATCGCCTTCCTCGCGCGGCTCGGGGTCGTCGCCGGGGAACACGTAGTCCGTCGACACGTGCACGAGCTTCGCCCCGCAGGCTTCGCACGCGCGCGCGAGGTGCTCCGCTCCATGGGCGTTCACGCGGTAGGCGCCCGCCTCGTTCTTCTCGCAGCCGTCCACGTTCGTGACGGCCGCGCAGTTGACAACCAGGTCGTAAGGCCCGCGCTCGGAGAACCAGGCGGCCACGGCGGCCCCGTCCGACACGTCGAGGGCGTCGTAGTCGACGTACTCCGCGCTCGCCCCCGCGTACGCCTCCGGGATCGGGCCGATCTCGGCGCCCATGGTCTCCAGGCAGCGCCTTATCTCGTTGCCCAGCTGGCCGCTGCCTCCGGTCACGAGAATCCTCATGCCTACATCGCCTCCTTGTGCGGGACGATCTTGCCCTCGGCGACCTTCCTCAGATGCTGGCCGTAGACGGACTTGCCGTACTTCGCGGCGGCGTCCAGAAGCTGCCCCCGATCGATCCAGCCGTTCTGGTAGGCGATCTCCTCCACCACCGACACCGACA
>NZ_QICD01000028.1 GCF_003726035.1 Paraeggerthella hongkongensis
TTGTCCTTTCCTTTTCGGCAGGCCCCTTCGGCCCACCCTTAGGCAAGGATTCTCAAACTTAGCTGCACGCGTACGGCTAAGTTCAAGAGAAAAAGCAAAGTGTTCGGTTCAGCCTGCAAATCAACTGAACGCATGAGAACGCATGAGAATCAAAAGTTTTTGAAATTAGGTATTGCGCGACAGGAAAACACCCGGTACAATAATCCGCGCTGCTGAAGCAAGGGGTGTTAGCTCAGTTGGTTAGAGCGCCGGCCTGTCACGTCGGAGGTCGCGAGTTCGAGTCTCGTACATCCCGCCATTTACTTCACTGCCGCATCTGGGGTGTTAGCTCAGTTGGTTAGAGCGCCGGCCTGTCACGTCGGAGGTCGCGAGTTCGAGTCTCGTACATCCCGCCATTTGATTGCAGAAGCCCGCTTACGCGGGCTTTTTTGCTGTCCGGTGCCCCGCTCTGTCAAAACGAACGAGTTTTGCGGCGATTTTCGACCTCTTGCAGGCGAAGCGCTCGAGCACGTATTCCATCGTACCAGGTCAGACGATCGACCTTAGCCTTTATCCTGATTCGAGGACCAGCAAAACTCGTTCGTTTTGACAGAACCGGAAGCCTGCGGCGTCAAGAACGCCCGGAGTCGGACCCCTTGCCGGGAATCCGTGGAACCAACCCCAAGATGGGAAAACACGGGATCCTGAACGCGCAGAGCCCCTGAAAAAACGCGGGCGCACGAAGCGCCCGCGTTCGCACCGTTGAGAACCGCCGGCCTCAAACGGCTCGCTGGTCGATGCGAGTGACGGTCACTACCTGGAGCAACCGACCTTCGTCGCACGGATCTTCGTCAATCAGCGACGGATCCTTGTTATCGATCAAGTACGCCAGAGGAGCAGCAGCCCGATCGCCCCCGTCGGCCTCGGAGGCGTTCGCTTGATCGCAGCACGCCTGCAGCAGCACGTCCGGGCGCAAAGACCCCGTAGGCTTCGACTCCAACGAAAACGTGAGGACGGCTCCCGCAAGCTCCATCTCTCCCACCAGGAAGTCGGAAACCCGCAGAACCTTCTCTTTCTTCTTGCGAATCACGGTGATCTCTTCGGGCACCGGCAGCTGGGCGGGGGCGCAGGAGAGCAGCACCCGATACGTCCCTATCGGATATGCGGCCGACGCAGCCGGCGTCCGCGAATCGATGTACGCGCAATCCTTGACCATCAAATCAGGGACGCTCGCATCGCGAAGAGCCTCCAACGCCTCCTCCGGAGCCACGTAGCGCGTCATCTGCAAGTCGAAGAGCTCATGCGTGCCGCCCACGCCAACCGGCAAAGCGGCCCCGAAGGCGATCTTCATATGCGGGGAGAAACCCTGGCTCACGGCAAACGGCAGGCCCGCGCGACGCACGGCCCGCTCGAGGGCGCGCGCCACCTCCAAGTGCGAGAGCAGCGCCAAGCGCCCCTGCTTGCAAAACGTCACGCGAAGGCGAAACAGGTTCGGATCAGACATGAACTTCCTCCTGGCATTCATCGAAGGCCGCCGGGGCATCCTCCGGAGCGGCGGCGTGCGCGCGAAGATCGGAATCCGACGACTCCGGCTGCGCGTTGGACCCGCTGGCCACGCGCGGCCGCGCCAGTTCGTTGTCCGCCCCCAGCGACGGGCAGGCGCCGCACGCCGAACAGGCTCCGAACGTACAGTCGGGCGTCGTACGCTCCTGCTCGGCAAGCTTGCGCTCGCGCGCCAAAAAGCGCGTGGATACACCGGTGGTGATATGCGACCACGGCATGACGCGGTCGGTCGGGTACGCCGTTTGGGCGATGGCTTCGGGGTCGATGCCCACTTCCTGCGCGGCATCGCGCCATGCTTGCGCATTGAAATGCTCGGTCCACGCATCGAAGCGCGCGCCGCGCCTCCAAGCAGCCTCGACCCACGCCGCGCCTTCGCGACCAGCACGGCTCATCACGGCTTCCACGAAGCTGGTGGAGGGATCGTGCCAGTGCACGTCGATCGCGCGGTACTTCACCGAATTGCGCAACAGGTTCACGCGCCGCAGCGCTTCCTCGGGAGGAATCTGCCCGTCCCACTGAAACGGGGTCTGGGCCTTCGGCACGAACAGCGCGCACGAGATGCTCATGCGCAGGCTGCCGCGCTGCTCAGGCGGCGTGGCCGCCTTCATGCGGTCGTACGCGCGCTGCGCCAAGCTGGCAATGCCCTTGATGTCCTCGTCGGTTTCCGTGGGAAGCCCGATCATGAAGTAGAGCTTGCAACGGCGCCATCCTGCCGAGAACGCGGCGTCGAGCGCACCGAACAGGTCGTCCTCCGTCACGTTCTTGTTGATAACGTCGCGCAAACGCTGGGTGCCGGCTTCCGGCGCAAAGGTGAGCCCGCCCTTCTTCTGGCCCGCCACCAGCTCGGCCATGTCCACGCCGAACGAATCAAGGCGCTGGGAAGGCACCGAAATGCGCACGCCTTTGCCGTCGCACGCCCGGTTCAGCCGCGTGAGAATGTCGGCGATCTGCGAATGGTCCGTCGAAGAAAGCGAGGTCAGGCTCACCTCGTCGTAGCCCGTTTCAGCCAAACCCGACACCACGGATTCCACCACGTTGTCCGCCGAGCGCTCGCGCACGGGACGATACATCATGCCCGCCTGGCAAAAACGGCATCCGCGTGCGCAGCCGCGCAGGATCTCGACGTTCAGACGATCATGCACCACCTCCGTGAACGGGACGATACACGGCTCCCATCCGGGGCTTTCGGCAAAGCCCTCGAACAGTCGCTTGTCGATGCGCTCGGGCGCTCCCGGCTCCATCGGCTCGATCCACGAGCCCGCTTCCTGGGCGGATGCCTCGTCGCGCCAACGGTACAGCGAGGGCACGTAGCAGCCCGGCTGCTGGGCGAGCGTGCGCAGGATGTCGGCGCGCGACGCGCCTTCCGAGCGCATGCGCCTGACAATGGCCAGGTACTCGGGCAGGGCCTCCTCCCCCTCCCCGATGCTTATGAAATCGAAGAACGGGGCGTACGGCTCGGGGTTGAAGGCGCATGGCCCGCCGCCCATCACGAACGGATCGTCCTCTCCGCGATCCGCCGCATGCAGCGCGATGCCCGCCAAATCGAGCGTCTCCAGCACGTTCGTGGCAGCAAGCTCATGCGGCAGCGTGATGCCCACGGCATCGAACGACGCCACCGGCGCGCAGCTCTCGATGCTGAACAGCGGCAGGCTCTCGGCGCGCAGCGTGTCGCACATGTCCGAAGCCGGAAGGAAGGCGCGCTCGGCCGCCATGCCCTCCTGGGCGTTCACCGCGTTCACCAGAATGCGCAACGCCTGGTTCGCTTGGCCCAGCTCGTACGTATCGGGATACACCATGCAGAAGCGAAAGTCAGCTTCAGGTTTGTACACGCAGCCGTACTCATGGTTTAGATAGCGAGCAGGACGCTCTGCGTGCACAAGCAGCGGCTCGAGCTGCGGCCAAAGATCCTTCATCGGAATTTCCCCTCTTCGAATGCGGGATGAGCAAAAAACAAGCAGAACACCGGGGACCGAGCGGGCCCCCGGAACAAAAGCGCGAACTAGCGTCCCTTGGTCGCGCTACCTCCCGGGCGCACGCCGCCGACCGCCTGCGCGGCTTTGGCGCGCACGGCCTCCACGGCCTTTGCGCCAGTGGCCTGCGCCTTCTGAGCTGCGCGCCTCGCGGCGGCTTGGACCACCTTGTCGCGAGCGGAAGCCACGGCGTCGGTCAGCTTGCCCAGGTTCGGGCCGCCTTCGTAGTACTCGATCGCGGCGCGGCCCATGGCCTGCGTGCCCGTGTACCCGATCGCCGCCTTCACGGCCCAGCCAAGCGCGGGAACGAACGCCACCAGCTGACGAGCGACCGCACGGCACGCGAACGCGCCGCCCACCAACGCAGCCAGCTCCTTGACGCGCTCCATGTTGAGCTCCTCGCCATAGGCGGCGGCTATCATGAGCAGCATCTTCGCCTGGTTGAGCGTCATGACGGGCATATCGGCGCCCGGAATGATGACCAGCAAGCCCACGCCCGCGTTCTGCAAAGACGTCGCGTTCACAGCTTCCATGGACAGCGGCTTGCGCACGAACGGGAACGCCAGCGCGCAGGCAAGGCGCTTATCGTTGCAGGCGTCGATGACCCAGCCTCCCATGCGCTCCGAAAGCGACGCGGCCCTTGCATCGTCGAGCGCGTACGGCTCGGTCAAAGACTGCGCGGCAGACGGATCCTCCCCTTCGGCGGGCAGCTGCTTGGGCTGCACGATTTTCGGCGAGATCACGTCGCCGTCCGGAATGGGGAAGCCGGAGGCCCGCGCTATGTCGGAAACCAGCTCCGGCAACGTGGTCACCACCATGACCGGCACGCCCACCGAGCGCACGTGCTGAGCGCACACGCCCACCTGATCGCCCAGTCCCGCCACGATAACCGCCATGTCGTCGCCCGCATACGGCACGAACGGACGGCCATCCAGGTACGTCAGCGATACGCGCGCATGCGCGGACGCACTGGCGAACGCCTGACGGACATGCGCTTGCACATCGCCGGGAGCGGTATCGTCCAGGTAAACGCTCACTGAAATGGAAGTGCGACGGGCCTCGTCGATATTGGTGGCCTCGTCGATAACCGCCTTGACGTCAACGGGTAGCTGCATAACCGCCTTCTTCCCTAACGCTTGCTTGCCATGTTGTGGGTCCACACAGAGCCGATCATACCCACCATGATAAAGTTGACCATCATGAACGACGACCCATAACTCATGAACGGCAAGGGGATGCCCGTGATGGGCATGAGCCCGCAGTCCATGCCGATGTTCTCGAGAATCTGGAACAGCCACATGCCCACGACGCACATGACGATGGTCATGCCGAAGAGGTCGCTGGCCGCCGCCGCAATACGGAAGCTTATCAAAACAAGCGACGCGTACAGCGAAAGCAGCACCAGCACACCGAAAAACCCAAGCTCTTCGGCCAAGACGCAGAAGATGAAGTCGGTGGGAGCCTCGGGCAAGATGCCCAAGGAATGCTGGGTGCCTTGAAGCAGGCCCTTGCCGAACAAGCCTCCCGACCCGATGGCGATCTGCGCCTGGCGCAGGTTGTAGCTTTCGCCGTTAGGGTCGAGATCAGGATAGAGAAACACCAGCAAGCGGTTGCGCTGGTACTGCTTGAGCAGCTTGTATTCTCCCGACGAGTTCTTGATGACCTCGTCGATAGCGAACACGGCCGCCACCGCCGCAATGCCGGCCGCCAGCGTGATCAGCAGGTATTTCGGGCGCGCGCCGCCCACCACCAGCGCCACGGCGCCGATGAACAGATACACCAGTCCGGTGCCCAGGTCGGGCTGCGTCATAATGCATACGAACGGCACCAGCATAAGGCCGAGCGCTTTCAGGTACTCGCGCGGATCGTCAAGCCTGCCGCCGTAGCGCGCCATGATGCTGGCATCCAAGAGGATGACCGTCACTTTAGCGAACTCGCCCGGCTGGATCTGCATGCCGATGTTGATCCACGACGTGGCGCCCATGGTGTTCACGCCGATGATCGGCAAGTGCGGCGACAGGATCAGCACCACGTTCACAATGAGGAACAGCGTGGTGTAGTCGGACAGCCTTCGGTAATCGAACTGCCAAACAAGCACCATGGCCACCGCGCCGACTGCCACGCCCATAAGCTGACGCGAGAACTTGTAATCGGGGTCGTTGAGCACCGCCGAGTAAACGATCACCAGTCCGTAACACACCAGAAGCGTCACCACGATGGCAAACGGAAGGTTGAGCCAGGGGAAGCGTCGCGTCCGCGTGGCTTGCGTTACGGCCCTATCGGGAGCCTTGACCGAGTTGATCTGGGGCAGCTGCGCCATGACGCCTCTTTCCTAGTCCGTTCGTCCGCTTGACGATCCCTTGTATTCGACCGCCTTGCCCGTCGAGCCGGCAATCTTTCCCATGTCGGCGTACGTGCCTGCATCGTAGTCGAACACGGCAGCCAGAAGCTCCGCGCCCAGAGGAGCGCCGACGGCCGAACCGCCGCCGCCCTCTTCCACCACGCAGGCCACCACGTACTTGGGATCGTCGTAGGGAGCGTAGCAAGCGAACCACGCGTAATCGTCTTTGCCCGCCATTTCGGCGGTACCCGTCTTGCAGGCCACCATGGCCGGATCGATGCCCCGCTCGTGGAACAGCGACGCGATCTCAGCGTTCTCCACGGTCACGCCCTTGAGCGCGTCGCGCACGAACGCAAGGTCCTTCATGGGAACGTCGGGTTCCGCCACTACCTCCGCCTTCGCCGACAGTGCCACGTCGCCTCCCGCGTTGCGCACCTCTTTCAGCAGATGGGGCTTCATGATCTTGCCGGTTGCAAGACCGCCGTACGCCACCGCGATCTGCAAAGGCGTGGTCAGCACGTAACCCTGGCCGATGACCATGTTGGTGGAATCGCCGCCCTTCCAGGCCGCCTCTTCGGGCGTGTCCTTGAAATAATCGGCCTTCCATTCGGGCGTCGGCACGCGGCCGGCTTCCTCGGCGGGCAGGTCGATGCCCGTCCGCTCGCCGAAGCGGTACTTCTTTATATAGTCCTGCATAGCCGTGTCCGACACCGTAGCGGGACCGCGTCCGAGCGAGCTATGCTCGAAGAAGCTGTACGCTATGTCGTAGAACACCACGTCGCACGAGTTCACGATGCCGCCGCGCAGGTCGAGCGTTCCGTGCCCGGAGCGCTTCCAGCACTTCTGCACGTCGCCCGAGCCCCAACCGTCCCACGAACCGGTGCAGTTCCATGTGCGCGAGGTGTCCGCAAACCCGTTGGCCAACGCCGCCAGGCTCGTGAACGCCTTGTAGGTGGAAGCAGCCGGATACGTGCCGCCGATCACGCGGTTCAGCATGGGGTGGTGCGCCTCATCGGAGCGATACACGTCCCATACATCCTGCGAGATGGAGCCGGAGAACGTTTCAGGCGCGAACGTAGGATAGCTGGCCAGGGCCACGATGCCGCCGTCGCGCACGTCCATGACCACGGCAGCGCCCGCCGTGCCCTTGCCCGTGCCGATGGTGCCGTCTTTCGGGGCTATGAGTTCGGCGAGCGCGCGGTCGCATGCGTATTGCACCGGCCCCTTGATGGTCAGGTGCACGTCGGAGCCGCTGACAGGCTGGGTTTCGCTCACCACGTCCACGACGTTGCCGTGCGTGTCGGCTATCACCTTCTTCTCTCCGTGATCGCCCGCGAGCAAATCGTCGTACACCAGTTCTACGCCCGCCTTGCCAATGGAGTCGCCCGACTTCACGACGCGGCCCTCGGGCGGGTTCTTCAAATCATCCTCGCTGGGAAATCCTGTATAGCCCACCACGTGCGCCGCGAGCGCGCCGTAAGGATAGTCGCGCACCGCGCGCTCCTCCACCGTGATGCCGGGAAACGCGTCGGAATGCTCCATGATGAACGCGATGTCGCGCATACGCACGTCGCTGGCCACCACGCGCTGGCTCTGCGCGCCGCTCGAAGCATCGAGGACGCGCTTGCGCACCACGTTGTAGGGCACGCCCAGGGTGGCGGACAGGCGCTGGACCACGTCGCGGTCGTTCGCCACGTCCGGATCGGCCAGCACCGTCAACGACGAGCGGTTCTTCACGAGCGGCAATCCGTCGGCATCCAGGATGCGGCCGCGCGGCGCCGGCTTGTACACGATGCTGTACTGGTTTTCGTCCGAAGCGCTGCGAAACTCGCTCTGCTCGAGCACCTGCATGCTCCAGATCTTCGCCGTCAGCGATCCGAACACGCCGGCGGCCAGCACGCCCATGGCCACGAAGCGCGACTTAAGGTTACCGGACGGATTCGGAGCAGCCTGCTGCACGCCGGTCGCATGCCCGGAGCCAGAACCAGCCACGCGCTTAGCGGAATCGGGCAGCGTGGATGACACGCCTACCGAGCTGATGGAGCGCACGTCTTTCTTGACGCTCACATTGGACGATGCACGGCCCTTCACGATGGAGAACGCGATGGCTATGGCCGCAACGGCCACGATGGCCGCAACAACAGCTGCTATGATGGCGACAAGCATGCAGACCGCCTCCTAGCGCAGCCGAGGCGTGCGCAGTCCGCGGTCCTGGGAGCCGCCGACCATCAGGCGCGCCATGATCAGGTACAGCACCAGACCAACGATGCAGTCGTAAAGCCCGCACGGCAGCGCCCGGTACAGAAACGCGTCAAGCGCGCTCGCGGAAAGCCCGGTTGCCATGAGCAGCCCGCCGTACAGCATCTCAACCGAAAGAACGCTCACCGCGAAAATGGTCAACGGCATGAACAACGTATCGTTATCGAGGATAGCGAACGCGCGCGAAGCGACGAACGAGAAGAGCACGAACAGGAATGCCATCGCACCCACCGGCCCGGAGCCCGTCAAATCGTACACGAGCCCCAAAACGAACGGCAGGACGGGTCCCGCCTCGTTCGGCCTCACGATGGCGACCACCAGCACGTACGCCAAAAGAAAATTTGGCTGAGCAGAGAACAACGCTATATTGGGAGCCACGACGATCTGGAGCAAGACGGCCACGACCGCGCCGACCGCAACCACGGCATTGCTGCGCTCAGGGCCCATCATGCATCGCTCCCTTCGTTACCCGCGTTCGAAGATCCCGACGAAGCGTCCGACTCGTCGGAGCCCACGCCGAACACCACGAGCACCTCTTCAAGCGAAGAAGCCTGATCGTTCGGCGAGACCACCGCACGTCGCGTCGCACCGCCCTGTTGGGAATCAACCTTGACCACCGTGCCGATGACCAGACCCTTCTGATAGCTTCCGCCCAAACCCGAGGTGACTACAACGTCGCCCGGATTCACCGTCGCGTCGGCATCGAGATTCTCAAGGTACAGCAGCCCCTCTAGGGAGCCGCGAACGATGCCTTCGGCGCGGCTCGACTGCACGAGCGCCGCCGCCCCGGATTTCGGATCCGACAGCAGGCGAACCTTGGCAGTATGCTCGGCCGTCTCGAACACCTGGCCCACGACGCCCGATGCGGCCATGACGGTCAAGCCGCTGTCCACGCCGTCAGCCGAGCCCTTGTCGATGGTCACCGTCTGGCTCCAGGCTTCGGAGCTGCGACCGATGACGCGCGCGCCCACCCCGTTGATGCCGGCCGCATCTTTGAGGTCGAGCAGTTGACGCAGGCGCTCGTTCTCCTGTCGGTACTCCTCCATCTGCGCGTACCGTTCTATGAGCTCGGCGTTGTACTCGCGCAAGCCCGAAAGCGTCGATTCGTCCGCAGTGGCGTTCTCGATGCCCTCGCCCGCGGCGCTCGTAGCTGAGCCGGCAGCGGCGCCCACGAACCTAAGCGGCGCGACCGCGTTCGACACGGCTCCCTGCACAGCATGAACAGGACCGCTCTCCCCTTCGCGTGCATATACCGCAACCAGCACGATCGACATCACCAGGAATGCAACGAGCAGAACCCGGCGCAGAAACGCCGAGTTTCTTTGTTGGAAGTTAAGCGCCATAAGAAAGCCGGCTCAACCCTATTTCGACCGCATGAGGGTCTGCTTGAGCGCCGTGGGCGTCTCGAGCACCTTGAGGCAGCCCATGACCACGTTGGTGAGCGCCGTCTCGCTCGTCCACACGGGAATCTCCAGCTTGTCCGTCAGGTAGCGATCGAGACCGGCAAGAAGGCCGCCGCCGCCCGTCAACAGGATGCCGTTCTGGATGATGTCGGAAGCCAGGTCCGGGTTCGTCTTCTTGAACGTCTCCTTGATATGCACGACCATCTCCTCGCACGGGGCGATAAGAGCCTGGCGCACGTCCTCGGACTGGATGGTGACCTCTTTCGGCTGCTCGGTGATGACGTCCTGGCCCGAGATGATCATGTCGCGCTCGCGACCGTCCTCGAACGGCAGGATGGAGCCGATCTTGATCTTGATGATCTCGGCCGTGCGCTCGCCGATCTTGATGCCCAAAAGGTCGCGCAAGTGCATGGCGATGGCTTCGTCCATGCGGTTGCCGGCCAAGCGCAGCGAAGACGACGTGACGATGCCGCCCAGCGAGATGACCGCCACCTCGGTGGTGCCGCCGCCGATGTCCACGACCATCGAGCCCGTAGGCTCGGTCACGGGCAGGTCGGCGCCCATTGCAGCCGCCATAGGCTCTTCGATGAGATACGCCTGGCGCGCGCCGGCTTGCACCGCCGCCTCGAACACGGCGCGTTTCTCCACCGACGTGGCGCCGCAGGGAATGCAGATGACGATGCGGGGCTTCGCCTGCCACGGGTATTTGCGCGGAGCCGCCTTGTTGATGAAGGCGGAGATCATGGCCTCGGTCACGTCGTAGTCGGCCACCACGCCGTCGTGCAGCGGATGCTCGGCCGAAAACGCTTCCGGCGTGTGGTTGATCATGTTCTTGGCCTCGTGGCCGACGGCAAGCACGCGATGCGTCGCCTTTTCGATAGCCACAACCGAAGGCTCGTTGACGACGATGCCTTCGCCCGGAATGGCAACCAATGTATTAGCAGTTCCGAGGTCGATAGCCATGTCCGTGGACATCTGGCCCGTCAAACCCGAAAACATATCTAAGAAGGACATACGGGCAAACCCCTTGTATCTCGTTTCTACGTGAAACTGAATTCTAGCACAGGGGGTTTTCCCCGCGCGAAAATCCACGAGGGGCACAAGTGAGACAAAGGGACGGGGTCAATGTCTCATTTTCTGGCCTGCGGGCCAAAATGAGACATTGACCCCGTCCCTTTGTCTCACTTGTGATTTCTGACTGCATTACTTATTGTTATATGCCATACTTTTCCGAGCAGCAGCTTGTTTCGTTTCCTTCAAAGGACAGGAGCGACCATGCCAAGAACAGCCCGCCGGGAGTCGGCAAGCGACCTCTACCACGTTACCGCGCGCGGAACCGGACGCCGCAGGATCTTCGATGACGACGCGGATCGAAAGCGCTTCGTGAGCGGGTTCTGCGAACTCACAACGAAAGACGACATCGGCTTGCTTGCCTGGTGCCTCATGGACAACCATATCCATCTCCTTGCGAAAACCCAGGTGAGAAGCTTATCGAAGGGAATGCATCGCCTGACGACCTCGTATGCTCACTATTTCAACGGACGGCACGGACACGTCGGCCCCGTGCTCCAAGACCGTTTCGACAGCCTGCCCATCGAAACGGACGAGCACCTGCTGGCAGCAGTGCGCTACATCCATCTCAATCCGATGGATCTAGGCATCGCCCGTCCTGAAAACTATCCCTGGAGCAGCTTCCGGGAATACCTGGGCAAGCCCCGGCTATGCGCCGTCGAAACCGTCCTCGACTTGGCGGGCGGGAAAGAAAGCTTCGCCGACTTCTGTAATCCATCCAACGGCCGGGATCATATGGCGACCCTCGACGAAAGGCATCCGCGCATAAGCGAGGCGGAGGCGGCGCGCATCGTTCAATCCTGCTTCGGCCCGGATTTCGCGGATCGATTCGCGCTGTTCGACAACAAAGAGCGAAACCGGGCTTTGCGTAGGCTGAAGATGCTCGGACTCTCCATTCGCCAGATCGAGCGGCTCACGGGCATTGGCAGAAATATCATCGCACGAGCCTGACGGTGCGCGATGCCCTCCTTGCCACGGCATAAAGAAGAAACGGGTTCGCGGCACAAGACCGCAAACCCGTCGACACGCGTTCGCTCCGACTCGCCCGAGCTCCCAAACAAGCGAGCGAGCCCTCGTCTCACCGGCAAAATGAGACATTGACCCCGTCCCTTTGTCTCATTTAGTGGACGCTGCAGGAGAGGCAGGGGTCGTAGGCGCGAACCAGTTTCTCGATCTCCAGCTGAATGGCGTCGCGGTCGAGGCCGTCGGCCACCAGCGTCTCTGCCAAAAGGCGCATGTCGGCCTCAAGGTTGGCGACGTTTTGAGCCGTGGGCGTCATGATGGACGCATGCACCACGCGGCCCTCTTCGTCCAATTCCAGCTCATGGAACAACGCGCCGCGCGGAGCTTCGGTGAATCCCGTGCCGCGACCCGCCTTGACCTCGAACGAAACCGGCACGCTCGACCCCTCGAAACCGTCCTGCTCGGCAAGACGGCGGCATAGCGCAGCGCAACGCTCGAGCGCATCCACCAACTCGACCGCTTGCGCCACGTTGTTCATGTAGGGGTTCCGCTCGGGAGGACGCAGGCCCGCCTTCGCTGCGGCAACCTTGGCATCCTGGCTCAAATGCTGCCACGAGGCGTTGATACGGGCAAGCGCGCCCGTGAAGAAGGGCTTGCCGGTGGAACGCACGCGCGAGAGCAAGGCGGCCGAATGAGGAACCGCGAATTCCTCCAGCTCGTTGGTCGCTTCGTCGGCATCGAACGTCAGGTCGGCATCCAGGAATCGGGCCGTGCGCGAATCGCACACTGGGTAGCGGTCGGGCGCCACCATGGCCAGCATATCTCCTGCAGTCTGAATGTCGGGGACCTTGAACGAGTCGAACAAGTCGACCGTCGCCGAAGCGAACGCGCGCGCGGCGTCCATCTTCTCGGCAAGCTCAAGGTACTCCCCCGCCTCCAATTCGTGCGTGAAGCCGCCGACCACCGCAGTGATGGGATGGATGCTGCGCCCGCCGACGCGCGTGCACAGCTCGTTTCCAAGAGCCTTCAGCCCCAGAGCCTGCTCGAACAGCTCCGGGTTCACCTCGGCCAACGGGAACACGCTCTTCATGCCCACGAAATCGGGGGCGGCGAACACGAACAGGTGCGATGCGTGGTTCTGCAAGTACGACCCGTACACCAGAAGCTCGCGCAGCGCATGCGTGCGATCGGTTACCTGCACGCCGAAGATGCGCTCGATGGCCAACAGGTCGGTGACCACGTGGCTCGCCGAGCAAATGCCGCAGATGCGCGAGGCAATGTAGGGGATCTCTTCGAACCGGCGACCGCGCACCATGCTCTCGAACAGGCGTGCAGGTTCGACCACGTTCATCTCGACGGTCTTCACAGCCCCGTCCTCGATGACCACGTGCACGTTGCCGTGGCCCTCGATACGGGCGATATGGTCGACGTGTATAGCGGTTTTCGTCATGGGATGGTCCTCACTCGCTCGCCGCAAGGGCGGGGTTTACCTGATTGAACATCTCGAGCGCCTGATCGAAGTCGGCAACGGACACGCCGTAGCGCGCCACCGCCTCCCGTGCCGACGCCAGGTTCGCGTCGGGCGAAAGACCGCGGCATCCGTTGCAGGGCCGACCCAGGTTCACGCACTTCGCGCCGCAACCGGCCACGGTGACCAGCCCCAGGCACAACGTTCCCTTTCCGAAGAAGCAGCTCGACTCGTTGCGCTTGCAGTCGCCGCACATGGTCTTGGTGGGGAACCCCTTGTTCGACCCGTACAGGGCGCGCTGCAGAACATCCAGGAAGTCGAGGGTGTCGATGGGGCAGCAGCGCACTTCGTAGTCCACGTCCGCCACCGCGCTGATCGGCCGCGGGGCGATCATGTCGCCACACGCGTCGGGCAGACGGTCGTACACCTGGCCGGGTCGCTCGAGAAAGTGGTCGGCCGCCATGCCGGGGATGCCGGCCGTCGTGGCGCACGCCCCGATGGCGATCAGCACGCGCGCGCGGTCGCGCAGCATGCGCACGGTAGCCTCCGCCTCTTCGGTGGTCACCGCCCCTTCGATGATGGCCACGTCGAACTCGTCGGGCATGGGCTCGCTCGAGGCCAGCTGCCAATAACGCAGGTCGATCTGGCCCAGCACGTCCAGCAGGTGCGCTTCCGCATTCGTGATCTGCAACTGGCAGCCAAAGCAGCTGGCCAACCCGGCTACCACCACGCGCGGCGCGACCGGCTTCTCCTGACAGGCAATGCAGTTTCCGCTCATATCGCTCCCATTCATCCTACATCGACCCCTGAATGTTCTTGGCTTCCCAATAGTTGAACACGGGACCGTCGATGCATACGTACTGGTGCCCAATCTGGCAATGGCCGCACTTGCCCATGCCGCACTTCATATGCCGTTCGAAGCTGCAATAGATATGGTCGTAGCTGATGCCCTTCTTGCGCATCTCGTCGATGACGAAGCGGTACATGACCGGCGGCCCGCACAGCGCCCCGAACGTGTTGTCGGGATCGACTTCCAAATGTTCGAAAGGCTTCGTAACCAGACCCACTTCCCCATCCCATGTATCGTCGGGGTTGTCGACGGTCAGGTACAGGTCGAAATCCTTGCGGTGGCGCCACATCTCGAACTGGTTGCGGAACATCACTTCGGAGGGATTCTTCGACCCGTAGATGATGGTAACCTTGCCGAACTCGCTGCGCTCGTCGTGGATGTTGTTGATGAGCGAGCGTAAAGGCGCGATGCCCAAGCCGCCCGCAACCAGCAAGATGTCGTGGCCCTTCATGTCCTCGAAGGGAAAACCACGGCCGAACGGCCCGCGCAGGCCCACGATGTCGCCGCACTGCATCTGGTGCAGCACCTCGGTGAACTTGCCCGTGCGGCGCACGCACAACTCGATGAAGCCGTGCTTGGACGGCGAGCTGGAAATGGAGATGGGAGCCTCTCCCACCCCGAAGATGGATACCTCGACGAACTGCCCGGGCTCATGATGGAACGCATCGCGGATGCGCTCGTCGATCAGACGAAACTCGAACAGCTTCTCCGTCGCGGTCAGCTCGGTGATGGACGTGATGCGCGCCGGCCAAGGACGATACGGGTTCGACATCATCATCTCGGTCCCCGAAAGCGGAACGGGACCGCCCGCGAACGGGCGCACCTGCACGGTGGAAACAGCGCAGCTACTGGGCATCCTCGGCCCCCTTCCTCTCGAAGAACTCCAGCACTTCAATGGGATTGATGTTTGCCTTGCACGCCTTCACGCACCGACCGCAGCCTACGCAGAGCATGCGATCGTGGTTCGCCAGAAAGCCGTTGAGCTTGTGGTACATACGATGCCGTACGCGCGTGCGGCCATCGTCGCGGAAGTTGTGCCCGCCGGCCACTTCGGCGAACTGGGGGGCCGTGCACGCATCCCACACGCGCTCGCGTCGTCCGGTTTTGCCGTCCGGGTCGAACGTATCTTGAATATCGAAGCAGAAGCACGTGGGGCATACGGCCGAACATGCCGTGCATGACAGGCAGCGCCCGCCTAGCTCGTCCCAGTACGGATCCTTATGGAACGCGTCCATGAGCATGGCCACGTCGGTGATATCGGGGATCGAGCCGTTAAAGGACTCCTGGCGCCGACGCGTGGCTTGACGGAACTCGAAACGGTCCTCGTCAGTTGCGACGCGCGGGTTGCAGGCGGCCTCCAATATGTTCGCAGCCTCGACGCTCGAAATGCTCACCAGGTACTTGTCGCCAAGATCCTGCAAGAACAAGTCGTATCCGAAGCGAGCTTCGTCAGCATCCCACAAATGGCAGAAGCACGTGGCGGTGGGCATGCAGCTGATGCCCACGATGAGCGTCGCGTTGCGACGCGCCACGTAGTACGGATCAGGGTAGCGACCGTCCTTGAACACCAAATCCAAGCGGTTGATAGCGTTGATATCGCACGCATGAACCCCGAAGATGACACGCGGCGTGATCTCCGCTGCGAACTCGGTGACCGAGTTGTCGGCAACATCGAACGTCATAAGGGTCTCGACCGGCGGCAGGAAGTACTTCTTCGGCGACGCGATGGTGGTCTCGTAGGCCAACTCCACGTCATCCGGCGAAGCGATGGCCTCGAAGGAATAGCCCTGATCGCTTTTGACCGGGGCCACCACCTCATAGGACTCCATGAACGCCGACACGAGCGCTGGCAACTCAGTTGCATCGATAACACGATAGAGCATGCTCTCGTCCGTTTCTCGTCTGGGTGAGCAGATGTATCGGGCATGGAAAGGCCCCTTCGTCGTTGCCGAGCGAAGGGGCCTTTGGCGTTACCGGTCGTTCTCGACCCGCTTACGCAAAGAAGATGCCGATCTCGCGCTCGGCGGATTCAGGGGAATCCGATCCATGGATGACATTCTCGTCCATGATGAGACCGAAATCACCGCGAATCGTGCCGGGGGCTGCTTCCGCCGGATTAGTGGCGCCCATGAGCGCGCGGCACTTCGCCACGGCACCCTCGCCGGAGATAACCATCTTGACCACCGGACCGCTGGTGATGTAGGAGATCAGACCGTCGTAGAACGGCTTGCCTTCGTGCTCGGCGTAGTTGGCCTTCGCCTGCTCGTCGGTCACCATGCCCAGCTCCATGCGCTCGACAACCAAGCCCGCGCGCTCGAAGCGGTTGACGATCTCGCCGATGTGACCGTTGCGCACGCCGTCCGGCTTGATCATGCTGTACGTCTTCTGAACTGCCATATTGTTCCCTTCTCTATCATGCATTATTGCAAACGTGAAGAAGGCGCGCGTGAACGCACGCGCCTTCGGTGAACCCTGTTAATTCTGACTGGGGAAATACAGATCAACGCTGGAAACCTTCCAGCCGATCATGTCGCGCACGAGCGATACCTTGTACTGCATGTCGCCGCCCTCGGCGGTCTTGGCCGTCACGTACACGGTGGAATCGCTCATGGACTTGTTCATGCCGTCAATAGCGGGATTCGCATCCTGCACGACGGGCTCGACCATGGAAGCGGCCTTGCCGGAATCGACTTCGCTCGAGAACACGGTGCTTACCGCGTTCTGAGGATCGGCGAACAGCTGCTTGACCACCGTCTCCTGCGTCGGGTAGCCCCAGCCCTGCGTGTACAGGAACACGGCGCCGCCGAACGCGATCAGGATCAGCAGCACGATGGTCACGAGGATCTTGAGGCCCACGTTGCGGCGCTTGCGATCCTGCTTGGCTAGGCCCTTCGACCACTGCTCAAGCTCTTCGTCGCTCGCGTTGAAGAAACGGTCGTCCCCGCCCGCAGCCCCGTAAGGGCTCGGCTGGGCGTAGGGATCAGCGTAGTAGTACGGGTCCTGCTGCGCACTGGCGTACGGATCCTGCTCCACGTACACCGCGGTTCCATCGGCAGCCACGTCAAGGCCCGACATGTCGGCGACGGCCGGAACCGGAGCCATGACCTGCGTGATTTCCGACGTGCCCTGAGCCACAGCGGCCACGGCGCGCTGGTAGTCGACGCTGGCGGAGTCGGAGAGAAAGTACGTCTTATCGGCAATGGCCTCTTCGAAGGCCGCGGAGGCCTTCTGCATCTGACCGCACGCCACGTACGCCTGGCCGAGGTTCGCGTACAGCTTGTTGCGCGTGTCGGATCCCATGTCGAACTGCAGCGCGCTCTCGTACGACGCCACGGCATCCGACGGCCTGTCAAGCGCCATGAAGCACACGCCCAGGTTCAGAAGCGCCTTGGTGGGATCGGGGTTACCCTCGTCGAGAGCCGCCTCGCGAAACGCCACGCCCGCCTCAGCGGACTTGCCCAGCTTCATGAGCGCGCTGCCCATGCCGCTATACGCTTTGTACGAAGCATCGTACTTAGCATCGGAAACGGCAATCTCGAAGTGCTTGACCGCGTCCTCGTAGTCATGCAGCGCCGCGTAGGCCATGCCCAAGTTGTAGTTCACCGCACCGCACGCGTCGTACGCGGCATCGGCTGTGGCCTGCGTGTACGCATGGATGGCCTCGTTGGGATTGCGAAGCTTGATCAGGCAGTTTCCAATCTGATGGTACAGCTGGCCCATCTCGCCGGGAGCAAGGGGGCTGCTGGCATCCTGCAAGCACTGCGCATACGTGGACAGAGCGCTCTCGTAGTCTTTGCGCGCATACGCGGCGCGGGCTTGTTGGAATAACTCGTTGTTCATCTGATTCCTTCGGTCTTGGCGAAAACGCGCGAACGACGGTTAGTCGGCCACGTTCTCGATCTCGATGCCCAGGATCTCGTCGCCTACGCGCAGCTGGCCGATAACGTCCATGCCTTCGACCGTCTGGCCGAACACCGTGTAACCCGAGTCCAGCATGGGCTGAGCTCCCAGGCACAGGTAAAACTGCGAACCGGCGGAGTTGGGATCCTGCGAGCGCGCCATGGCGAGCGCACCGTCAGCATGCTTGTTGTTGGGGTTCGTGGAGAACTCCTCTTTAATGGTGTAGCCAGGACCGCCCGTGCCCAATCCGGCGAACGGATTGCCCGCCTTCGCCACGACCTCGTCGCACGACAGGTCGCGCGTGTTCGGGCAGCCGCCCTGGATGACGAAGCCCGGAACGTGACGGTGGAACTTCAAGCCGTCGTAAAAGCCCTTGCGAGCCAGCTCGACGAAGTTGCCTACATGTACGGGGGCGTCGTTGCCCGCCAGCCGGACGCGAACGTCGCCCTTCGACGTCTTGATGACGGCGACCTCTTCGCCCGTCGGCTGGTATTCAGGAGTGTACTGCGCCATGTCGGCTCCTTCTATCTCGTTCGTCACGTTGTCGTGCATCCGCATGCAGACCGGATGGTTTGTTACATACCAAAGGAGAAGTTTAGCAGGTCAACCGGCCATGCAAGCAAAAATCTTATAACATCCATGCGGTTTCAACGAGCGGTTGCCGCCTGCTTGCCCTTTCGTCAACCTCGCGCCCCGGAAAAGCGTCGGCCGCGTGCGTCAGCAGCCGACGCGGTCGAACACGCTGACCACTTCCACGTGGTGCGTCTGCGGAAACAGGTCGACGGGTTGCACCCGCCACAGACGATAGCCGTTAGCCTCGAAGCGCTGCACATCGCGCGCCCACGTGGCGGGATTGCAGCTCACGTACGCGACCTTCGCAGGCGCTGCGGCGGCAATGCTCTCGACCACGCCGTCGGCGAGCCCCGCACGCGGCGGGTCCACCACCAAGGCGTCAAGCTCGCCCAGCTCGGGCAGCTCGCGGGCTGCGTCGCCGCCCACCACTTCGATGTCCACGCCGTTCATGTCGCCGTTGCGACGCAGGTCGCGCACCGACGATCCGGCCGACTCCACCGCGATAACTTCGGCTCCCGCAAGCGCCAGCGGAACGGAGAACGTGCCGCCTCCGGCATACAGATCGGCTACCAAGGCGCCGTCGAGGGACGCCTGCCCGCCCAGGCCGTCGATCACCTCGGCGATCAGCTTCTCGGCCTGCGCAGTATTCACCTGGAAAAACGAAGGGGCGCTCGTCAAGAATCGGGCACCGGCCAGCTCTTCTTCCCAGCAGCCCTTCCCGTCCAAGGTCTCGACGCCCTTGATCTTGCGGGCCTTGCCAGGATCGGCCATCACGCGAACGATGCTCGTAGCCTTGAGCGCGCTTTTGAGCATCTTGGCCATATGGGCGCGCGGAAATGCACCGGGCTCGGTCCACAGCGCTATCTCCACGTCGCGCGTCCGCATGCTCGCGCGTACGCCCACGCGGAATATGCCCAGGTCCGACGACCCCTGCGCGAATCGCAGCGCGCCGCGCAGCGCCTTGGGGGCTTTTTCGATGGCCTTAGCGGCCAGAGGACAGGTCTCAGGCGTGGCTATGTCGTGCGTTCCCTCGCGATGAAAGCCCAGCAGAAACGTGCCGCGATCATCGAACCGCGCGCCCAGTTCGAGCTTGTTCCGGTAGCCCCATTGCCGCTTGCTGGGCAGGCAGGGCCGCACCAGCTCCTCCGCACGTTCGCGATCGATGTGCGCCGTGCGCACGAGCGCCGCCGCCACGTTGTCCCGCTTGGCCTTCAACTGCGCCTCGTAAGACAAATGGGCCCAGGCGCACCCCCCGCACGAAGCAGCGTGCGCGCAGACGGGCATCCGGCGCGCGGGCGACGCTTCCTCGATCGTCAGGATGCGCGCGCGAGCAAACGCCGGCTTATCTTCCGTGATCTCGATGGTGACCACATCCCCCGGCGCACCGCCTTCGACGAATACCGTTTTCCCGTCGTCAAGACGGCCGACGGCCTCGGAGCCGTAGCCCATACGATCGATAGCGATGGTTTGATTCATGTTCGTGAGAATTCCTTGCATTGTTTTTCCGATTTGCATCATCATAGCGTATAATCATGCCCCGTGCCCTTGTAGCTCAGGGGATAGAGCGTCTGCCTCCGGAGCAGAAAGCCGCAGGTTCGAATCCTGTCAAGGGCACCAGAGAGATCCATCGGGCCAGGCCGTGTGCCTGGCCTTTCCTTTTCCTGCGAGCGCGCCGCCGCGTCAAGGCCCCGGGCCGGGTTCCCGCCTACTCTATGTCGGCCAAGATCTCGCCAGGCTCGTCGCCAGCGTCGAGGAACTTCTTGCGCGTGACGAAGTTCCACACCATCACGACGAACGTGGCCCCTATTTTCACCACTAGGTAGTGCACGCCCAAAAGCTCAACGCCCGCCCACATGCAGAAGTTGTTGATGCCCAGGCCTATCACCGACAAAACCACGAATATGACGAACTCTCGACGACGGCTCATGCCCTCTTTGTGCTTGAACACGTAGCGCATGGAAGCCACGTAGTTGAACACGACGGACACGGTGAACGAAATGGTTGCGCTCACCAGGTAGTTGACGCCGAACGCTTCGGTAAGCAAGGCCAGCAAGCCGTAATCTATGACGAAGGCGATCACGCCCACTACGCCGAACTTCATGATCTGAGCGATCAGCTTCTTCACGTTCCGCCGTCCTTCCGCCCGCCAGGGCCGCGTCCCGCAAGAGCCGGGACCAGTCTAGGTTGCCGCGCCACCCTCCTTGCGCGCCTTCTTCAAAAACTTGTCCATTGTGGCATAAACCCGACGGATATCAAGCGGCTTGCTCAGATGTCCGTCCATTCCGCTCAGTCGGCTGCGCTCCTCGTCCTCTACGAAAGCGTTGGCGGTCATGGCAAGAATGGGAATGCAACGAGCGTCGGGACGGTCGAGCTCGCGAATGGCGCGGGTGGCCTCGTAGCCGTCCATTTCGGGCATCTGCACGTCCATCAACACAAGATCGAAGTAGCCAACCTCGGATTCGGCGAACACGGAAACCGCGCGAGCGCCCGTTTCAGCCGTGACCGCGCAAGCGCCCGCCATCGATAGGATCTCAATGGCGATCTCGCGGTTCAACTCGTTGTCTTCCGCCACCAGCACCCGTGCGCCGCCGAAGTCGTACGACGAAGATTCCGAAAGTCCGCTGTCAACCGAGGCCGAAGCCGACCCCTTCCCAGACGCCTGGCCCAGCGGAAGCTCGACCGTGAACACCGATCCTTTCCCGAGCGCGCTCTGAAGGCCCACGCGACCCCCCATCATCTCGGCGAACCGCTTCGTGATGGCAAGGCCAAGCCCCGTTCCGCCATGCGCCCGAGCCGTGCAGGGGTCTCCCTGCTCGAACAGAGAGAATATGCTCTCGAAATGCTCCGGCCCGATGCCGCAGCCCGTGTCGACAACCGAGAACCGCACCCATAGAGCGTCGTCGCAAGCGGCGCGGGAGCGTCCCGAAGCGCCATCGCCAAGACCCTCCTCCGTCAGAAGCCCCGAAGAGCGGTCTTCAGGACCTGCCATTCGCTCGATCAGCAAGGTCACGCTGCCGCCTTCGGGAGTAAATTTGAACGCGTTGCCCACCAAGTTGTACGCAATCTGGTTCAGCCGCAACACGTCTCCCGTGGCGAAATCGGGCAGATCGCCGGATTCGCGCGTGGCGTAGTTCACCCCGTTTTCGGCTGCCTGCTCTTCAAAGACGGCCGTGAGCGCGCTTGCGAACGCCTGGAAATCGAACGGTTCGCTCTTGATCTCGATCTTGCCGCTTTCGATCTTGCTCATATCCAAAATGTCGTTGATGAGCGCCATCAGATGGCGCGAGGACATGGTGACCTTTTCCAGGCAAACGCGCACCTTCTCGTCGTCGCCCATGTGCTCGAGGGCGATGGAGGTCATGCCCATGATCCCGTTCATCGGCGTGCGGATCTCATGGGACATGCGCGAAAGGAATTCGCTTTTCGCCTGGTTCGCACGCTGTGCCTGGTCAAGCGCGCTTTCCGCGCGCGCCTTCTCGTCGGCCAGCAAGCGCGTGTTCCGGCGCGCCAGCAGATAGTACACCAAAAAGATCGACCCGACAGCCAGCGCCAGCGCACCGCCCATGATCACGGCGTTTTGCTGCAACACGTCGCTCAAAGACGCGATGCTGTCGTCGACCGACCCGTAAGGCATGGTGGTGCACAGATACGTGTCGCCGCCTTCCATAGGCTTCAAATAAAGGTAGCGGTGCCCCGACCCTTCGGCGGACGTGAACGGCACAAGGCACGACCGCCCGTTCTGCACGGCCTCGCGCACATCGTCGATACCGTAACCGCCCTCCAAGCTGGAAAAGCTGCCCAGCTGGTCGAACAGGTTGCTCCCGTCCTCCAAGCCGCCCGGATCGCCTCCGATAATGCAGGTTCCGTCCGTCGTGATCACGCTCGACCGCGAGCGCCCGTTCGTCATGCCGAAGTCAATCCGATCGAACAGCCGGGAAGCGTCGAAGCTGGCAATGGCCATCGTGTACGTAACCGAGCCGCAGGTGATAGGGGGTATGGCGTCAACCAGGATCACCGCGTCGTCGCGCATGATCGTGATGGATCCGCTGTCGTAGGTACGCAGCTCTGAAATGCTCTGCGTAGCGGCGGCACCCGCGGCAAGGCTGTCGCAAGCCCCTTGCGCGGTGCAGTAGCTTCCATCGCTGGCTCGAAGCGCAAGCGAAAGGTACTGGTCGTTTTGCTGTTGGTCGGCAAGCACGGCAGCCACTTGATCCGCGGTTTCGGGACGAAGGAGATCGAGCGAGGTGCCCAACGTGTCAAGCTGGGCGAACTTGCTCTCGATGCTGGCCTCGTAATGAGCGGCCACGCGGTCGCTCAATTCTTCAAGGTACACCTCGCTCACGGACCGAATGGCCGCATCCGTAGCCGAGCGCGAAGACACGACCGTATATGCAAGAGAGCACGCGAGCACAAGAACCAGGGCGAGGGCCAAGAGGGCGACGCCCCTGCGTTCGCTCGAGCGTTTAAGCAGCTCCATGAGGAAATACGCCACCTATCGGAATCGTTGAGAGTTTCCGCATTCTAGCACGCAGAACCCCACGATACCTTACTGTTGGGAAACAGCTTGCCAACCGTGTTTCATCCGGAGAATCACAAGGGCATCTGGCGCGCCGCGATGGTTTCGGGTAGGATGATCGACAATTCAACCGAGGAGAAGACCGTGCAGCAAAACACCGCCACCCAGACGACCGCCGAGCGCGCAACCGTAGCCGTGCTCATTCCCTGCTACAACGAAGCCGTGACCATCGGAAAGGTGGTCGACGACTTCAAGCGCGTCCTGCCGGATGCCGACATTTACGTGTACGACAACAATTCCTCCGACGACACGGCCGCCATCGCGCGCGAGCACGGAGCCGTCGTGCGCACCGAGCGCCGACAGGGCAAGGGAAACGTCGTGCGCCAGATGATGCGCGACATCGATGCGGACTACTACCTCATGGTGGATGGCGACGACACGTACCCGGCAGAAGCCGCCCCCGCACTGCTTGCCCCGCTCATGAACGACGAGGCCGACATGACCGTGGGCGACCGCCTGTCCAACGGCACCTACGGCGAAGAGAACGATCGCGCCTTCCACGGGTTCGGCAACGATTTGGTGCGCGTACTCATCAAGTGGATCTACGGGTTCAAGTTCTCGGACGTCATGACCGGGTATCGCGCGTACAACGCCGTGTTCGCGAAAACCATGCCGGTGCTCTCCCCCGGCTTCGAGATCGAAACCGAGCTTTCCATTCACGCCGTGGACAAGCGCTGGCGCATCGTCGAGGTTCCCATCGACTACCGCGACCGGCCCGAAGGGTCGGAGTCGAAGCTCAACACCTTCTCCGACGGCATGAAGGTGCTGCTCATGATCTTGTCCCTGTTCAAAGATTACCGCCCGCTGGCCCTGTTCAGCTGGCTGGCCCTGCTGTTCTGCGTCCTGGGACTCATTGCAGGCGTGCCGGTCATCGTGGAGTTCGCGCAAACGGGCCTTGTCCCCAAACTCCCCTCCGCGCTCTTGGCGGTGGCGCTCGTGTTCGTGGGCATCCTGGCCTTCGCAAGCGGCCTTATCCTGGACACCGTGGTCAAAGGCACCCGCAAGGAGTACGAACTGCAGGTGACGGCGGCCTACGAGCGCCTGGGACGCCGCAATCGCCAGGCATAGAGGCTGGGCGGCGCTCGTCGATCAAGACCGCTGCATCTCTCCCTTCGAGCGCCGCCCAGCCGCC
The DNA here is from genome assembly GCF_003726035.1 of Paraeggerthella hongkongensis. GTDB lineage: Bacteria > Actinomycetota > Coriobacteriia > Coriobacteriales > Eggerthellaceae > Paraeggerthella > Paraeggerthella hongkongensis. The sequence continues at coordinate 24,049 of NZ_QICD01000028.1, forward strand.
CTATCGTAGCAAATATTATATTAGTTTTTTAGTCATGGTTTTCAAGCAGACTTCCTGCCATACTAGAGCTTTGCTGAAACTTCTCCAGACTTGAAAAAATACTCATCGAGCCCGAAGCAGTTCGCGACAACCGCTGCTCATCCCCGTGCGAAAAGCACCGCTTGCGCAAGATCGCTTCGATCCTTCGCCGAGAAACGGTACGAGACCTCCTGCGGCTGTCCCTGCGCATCCGCGCGCTCGACGCGCACGAACCTCAGCTCCACATCTTGATACCCCTGGCAAAGGAGGGCGTACGCGTAGCACTGCGCCTGAAGCAGATGCCGCTGTCGCACCAGGTCGAGCGGCTCTTCGTCCCTGCCGCCCGTCTTGTAGTCGACCACCAGCGCGCGGCGCGCGGCACCCTCGGGCCCGTCCGTGCACAAAAGGTCTATCTCGCCTTCGAGAAAGCCCTCCCCCACGCGTTCGAAGAACGGCACCTCGGCGCGGCGAAGCGACCAGGAGGAAGCCTCTGCGTACGTGAAGCTGCCAAACCAGCAAGCGCACGCAGACCTCAAGCGATCCCTCTGGCAAGACGTCAGTCCGAAGGCAGCGGCAAAGGCGCTCAGACGGCTTTCGTCGGGAACGCAGCCGGCTTCGACGGCGAACTGGGCCGCACGGTGAAACGCGCTGCCCAACCCCGTAGCCTTATCGGCATCGAGAGACCGCTCGGTTGCGTCCCGATCTTCCCGCATCAACTTGCCATCGGGACAAACGCCCCCATCGCCCAATCCCGAGCGCTCCGATGCAGGAAGATCCGAGGCCGTCGGCTCGCCTTCCCGAGCCAAGGCCGAATAAGAGAAGACGTCGTTGCGCCCGGCGTTCCACGGCTCGCACGCAGGTGCGTCGACGGGCGGCGACGGCACGACGAAGACGGCTCGCTCGGGATGATCCCGCAAAGCGCCCTCCTCCAAGACATCCGCCTGCACGAGCACCCGCTCGAATCGCGCAGGCTCGCTTCCGCCGTACGGAAGCTGCGCCGATCCTTCGGGGAAATCGTCGACGCCGCACAACGCGCTGCGCACGTCGTCGACGAGAGCTGCGTACGCAGGCGGCTTGCCCGCCGATGGAGCCTTTGCGTCCATAACGACCACGAGGGCTTCCCTTGCGCGCGTAAGACCTACGTACAGCTTGCGGCGCGCTTCGGCCAATTCTTCGTCCGCCGCGCGCTGCGCGAGCGTTGCACGGTAGGCGGACTGCGTACACGAGCCGCTTAGGCCCTCGGCACGCGCGAACCCGCCGCCCTCGACCAACGCGCGAGCCGCGTCAAGGTCGGCGCTTTCCTCCAAGTCGCCCGCAAGCACCAACTTGGACCGGCTCTTCACCTGCTCGAACGCATCCAAAGATGCGCCGGGAGCAAGCGATCCTCGCGCCACGGACCCGCAGGCCTCCACCAGCAGCTTGCCCGTGTTCGCGCGCCCGTCGGCGAAGTCCGCAAGCGCCACGATGGGAAACTCAAGGCCTTTCGAGGCGTGAATGGTCATGATCTTCACCACGTCGCCGCCAGCGCCGGACAGGGCACCGGGCGACTCTTTCAAGCCAACCGACAACTCTCCGGCGAAGATGCGGGCCGTCGAAGCAAGACCGGCATGGTGCTCGGCTTCCACGGACTCTATAAGGCGAACGGCCTTCAGCACATTGGCCGCGCATGCCGTTCCTACGGCCCCCTGCTCCTCGAGACGCGCCATCCAGCCGCTTCGAACAACGGCGTCGCGCACCACGGCGGACGCGGGAAGGACCCGCGCCAAACGCTGCGCGCGGTCCAAGAGCCGCACGGCATGGGCCAGCCGGGGAGCAAGCTCGTCAGAGCGGGAAGCCAACCGCGCGAAGCCCCGATCAAGGTCGCGGCGGCGGATCCTGCCCGTATCCGGGTCCTCCTCGGTAGCCAGCTCCAAGAAGTCGTCGGCCGAAAGACGAACCATGTCGCTTGTCAGCACCTCGAACAGAGCAGCGGTGTTCGCCGGATTCGCAAGCGCCTCCAGCAGTCGCGCCACCACGCGAACCTCAGGCGCCGAAGCGAACTGCGATCCGCCCGTCACCACGCATTCGAAGCCCTCGGCGCGCAGCGCTTCGGCGTACACGTCCGCGCGGCTCATCTTGCCCAGCAGCACCACCATGTCACCCGGAGCATGCCCGTCTTTGCGCAAAGACGCGAAGCGTCGGGCGATCTCCCGCGCACCGGCGCGCTTGACGTCGTCGATGCCCACGCCCGTGCCGCGCCCCGCCGGCTGCACGGCCAGCACCAGGTCGATGCGCGGCGCGCTCCCCCGGTAGCGCGACAGGCGCGCATCGTGGGGTTCGAGCGACATGAACGCGTCGCCGAAGACCCGGGGCTGCTCGAACACGCGATCCACGAACGAGAGCACGTCGGCGTGACTGCGGAAATTCTTGGCAAGCTCCACGTAGAGCGCATTCACATCAGATGAGCGCATGACGCGCTTGTGAGCTTCGTACACGTTCACGTCGGCCCCGCGAAACCGGTAGATGGACTGCTGCGCGTCCCCAACCGTGCACAGATGAGCGAAGCGCGGGCCGGACAGGCGCGCGATCATGTCGATCTGCAACTGGCTGGTATCCTGAAACTCATCCACCATAACCAGCTTGAAGCGGTCCTCGTAGCGGCGAGCGATGTCGGGATGCTGTTCGAACGCAGCCAGCGTGCGCGTGAGCAGATCGTCGTTGTCCAGCTTGCACAGCGCCTGCTTGGATCGCTCGTAGCGCAGCGACACCTCGCGCGCAAGCTCTTTGAGGTCGGCCGCCAACGGGAAAGCCAGCCCCAGCGCGATCTGCCGAGCAACGTCCTCGTATACGGCCTGGTACGTTTTGACTTCTTCCTTCACGCCGGCTTTGAAGGTGCCCCCGATGCGCGGGCACTCCTCGAGCGCGCCCGCCAGCGCGCGCAGAGCCGCGATGTTGTCCGCTCCGGCGGCAGGCCCCGCAACGGAGCCGAAGCGGCAGAGAAACGCCTGAAGAACCTCGATCGCGTCCGCGGCCTGCCCGCGCGCACGCTCGGCCGTAGCGCTGCCGCCCGCCTGCTCGAGGGCGGGTTGCACCGTTTCGTACGCGAGCAAAAGATCGCGCGCAAGCGCAGACGCGCGCGCGGGCTCGGGTCCGAAATCCACGGCGTCAAGGCCTCCGCGCATGCTGGCGGCTTTGTCCAGCAACGTCGCCAGCATGGAGGCCACCGACGGAGCCGAGGGCAAGGACGACCGCGCGGGATACTCGTCGAACAGAGCCGCGTAAGACCCGCGCGCGATGATGTCGTTGTCGTCGCCGAGCGCCGCATCGATGGCGTCAGCCACCAGATCGGCGCGCTCCGCGTCCCCCACGATGCCAAACGCAGGGTCTATCCCCAAATCGAGCGCATGGGTGCGCAGGATGCGAGCGCACATGCCGTGGATGGTGGATATCCAGGCTCCGTCCACCTTGAGCGCTTCTTCGACCAAGCCTTCCGCGCGCAAGGTACGCTTGACGCGCGCTTTGATCTCAGCCGCCGCCTTCTCGGTGAACGTGATGGCCAGCACTTCGTCCACGCCGCCGGCTACCGGACCGCTTTCCGGCAGCAGCGCGTATGCAATGCGCTGCGTGAGCGTGAAGGTCTTGCCCGATCCCGCCCCCGCAGACACGAGCAACGGCCCCTTCACGTGCTCGATGCTTTCGCGCTGACCGGGCGTGCAGGTACGCAAGTCCATGGATCAACGTCTCCTTTCGCACGTGAGGACCGGACAGTGGCCGCAAGGGTCTTCGCCGCGCGGGTCAGGCGCGATATCTCCGCAGGAAAGCATGCGAACAGCCGTTTCGATACGCTGCTCCACCACGTCAAGAAGATCCTGGAACGTCGTCGCGCCCACAGCCTCTCCCGCCGGGCCCGGAACGCCGCACGCCTGCATGTCGAGCCCCGGAACATCCGACTCGCCCACGATGGCGCGGTCCACGGCGCCCGCCACGCGAGCCGCCTTGCCGTACGACACGTACAGAGCGCCCACAACATCCAAGCCCAGCAAACGTCGCGCAACCTGCGCGTACGCAAGCGACTGAATCTTGTGCGGGAGCACGGCTCCGCCTGCCTGCGCCGCCTGCGACGCAGACGCGAGCGCGTAATCGCCCGTAAGCGACCCCTTGTAGTCGATGACCACCGCTTGACCTCGATCGTTCACGTCAATGCGGTCGATGCTGCCGCGCAGCAGGCATCCCGCGTACGCGAAAGGCTCGGCCTCGCCGAAATCGAGCTCGAAGCAGGTCGGCTTGAAGCCAGGAAGCAGAAGCGCCTCCCGATCAAGGTAGCCTAGCAATCTTTTACGCAGGTCGGCCACTTCCGATTCCTCGAACTTCGTCCGGGGGATCAGCGGATTGCGGTTGCGCTTGAGCTCGCGCTGAAAACCCAGGTGCCGGTCGAACGTAGCGCCCAGCAGCTCCCGTGCGCGCGCCAGGTTGTCTTGGGTCACTTTAGCGTCTCCCGCTTCGCGGAAGCGCTCGTAGAAGCTTTTGAGCACCCCGTGGGAGAAGCTGCCCATCTCAAGCGGCCCGAACCCCGCGTCAGGCTCCGACAAGCGCAACCGGCGCAGGGCGAACCATTTGTACGGGCACTCCAGATAGCTCTCCAAGGCAGACGGCGAAAGGGCGGGTCGCTCGTCGCCGCCCGCGCCCCGCGGCACCACGATGCGCGAACGCAGAGACTCGGACACCTCGCCGGAAGCGGGAACGGGCCATGCCGACGACTCTTGAACATCGCCCGCCGGACGGGGCGCGAGGTTCGCATGCAGCGCCTCCTCCCCCGCCCCGCGCGCATGCGGAACAAGGCTGCAAGGAAGTCCCGTGGCGCGATCCGAGACCCCGTCCTGGCCGTCGGACGCCCGGTAGCAATCGAGCAGCTCCTCGTACATGACCGCAGGGTACGCCTCGTCCGCGTCCTCGGTGTTGAGCGGGCGCTCCAAGACTGCAGCGGAGCGCGCGCAGGACAGCGCACGGAAAAACGTCCGGCGACCTTGCGCCAACGCATCGCGGCAGCACCCTAAGCCCAGCTTGTCCAGCAGCAGGGTCGCACCGTCCTCGGCCGCCCGCACAGGATAGGAGAGCGCGTCCATGTCGCACAGCAAAAGCGTCGAGCACGAGCACGCCGCGCGCTCGGCCACGTCGGCAAGCGAAAGGAACACCGCTTCGGGCTGCTTCTTCCCTTCAAAGGAAGAGTCCGCCGTTCGAAGGCTCGCACGAACCGTCGCGCGCTCCAGAAGCGGACGCGCCGCCAAAGCATCAGAGCCGGTGCGGGCGCATGCGGCCGCAAAGGAGCGAGCCGCCGAAACGGCAGCAAGCTGCTCCGAGCGAAACGACGCGTCAAGATCGATGCGACGACGAAGGCGATCCTCGAAGCATGCGAGCGCACCGTCAACGTCACCGCGCAGAAGCGCGGCCAGGGCGCACGCCGCAACCTCGCTCGCGTCCGACAGATCGCGCACGACACGCTCCCGATCCGTTGTCCGATCGCCGCGCCATGCCGCATCGAGCTCGCACGCCGCGCGCCTCCCCAAGCCCGAAAACGCGCTGAACGCGAAATCGGAAGCCAGGGTCAAGCGACAGGAATCGTCGTTTGCAAACGCCCACAACGCCAGAAACGAGCGCCCAAACGCCGTATCCGCGAACGACCGGCGCGAAGACGCCGCCGCGCATATCCCGCTGACAGCCAAAGGACCCGCCAGCTCATCGAAGAGGGCGCGCGGATCACGAGCAGACACGACCACCGGCAGCTGCGCGCGCCCTTCCTCGCGCGCAGCTGCGCGCTCGGCGGCAACGGCCTCGGTCACGCACGAGAGCACCAGCCCGCAAGCCGCATAACGGCCAGCCGGCAACAGGAAGCGCACAGCGCCCGTCGGCTCGAGCGGACCTTCCTCCTGCGACAAGAACAACCGGTCGAGCAGCGACGTCAATTCGGGCGAACGATCAAGCGACCGCGAAGGCGCACGGCACCCGTCGTCAAGGCGCACGACGTCGCCCTGTTCGGCAAGCGCGTCGAACAGCTCACCGTACGCCTGGCCGATGTCGTCGAATCCCGCCAAAACAAGCGGGGGAAACGCGCAATCGCACCTGGAAAGCGCGCAAGCCGCCTGAGAGCGTTCGCACAGCGACAGTTCGTCGAGCAAGCTGGCGTAGCGCCCGAGCACCGCGAGCGCTCCGCGCTGTGCTGCGCTCAGCTCGCACTGGCGCTCGTCGCATGCAAGCGCATCCAGCAGAGCCGGGAGCGATTCGCGGGCAAGCCCCGCCAGAAGCGAGACCGTGCCCGGCGTGGGCTCCACGGCATTTCCGCGCGCCCGCATCTCAAAGCAGGCTCGCTGCATCAAAAGGTCGCGCTCCGCGCCCTGCACGAGGGTACGCCCGTCTCCGTAGAGCTCCCATTGGTCCGCCACCCAGGAGTCGGGAGTTTCCACGCGCACGCCGAACGAGCAGGAGCCGTCCGCAAGAGCGCGTCGCAACCGCAGGACCGCGGCGGGCGTCGGCGCCAACAGCACGGGCACGCGCCCTGCGGCGCACCATGGAGCAAGCGTTTCGGTAATCGCGAAAAGCACGTCTTCCGCGTTGTCGAATGTCATATGTTGGTAAGGCATGCCGCCATTGTAGCGCCCGAGCGTCCCCGCATGCACTAGAATGGCGGCATGCAGAAGAACACCTTGAAATACTCCTTCCTGGTATTCTTGGCCGGAGCCAGCTACGGAGCGCAGGCCACCACCGTGAAGATAACCTACGCGGCAGGCTTCACATGGACGCAAGTAGTGGCCAGCCAGGCGCTGTTCGCAACGCTTCTGTTCGCCATCGGCTTCGCCGTCGACCGGGCGCGGGGAGCCCGGCTCGCCCCTCTGCCCCCGCTGCGCATGCTCGCGCTGCTGGCTCTAGGCGTCAATACATGCGTCGGCACGGTGCTGTACAACTACGCGCTGACCATCCTGCCCGTCCCCGTGGCCATAACCTTGCTGTTCCAATTCACCTGGATGGGCATCGTGGTCCAGGTGATCGCGACGCGGCGGCGGCCCCGGGGCGTCGAAGTCGCCGCCGCCATCGTCATCTTATGCGGCACGCTTTTCGCAAGCGGGCTTTTCTCCAGCGAAATAAGCGCGCTCGATCCCATCGGCGTGGCATGCGGTTTGGGATCGGCTGTCAGCTGCGCGCTGTTCATGTTCTTCTCCAGCCGCGCGGGAACTGGCATGCCCGCGATGCAGCGCGGCTTCGTCGTGTGCCTGGGGGCGTGCGCGCTCGGATTCGCCCTGTGCCCGGATTACTTCTCCGCCGGCGTCCTGCAGGCGGGCATCTGGAAGTACGGCCTGGTGCTGGGGCTGTGCGCGCTGTTCGTGCCCGTCGTCCTGTTCGGCATCGCCACGCCCCATCTTCCGCCCGGGCTGGCCACCATCATGGCGTCGTCGGAGCTTCCCTGCGGCATCGCCTTGTCCATGGCGCTCATCGGCGAGCCGGTCGACGCCCTGCAGGCCATAGGGGTGTTCGCCATTTTGTGCGGAGTCGCGATTTCGCAATTGCCCGCACGACCGCCGAACCTGCGCTAGAATGCACCCATGCGAAACGACATCTTGAAATACTCCGCGCTCGTGTTCCTGGGCGGCGCAAGCTACGGGGCAATGGCGGCCACGGTGAAGATGGCCTATGCCGCAGGGTTCTCCTGGACCCAAACGGTTGCCAGCCAGGCCCTGTTCGGCACCCTTTTGTTCGCCATGGCGCTCGCGGTCTCGCTGGCGCGCGGACGCAAGCCGGCACCCTTTTCCCCAAAGCGCATCCTCTCGCTTCTGGGGCTGGGATTGAACACGTGCGCAACGTGCGTGCTCTACAACCTCTCGCTCACCATGCTGCCGGTTTCCGCAGCAATCACCATGCTGTTCCAGTTCACATGGATAGGAATCGTCATCCAAGTGATCGTCACCCGCCGCCGGCCCCGTCCCGCCGAATTGGCAGCGGCGGCCATCATCCTTGTTGGAACGTTCCTGGCAAGCGGAATGCTCTCCGCCGAAGTGGGCGCGCTCGACCCCGTCGGCATCCTCTGCGGCCTGGGATCGGCCGTCAGCTGCGCGTTGTTCATGTTCTTCTCGAGCCGTGTGGGGTGCGGCCTTCCGCCCATCCAGCGAGGACTCGTCGTCTGCCTGGGCGCATGCGTGCTCGGATTCGCCCTGTGCCCGGACTACTTCGCCAGCGGTGCGCTTCAAGCGGGCGTTTGGAGGTACGGGCTGGTGCTGGGGCTGAGCGCTTTGTTCGTCCCGGTCATCTTGTTCGGCATCGCCACGCCCCATCTTTCAACGGGGCTCTCCACCATCATGGCCTCGTCCGAACTCCCGTGCGGCATCGCCATTTCGACCGCTCTCGTTGGCGAGTCGGTAGACGCCCTGCAGCTTGCGGGCGTGGCCGTCATCCTAGCGGGAGTGGCCGTGTCCCAAGCGCCCCACTTGCGGCCGTCGAGAACGCCGGAGGATCAGCGCCTTCCGTCATGAGACACCGGCGGCTCGCGCGAACAAGGCGGGGCGGATCGGGCGGCATCCGGCTTTCTTTCAGGCGGGCGAAAGAGCGAAACGGTTGCCAAGACGGATCTCGACCACCGCAACGGCAACGCCGACTGGAATCGCGCCGACCTCCGCCCATCGACGCAGGCAAAAATGGTACGAAAACCCCCTTCCTGCTGAAAAATTGCGTTTGCGAACGATCTGCTTCGCGAATAATGAGAGACGCATCTCTGTGAACAGGGATTATATACGATGATCTTATTGCTTATATTGCAAAAGGCCCTGTGAATCGTTCGCAAACGCAATTTTTCAGCAGGAAGGGGGTTTTCGAAGCGATTTTCACATGCAAGCCGCCCGGCGCAGCGCGCCCTCCCTTCCAAGACAGCGCCTGCCGAGCGAATGCCGAAACCGCCGCGCCGCCGAATCGCATTGGCGATCAGGCGGCGCCCCGGGCCCAGGCAAGAACGTCATCCGCCTATAACCCCAATCCTGGGGTTAAGTTTCAAAAAGTGTGTCTATTTCTACCCTGTATTACCAGTTCATCAATAGAAAATAGACCCTAGAAGTTGTTTCGCACCAACTTCTAGGTGTTTCAAAAAGTGTGTCCGATTTCACCTT
>NZ_QICD01000029.1 GCF_003726035.1 Paraeggerthella hongkongensis
CAAGGTGAAATCGGACACACTTTTTGAAACACCTAGAAGTTGGTGCGAAACAACTTCTAGGGTCTATTTTCTATTGATGAACTGGTAATACAGGGTAGAAATAGACACACTTTTTGAAACTTAACCCAAAACCAAGAAGGCCTCCTCGAGCGCTTGCAGCAGCGCCTGAGGAGGTCTTCGTCAAAGTTGGGGAGGGGTTGCAGGCTGGATCTGCCGAAGGTTTATTCGGCGACGCAGGCCTTCTCGATTTGCGCGATGATGGGATCGAGCGCGCCATCGACGTCGTATTCTTCCACGCGGCCTTCGTCGCACAGGCGCGCGAACGCAGGGTCGATGGGAAGGGTCGCGTACGCGGGGATATCGTAGCGTTCGGCAACGGCAGCGCCCTGGGGCTCTCCGAAAATGTGATGCTCTTTTTCGCAGTTGTCGCATTTGAAGTACGCCATGTTCTCCACCAAGCCCAGCAGCTCGACGTTCATGTCATGCGCCAGGTTCACGGCTTTGCCCACGATCATGGCTACGAGCTCCTGCGGGGCCGACACGGTGACGATGCCGTCTACCGGCAGCGACTGGAACACGGTGAGCAGCACATCCGAAGTTCCCGGAGGCATGTCCACGAACAGGTAATCTATCTCGCCCCAGTTGGTCTCGCTGTAGAACTGGCGAATGGCGTTGCTGACCACCGGGCCGCGCCATGCTACCGGCACGTCGTCTTTCGGGAGCATCAGGTTGGTGGACATGACCTTGATGCCGCTTTGGGTTTGACCGGGCAGGATGCCGTCGGCATCGGCTGTCAAGGGGTTGGTGATTCCGAACGTCTTGGGAATGGACGGGCCGGTTATGTCGGCGTCCAGGATTCCCACTTTGAACCCGCGCTTTTGCATTTGGCTGGCCAACAGACTGGTCACGAGCGATTTCCCCACGCCGCCCTTGCCCGAAACCACGCCGATGACGTGCTTGACGTTGCTGCGCGCGTTGGTATCGATGGTGGAGGGGCCTTGGGAAGTGCGATCCCCGCAACCGGATACGCCGCAGCTACCGCACTCGTGCGAACATTCTTCTGCCATGATTCCTTCTTTCTGGGTTTTCCGCGCCCGTCTGCGGCGGACGCGGCTCTCGTCATACCGCGCATGATAGCATAAGGCGAAACGACGCAATGGATGGAAAGCGGACTGCGCTCGATGCAATTCGCTGAAAAGGAGCGCGCATGCTGTTCGCAGACATCGACCTGATCGATCAAAACCTTGATTACCGAACGCATACATGGGTGGGCGTGAAGGACGGGCGCATCGCCTATGTCGACAGCGCGCCTCCTGAGGACGACGTTGCCCGTGCGTTCGGCGAGGTGTACGACGGGCGGGGGAGGCTGCTCATCCCTGCGTTCTACAATGCCCACGCCCACGCCCCCATGACGCTTTTGCGCGGCTATGCCGAGAATCTGCCCCTGCAAGCGTGGCTCAACGACGCCGTGTTTCCCTTCGAGGCGCGGATCACGCCCGAGGATTGTTATTGGGGCACGCTTTTGTCGTGCGCCGAGATGGCGCGTTACGGCGTGGTGGGTTTCTCCGATATGTACTATCACATGGACGAAGGCGCTCGCGCGGCCATGGATGCGGGAATCAAGATGAATCTGAGCGATTCTTTGATTGCGTTTGGGGACGTGGGGTTGGACGACCTTCCTCTCAAGGGACGTCTTGAACGGTTGATCGGGGACCTTCAAGGCGCTGCCGACGGTCGCATCGTGGTGGACTGCAACATTCATGCAGAGTACACCTCGAACCCGCGGGCGGTGGCGGACATGGCGGCATTCGCGCGCGAGAACGGGCTTCGCTTGCAGGTTCATGTGTCGGAAACGCAGCTGGAGCACGAGGAATGCAAGCAGCGCCATGGCGGTTTGACGCCCGTGCGCTATTTCGACAGCCTGGGCGTGCTGGACGGCCCGGTGACGGCCGCCCATTGCGTATGGGTGGACGACGGGGACATCGACGTGCTGGCGGGCAAGGGCGTGTACGTGGCGGCCAACCCTGCATCCAACATGAAGCTGGGAAGCGGGTTCGCTCCCATTCCGAAGATGCTCGAGCGCGGGGTGAACGTGTGCTTGGGCACCGATGGCATGGCGTCCAACAACAACCACGACATGATGCAGGACCTGTATTTGCTGGCGCTGCTGTACAAGGGCTCGTCGCAAGATCCGTCGGTGGTCACGCCCAAGCAGGCGCTTGCGGCCGCCACGCGCATGGGCGCGCTGTCTCAAGGCCGAGAGGATTGCGGTTTCGTGGGCGTGGGCGCAAGGGCGGACCTGTGCGTGGTCGACGTGACGGGGCCTTCGTGGGCGCCCATGACGAATCCGCTGGTGAACGTGGTGTACGCCGGTCATGGCGCGGACGTGTGCTTGACCATGTGCGACGGTCGGGTGGTGTATCGCGACGGCGCGTGGCCCACGCTCGACATCGAGCGGGCCAAAGCCGAGGTGGCCGCCCGCACGCAGCGCATCATCGGCGAACTGTAGGCTCGTTTCTCCGATGCGCCGCCGCACGCAGCGCATCGGCGCCTTCGGCATTTCTTTTTCGGGAACCTCGGGCAAACGTGTAACGTTTCCGTCGGCCGGATCGTCTAATGATGAAACGGCCGAACACGAGGAGGAAATGCTTTTGGATGATTTGATACAGCGCGCCCGAAAGGGCGACAGCGAGGCGTTCGTCGCGCTGTTCGAGCAAAGCAGGCCCGCGCTATGGCGAGCGGCTCTCGCGGTGCTCGGAAACGAATGCGACGCAGCCGACGCGCTGCAGGAGGCGGCCGTCAAAGCTTGGCAGGCCATCCCTCGATTCGAGGGGCGCAGCAGCGTGGGAACCTGGTTCATGCGCATAGCGTTGAGGGTTTCCTTCGACATCCGCGGCAAGCGAGGCCGCGAAGCCCCCTATGCCCCGGAGACGTTTCAGGTTGATGCGCCCTCGAACCGCGGCGACCGCGAAAGGGGCGGGGTCGATGCGGTTCCCCTCGATGATTTTCGCGTGATCGTCGGAGGGAAGCACCGAGCCGACCAAGACGAGGCGATGGACGTGCGCCGGGCGATCGCCCGACTTTCTCCTGACGACCGCCTGGTGCTCACGTTGTTCTACCTCGATGATTTCCCTACACAGCAGATTGCAGCCATATTGAACGCCTCGGAGGGCGCGGTGCGCGCGCGGCTGACGCGTGCGCGCGCTCGATTCAGAGACGCTTATTGCGGAAACGACAACCAGAAAGCGGAGGCAGCCCGATGACGCATCCTATGAACAACGATGACGAACTGCGCCGTTTGCTGGCGCGCGGCATGGGCGACCCCATGCCCTCCGAGGCTCGCGCCAAGCTCGAGCGCACGTACGCGACGCTCGATTCCATTCCTCAAATGCCGGCGAAATCCGCAACGGTCGCAGGCTCGAACATGCCGGCGGACAAGGGCGAGGCCGCGCATGCGGTTGCGGGGAAGCGCATGACCAGGCGCGGCTTCCTTGTGGCTGCGGCTGCTGCGGCGGCGGTGGCCATGCTGGGCGGCGTGGCGTATGCGGGATCCCATTTGCTGCAGATGCAGCCCGGCGACGCCTCGTTTTTCCAAGGCGGCAAGAACCTGCCCGTGTACAACAGTTTGCAGAAGGGGGTTTCCAGCTTGCAGGCCGATGTGGGGCAGACGGCGGAAGTGGACGGCGTGCGCGTGACGCTGGACTCCGTGTCGTGCGATCGAAGCATCGTGAACCTGTTCTTCACGTTGGACAAAGACGGCGGCTTCGACTTGTCGGAATTGTCGAACTACCAGGGTTCCCAGGAAAACGACTGGTCGAAGCTGCAGAACTTGGTCCCACGTTTCGGATACGAGCTGACAAGCAATGGCGAAGCTTTGGGCACCGGTTCCGTCAACCAGCTTGACGCGTACATGGAGGACGGCAAGGTGAAGGTCATGCAGCGCATCGTGCCGCAGTCCACGCTGCCCGACCAGGTGGATGTCGCGTTGAAGGGCTGGGCTCCTTGGAGCGTAGGTGCCGAAAGCGGTTCGACAAGCTTCTCGATGGATGCCGGTTTGGATTTGAGCACGGTCGACCAGCCGCGCGAACTGGGGTCGCAGGATTTGACGTTCTCCACGAGCGCAGGCGAGAAGACCATGGGCATCAAGCGCTTCACGTCGTCCGAGCTGGGCACGGTGATGGTGGTTCGCAACGACGAGGTGGAGACTGTCAAGGAGGACGGTCGGCCCCTGTACCGCGTACCGGACGGTGCGCTGGCGCCAAGGATGCTCAAGGTCGCCGATGACCAGGGCAACGTATTGGTGCCGGTGGGAGCGGGCGATGGAGGGGGCGTCAATCCGGCGGGGGACTACGTGGTGGAGTATGCGAACCTTTCCCCTGATGCGAAGAGCGTCACGTTCACGCCGATGCTGAACGCGGTGGATTGGGAGTCCCTTTCCGTTGACGAGCGCAAGACGCTCGGCGACGGAAACTCGCAGCAGATCGACGTTTCTCAGATAGGCGCGAAACTGCCCACGAGCGAATACGGCGGCTACGAGCTGGTCGGCTGGGACGTGAAGGACAGGACGGTGAGCATCGCGCTCAAGCCTTACGGCTGGCAGGCCATGGGCGGCTATATGGAGCTCATTCCCGAAGAAGACGCAACGCCCCTGGTGAGCACGTGGACGAATCCTGAAACCGGCGAGACGGGGCAAGGCTACCACTCGGCCGTTGTATGGACGAAGCGCGATTACTTGACGGGCGAACTGGTGCAGATGACGTCGTATTACGCGGCGAGCGACGAAGAGCTGCGCGGGTTGACGAGCTACGGCTATCGCAGCGCGTTCGGTGAATACCGCGAGGAGTCGGATGCGGCGCAGACCGTACCGTTCGCTTAAGGGCTTGCCGGTCGGCAGCGCTTGCTTGAGCTTGCCGAGCGCAGCGCATGGTCGCTGCGCTCGGCGGTTTAAGGCGCGGGCCACGTCGATCCCTGCGTGGCAGTTTACGCTCGGGATGTGGGCGCGAATCGGTACCTGTGACAATAGTTCGAGCGCCGAGAGCGCGTTTCCGGGCGACGTGCCGTTAAAAAGGCCTGGTCGTGTTTTGGCATGCGGCCAACATGCGGTTCCGATTGCGCTCGAAATTGTCATAGGTGCCGATTCGCGCCCACGTTTCGCGCACCTGCTTCCTGCTTCGCAGCGCATGGTCGCTGCGCTCGGCAAGGGCGGGCGACCTTCCTTGAGGCGGCACGGAAAGTTCAGCTAGGCGAACGGACGGAAAAGCACTATTCTGGATTGGTGATAATTCTGCGATGCTCAATCCGTCAGTTGCTCGCTGCACGCCTCCTGCCGTTTGCTGTGCAGGGCGTCGCGCGGCCTGGTTTGCGCTGGCGATCGAGCATGTCGATGGAAGGAACTGGCTTATGTTGAGGATCCCCGATGCGCGAATCGATGGCTTTATCGCCGAAGACGTGCCTTATATCGACCTGACGTGCGCAGTGCTCGGAATTGGCGACGAGCCGGGCGAGATGGACTATTTCACGCGCGAGGACTGCGTGCTGGCCGGCGTCGAGCCGGTGGAGCGCATCATGGCGAAGCTGGGCTGCCAGGTGGTTTCGGCCGCCGCCGACGGGGATCGCGTGATGGCGGGCGAGACGTTCATGAGCGTGCGCGGGCGTTCGGGCGATCTTCACGCAGCGTGGAAGGCGTGCCTTAACATGTTCGACCACCTGTCGGCTGTGGCTACGAAGACGCGCGCTATGGTGGATGCGGCGCATGCGGAGAATCCGCGCTGCGAGGTGCTGACCACGCGCAAGAGCATGCCGGGCGCGAAGGACCTGTTGACCGGGGCAGTCATGGCGGGCGGCGCGTTTCCCCACCGGCTGGGGCTGTCCGAAACCGTGCTCGTGTTCGACCATCACCTTGCGTTTTTCGGTGGATTCGATGCGTTCGTGGAACAGCTGCCCGTTGTCAAGGCGCGCTGCATCGAGAAGAAGCTGTTCGTGGAAGCGAGCGCCGAGCAGGCTCGCGTGTTGGCTCGGGCCGGGGTGGACGGCTTGCAATTGGACAAGATTCCCGTTGACGAGCTGGAATCGCTTGTCAAGGAGTTGCGAGGGATCGACCCTTGGTGCGTGCTGATTGCCGCGGGCGGCGTGAACGTTGGGAATGCGGGGGCCTATGCTGCCACGGGGGTGGACGGTCTGGCTACGACGGCTCCGTTTTCCGCCAAGCCGCTCGACATGAGCGTGCGCATGCGCGCGGTGTGATCGCGTGCGATCGTCGCGCGGCTTGGCGGTGCGACGATTCGGCTAGGATTGTTTCCCCAGCATCTTCTTGATACCCTTGCCGGCGATGACGGCTCCGCCGCCGATGGCGAGCAGGCCGGGACCGGGCAGGATGAGCATGGGGACGCCCAGCAGCATGATCGCGCCGCCCACGGCCGTCTGCACGGCGCCGCCTATCAGGTTGGGTTTGCCGGCGGCTGCTCCGTCGGTTCCGATGACCGCGGCATCGACGGCGGTTGCCTGCGCGCCGCCCTTTCCGTACGATGGCACGCGGAACGTTTGGCGGTTCGCTTGTTGCGCACCCCGGTCGGTGCCGCTTTCGCTGGCGACGGGGCTGACGTCGATGATGGGGTTCTGGCTGCTCATGATCTCCTCGCTTACGATGGGCCGCGATGTGCGGTCGCGTTTCTTTTCGATTATACGGGGCGCATGTTCTTGCGGTATCCGGCATCGCTTCTCTTCGCGGCATTGTCACCGTTCGGTAACGAGTCCTTTGCGACTTCTTCAAAGGTCTGCGGTCATTATCTGCTCGCGACCGGCGCTTGCATGCGATACACTGGTGGCAGCGGTTTTCGCGCGCACAGCGCGAAGGTGAAGTAGGCATGTAAGGCTCGACTGTGGTTCGCGCCTGGGGATTCATGGCGAAGGCGCAGGATCACGCAACACGAAAGTTGGTGGTCAACATGGCAGCTCCTGCTACCGAACACGTGCGCAACATCGTGCTGGTAGGCCAAGACGGCGCCGGCAAGACATCGCTCGCCGAAGCGATGCTGCACGTCAGCGGCCGTACGCCCCGCATGGGCACGACGCACGACGGGAAATCCTACCTCGATTACGACGATGAGGAGATCCGGCGCAAGTTTACTATCGGCACGTCCATCGCTCCCATTCCGTACAAGGACTACAAGATCAACCTGCTGGACACGTCTGGGCACCCCGATTTCATCGGCGACACGCTGGCTACCATGCAGGCGGCCGAGATGGCCTTGTTCGTAGTGGACGCCGTAGCAGGTCCGCAGGTCATGACCACCAAACTGTGGCGCGAGGCCGAGGACATGCGTCTTTCCCGCGCCGTGTTCATCAATCATATCGACCGCGAGAACGCCGACTTCGACACCGCCATGGCGCTTTTGCATGCGCGCTTCGGATCGCGCTTGGGCCCCGTCACCATCCCCATCGGCGTGGACGCGGATTTCAAGGGCGTCATCGACGTCATTCGCATGAAGGCCCGCTACTTCGACGAAGGCAGCGAGACGGAACGCGTGGAGGACATTCCCTCCGACTATGCTGAAGCTGCGCAAGCGGCTCGCGACAAGCTATGCGACCTGGTGGCCGAGGCCGATGACGAGCTGATGATGAAGTACCTCGATGGCGAGGAGCAGCTTACCCAGGAGGAGCTGGAGCAGCTGCTGGACAAGGCCATCGCGCAAGAGCTGTTCATTCCCGTGTTCGTGGGATCCACCATCATCAAGCAGGGCATCCAGGGGGTCATGGAGGACATCGCCACGTACTTCCCCCACCCCCGCCATCATGGCCGCTTCCGCTTGGCCAACGGCGAGGAAACGTTCGTGGACGAGACGGGCGAGCCTGCCGGGTTCGTGTTCAAGACGGTGTCCGATCCCTTTGTCGGTCGCTTGAGCTTCTTCAAGGTTATATCCGGCGTGCTCGAACCGGGCATGGAGCTGGTGAACGCCCGCACGGGCAAGAAGGACCGGCTAGGCCACCTGTACGTCATGATGGGCAAAGAGGCCACCGATGTGAAGAGCGCGAAGGCGGGCGACATCATCGTGGTCCCGAAGCTGACGGATACGCGCGCCGGCGATACGCTTTCGAAGTCGGGAACCGTTGCCATCGACCCGCTGCCGCTGCCCATACCGCAGTATCCGGTCGCTATCGAGGCCGTCAACAAGAAGGACGAGGACAAGCTGGGCACGTTTTTGACGCGCGCCGTTGAAAACGATCCGACGCTGCGCGTCAACCGCAACGAGGAGACGCATCAAACCGTCGTGACCGCTATGGGCGATGCCCAGGTGGACACGTTGCTGGCCCGGCTCAAGGAGCAGACGGGCGTCGAGGCGAAGCTGGTGCCCGTGCGCATCCCGTATCGCGAAACCATCTGCAAGGTCGCCGAGGCGCAGGGTCGCCACAAGAAGCAAACGGGCGGTGCCGGTCAGTTCGGCGATTGCTGGTTGCGCTTGGAGCCGAATCCTGGCGGCGGGTACGAGTTCTTGGACGAGATCGTGGGCGGCAAGATTCCGCGCGGGTTCATTCCGGCGGTCGACAAGGGCGTGCAGGATGCGATGACGGAGGGCTTCTTGGCCGGGTATCCCATGGTCGATGTCAAGTGCGCCGTGTTCGACGGCTCCTATCATGCGGTCGACTCCAACGAAATGGCGTTCAAGACTGCGGCGCGCATAGGCTTCCGCGCGGCATGCGATAAGGCTTCTCCCATTCTGCTCGAGCCGATGGCCACGCTTGACGTAACGGTGACCGAGGAATACGCCGGTCCCGTCATGGGCGACATCTCCACGCGCCGCGGGCGCATCGTGGGCACCGACTCCAACGATGCGGGAGAGACGGTCATCATGGTGCGCGTGCCGTACGCCGAGGTGGTTACGTATACGAAGGACCTGCGCTCGATCACGCGCGGATCGGGATCGTACTCCATCGAGCTGGAAGGATACGAGCCCGCGCCTGCTGAAGTGACGAAGAAGCTGGTCGAAGCGTACCAGGAGGCAAGGGCCGCAGGAAACTAGCATCGTTTGCGAGAGGCATGCGCAAGGCATGAGGCGCGTCGTCCGATTCGCTCGGACGGCGCGCCTTTTCGCGTGGTACGCCCGGCGTTTGGCGTGCTGGGGCGTGATCGACGTTGCGCCTGGCAGCTTCCGGGACGCGTGCGGCGACTGTGGATCAAGTGCGTCGGCGTCCTGTCCGGGCGGAATGCCTTGCGGTTCGTTCGAGCGACGCGACCGCCAGGAGGGCTGCGGCAGCTATGATGCTCGCGAGCGAGAACTCTGCGGATCGCGCGCTGTCCCCGGTTTTGGCGATGGCGGGTTCGGGCTGGGCGGAGGGCAGGGGATTGTTGGCAAGGTTTAGGCGCGCCTGCACCAAGGGCGTCTCCTGGTCTTGGCATGCAAGCTCGACGGGATGTTCGGTTCCGTCAAGTTGGTAGCCCTCCGGCGCCTTGATTTCCACCGCTTCGTAGCGGCCGAGCGGCAAGGGGCCGGTGGTTGCCGTTCCTGCATCGTCGGTGAGCAGCGTAGCCGCCACGTCGTCGGCCTGTAAAAGCACCGACCCGTCGGTAGCGACGACGTCGTGCGTCGCGCGAATCTCGTACAGCGCTTCGGGTAACGGTTCTTTGCTGGTCGCGTCCGTTTTCGCAACGGTTATGCAGCCTTGGGCCGGGCGGTTCGGGAATTCGGCTTCTGCATGGATGGATGGTTGCGAGGGGTCGCCGTAGACCAGCTCGACCCGCAGGGGCTCGGTTGCGCGGACGTAGCCTGGCGGCGCCTGCGTTTCGATGATCTCGTACGCGCCCAAATAAAGCCCCGTCGCGCGTGCCGACCCGCTGTCGTCCGAGGTGAGCGTCGCAACCGTCTCTCCTTGGGATGCGCGCGTGGTCCCGTCGGCGCTGACCACGTCTCGAGCGGCGCGCACTTCCCAGCTGATGCCGCGCTGCGCCAGGGGCAGCCCCGTTGCGGCGTCGGTCTTGCGAAGGGTCAGGCAAGCCGTTTGGGGTTTGTTCTCGATCGCGACGACCAGGGGGTCCTCCGGATCGCGTCCGCTTCCCGTGGCGAGAGAGAACGGCACGGGGCTTGCGTCCAATACGTAGCCGTGCGGAGGCGCGATTTCCTGCACCCAGTACGTTTCTTTGCCGTTGAGCTTTCCGGGCAGCAGGCAGCTGCCCGATTGGTCGGTGGCGAACTCGGTTTCAGCCTTTGCGTCGGCATCGGCGCTGAAAGCAACCGCGTTGCCGAAGCGATCGAGAATCCGAAACACGGTTCGTCCCGCTATCGTCCGGCCCGTATCCGCATCGCGTTTCACCACCTTCAGAAACGTCCCGGTATCGTTCTCGACCGTGTAGGAATAGGTGCGCGCGTGATCCGCCACGGTGACGGGAAACGCAGGGGCGGCCTGGTACCCGGCAGGCGTGGTGGCGGGGTCTTCCTGCACGAGGTACGTGCCGAAGGGCAGCGCCCCCGCCTGTTCGGCCTCCTTCGCGTGCGCGGTGGTGGCGCGGCCTTGATCGTCGGTGACGATGCGCGCTGCAACCTGCCCGGTTGCCTTGTGCACGATGTCGAACGCCACGCCCGCGAGCGGGCGCTTCTCGGCCTCGGTCCCCGTGGTTCCCTCGTCTGCGCCTACCTTGAGGATGGCGATGTCTCCGCGAATTACCTGATCGGGCACTTCGACGGCGTGGAACAGCGCGCCAAGCGGCTTATCGCCTGAAGCCGCGATCTGACAGGCGAAGGCCGACGGGTCGGGAAGCAAATACCCTTGCGGCGCCGAAACTTCGCGAACCACAAGGGTTCCCAGCGGCAGCCCCGACCCGGCGCCGTTCGACGGAAGCAGGGCGGGGTCGATGCGCGCAACGCCTTGCTCGTCGGTGACGGCCGTGAGGGTGAGCGTGGGCGGCAGCCCCGATGCGGCGGCCTCTTCCGGCGTTGCGAACGTGCCGGCGAAATGCTCGACTTGAAAAACCGCTCCGGCGAGGGTCGCATCGCCCTGTGCCTGCGAGATCCCCGATTCCGCATCGATCTTCAATGCGACGGGTTCGGCAAGGGCAAGCTGCGGTTCGTCGACGACCCTTGCAAGGGGCGCCTTTCCTTCGAGGCAGCTTTGCACGCTTAACGCCACGGGGTGGCTTCGCGTATCCAGGGCGTAGCCTTTCGGCGCCGACACCTCTTTGACCCAATACGATCCGGGCCATAAGGTCGCCTCGCTTTGCCCGTAGCCGTTTGCGTCCGTGACGATGAGCTGCACCTGGTTGGTGCAAGCGGCGTCATCGTATACGCCGTACACGGCGTTGGAGAGGCTGTAGCAGGGGTTTTCGTTCGTTACCGCGGGCGCTGACGACGTCTTTTGCACGCCGATGGATCCGGTCAAAGGAGGCTCCCAGCTGTTTGCGTAAGAGGTTTTGCCCCCTTCGACAACGATGGTCTGGCCTGGTTCGTCCAGGGCGTAGCCGGGCGATGCCGCGGTTTCTACGAGTCGGTATCGACCAAGGGGAACGTCGGTTGCCGTCGCTTTCCCCTTGGCGTCGGTGGTCAAGGAAGCGCATGCCGAGCCGTCTGCGGAAACCAGCTGGTATCGGGCTCCTTCGACGGACGCTTCGGGCATGGTGCTTTCGTACGCTGGGTTCCCGTGTTTTTGAAGCTCGATCGATCCGTGCAGGTAGATGGTGAACTCGCCGACGTTCTGCGCGCCTAGGGGCGAGTAGTGGTTCGGGTACATGCCCGCGCCCGAGCAGTCGACGGCGATCGCATAGCCGCCGTTGCCAAGGCGCGTTCCCGTGAACGGGTAGTGCCCTGGAAGCGGGGTTCCGTACATCGGGCCCGACGTGCAGTACCCCGTGGCTTCGATGCCGTACTGGGGGAACCGCACGATGAACGTGTTGCCTCCCATCGGCCCGTCGATTTCGGGGTTGGTGCATTCGACGTAGCAGGTGCCGTTGATGGTCGAGGGCGCAGCGTGCGCCGGTTGCGGCGCACAGCAGGGGAGGCTTGCGAGCAGGGCTATGCCCAGCGCTGCGAGAAACCAGACGAGCGCTCCTCGGTCGGATGCTTCGGAGCGAAAGGGCTTCAGCTGTTCGAAGCCCTTTCCGCCTTCCGCACGGTTGTTTGCGCGACGCCGATCCATGGCCGTTCCCTTTCTCGCCGATGGCGGCACCAGCGCGATGCCGTGGTTCCATCATAGCGAGGCGTTCTAGCAGGTTCATGACGTGCGTCTAGCGAAAACCCACGCGGTTTCGCGCTGTTTCCAGCGCGCATGCGGCACGCTTTTCGCGTAGGTCATGCGCGTGTCCAGCGCGTTACCGCCCTGATTCTGCCGCCGTTCCAGCAGAATTCTAGCGCGGCTCAAGCACGCGCTTCTCATCAGGTGAAATGACGTTGCAGAGCAGTCGGTCGGAACGCGCGAAGCAACGGCGCAGGCGTGTCGTGCGCTTCGGGAAAGATGCGTTTATTGAGCAAATTCGCAACAACGCCGGGCGCTCGCAGCTTTGGGCCGACCCCTTGAATTACAATAGCGCACGTCAAAAACGTCTTCGAGCCGCGCTCGAATCCCGATCGCGCGGCGTTTTCCGAATGACCCGCGTGCGTTAGGAGCATCGTCATGTGCGGAATCGTTGGATATACGGGCCGTCGTCCCGTTCAGGACATCCTCATCGAAGGGCTTTCCCGGCTTGAGTACCGCGGCTACGACTCGGCCGGCATCGCCATCGAGCAGGACGGCGCGTTGGAGGCCGTCCATCGCAAGGGCAAGGTGAGCAGCCTGGCCCACACGCTCGGTCATTTCAACTTCACCGGCACCTGCGGCATCGGGCATACGCGTTGGGCCACGCATGGGCGTCCGAGCGAGGCGAACGCGCATCCGCACACGTCGTGCGACGGCCGCATCGCGGTGGTGCACAACGGCATCATCGAGAACTTCGCCGAACTGCGCGAAGAGCTGGAGGGGCTCGGCCATGTTTTCACCAGCCAGACCGATACCGAGGTCATCCCTCATCTGGTGGAGGAGGCATACCGTGAAAGCCACGACCTCATGCAGGCCGTGCGCGAGGCCGCCGATCGGCTGATCGGCGCATACGCCATCGCGGTGATCAGCGCCGACGAGCCGGGAACGCTGGTGGTTTCGCGCAAGGACTCGCCGCTGGTGGTGGGGCTTGCCGACGACGGCGCGTACGTTGCCAGCGACATCATCGCCGTGATCGACGCCACGCGCGACGTGGCGGTGCTGTCGGACGGCGACATCGCCAAGCTGACGCCGGAATCCTCGGAGTTCTTCAACGCCCACGGCGAGCGCTTCCAACCCGAGATCACGCATGTGGATTGGGACGTCGACGTGGCGGAGAAGGGCGGCTACCCCGATTTCATGCTCAAGGAGATCCACGAGCAGCCGCGCGTTATCCGCGACACGTTGGCGGGTCGCCTGGTCAACGGCGCTCTGGCCATCGACGAGCTTGATCTGTCCGTCGAGGAACTCAACCTGATCGACCGCGTGTACGTTATCGCGTGCGGCACGTCGTACCACGCCGGGCTCATCGCGAAGAACCTGATCGAGGGCTGGGCGCGCATCCCGACGGAGGTCGAGGTCGCCAGCGAGTTCCGCTATCGCAATCCCATCATCACGCCCACCACGCTCGTGGTGGCCGTGTCGCAGTCCGGCGAGACGGCTGATACGCTGGCCGCCATTCGCGACGCCCGCGTGAAAGGCGCGCGCGTGTTCGGCATCACCAACGTGGTGGGATCTCCCGTTGCGCGCGAAAGCGACGGCGTGATCTACACGAAGGCGAACAAGGAGATCGCGGTGGCGTCCACGAAGTCCTTCTTGGGGCAGGTGGTGTCGCTGACGCTTCTGGCGATGCTGTTGGCCCAGGTGAAGGGCAAGCTCAAGATGAACCAAGTGCGCCTTCTGTTCCGCGAGCTGGCCGACACCGCCGATCAAGTCGAGCGCATTCTGGCCGACACGTCGGCTGTCGACGAAGCGGCGCGCGCGTGCAAGGACGCGGCCAGCGCGCTGTTCGTCGGACGCGGCATGGGCGCCGCCATCAGCTACGAAGGCGCGCTCAAGCTCAAGGAGATCAGTTACCTGCACGCCGAGGCGTACCCGGCGGGCGAGATGAAGCACGGCCCCATCGCGCTTCTCGACGAGGGCTTCCCCGTTATCGCCGTGGCCACGAAAAGCCCGGTCTACGACAAGTTGATCTCCAACTTGCAGGAAAGCAAGGCGCGCGGGGCCATGGTGGTGGCCATCGCCACCGAGGGCGATCAGGAGATCGGGCAGCATGCCGATCACGTCATCTACATCCCGAAAGTGCGCGATGCGTTCTCCGCGATCACGGCGAGCGTGCCGCTGCAGCTGTTCGCCCGCGCCATCGCCGTCGAGCGAGGGTGCGATGTGGATCAGCCGCGCAATTTGGCGAAGAGCGTGACCGTTGAATAGGGAAGGGGAGTTCGTGGAACAGGGCAAGCGTGTGGATTCGTCCGATGCCGCCGACATGTTCGGCGTTGTGGAGGGTGCGGTTGGCCTGGGCATGGACATCGTGGAGATCGCTCGGATGCGAGCGATCTTGCAGCGCACCCCCAGCTTCCGTACGCGCGTGTTCTCCGAGGACGAGCGCGCGTACTGCGACGGCACCGCCACGCCCGAGGTGCATTACGCCACGCGCTTCGCGGCGAAAGAGGCCGTGGTGAAGGCGCTCGGCACGGGGTTCTCCCGGGGCATCGGCGTACGCGATATCGAAGTGCGGCGCAATGCGAAGGGGCGCCCCTATGTGGTGCTGTCCGGACGTGCGAAGGAGATCGCGCGCGAGCAGGGCGTTCGCGAGCTTCCGCTTTCCCTGTCCTACACGCATACCGATGCGGTGGCATGCGCGATGGCCATCACCGAGGATTCCGTGCGCGTCCAAGAGGAGCGGGTGAACCCCATGGAGGAGCTTGCGAAGCAGTTCAAGGAGGCACGCAGCATGCTCGATGAGCTGGACGCGCCGAAGAAGGCCGACCCGGCCTCGTAGGCGGGCCGGTTGGGGCGCGGATGCAGCTGGATACGGCTTGGGCGGCGCTCGTCTTTTGCTCAATTCTGCCCCAAATGTTGCGCTTTCCAAGCCGCTGGTCCCTTTTGCCGATCTTCCTTTGAGCTCCGAGTCCTGTTGTCCCAGTTCGCAGGGGTGCGGTTTTCAGAGGCGTTGGGCCATGCGCAACATTGAGGCAAGAATCGTGCAGGTGGGGATCGCCGTCATGTCCGCGTCAAGCTTGCCGGCGCGCATCCGGTCGGACGCCGACTCAAGCGTTGGTTGGCCCGCGGGATCTCGAGGGCGGTTTTAGCGCGCGGGGCGGCGCTGGGGCCGTTCGCGCGAAGGGCCGTTTCGCTTGGGGTATACTGGACAGCGCGGAGCGCTTCGGAAAGGCGGTTGCTATGGACGGTGTGCGCACATGCACTTTGGGCGAGCTGGCCGCCCTTCTTCCGTTGCCGGCGGAAGATGCGAACAAATACTCGCGTGGCAAATTGACGGCTGTGGTGGGCAGCGCGCGTTATCCGGGCGCGGCTTGCCTGACGGCGTGCGCTGCCGAGCGCATGGGCGCGGGCTATACGGAAGTGGTCACCCATGATCGCGCCGTGGATTTGGTTCGCGCCGCCAGCCATTCTCTTGTGGTGAGGCCTCGGTCGACGTTCTCGGCGGCCGATCTGGCGCCATCGCGTCCCGGCAAGCCGTGCGCGTATGCGGTGGGCAGCGGTTTCGATTCGACCGACGGCGAGTCTGCGCGTTTGGTGCATGCGCTGATTAAGCATGCCGAGGCTCCCGTGCTGGTGGACGGCGGCGGTCTTGATGCGCTTGCATGTGCCAAGGGCCGTCGCTTGCTCAAGCAGCGGTTCGTTCGGGGGCTTTCCACCGTGATCACGCCCCATGCGGGCGAGGCGGCCCGCTTGGCGGTTCCGTTTTCCCTGCCCCTGGACGATCCTGCTGCCCTTGCGCGTCTGATTGCGCTTGCGTACGGCGTGATCGCCCTGGTGAAGGGTCCTGTGACGTATGCTTCGGACGGTGATCGGGTGGTATGCGTGGAGGGCGGGACGCCGGCGTTGGCGAAAGCGGGAACGGGCGACGTGCTGGCCGGCATGACGGGCGCGCTTCTGGCGCAGGGCTTGGGCGCTCTTGATGCGTGCGTGCTGGCTGCGACCCTGCATGCGGGGGCTGGACGCCTTGCCCAGGCGCGCTTGACTTCCGTGTGCTCGGTTGCCCAGGACGTTATCGACGAGATTCCCCGTGCTGTTTCGGCGCTTATCGAATCAGGCGCGCAACAGTGCGAAAACGGTCTTCTGACAGCGACTCCGCCGCATGTGGGTGCGCTACAATGAATCAGGCGACGCCGTGGGGGCGTCGAAACGCTTGTGAAGGAGCCATCCATGGATACGACGAAAAAGCATGATTGGGGCCTGGTTGTCGCAGGTATCATGCTCATAGCATGCGCGTTCTTTTTCCTGCTTGCACCGGGTTTGACTCTCGTGACCATCACAGCCATCGCGGGCGCGGCGTTTCTCGTGTCCGGCGTGTTCGACATCATCAGCTACATCAGGTTCCATAAGGCTATGAACTTGTCGGGGTGGGTGATTGCCTATGCCGTGCTGGACATCTTGATCGGTTTGATGTTCTTGCTGCATCCTTTGGCGTTCGCTGCGGTCATTCCATGGATCATGGGCGCGTTTTTCCTGGCATTCGGCGTGTTCGAGGTTGTCGGCGCGTTCAAGATCCGCAAAAGCGGCGTTCCCATGTGGGGTTGGATGGTGTTCTCCGGCCTGGTGAGCGTCCTGTGCGGCTTGACGTTTTTCTTCTCGCCTGCTTCGTTCAGCGTGTTCTTGTCCGTGTTCGTCCTGATGCGCGGCGTGTCGATGATCTTCTACGGATGGAATGCCGGCAAGGCTATGATGGCATAAGGTTGCCGGCGCTCGCTGCGGGCGCGCATGGTAGAATCTCATATCGATATCAACGAAGGCCCCGAACTCATCGGGGCCTTCTTCCCGAATAGCGGCGAAGGCGGGAGAAGCGACCATGGCAGACGAACGGCAAACCCTGCTCGACGAGCGTGCGCTCGCGGAAGCAACCAGCGATCCGGCGGCGCGCGTGGAAGCGCTGCGGCGCGAAATCGAGCATCATACCTATTTATATTACGCCAACGATGCACCTGAGATATCCGACGCGGCGTTCGACTCGCTTATGCGCGAGCTGCGCGAGCTGGAGACGGCGCATCCTGATCTGATCGACCCCGCAAGCCCCACGCAGCGCGTGGGCGGCTACGTGGGCGACCAGTTCGCTCCCGTGCGCCATGCGCGCAGGATGTACTCGCTCGACAACGCCATGGACTTGGAAGAGCTGGACGCGTGGCTCGACCGCGTGGTCGAGGCGTTCGGTCGCATGGTGCCGGTGTGCTGCGAGCTCAAGATCGACGGGTCGTCTATAGCCCTTACGTACGAAGGCGCGCGTCTGGTGCGCGCGGCGACGCGCGGCGACGGCACGACGGGCGAGGACGTCACCGCCAACATGCGCACGGTCAAGGACGTGCCGCTGCGCATGCGCGAGCAGGGCGTGGCGGGCTTGGTCGATCCAGACGGCTCCGTCGAGCTGCGCGGCGAGGTGTACATGCCGAAGTCGAGCTTCGAATCCCTGAACGCGGCCGCTGAAGCCAACGGCAAGCAGGCGTTTGCCAATCCCCGCAACGCCGCCGCCGGCAGCTTGCGCCAAAAAGACCCTTCCATCACGGCTCATCGCGATCTGTCGACGTTCGTCTACGCGGTTGCCGACGAGCGCGGGCTGCATGCCGCAGGGCAATGGGAACTGCTGCAGTGGCTGCGCGAAGCCGGCTTCCACGTCAATCCCGACGTCGAGCTGTGCCAGACGGCTGAGGCGGTGCATGCGTTCTGCGAACGCGCGCTCGAACGGCGCGAGGAGCTGCCGTACGAGATCGACGGCGTGGTGGTCAAGGTGAACTCCTTCTCGCAACAGGAGTCGATGGGCTACACGGCGCGCGCGCCGCGGTGGGCTATCGCGTTCAAATTCCCGCCCGAGGAAAAGACCACGCTTTTACGCGACATTACCGTGCAAGTGGGGCGTACCGGCAAGCTTACGCCGGTAGCCGAGCTGGATCCGGTGGTCGTGGCTGGCTCGACCGTTGCCCGAGCCACGCTCCATAATGAAGACGAGGTGCAGCGCAAGGACGTGCGCGTGGGCGATACCGTTATCATCCGCAAGGCGGGCGACGTCATTCCCGAGGTGCTGGGCCCGGTCCTTTCGCTGCGCCCGGCCGATGCCGCGTCGTGGCGCATGCCCGGCGCCTGCCCCAGCTGCGGCAGCCCCGTCATTCGCGAAGAGGGCGAGGTGGACTTCCGCTGTATTTCCATCGATTGCCCGGCGCAGGCTTTGGAGCGCCTGCTCCATTGGGCGAGCCGCGGGGCTATGGACATCGACGGCATGGGCGAGGAAATCGTGTCGCGCCTGGTGGAGAGCGGTCGGTTGACCGACGTTGCCGATTACTACACGCTGGACGAGGCGGAGCTTTCGCTTTTGGACATGGGCCGCGTGAACAAGGACGGCGATCCCATTCGGCTGGGATCGACCGTGGCGAAGAAGCTGGTGGCCGCCATCGACGAAAGTCGGACGCGATCTTTCGCGCGCGCGTTGTTCGGCTTGGGTATCCGTCACGTGGGCAAGACCATCGCCGAGCTGCTGGCTGCTGCGTATCCGAGCGCCGATGCGCTTATGGAGGCAACCGAAGATGATCTGGCCGCCATCGACGGCGTGGGCCCGAAGATCGCGCGGAGCGCGTACCTGTTTTTGCGCACGCCCGACAACGTGGCCGTGATCGAGCGTTTGCGCAAGCATGGCGTGGCGTTGGAGGACGAAGCCGCCGCTGCTGGCGATCAGCTGCCCCAGACGCTTGCGGGTTTGACGTTCGTGCTGACGGGATCGCTTGTGGAAAGCGGGATGACGCGCGACGAGGCGGGCGGCGCCCTGAAAGCGCGCGGCGCCAAGGTGTCGAG
Organism: Paraeggerthella hongkongensis; assembly: GCF_003726035.1. GTDB lineage: Bacteria > Actinomycetota > Coriobacteriia > Coriobacteriales > Eggerthellaceae > Paraeggerthella > Paraeggerthella hongkongensis. The sequence continues at coordinate 19,012 of NZ_QICD01000029.1, forward strand.
CAGCGTGTCGAAGAAGACCAGCTTCGTGGTGGCCGGCGAGGCGGCTGGCAGCAAGTACGACAAGGCAGTTTCCCTGGGCGTCCCCATCTTGGACGAAGCGGCGCTGCTGCGCATTCTGGAAACGGGGGAGGCCCCGTCGTCCGAAGCGGGCGCGTAGGGATCTGCGGGTCGGCCTTCCGTTCACGGCGGGAAGCGCGCGTCTACCGAGGAAGTTACGATATAGAAGTCCGTAACACCCCGGCCCCGTTTTGCATGCTATAGTGTGTTACGCAAATAGAAACCGTAACACTACAAGTGTGCGGGAAGCTACGCGCTTTGTTCGCATGGGAGGTTTTCATGAACGGTATTACCCGAAGGGATTTCGCGAAGGCATCGGCGGCTGGCGTTGCCGCGCTTTCGCTGGGCGGCCTGCTTGCTTCGTGCTCGTCCGATAACAACGCGGCGTCCAAGCCCGAAGCCGGTGCCGACGGCGCAACGGCGCCGAAGAACCAGGTGGTGGTGTCCATGACCGCGGGATCGGAGCCGGCAGCGGGCTTCGATCCGCTGGTGTCCTGGGGCTGCGGCGAGCATGTGCACGAGCCGTTGATCCAATCTACGCTCATCACCACGAACGCCGATCTGGAGTTCGTGAACGATGTAGCCACGTCGTACGAATGCGCCCAGGATGGCATGACGTGGACGTTCAAGATTCGCGACGACGTCAAATTCACCGACGGCACACCGCTCAAGGCGTCCGATGTTGCCTTCACCATCAACGGCATCTTGAACTCCGATGCGTCGGAATGCGACCTGTCCATGGTGAAGGCCGCCGAAGCGCCCGATGACACCACCGTGGTGATCAACATGGCCAAGCCGTTCAACGCGCTGCTGTACACGCTGGCGGTTGTTGGCATCGTGCCCGAGCACGCGTACGGCAAGGATTACGGATCGAACCCCATTGGCAGCGGCCGCTACATGCTGGAGCAGTGGGACAAGGGCCAGCAGGTCATCCTCAAGGCGAACCCCGACTACTACGGGGAGGCTCCGCGCATGGAACGCGTGGTGGCGGTGTTCATGGAAGAGGATGCGTCGCTTGCCGCTGCCAAGTCCGGCCAGGTGGACGTGGCGTACACGTCTGCGACGTTCGCGGCGAACCAGCCGAGCGGCTACGATTTGCTGAACTGCAAGTCCGTCGACTCTCGCGGCATCTCGCTTCCTACAACGGCTCCGGGCGGCACGAAGAAGGACGAGAAGGGCGAGTACGCCGTGGGCAACGCGGTCACCAGCGATCTGGCCGTGCGCCGAGCTATCAACTACGGCGTCGACCGCGACAAGATGATCGATGCCGTGCTCGGCGGTTTCGGCACGGTTGCGTACAGCGTTGGCGACGGCATGCCGTGGTCGTCTCCCGATATGAAGTGCGCTACCGATCGGGACAAGGCCAAGAAGCTGCTCGATGATGCCGGCTGGGCTGTCGGTTCTGACGGCATTCGCGTGAAGAGCGGTACGCGCGCGGCGTTCGATCTGTACTACTCGGCCAGCGACACGGTGCGCCAGGCGATTGCCTCCGAATTTGCCAACCAGATGAAAGAACTGGGCATCGAGGTGTCTGTCAAGGGCGTGAGCTGGGACGATCTGTACCCGCATCAGTTCAGCGATCCCGTGGTGTGGGGATGGGGCACGAACGCACCCACCGAGATCTACAACCTGTTCTATTCCAAGGGCACGGGGAACTACGCCTGCTACCAGAGCGCTACGACCGACCGCTATCTGGACGAAGCGCTTGCTCAGCCGCGTGTCGAAGACTCCTACGAGTTCTGGAAGAAAGCCCAATGGGATGGCAGCGAAGGCTTCGCGCCGCAGGGCGAGGCTCCGTGGGTGTGGTTCGCCAACATCGACCACTTGTATTTCGCGAAGGACAACCTCAAGGTGGCCGAGCAGAAGCCGCATCCACACGGTCATGGATGGTCGCTCGTGAACAACGTCGACCAGTGGGCGTGGATGTAGCGTATAGTATTCGTTCATGTCCCGGTTCATCTTTCGAAACATTGCGAAGTTCGTCTTGCTCATGATTGCAGTGAGCCTGGTGACGTTCGTCCTGGTAAGCGTATCGCCGGTTGATCCGGTGCAGGCGAACGTAGGCCAGGCCGCCTACATCAACATGAGCGAGGCGAAGCGCGCGCAGCTGGCGGAGTACTGGGGCGTGAACACGCCTTTGTGGGAGCGGTACGCGAACTGGGCGTCCGACTTCCTGCGCGGCGACATGGGCATGTCTCTGCGCTACAACGCGCCGGTGGCCGATGTCATCGGCACGCGCGCGCTGAATTCGCTCGCGCTCATGGCAACCGCCTGGGCGGTGAGCGGGGTGCTGGGGTTCGCCTTGGGCATTTTGGCGGGTGCAAATCGCGGCAAGTTGGTCGACCGAGTGGTGAAGGGGTACTGCTTTTTGCTGGCGTCCGTGCCGACGTTCTGGCTTGGTCTGGTGTTTCTTATCGTGTTTTCCGTATGGCTGGGGTGGTTTCCGTTCGGCTTCTCGGTTCCCATCGGCGTGTCTGCGGCGGACGTGACCTTTGCCGACGCGCTTCATCATTTGGCGCTTCCCGCCCTCACGCTGTCGGTGGTGGGCGTGGCCAACATCGCACTGCACACGCGCGAGAAGACCATCGACGTTTTGGAGAGCGACTACGTGCGCTTCGCTCGAGCGCGCGGCCTTTCCACGTGGGGCGCCGTTCGCCGGCACGGTTTGCGCAACCTGGCGCTTCCCGCCCTGACCTTGCAGTTCGCGTCGATTTCCGAGATATTCGGCGGGTCGGTGCTGGTGGAGCAGGTGTTCTCTTATCCGGGGCTGGGCCAGGCGGCTGTGACGGCCGGCCTGGGCGGCGACGTGGCCCTGCTGGCCGGGATCGCGCTTTTCTCGGCGGCGTTCGTGTTCGGCGGCAATCTGATTGCCAACGTCTTGTACGGCGTGGTCGATCCACGTATGCGACGTTCGGAGAAAAGGGGGTCCCGTGTCTGATCTGGCTCGCATAGCCGGCGACGCGCCGGCACCCGTGCTCTATCGGCCTCGCAAGGCGCGCGTGGGCAATCGAAGGCTGACGCTGGCGGCGTTCGCGGTGGCCGTGGCGGCGCTTGCGGCCATCGTGGCGGCGGGCCTTGCGGTGACCGGCTCCGCCATGGAGACCGATTTCGCGCTCAAGAACCTTGCACCTAGCTGGGATCACCCGTTCGGCACCGATTGGATGGGCCGCGACATGCTGTTGCGCACGTTGGCGGGCCTGTCGACCAGCGTGCTTGTGGGCTTGCTGGCTGCGGGCGTCTCCTCGGTGATCGCGCTGGTTCTGGGCGCGGCCGCCGCGTTGGGCGGCAAGAAGGTGGACGCTGCCGTTACCTGGCTTATCGATCTGATGATGGGCGTGCCGCACATCGTGCTGCTCATCTTGATATCGTTTGCGCTCGGCAAGGGCTTTTGGGGCGTGACCATCGGCGTTGCCGTTACGCACTGGCCAAGTTTGGCTCGCGTCGTGCGCGCGGAGATCCTGCAATGCAAAGAGTCGACGTTCGTGGCTGCGGCGCGCAAGCTGGGGCAAAGCCCTGCGCGCATCGCCGTGAAGCACATGCTTCCCTACGTGCTGCCGCAGTTCTTGGTGGGGCTTATCCTTTTGTTTCCCCATGCCATCCTGCATGAGGCGGCCATTACGTTCCTCGGATTCGGACTGCCGCCCGAGCAGCCTGCCATCGGCGTGATCCTCAGCGAATCGATGGGCTACCTTTCGGCCGGCATGTGGTGGCTGGCGGTGTTTCCGGGCTTGGCGCTGATCGCGACCGTGCTGCTGTTCGACGTGGCGGGCTCGAACCTGCGCAAGCTGGTCGATCCGCACAGTTCGCAGGAATAGGGGGGCGACGAGCGACTATGGAGCACGAGCTGACACGACACGCCGATGCGCAGATCCACCATCATCACGCGCATGCGGAAGCGTCCCGGCATGACCATGGACATCATCTGCTGCAGGTGGAAGACCTGAGCATCGGGTTTCGGATGTACGAAGAGGATGCCCTGTTCTTTCGCGCAAAACGGCGCGAGGTCGAGGTCATCCGCAACCTGAGCATTTCGGTGCACGTGGGGGAGATCGTGGCCGTGGTGGGCGCGTCGGGGTCGGGCAAGACGCTCCTGGCCGATGCGGTGCTGGGGTTGTTCGAGCCGAACGCCACCGTGCGCGGTCGCATTTGGTTCGACGGCCAGCTGCAAAGCGCGTCAACGCTCGCGCATGTGCGCGGGCGCGGGATTTCCCTGGTTCCCCAAAGCGTGAATTACCTGGATCCGCTTATGAAGGTGGGCAAGCAGGTGGAAGGGTTTGCTCGGACGGGCGCGGCGCGGTCCGAGCGCCGTCTCAGGCGCGAAGAGCTGTTCGAGCGGTACGGTTTGTCCGCGGAGGTTGCGAACTTGTACCCCTTCGAGCTGTCCGGGGGCATGGCGCGCCGCGTGCTTCTGTGCTGCGCGCTCATGGACGATCCGCGCGTCATCATCGCCGATGAACCGACGCCCGGTCTGGACTTGGACTTGGCCGTTCGCGCGCTCGACGACTTCCGCGCCTTCGCCGACGCGGGCGGCGGCGTCATGCTCATCACGCACGACATCGAACTGGCTTTGCGCGTGGCCGATCGCGTGGCGGTGTTTCGCGACGGGACGGTGGTGGAGGAGACGGCGGTTGCGAACTTCGCTTCGCCCGACTTGCTGCAGCACGAGTTCAGTCGCGCGCTTTGGCGCGCGCTGCCGGAGCACGGTTTCGAAGAGGGTGAGGCTTGATGCTGTCGATTCGCTCGAACGAGGGCCGAAGCCGGTGCCGATGCGCGAAGGTCGGGAGCGCGGCGGGAATGCGCTTTGCCGTTCGCGCGGCGGCATGCGCGGCGCTTGCGACGGACGGAGGTTCGCCATGTTAGAGGCCCGCGGCATCTCCTATGCGTATCCCGGGACCGCCCGATTGCTGTACGAGGGGTTCGACTTGGCGGTTGCGCCTGATGAGCGCGTAGCCTTGTCGGCTCCTTCCGGATTCGGGAAGACGACGCTGTGTCGGCTGCTGGCCGGGTTCGAGCAACCGCAGGCTGGTCGGATCTTGGTGGACGGCGACCCGCTGCCCGATCGCGGAGCCTGTCCCGTGCAAATGATCTGGCAGCATCCTGAAACGGCTGTGGATCCGCGTATGCGCATGCGAAAAACACTTGAGGAAGCGGGCCCTATATCTGAAGATCTCCTTGATGACCTGGGTATTCAGCGTCGTTGGCTTTCCCGGTTTCCTCATGAGCTTTCAGGCGGGGAACTGCAGCGGTTCTGCATTGCCCGTGCGTTGGCGGTGCGTCCGCGTTACCTGATTGCCGACGAGGTGTCCACTATGCTCGATGCCGTGACGCAGGCTCAGATCTGGCGCTTTTTGGTGGACGAGACGAAACGTCGAGGCATAGGCCTGGTGTTCGTGTCCCATTCGCCGGCGCTTACCGACCGCATTGCTACGCGTGTGGTAGATTTGACCGGGCGAAGTTGATCCGGCTGCACGGCGGGCAGGGCGGACGGGATCCGGGGCGGGGATGTGACGCCCCTGGTTCGGGTCGCGTTCCCGAAGTGGGCGCAAAACGGTACCTGTGGCAGAAAATCGGCTGTTGAAAGAGCGCTCCCGAGCCATTCGTCGGCAAAAGGCCTGGTCGCGTTTTGAGGTATGCGCGAAAAGCGGCTTTGATCGCGTTTGAAATTGTCACAGCTCCCGATTCGTGCCCAAACTTTGCCCGCGCGCCCGTGCCGTATCCGAGCGCTCGACAGAGCCTCGTCGGCGAAGGCGCAGGGAGGGGCTTGGCCGATACGCAGCCTGGTGATCCGCTCGGTCTGCCTATCGTCCATCGTTTCCTCTGATCTTTTTAGAGAACATTTCCAATTGACTATATCTTCTTTTAAGAATAATATAAGGAACAGTCTCGGGTCTGCGACTGATTCCGTACGGTAGCTGCGGCTGCCGCTTGTTTGGCAGGCGCGGTGGATCCGGGGGATAATCAAGAGAAGACGCGAGAAAGGGATTTTATGAAGAAGCATACCCGCATCGTGCTTGCGGCGGCGTGCGCGTTCGCTATGGCGGGCGCATTCGCCCTCTTCGGTTGTTCGTCCGAGCCGAAGGCTGAAGAGCCTCAGAACGCGGAAAATCAGTCCAACGCAGAATCGCACGAGGCCGTTGAACTGCAAATATTTGCAGCGAACTCGCTGTCGAAGGCTATGGAAGAAGTTCAGGCCTTGTACAAGCAGGACCACAGCTGGGTTTCTTTCGCCGACACGCAGTACGAGGCTTCCGGCACGTTGAACGAAATGCTGGGAGCCGGTTCGTATGCCGACGTGCTGATTACGGCGTCGAAGGCCACCATGGATACGGCCGTGAATTCCAACTACGTTGACGCAGCGACCCGCTTCGACATGTTTACTAACGAGTTGGTGCTGGTTACGGGCGAGAACAATGCCTCTGTTTCCGATATCAAGCTGGAAGACCTTTCGGCCGGGACCTACACGCTGGCCGTAGGCGACGCCAACGTGCCGGCGGGCAACTATGCCAAGCAGGCGCTGTCCACCACCGAACCGCCTTGCTGGATCAGCGCCGATGGTGCTGTCGGCAAGGAATCTTCCGGCAAGGAAGGCACTTTTGAAGGCACGCCGCTTGCAGGTAAGGTTACCGAGGGATCCTCGGTGGGCAACGTATGCTCGTACGCCAATTCCGGCGACGTGGATCTGGCTATGGTGTACAGCTCGGACGTGTACCGCTTTGGCGGCGTGAAGATCGTGGGCACGGTTCCTGCGGATACGCACAAGAAGATTCTGTACCCTGCGGCAATCTGCGCCGATTCCAAGAATCCTGCAGCTGCTCGGGAGTTCTTGGACTGGGCCTTCACCAACGAGGGCGCCGTCAAGATATGGCAGGAATGGGGCTTCGAGCTGGCGGCTTAGCGGACTCGCCAGGCTTGAGGGCATGCAACCTTGCAAGAAGGATGGGAGGGCCTGGTCTTCCCATCCTTCTTCTTTGTGGTACGATCGCGAAATCCGTGCGACGTGAAAGTGGGAACAAGATGGGAAAACGCATAGGCGCCTTCTTGCTGGCGGCGGCTTTGGCTTTCGGCGTTGCGGGTTCTTCCGTCGCGTTTTGCGACGAGCCTGCGGATGGCGGTTCGTCGGTCGAAACGTCGTCGGATATCGGAGGTGTGGCTGTTTCGGCTGAAGGCGAGTCCGCCCTGATCGAGGGCGCAACGTTCGCTGTCGATCAGTTTTCCCGCGCTCAAAAGGGCTCGAACCGCGAATTGGACGGGCGCTACCTGGGCTACAGCTACTACCAGGGAAGCTCTGCGGATTACGCGGTTGCCGTAGCCTCCCAGGAGTACGTGGTGGTGTACGTCCCGCCGTCCGCGCATGGGCTGTGCGACGTTGCCGACCCTGCGTCCCAAGGCCAGATACGGGAGTACTTTCTTGCGCTCGACAAGGCCGCCCTCAACGGCGGCGTTGTGATGAGCGCCGACGTTCCCTGGCATTTCACGGACAAGCCCAGCTTCACGGTGGGCGGCATCGTGTACGGCTTCGCCGTTGAGGCTGGCGCGGGGAAGTACTACGTCACGGCTATCGGAGAGGACGGCTCCGACGTGGTATCGACGGCGGTGGACGGGTTGGTTCGCCCGACGCACGTCGACTTTCTCAAGATCGTCGAACCCGGTGCCGTCGATATAGCCCCGTCCGCAACGGGCGTCGCGTCGTTCGTCGAGTTTCTGCGCGGTATAGATTTGTCGCCGCTGTGGGTCACGCTCAAGACCACCGGCACGGCTATTGTGTTCATCTTCGTGCTGGGGCTTGCCGCGGCGTACTTCAGCCTGCGCATGCCGAAGCGTGCGCAAGACATCGCCGATGCCGTGTTCACTATTCCCATGGTGCTGCCGCCTACGGTGTGCGGCTTTCTCCTGTTGCTGGCGCTTGGAAAGAACACGGCGCTGGGACAGTGGTTCATCGACATTGGATTCCCGCTTATCTTCAGCTGGCCGGCAACGGTCATCGCGGCGGTCGTGGTGGCGTTCCCTCTGATGTACCGCAGCGCTCGCGGTGCCTTCGAAAGCCTTGATCGAAACATGTTGGATGCCGCGCGCACGCTCGGCTGGTCCAATCGCAAGATATTCTTCAAGCTCATGATGCCGCTTTCGTGGTCGTCCATCGCGGCGGGCACGGTGCTCTCGTTCGCCCGCGCCCTGGGCGAGTTCGGCGCCACGTTGTTTTTGGCCGGCAACTATGTTGGCGTTACGCGCACGGTGCCCATCGCCATCTACTTCGAGTGGATGAGCGGCAACGTGGACGTGGCGCTGTTCTGGACGTGCGTCATTTTGGTATTCAGCTTCGTGGTCATCCTGTTCATCAACTTATGGGGAAGGCGCACGACGAAGTATCGGCGAGGAGCTGATGAGCTATGAGCCTTGAGGTTGCTATCAAGAAGAAGTTCTCGTCGTTTCAGCTGGACGTGGCGTTTGAGGCGGGCGACGAGACGCTGGGCTTTCTGGGGGCGTCGGGATGCGGGAAGAGCCTGACCATGCGCTGTATTTCGGGTATCGAAACCCCTGATGAGGGGCGCATCGTGGTGAACGGGCAGGTGTTCTTCGATTCCGAGCGCAACATTAATTTGAAGCCCCAGGCGCGCAAGACGGCTCTGCTGTTCCAGAACTACATGCTGTTTCCCAACCTGACCGTGGCCGGCAACGTGGGTGCGGGCATCGGGCGAGACGTGCCGAAGGCCGATCGGGCTGCGCGCGTTGTCTCGGAGCTCAAGCGCTTTGGGCTGGAAGGTTTCGAGACCCGCTACCCTGCTCAGTTGTCCGGCGGTCAGCAGCAGCGTGTGGCGCTGGCCCGCATGCTGGCCGCGCGACCGGGCATTCTCATGCTGGACGAGCCGTTTTCCGCCTTGGACGCGCACCTGAAAAGCGTGCTCGAGCAGAACCTGGTCAGCTTGTTCGACGCGTTCCATGGAACCGTACTGTACGTGAGTCACGACATCGATGAGGCGCTGCGCTTCTGCGACCGCATCGCCGTGGTGGAGTCGGGACGCATCGTTGAGATGGGGACGGGCGACGACCTGGTCAATCGTCCGCAATCGACGGCGGGCATCAAGCTTTCCGGCTGCAAGAACGCCACGCCGGCGGAACGTGCGGGCTCGCATCGGGTATGGTTGCCCAAGTGGGGTATCGAGGTCGACACGCAAGACGAGGTGCCGCCGAACGTGGAGACGCTTGGCGTGCGCGCATTTTTCCTCGAGCGGGCGGAAGGGCCGGGTCCCAACGCGTTCCGCGTGCGGGTCGACCGGGTGAGCGATTCGCGCTTTGAACGAACGGCGCTGCTGGGATTTCTCGATCGAGACGATCGGGCCGTGCCCACGGTGAAGCGTACCGACGATGAGATGAAGTACCTGCACCAGCACCTATTCTGGCGCGTTGACAAGCTGACCGTTGCCACGGACAAGCTGCCGCACGAAGGCGACGAACTGTGGATGCGCATTCCGCCCGACAAGGTGTACCTGGTGGAGAAGTAGGACGACGAAACCTCTCGAAGCGGGAGGTTTCGCTTTCTCGGGCGCGCGGCTGGTTGCGATCGGCCGCGATCGGGCTTCTGTGGTGCGATTGCAAAAGAAGCTCGGCTCATGCCGGGGGATCATGTCCTATACTATATCCTCAGACGAGAAGGGAGCGTGGTCTCCATGAAGGACTCTCATGGTCGTACCATTGATTACTTGAGAATATCGCTGACGGATCGCTGCAATTTCCGTTGCATCTACTGCATGCCCGAACAGGGCGTTCAGGCGCTTGCCCACGGGGACATCCTGCGCATCGAGGAGATAGAGCAGGCGGTGCGCGTGGCGGCGGGGATGGGTATCAGGAGCATCCGCTTGACCGGCGGAGAACCGCTCGTTCGCTTGGGCGTGACGGATTTGATTCGCGGTATTTCGAATACGCCCGGCATCGAGAACGTCTCGATGACCACGAACGGCGTCTTGCTGCCCAAGATGGCGGACGAGCTGAAGAAGGCGGGCTTGTCTCGCGTGAACATTTCCCTGGACACGCTCGATCCCGACCAGTTCCGCCAGGTTACGCGCCGAGGCGAGCTCCAACAGACGCTCGACGGCATCGACGCGGCTTTGGAGGCCGGGTTCAATCCCGTCAAGATCAACGCGGTGGCCGTGCGCAGCTTGGATCAGGACTACCTGGCTTTTGCGAAGCTTTCGATCGATCGACCGCTGCACGTTCGCTTTATCGAGTACATGCCCGTCGGCGAAAGCTCCGGCGGTCACGGGTGCGGCTGGGGCAAAGAGGACGTGGTCCCAAGCGAAGAGCTGTTCGGCATCATCAACGAACGCGCTCGTGCTGCGGACATGGACGAATTGGTTCCTGCCGGCACCGATCGCCCGCTTGGATGGGGTCCCGCGCGCTACTTCGAGTTCCCGAACGCGCAGGGCACGGTGGGTTTCATCAGCCCTTTGTCGCGCCACTTCTGCAGCGAGTGCAACCGTCTGCGCCTGACGGCTGACGGCAAGCTTCGTCCGTGCCTGTTCTCGGACGACGAGTACGATTTGCGCACCGCGTTGCGCGAGGGCGGCGAAGCCGAGCAGCGTGCCGTGTTCGCGCGTGCGTTGGGGGCGAAGCCCGACGAGCACCACGACAAGGTGGGCACCGAAAGGGGCATGAGCCAAATTGGCGGGTAGCGGCTTTCGACGGTCTGCGGATTGCCGAGCCGTGTTTTCGCGCTCGCCCTTCTTGCAGGCCTGCGAGTGCCAGCCTGCGGTTTTCAATCTGTGAGTTCACGAATCAAGGAGCACCTTATGACCGATCAGCACCTCACCCATATCGACGAGAACGGTGCCGTGCGCATGGTGGACGTGTCGCAGAAAGCCGACACCGAGCGCGTTGCCGTGGCGGAGGGGTTCATTGCCATGCAGCCGGAAACGCTTGCGCTCATCGTCGAGGGCAAAGCTGCGAAGGGCGACGTGCTGGCGTGCGCGCGCGTGGCCGGCGTGATGGCCTCGAAGCGCACGAGCGATCTCATTCCCATGTGTCATCCGCTCAACATCACGAAGGCGAAGGTCGAGTGCGCTCCCGTAGTCGAAGGGGAGCGCGCGGACGGGCTTGTGGGCGTTCACGTGACGACCACTTGCGGCGTTACCGGAAAGACGGGGATCGAGATGGAAGCGCTGACCGCGGCCAGCGTGGCGTGTCTCACGATCTACGACATGTGCAAGGCCGTCGATCGCGGCATGGAGATCATGGACGTGCGCCTGCTCAAGAAAGACGGCGGCAAAACAGGTCTTTGGGAGCGCTGAGACGCGGTTCTCGCAGCGCCGCGGAAGACGCTTACGCGTCCACCACGATAGCGGCGCTGCGGTACAGTTCGGCCATAAGCTGGTGGCGGTTCGAGACGCCCATCTTCTGATAGATGCCCTTCACGTGCTTTTTCACGGTGTTCTCCGAGATGTACAGGCGCAAGCCGATCTGCTGGTTGCTCAATCCCTCGGCGATGAGCGCGGCGATCTCCTGTTCGCGCGCCGTGAGGCTGGTGTCCGCCACCACGGGCTTGTCCTGGTCGCGTTTGAGCCCGGCGGGATAGGCTACGGCCAGGTACGTCGAGAGGTGCCGGTTCAGCACGGCAAGGCATTCCTCTTCCTCTTCGGTGAAGTCGCCCGACGCGCGGGTGCGAAACAAGGTGATGGAGCCGTAGATCATCCCGTTGCCCACCTGCGTGCTGCCCATGCTGTAATGAACGTCCATGGGGATCATCCATTCGCGGTACAGTTCCGATCGGTCGCGCATTTCATCGGTGACGAAGGTGGAGTCGCGGTACACCACGGGATCGTTGACTGAGAACAGCCAGGTGGTGTAGTCGCCCGGTTCGTACTTCTGGTAGTACGACAGCAGTTCTTCGTCGGTCATGTCCGTCGACACGGGGTCGAAGAACACGAAGCGACCGCTCTCGCTGCAGTCGCATAGATCGAAAAATCCCTTGTCGTAGGGTACAAGCGCCTTGAAGCCGCACATCACGCGCCGCCGCAGATCGGCAAGATCCGTTGCTGCGTACAACGTGAGCAGAAGATCGTCGATCGCTCGCCATCGCTTGTCGCTTAGCTCCACCATGGGTTTCCCGCTTCCCTTCGCGCCGGCCGTCCGCTTCTGAGGCAATCGTACCATATTCGCATTCCCTCGCGTCGGGGTACCCGGCCGGGTACCCCTGCGGGCGGGGGTACTGTTCAAATGCCCTCCTTGCGGGTACTGATGGAGCGCGCCGCGCGTCGGTAGGATGGGGTCATCAGGTGGGAACGCCCACGACGATCAGTGAAGGAGCGCACCATGAAGATCATCACCGACAGCACGCCGAAGCAAGACGGATTCCGCATGCCCGGAGAGTTCGAGCCGCGCAAGCAGGACTTCCTCATCTGGCCCGAGCGCCAGGACACGTGGCGTAACGGCGGCAAGCCCGCGCAGGCCGTTCTGGTGGAAGTGGCGAAGGAGATCATCAAGCACGAGCCGCTTACGGTGTTCTGCTCGGCCGACCAGTACGAGAACGCTCGCACCCGCCTTCCCGAGGGCGTGCGCGTGGTGGAGATGACCATCGACGATGCATGGGCGCAGGACAAAGGCCCGTTCTACGTGGTGAACGACGAGGGCGACATGCGCGGCGTGACCTGGGGATGGAACGCGTACGGCGGACTTGAGGGCGGCCTGTACTTCCCGTGGAAGCGCGACCAGGAATTCGCCACGAAGCTCTTGGACCTTGAGAACTACGACGCGTACGACGCCACGAAGATGGTGTTCGAGGGCGGCGCCATGCAGATCGACGGCGAAGGGACGCTGATCGTAACCGAGAACAGCGTGCTCAACCACAACCGCAACCCGCACCTCACCAAGGAAGAGGTCGAGTGGTACTTCAAGGAGTACATGGGCCTTGAGAAGATCATCTGGCTGAAGGACGGCATGGCGTTCGACGAGACCGACGGCCACATCGACGACGTGTGCTTCTTCGTCCGCCCTGGCGTGCTGGCGCTTTCGTGGACCGACGACGAGGACAACCCGCAGTACCCGAACCTCAAGGCCGCCTACGACGTGCTGTCCGAGGAGACCGACGCGAAGGGGCGGAAGTTCGAGATCCACAAGATTCCGATCCCCGGCATCATCCGCATCTCCGAAGAGGAGAGCGCCGGCGTGGACCTCTGCAAGGACGCTGCGTCCCGCGAGGCCGACCTGCCGCTGGCCATCACGTACATCAACAGCTATTTCGTGAACGGCGGCCTGCTGGTTCCCCAGTACGGCGACCCGATGGACCAGGTGGCGTGCGACCTGTTCGCCGAGCTCATGCCCGATCGCGAGATCATCAAGATCTACACTCGCGAGTGGTCGCTGTGCGGCGGCAACATCCACTGCATGGCGCTGCAGCAGCCCGACCCGGCCGCCATCGCCGCGAAGCTGGGCTAGAAAGACCTGCGAATCGTTTGCATCCATGTGCGGGCCGTCCCGAGCGGCCCGCATCCCCTCATGAAGGAGGCATTGTGACTGTCAAGGACTACATCGACACCAACGACTTCACCAAAGAAGAGCTGCTCGACATGATCGAGCTGGCGCGCTCCATGAAGACCATGATCAAAGAGGGCGGGCGCTACCCGCAGGTGCTCAAGGACAGGACGCTCGGCATGATCTTCCAGCAGGTGTCCACCCGCACCCGCATCTCCTTCGAGACGGCCATGACCGACCTGGGCGGCCACGCGCAGTTCTACGGCCCGGGCACCATCCAGCTGGGCGGCCACGAG
>NZ_QICD01000030.1 GCF_003726035.1 Paraeggerthella hongkongensis
GTGAACTTCCCCGGCGACCCGTACCCGATCCACATCGACGCGACCTTCGTGCCGCTGCGTCCCGGCCTGATCATCAACAACCCGCAGCGTAGGCTCCCCGAGGAGCAGCGCGCGATCTTCGAGGCCAACGACTGGCAGATCGTCGACGCCGCCCAGCCGGCCCACTCCGAGCCGCCCGAGTTCTGCTACAGCTCCGTGTGGCTGTCCATGAACTGCCTGGTCCTCGACCCCAAGACGGTCATCGTGGAGGCCTCCGAGGTCTACCAGCAGGAGGAGATGGACAAGCTCGGCATGAACGTCGTGCCCGTCGACCTGCGCGGCGCCTACGCCTTCGGCGGCGGCCTGCACTGCTCCACGGCGGACGTCTACCGCGAGGGCGAGTGCCTCGACTACTTCCCGAACCGCGTCGCCGACCCGACCCTGGTCCGTCCGGAGATGTGGAACGACTAGTCGCTTAACCTGACCAACCCTTGCTGAAGCAAGAGTAGTCTCGTACAACAGAAAGGGGATCTGGTTCCGAATAAGAGTCAGGTCCCCTTTTTGGTTCCAACCTACAACTACCGCATGTGTGATTCGGCCATATAAGGTCGAATAGGGCTGTCGCATCCCTAATTCGGTCTCGCATGGCACGAGTTGCGGAGGGGTAGAGGGGATTATTTTGTTGCTACTGGTTTAAGGAGGACCAATGGCAGACAACGCTAACAAAGAAATCAAGACCGCAACGGCCGATGACGGCTCGACCGGCTACGAGATGAAGTTTGGCCTTGGCACCATTGCCATGCTGATCTCGGCGACGGGCATGGGCTTGGTGCCCCTGTTCAGCCGCTGGGCAACTCGTACGGACATGTTCGACGGAGCGATGGGCCTGAACGCCGGTGACTCCATTGGCGCTTTGATGGCCGTGGGCCGCATGAGCATGGGCGTGCTGTTCTTCGTCGTCATCATGTTCGCCACGGGCAAGGTTGAAACGTTCAAGAAGCTCAAGCTGACCCCGGCAATCGCGCTGGGCGGCTTGATGATCGGCATGTCGCTGGCGTGCTACGTTACGTCCACGCTGCTGACCACTATCTCGAACGCCGTTCTGTTCATCTACATCGGCCCTGTCGTCTGCGTGCTGCTGGCTCGCATATTTCGCAAGGAGCCCATGTCGGCTTTGCAGTGGGTGTGCCTGGGCGCGGTGTTCGTCGGCATGCTGTTCGGCAACAACCTGATGGGCTTCAACGAGTCCGGCTTCTTCGTGGACTTCAACCTGGTTCCGTCCACGCCCGAGTTCCCGCAGAAGGGCCTCGGCGACGCGTTCGGCCTGGCCTCCGGCTTCTTCTACGGCGCTTCGATGTTCTTCAACGGCTACCGCAAGGACGCCGACACCACGGCTCGTGGCGTGTGGAACTTCATCTTCGCCGTGCTCGGTGCCGGTGCCATCACCGTTGTGCTGAACGCCCTGGGTGCAAACCCCGGCATGGAGAACTGGGCTCTCAACATCCACTTCACCGCATTCAACTGGATCGGCGCCCTGCTTCTTTGGGTCATCTGCGGTCCTCTGGCTCTGGGCTTCCTGTTGGTGGCTGGCCGCAACCTGCCGGCTGCTGACTACGGCACCATCGCGTACTGGGAAGTTCCCGTGGCTATTTTCGTGGGCCTGGTCGTGTTCGGCGAAGCCTTGACCATCAACACGATTCTTGGCGGTATTCTCATCATCGGCGGCGGCGCTATCCCCTCCATCAAGGGCATGCTCACCGCTCGCAAGCAGAGGAAAGAGGAGGAGATTCGCGAGAATCTTGCCGCTCGCTTGGACGAGGAAGAAGCCAAGGAGCACCTGCAGTAGGTTTGGCGGCATGCACCCGATTTCCGGGTGCATGCCTTTCCGCTATCAAGCGGTAACCCATAACCGGAAAGGAAGGTGTGGTTTATGAAGATCACGAGCAACCTGACCCATATCGCCACCGAGATGGAGTTCGAGGCTCCGCTGAACGAAGAGGAGCTGCGCGCCGTGCTCGAGGGCAACGGCTTCCAGGGATTCGCCGCCGAGCTCGACATCGCCGAGCGCACCGAGGACCACGTGCAGATGATGGCGCTCGCCGACCTGCTCGGGTTCGCGAAGGCCTCCGGCCTGTCCGCGGTGACCTACGACGTGACGTACTTCCCGCACGCCGACGCCGCCGAGGTGGACTACCAGCTCAACCAGCTGGCCCACGACCTGGAGATCAGCGCCGAGGTCATCCGCGACCTGTGCGCCGACGAGATCCAGGAGTACCTGGCGCTCGACGCGAAGCGCGACGCCAGCCTGCCCGTCCACAGCATCGTGGAGGCGTACGCGGGCGGCACGGCGTTCGCCTGGTACGGCATGCGCGACTACCCGCGCCTGAAGAGGGTCATCCTGGCCAAGCTGGCCCAGGGCGGCCAGAAGGCCAAGAAGTCCTTCATCTTCCGCGCCAGCAAGGCGCAAGCGGATCTGCTTGACGAGTACTGATAGTCTATTTGTGCAAAGGACCCGCTTATGCTGCAATAAGCGGGTCCCCTTTTTCTCGATGCCGAAATAGGGCTGGCATCGGCGCCCTTCGCTCCCAATTCGCGATACGTTAAGTAACGACTTGCATTGAAGCGGAGGCACTTGGGGTATTATAACCTCAGTAAAGGCGTTTTCCCGACTGTTAGGGGGCTTCAATGGAGCAACTTATACGCCGGCGGTCTGCGTTTCTTTCTGACGTGGCCGTTCATTTCTTAGGGGATTACCATGAAAGCTAATTCTGACACACAAGGCACGCTTAAAAAGGTAGCTGTATCGTCCTTCCTCGGCAACTTTATCGAATGGTTCGATTACGCTACGTACTCGTACTTCGCGATCGTGATCGCAAACGTGTTCTTCCCGAACGACGACCCGGCGCTTGCGCTCATGCAGACGTTCGCCGTGTTCGCACTGTCGTTCCTCCTGCGCCCGATCGGCGCTATCTTCTGGGGCAGCATGGGCGACAAGAAGGGTCGCAAGTGGGCGCTGTCCACCTCGATCTTCCTGATGACGGGCGCCACGTTCTGCATCGGCCTTCTGCCCGGCTACCTGACCATCGGCTTGGCGGCTCCCATCATGCTGCTGCTGCTCCGCATGGTTCAGGGCTTCTCGGCTTCCGGCGAGTACGCCGGCGCCGCGACGTTTTTGGCCGAGTACGCGCCGAAGGACAAGCGCGGCGTGTACTGCTCGCTCGTGCCGGCGTCGACGGCGGTCGGCTTGCTGGTCGGCTCGACGTTCGCCACGGTCATGTACTCGGTGCTCCCTTCCGAGGCTGTGAACGATTGGGGCTGGCGTATCCCGTTTTTGCTGGCCGGTCCATTGGGCTTGATCGCGCACTACATCCGTACCAAGCTTGAGGATTCTCCGACGTACCAGGAGATGCAGAAAGCCATCGACAAGGCCGACGACTCGAACCATCCCATCCGCGACCTGTTCCGCCATCATTCCAAGGAGCTCGTCATCTCCTTCGGCGCGTGCGTGCTGAACGCGGTGGGCTTCTACGTGGTGCTCACGTACTTGCCGGTGTACCTGGAGACGGCGGTGGGCATGGACCCGAGCCAGTCCTCGCTCATCACCACCATCAGCTTGATCGTGTACGTGGCGTTCATCTTCGGAAGCGGGCATTTATCGGACAAGTTCGGCCGCAAGAAGATGCTGATCATCGCGTGCGTGTCGTTCATCGTTTTGACGGTTCCGGCGTTCATGCTGCTCAACACGGCTGACTTCTTCATCGTTTTGGTTGTCGAGCTGGTGCTGTGCCTGGCGCTGACCATTAACGACGGCACGCTGTCCAGCTATCTGACCGAGACGTTCCCCACGGCTGTGCGCTACACGGGATTCGCGCTGTCCTTCAACATGGCCAATGCGATCTTCGGCGGATCGGCTTCGTTTATCTCTACGGCGCTGATCGCCGCCACCGGCTCCAACCTGGCGCCGGCGTGGTACATGGTGGGCGTGTCCTGCCTGGCGCTCGTCGCGATGATTCTGTCTCACGAGCACACGGGCAAGGATCTGGCCGACGTGTAGGCTCTTTGAGCTGCTATTTTTAAGGGTTGTGCTTGCTGCACAACAAGGCGTGAAAGAAACGGCGCCGTTCGGGCTTGCTGGCTCGAACGGCGTCCGTGCACAAGGCGGCGCGAAGGCGCGCTGCCGAGGCGATGGAGGGCCTATGAGCGAGACAACGCAAACGCCTAAATCGTTGAAGGCGCAAATTACGCGTACATCGTTGGTTCTTGCGGCCGCGGCGCTTTTGCGCGAGCAGGGACCGAAGGCGGTCACGTACCGCAAGGTGGCGAAATGGGCAGGGGCCGCATCGTCCTCGGTGGGCTACTACTTTGATTCTGTGACGCAGCTTCTTCATGAGGCGGGCCGTTACAACATACAGCTTTGGGCGGAGCGTGCGGAGAAAGCCGCGTCGGCGGCGGAGGGCATGGAGGTCGAAGAGTGTCGCAAGCATGCGGTCGATCTGCTGATTCGCGCGTGCTTGCCGGACGACAGCGTTGTTCCTTCGGCTCACTACGCTCAGCTGATCGCCGCTGCCGAATCCGAGGTGGTTACCGAAGCGTACCAGAAGGGCCGCGTCTCGCTGGACGCCGCTATTGGCCGCATTCTCTCGCACGCGCAGATCGATATGCCGCCGCGCATGGTGGGAACCATCGTGGACGGCGCTGCCGTAGCCGCCATTTCCGAAGGGTACGATGTGTCTTCGTTCGCATCCGAGTTGCTTGCTTCGGCGATCGAGGTGTACGGGCGCGCCGCCCAGTAGCAAGCAATCTACAGCCAACGTTTCAGCGACGGGAAGGTTAACGCCTTCCCGTCGCTGCTTTTGCGACTCTTTCCTTTGATACAACGGTTGCAGGCACGCGCGACCGTGCGCTCGCGTGCTGATTTGCAGCAACCCGTAGAAGCGCACGCAGGTGCAAAGGAAGGAGTGAAGCGATATGAGCGAACCTCGTCGACAAGCGGCAGCTGCCGCAGCCGATTCGGGTCCCGTAGGCAAAGCGAGCAGGCCCTCGTTTACGCGATCCCTGACGTTCTTCGGGTTCTTTGCTATCACCGCGTCCATGGTGATGACGGTGTACGAGTACCCCTCGTTCGCCTCGTCAGGTTTTCAGCTGGTGTTCTTTTTGATCATCGGCGGAATTTTGTGGTTTCTGCCCGTTGCGATGTGCGCAGCGGAGATGGCTACGGTCAAGGGGTGGGAATCGGGCGGCATTTTTGCATGGGTTGGCAACACGCTAGGGAGGCGTTGGGGCTTTGCGGCCCTGTTCTTCCAATGGTTCCAGATTACCGTTGGGTTCGTGACCATGGCGTTCTTTATTCTGGCTGCGTTGGCGTACGTGGTCAAATGGGACGCGCTGTATACGAACCCGTTGGTTATGTTCTTCGGCGTGGCCGCCATTGTCTGGCTGCTCACGCTCACGCAGCTGGGCGGTACGAAGTTCACGGCGCGCATTTCCAAAGTCGGCTTCATAGGCGGCATCCTGGTGCCGGTCGTGGTGCTGCTGATCGGGCTGATCTACTACTTTGCAACGGGCGGGGTGTCTCAGATAACCATGGATGCCGCAACGTTCGTGCCCGATTTCGGCAAAGTGGACACGCTGGTGATCTTCGCGTCGTTCATTCTGGCGTACATGGGCGTGGAGGCGTCTGCGTCGCATGTGAACGAGCTGCAGAATCCGAACCGCAACTACCCGCTGGCCATGATCATCCTGGCTATCCTGACCATCGCGCTTGACGCGCTGGGCGGTTTGGCGGTTGCCACCACGCTGCCGGCTTCCGTTCTGGACGGCAACCTGTCCTTCGGCGTGATCGAGGCGTTCCGCGCCATGTTCGTAACGCACATCGGGCCTTCCATGGAATGGGTCGTGTTCGTGGTTGCGCTGTTGTTGGCGCTGGGCGTTTTGGCGGAGATTTCCGCTTGGATCGTGGGCCCGTCGCGCGCGCTTCTGGATACCGCGCATGACGGCATTCTTCCGCCGTCGTTCAAAAAGGTGAACAAGCATGGCGTGAGCGTGAAGACGGTCGTCATTCAAGCCGTCATCGTGACCGTATGGGATGCAGTGCTGTGCGGCTCTATCGCGCTTTCCGGCGGGTCGAGCTCGTCGGTGGGGTATTTGACGGCTATCGGCTTGACGGTGGTCATCTACCTGGTGGGATACGTGCTGTTCTTCCTGGGCTACTTCTATCTCATTTTCAAGAAGAAGAACCTGCAGCGCTCGTTCCAGCTTCCCGGAGGCACGCCGTTCAAGGCTGTTGTCGCGGGCGTCGGCCTTTTCATGACGGTGGCAACGTTGGTCATATCGTTCTTCCCGTCGTCGGAGCTGTCGGCGCAGGCGAACCTGGTGTACCAGGTGACGCTTGTGGTGGCGTTCGCGGTTTCCATGGCTATCCCGTTCGTGATATACGGCATGCGCCACCGCTGGTCGCCGGAATTGCCCGCTGCGGCGCCCTCGGACAGATCGGGCGGTGTGCGTGCTGCGATCGCGGGCGACGGGGCGCGTGTCCAGCCGGTTGATCCCGCTGCGAAAAAGTAACCATGATGCATAGGAGGCTTTTCATGAACAGTCAAGAAACGACAAGCAAGCTGGTGGCGAACATGGATGAGGAAACCAAGTATCTGACGCCCATCTTCGGGTCCGAGGCGAGCGATGCGCGCATGCCCCTCATGAAGATGAACGACAAGCCGGTCGAGCCGCGCATTGCGTACGAGATGATCAAGGAGTACCTGTCCATCGAAGGAAACGCAACGCAGAACCTCACCACGTTCTGCCAGACCTACATGGAGCCCATGGCGACGAAGATCATGGCCGAGACCATGGAGAAAAACGCCATCGACAAGGACGAATACCCCATGACAGCCGACTTGGAGAACCGCTGCGTGGCCATGATCGGCGATCTGTGGCATGCCGATCCGAGCGAGCAGCCCATGGGCACGTCGACCGTCGGGTCGTCCGAGGCGTGCATGCTGGGCGGCTTGGGCATGCTGTTCCGTTGGAAGAAGCTGGCGGCGGCAGCCGGGGTGGACATCTATTCCTCCACGCGTCCGAACTTGGTGATTTCGTCCGGTTATCAGGTGTGTTGGGAAAAGTTCTGCCGCTATTGGGACGTCGAGATGCGACTGGTTCCGCTTGAGAAGGACCACCTTTCGCTCAACATGGACACGGTCATGAACTACGTGGACGACCATACCATCGGCATCACGGCCATTTTGGGCATCACGTACACTGGCAAGTTCGATGACGTGAAGAAGCTGGACGAACTGGTGGAGGCGTACAACCAAGAGCATCCGAAGCTGCCGATTCGCATCCATGTGGACGGTGCGTCGGGCGGTATGTTCGCGCCGTTCGTGGAGCCTGACCTGGAATGGGATTTCCGCCTGAAGAACGTCTGGTCCATCAACTGCTCCGGCCACAAGTACGGCCTGGTCTATCCGGGCATCGGCTGGGTCATCTGGCGCAGTAAGGAGGCGCTGCCCGAGGACTTGATCTTCTGGGTAAGCTACCTGGGCGGCGAAGAGGCAACCATGGCCATCAACTTCTCGCGCTCGGCTTCCCAGATCGTGGGGCAGTACTACGTGCTGATGCGCAACGGCTTTGAGGGGTTCCGGGAAATCCAAGAACGCACGCTTGACGTGGCCCGCTACCTTGCCGCCGAGATCGAGGGCATGGGCATGTTCGAACTGTACGAAGACGCCGGTCACATTCCCATTGTGTGCTGGGGCCTGAAGGAGGACGCGAACGTGGCGTGGTCGCTGTACGACCTTTCCGACCGTCTGCGCATGAACGGGTGGCTGGTGCCTGCGTACCCGATGCCCGCCGATATGCAGGAAACGACGGTGCAGCGCGTAGTGGCGCGCCAGGACTTCTCTATGCAGCTTGCCATCAAGCTGGTGGAGGGCATCAAGAAGGAAATCGACACGCTGAGCAAGGCTCGATTCGTCACGGGCAATACGCAGGGCGTTATCAACACCGGGTTCGATCATAGCGGGCGCAGCGCCGCCGATCGCGGCGATGGGGTGCAGGCGAAGGCCCCGACGTCGCAGAAGTAGCCAGGCCTTCCGCAGGATTGCCAGCACCCCGGCCTGCGTTGGCCGGGGTGCTTGTGCGTGGTACGTCCGGCAGCGTGCGGGATGGCAACTTGCCCACGGAAGGCTCGAAAATGGCAGAGATTCCAAGGTTTGTGGCTTTTAGCTCGCGACGACGCGCAGGAAAAGGGAAGATGAAATCTGCGACCAGGCATTATGCGATCGCTTGTTCGCTATAGGCGGAATTTCTCGCGTTCGTGAGCCACAAACCTCCTAGTCTCTGCCAAAAAAGCGTATGATGCGCGTATGGCTGTGATCATCGGATACGAATCGGCTTTGGAATACTGGCGCACGGTCGGCCCTCGATTCCTGCAGGGGTTGAAAAAGCGCCGGTCGGCCACCGCACGCGCTCGAAAAGCGCTGCAGGCGCAGGAGAAGCCGCGCCTTTCTGCGGGCAATCGCCGACCGGGTGGATGCAGTATTCCGGTGCATGCGCTCGTCGGCAGCGCATCGGCGCGGACTCAAGCAGGGAGCATCGTCTGTCATGTGCGAAGCTCGTTGCCGGAGGAGTCGGTGGTGGATGCGGGGCAAGGATTCTTCGTGAGCACGCCGGAATTTTGCTTTTTGCAGATGGCGAGCAAGCTGAGCCTTGCTCGGCTCATCCAGCTCGGCTGCGAGCTCTGCGGTACGTACGTTCATGCTGACAGCGGGCCGGCGGTTCGACGGGAGGCTCCGCTGACATCGATCGCCAAGCTGCGCGCATTCGTCGAGGGTGCAGAGTATGCCTATGGGCGCACGGAAGCACTGCGCGCGTTGGGCTTCGTGATGGAGAACGCCGCGTCTCCGATGGAGACCGTGCTGGTGCTTCTGCTGTGCCTACCGTATCGGCTGGGCGGATACGGGATCGAGAAGCCGCAGTTTAACTACCGCGTGGACGTGCCTAGTCATATGAGGAAACTTGCGGATCGGAAGTACTGCGAATGCGACCTGTGCTGGCCAGACTTGAATCTAGCGGCCGAATACGATAGCGCGCGGTATCATCTCGATCCCGAGCGGCAGGAGAGCGATGCGCGACGGCGCGGAACGCTCGTCTCGCTGGGGTTCACCGTGCTGACCGTCTCGCGAAAGCAGGTGATTGATGGCACCGCGTTCAACCGGCTTGCCCGTCAGATAGCGAACCTGACGGGCAAGCGGTTGCGCTATGTCGATCCCGAGTTCACCCGAGCCCACCTCGCGCTGCGCGAGGAGTTGTTCCGGGGGATGGTCGTCGAGGAAGAGACGTGATCGCTCATCCGAAGAACATGAAGCCGAAGTAGCCAACGCAAGCGCCGACCGAGGCCCCGATAAGCATGAACAGGATGGTTTTGAGCGGGCGATGCTCGCGCGCTCGTCTGCTGCTTGGGCACTCCCGGTCAACGGGCTGGCCTTTCTGGAAGGCCAAGAGTTCGCGGTACGTCACCAGGTCATGCTGCTTTTTAAGGCGTTCGGTTGCAATGGCGGCCGCCATTGCAACGCCGTAGAGCAAAAGGGCGATGATCGCGCTGGGCACGATGCCCCAGCCCCAAAACGAAATGCCGCCTACGACCATCACCACGGCTGCAAGGGCGAACACCAGCATGACAAGCCCCAGGGCGTTCAGTTTCTTTCCGTCATGTGCGACTGCTTCTTTCATGGCTTCCATGTCTCCTTTGATCAGTTCGTCGATAGTGACGTCGAACAGGACGCTCAGGAGCAGCAGGCTTTGCACGTCGGGGTAGGTCTTGTCGGTTTCCCAGTTCGAGACGGTTTGGCGCGATACGTATATCTTCGCTGCAAGGCCTTCTTGGGATAATCCTCGTTCGACTCTATGCCGTTTGATTTGCTTGCTTAGTTCCACGCGCGTCCTTTCGACGTCTGCAAGACTGCCATGATGCAGGCCATGGTACCACCAAATTGATTTTGCATCGGCCTTTCTGGGGCGGCATCGGCTTGTCAAAATGCTTTGACAAGCCGATGAGCAGGCACGATAAAACGCCCCCGTACTCAGGCATGCGCTTGCAAGCAAAGTACGGGGGCGTAGGGGGAAGGCAGGGGGAGCATGTCGGCGCGGGCTGTTCGGTCCTGTTGCCGACGGGGCGGCGCTAGTCGAATTGGCGAAGCGCCGTGCTCAGGCGCGCAAGGCCTTCGCGCAGCGTGGCCTCTGCGGCGCAGTAGCCAAGGCGAGCGCCGCGCGGCAGCTCGAATCGGCTGCCGGGAACCAACAGCACGCCCTGATCGCGCAAGAGATCGATGCAGAACTGCTCGTCGTCTACGGGGATGTCAAGCTGGATGTAGGACGTGGACACGGCCTTGGGCGGCACCCAGGAAACGCGCGGCTCGTTGTCGACCCATTCTTGGGCGATGGCCAGGTTGTTGAGCACGATGGCCCGGTTGCGCTCGAGCACCTTCTCGCGGTTTCTCAGCACGTGGACGGCTATGGCATCGTTGAACACGCCGTCGCAGATCATCGTGTAGTCGCGGTATACGCGGAAGCGATCGACCAATCCCGCGTCGTTGGAAACGATCCATCCGATGCGCGCGCCCGGCACGGAGTACGTTTTGGAGAGGCTGTTGGACACCACGGCTTTGTCGTACAAGTCGGCCATGGAGACGAACGACTCCGTATCCTGCAGCGGAAGATACACCTCGTCGGACAGCACGTACGCGCCCACCGAGCGCGCGATGTCGGCGATCTGCTGCAGCATGTCGGCCGAAAGCACGGTGCCCAAGGGATTGCTGGCGTTGTTGATGCAGATGAGCTTCGTGTTGGGACGGATCATCTGCTCGAGCTCGCGGATGTCCGGGTTCCAATCGTGCTCCTGGCGGATATGCCAGTATTCCACTTCGGCTCCCAGCGTGCGCGGGATTTCGTACAAGGGCTGGTAGGTGGGGTATTCCGCGATCACGTGATCGCCCGGTTCCACTAGCGCCATGAGCGCCAGCAGGTTCGCGCCCGTTGCGCCGTTGGTTTGCAGGATGTTGTCCGGATTGCCCGCGCGGTACAGCTTGGCCACTTCGGCCTTGAACTCGGGAGACCCCTCGATCCACCCGTAGTTCATCTTCTCCTGGTTCAGACGCTCGTAGAACGTGGCGCCTTCCTCGTCGTCGAGCGCGAGGATCTCGCCCATGGTCATAGACGAGATGGTTGATTGCGCGATGTCGTACGTGGCGCTCTTCTCCCATACGTTGAGCCAGTCTTCCACGCCAATGGTTGCGATGTTCATGCGAAGCCCTCCTTGGTTGAAAAAAGGGAGACGAACATAAGGCCGTCTCCCTTGGAATACCGTCTTGCGAATCCGGCTTGCGCATCCGGATGATGTGCGGGGCAGGGGCGTGGTTAGATGGAGATGATGCCCATGCCGACCATGATCAGGGATGCAACGCCCAGGGCGGCGATGACGCCCATGCCGATGATCTCGGACTTCTTGAGGCCGACGCCCTGCTGCTTGCGAGCAGCGGCGAACACGAAGAAGCCGGGGATGTAGCCAACGCAGGTCAGAAGCAGGAAGCTCCAGCCGTTGTACAGGCAGCCCACCACCAGGAACACGGTGGCGATGGCGCCGATGGCGAACTGGCCCCACTCCTTCTTTTCGGCCGAATGCTTGCACTGGAACGCGGAAGCCAGCGCCCAGGTGACCACGATGGCTACGGTGCACATGCTGAATGCGAAGTTGTAGGCGTCCTGGCTGAAGATGGTGATGATCATGAACACCTGGGTGCACACGGCAACCAGCAAAAGGCTGAACTGCGGAGCGCCCTTGTCGTTCAGCTTGCCCCAGCCGGCCGGGAGCAGCTTGTGCTCGGCCATTTCGCTGGTGGTTTCAGCCGGCAGGATGGTGAAGGAAAGCCAGGAGCCCAAAACGCTGATGATGATGGCGATGGAGATGAAGGCGCCGCCCCAGCCCGGAGCCATCTTGTCGAACACGTACAGCATGGCGGGCTTGTCCATGGCGGCGATTTCCGTGTAGGGAAGGTAGCCGTACGGGAGCACGGACGCACCAATGTAGATGACCAGCAGGCAGATCAGGCCGATAACCGTCGCCTTGCCGGCGTCGCTCTTCTTCTCGGCGCGAGAGGACACCACGGCAGCGCCCTCGATGCCGATGAACACCCACATCATGATGATCATGCAGTTCATGACCTGTTCGCCGATGCCGCCCAGGCCCACGGCGGTCGCGCCGTATTCGCCTGCGGCCACGGCATTGTTGTACAGCGTGCCCCAGAAGTCGGCGGTGAACACGCCGGCGTTGAACATGAACAGGGCAAACAGGATGAAGATGCCGATGGAGGCAACCTTGCACACCATGACGATGGCGTTCAGGAAGGATGCGCTTTCAACGCCGCGGATGACCAGCAGCGTGAGCAGCCACATGACCACCGAGGCGATGAGGATGCAGGGGATGGTGTTTCCCGGAAGGAAATCCGGGTAAAAGTATCCCACGGTGGACATCATCATCGTTGCGAAGGCCACGTTGCCAAGCCAAGCGGAAAGCCAGTAGCCCCAGCCGGAAAGGAATCCTGCCAGGGGGCCGAAGCCCTCGCTTGCGTACGTGAAAATACCGTGCAGGTCGGGGCGCTTTGCCACCAGGTTGTTCAGGGACAGCGCCAGCAGCAGAAAGCCGATGCCGACCACGAGCCATGCCACCAGCGCGCCGCCGGGCGAGGCAACCTGGGAAAGCTGGCCGGTCAGGGCGAACACGCCCGAGCCGATACAAGAGCTCACGACCATGCCGATCAGCCCGAATAGGCTGATTCCCTTCTTCTTTTCTTCCATTAAGTCTCCTTGCTTGTATAGAGGATGGACTGGGCCCTGAAAACAACAGCCCCGGTTCTCGTTCGCTTGTAGGGACCGGGGCTGTTGGAGGGGGTGAAGATTAGTCTTCGCGCCAGATGGGCATGCTCATGCAGCGCGGGCCGCCACGGCCGCGGGACAGCTCGGCGGAGGGCACGACCACCAGGTTGAGGCCCTTGTCCTCAAGAACCTTGTTCGTCACGTCGTTGCGCTCGTACACCACGATGGTGCCCGGAGCGATGCACAGCGTGTTGGAGCCGTCGTTCCACTGCTCGCGCTCGGCCGCAATGCGGTCGCCGCCGCCGCAGGGGATGAGCTCCACGGGGCAGCCGACGTACTTCTCAAGGATGGATTCCAGCGTGTCGTTCATCTCGCGGACCTTGATGCCGTCGCCTTCGGGGGTGATCTCGAAGACGGTCAGCGGGCCCATGATGCCCGGATGGATGGTGAACTTGTCCACGTCGATCTGGGTGAACACCGTGTCGAGGTGCATCATGGCGCGGTTGTTCGGGATGTTGAACGCCAGGATGGTCTCGACGGGGCTCGTCTCGTCATGGAAGATGTTCTTGGCGATCTGGTCGATGGCGTCGGGCTCCGTACGCTGGGAGATGCCGATGGCCAGAACCTTGTCGTTGATGTTGAGGATGTCGCCGCCCTCGATGTGGAACGTGTTGTAGCGGCTGTAGTACTCGGGGGTGCCCTTCAGCATGGGGTGATGCGTGAAGATGTACTCGCCGTAGATCGTCTCGCGGTTGCGCGTCTCGGAGTACATGCGGTTGATGGACACGCCGTTGCCGATCATCGCGAACGGGTCGCGGGTGAAGTACAGGTTCGGCATGGGCTTGACGACCATCTTGGAGGACTCGGAAACCAGGTCAACCAAGGAGTTCGACTTGTCCGTGTGCAGCTCGGTCAGGTTGATGCCCTCCATGGTCTTCAGGACGAAGTCCTTGGCATCGGGGTAGTTCTCCTGCATGTAGTCGAAGATGATCTTCTGGTAGCGATCCGTGCGGATGCCGGCCTCTTCGATCCACTGCTTCAAGAACTGCTCGCGCAGCTCGGGGTTGGCTTCCAGAACCTCGGCCATGAGATCCTCAAGGTAGAACACCTCGACGCCGTTGTCGCGCAGGGCCTGTGCGAAAGCGTCGTGCTCCTCCTGGGCGACCTTCAAGAACGGGATGTCGTCGAACAGCAGCTCTTCGAGCGTGTTCGGCGTCAGGTTCAGAAGCTCCTTGCCCGGGCGATGCAGCAGGACTTGCTTCAAAGGCTTGATCTCGCTTTTGACGTTTACTCCAGCCATTGCAACCCTCCTTCTTCCTTCTCGTGGGGCCCCGGCGTTTGCCGGGGCCAGCCGTGCCTCGCATTGAGGCTATCTTCGCCAAGTTCGCGCTTCGGCGGCGATACCTCAGCGCGTTGGATCCACCATGCGCCCAGAAAGTCGTGGAGGAAAGATGTAAAGGGGGTGTACCGGAAGATGCATAGAGGGTGTATCCGCTGCTGTTTTTCCGATACACCCTTGATAAACCCCTGATGAAGGACGGGGTTCCTTTTTGCATTGCGCGCTGCGATTCGGCTGGAAGGAATAACGCGCTAAAATCTTTTTATTCCTGTATCATAGGTTGAGTTCCCCGCAATGTGAGAGAACCGAATGGAAGGGAAGGTAGTCGACCGTGGGTCTTGTGCTTTTCCACGTTACGCTCATCGTTTTGCTGGCCTCCATTCTTGCCTCGGCAACGTGTTTGTCTGCCTATCTGGTTTCGCGCAAGCGTCTGATGCTGTTTTCGTTCTTCGCTTTCCTGTTCTACTTCTTCGACGTTGCCTTTATATTCCAGGATGAATTCGTCTCTTATGTTCTTGGCTCCGAGCAGGGGCAGATATATTTGGTGATACGATCGTTGTCCAGCGTGGTCACGGGCGGCGGATTTCTGGTTTCGTTCTGGCTGCTGGTGTGCGATTACCTAGGGGAAACAAGGCGCGCATTGCTGGTGACGCCGGGAATCGCGTTCGTTGCGCTGAGCGTGATCATCTTGGCCGTTCTGCCCGAAAGCGATCTGCAGCGCTTCTTGTTCTACGGAATGCGCGAGTTGTTCGTGTTCTGGATGCTGCTGTTCACGGGGTTCCGTTATTTTTCTTCGAAGGACGAGGTCGAGCGCAGCCGCTTGTGGAAGCACCGCTGGCTGTACGTGGCCGTTGCGATTCTGAATGTGCCCGTGCTGCTGGAGGATATGACGTTCTTCATGATTCTCAACCAGCCTTCGGTGCAACTGGGGCCGTTCACGTTCTCTGCGGAACGCAATTACGCTGAAGAGGCTCTGCTCATGTGCTGCGCCTTTTTTGCCGGAAGGGATGCCTGCCGGGTTCTGTCGTTGCGCTTCGAGCGTCCGCCTATGCGCGGCGACCAACGGCAAGATGAGCAGATCACCGAGAATCTTATGGTGTACGCGAAGCGCCACCAGCTTTCCGAGCGCGAGCGCGAGGTGCTTCATTTGGTTCTGCTGGGAAAGGACAACCAAAACATCGCGTCCACGATGCACGTGGCGTTGAGCACCGTGAAGGTGCACGTGCACAATATTCTGCAGAAGACCGGTCGCACGAATCGTCAGGATCTGATCCAGGACTTCTGGAAAACGTCGTAGGCGCGGGCTCGCCGATGAGATCTGTCTCAAAGAAAAGCTCCTCCGCTGTTGGCGAGAGGAGCTTTTCTTGATAAGGCACCTTGAGGAGGGGAGGGAGAAAGGTGCCTTATGGGAGGGCGAGGCTAGACTGCGGCAGCTGCGTTCTTGCCGGCCAGGCGTCCGAAGGTAAGAGCGCTACCCAAGCTGATGCCGGCCACTACCACAGGGTAGTCGACCAACAAGCGGCGGCCCATCGTGTTGCCTGCTACGTACAGACCCGGGATGGGATCGTTCGTTCCGTCTTTGGTCACGCGCAGTTCGTGGTCGCACTCCAGGCCGCCGAACATAACCAGCATGCCCGCGTTGCCGAACTTGCAGGCGTAGTACGGCGGGTTCTCCACCGGGAACATGCGCTTGGACATCTTGCCGAAATCTTCGTCGATGCCCTTATGGCACAGTTCGTTGTAGCGCTCGATTTCGGCTTTCATCACATCCAAGGGAAGCCCTGTCTTTTCGGCCAGCTCTTCCAGGGAATTGGCGATAACGTCCGTGCGCTCGTCCACCATCGCCTTCGTGGTGTAGCCCAGGCCGAAGCCGGAGAGCACGGTCTCGTACTCGGCCGCTTTGTCGTCGGGCACGAAGTAGGTGGTGTACCCATGTCCGTCGGGCATGTGGATGATCTGCTCGGGCCACTTGCTGTCGAAGATCTGCCATGCCTTCACGCCGGCTTTTGCCAGCTCGGGATCTTTAGCGGCAGGCTGGCGGGTGCGCTCGGCTGCAATGTTCTGCCCGGGCACGTCT
Source organism: Paraeggerthella hongkongensis (assembly GCF_003726035.1). Lineage (GTDB taxonomy): Bacteria > Actinomycetota > Coriobacteriia > Coriobacteriales > Eggerthellaceae > Paraeggerthella > Paraeggerthella hongkongensis. The sequence goes on from NZ_QICD01000030.1 coordinate 16,260, forward strand.
TCGTTCATGAACCGCTTGCCTTCCATGTTCAGCTGCAGGAAGCTGTCGACGCCCAGTGATCCGCCCATGTGGTGGGTCATCGGCGCGTGGGGGCCCAGCTCCATCCAGCCGCCGGCCCAAATGCCCATGAGCTGGCCGCGTCCGTCGTCGACGCCGCCCATGAACTCTTCGGTCCACGGTGCGTAGTAGTGGCGCATTTCAGGGTTCGCGCCGTAGTCGCCGCAGCACAGGACGACGGCCTTGGCGTTGACCTTCAGGTAGCCGTCCGGCGTTTTCGCGTAGGCTCCAACCACCTTGTCGTTTTCCACGATGAGTTGCTCGCCTTCGGCACTGTAGATCAGTTCGGCGCCGCCGGCTACGGCGGCGTTGAACGCTGCTTCGCAGGCCCACTGCATGTTCGGGTTCGTGGTGATGGTGCCGTGGAAGTAGGGATAGACCTCTTCCTTGTAGTTGTACGTGTCCAGTGGCGGGAAGCACTTCGGACGGATGTAGTTCGGCTTGTCCGTCTTGCGATTGGCTGCGGTCGACTCCAGCACTTCGTAGTCAGCGCCCTCGATGAACCAGTCGAAGTCCTCGCCGGAGTGGTCGTACCAGTAGTTCATCATCCACGTGTCGCAGCGGCCGCCCGTTTCTTTGACGAACTCGTTGAAGATGTCTTCTTTCGGCGCCCATTCGATGCCCAGGTTCTTCTGAATCTTCGAGCCAACAACGCCGAAGTCGCCGGCCATGGAAATGACGGAGTAGCTGTCCTGGGGCTGCTTCTCCAAGACGATGACCTTCTTGCCTGCTTCCGCAGCTTCCTTTGCTGCAGCGGTGCCGGCGATGCCCATGCCGATAACCAGAACGTCGCAGGTTTTTTCTTCCTTGACGTCCGTGGGAACCGGCGGCGGTGTAAGGAAATCGGGCGTGTAGGCGGTAGGCGCGATGCCCGACGCTGCGGATTTCCCGCTCCCGCCTTCCGATCCACCCGCGCTACCGCTTTGTTGCGGTGCGCAGCCAGCTAGGCTTGCGGCCCCCGCCGTGACGGCAGCGGTTGCTCCCAGTCCAAGAAATGCGCGCCGGCTCAATCCTTTGTTTGTCATGAATAGCTCCTTCCCTTTGTCGTGCAATAGGGGTTCACCCTTCCCCAAGCTGCCTTGGACTTTACGCTTCCCGGCGAAGGGGAAACAACACCTACCACTGGGTGGTTTTGGACGTTTGGGCCGGTGAAGCCCTACCCGAACCAGGTAGGATGTCCGTTCTGCCGCTTCCGTTCAGTGACTTGCATGCTGGTATAAGCTACACTTGAAGGCGGTCGCCAAATGGGGATAGGGGCTGCATGGAACGTTTGCGAGAGTTGGTTTCGGGATTGCGTGTCCGCGATGCCGTGTGCATGAGCGGTTATGCGTTGTATCTGGTATTCGGGTACGTGTCGTTCGAGTCGCCCACGCTGTTCATTGCTCTTGAGCACGGCGACTTGCCCGCTCAGTCCTTGTTCCTTGTTGCCGCGGTGGCGGCTCGTGCGTTGGTGTACGGGGTCATGATAATCGTTGGCCGCTATGCAAGCCGGGCTTCCTCTTTCGCCGCCTCGTTTGTTTGCGCAGGGGTTGCGGCAACCGGTTTTCTGATCACGCGCATGGCGTTCCAATTCGCGCCTTACGCGCCTGCGGACTCCCTGTTTCCCTGGCTTGTGCTTGGCGGGTTGTTCTATGGCGCAGGAGACGCTTTGATCACGCTGCTGTGGGCGAGGTTCTCGGGCACGTTCGACACGCGCCGTATATACTTGTTTGTGCTGGTCAGCAACGCGCTGAGCCTGGTGCTTTATTTTGCGGTCACGCTTTTGCCGTCGACCGCCGTGTCTGCGGTTGGAGCGGTGATCTTTTTCGTGTCGGTGCTGCTGTGCAAGCGGTGCCTGGATATGCGTGACCCCATAACCGACGAGTATTCCGCGCCGGTTCTAAAAGGGGCGTTGTCTCTGCTGTGGCGCCCTGTTCTGGGCACGGCCATCCTTTCGTTCATGAGCGGTCTTATGCTGCAGGTTTCTATGCAGCAGGCTATTCCCCTTGCTACGTTTCAGTACACGTCGTTGATCACGCAAGGCGCAGTGATCGCCGCGCTGCTTCTGCCTGCTGTGTTGGTGAAGAACCAGCCCAATCTGGGGTCGGTGTACAAGGTGGCGCTGCCCCTTTCGGCAATGGGATTTTTACTGCTTCCCCTGATTTGGGATGGGGCGGGAGGCTTGGCCAACGCATGCGCGCAGCTGGGCTCTCTTGTTGCGGGCATCATTCTTTGGTGCATGGTAGCAAGCCTTGTGAAAGACACGAAGCTTCCCGCCGCGCTGCTGTTTTCGTGCGCTCTTGTATGCACGAACGCCGCTCAGCTGGCGGGGGCGATCGTGGGCCTGCTGAACGCGCATGCGTTTGGGCGAGGCGATTTGCAGCTGACCGCCGTGGCGCTGGTGGCGGTTTACTTGGTGGCATTGGTGTCCATCTTCCTGTTCAAGGACAAGTCTCTTCCGGGGGAAGAACCTTCCGAACGCCCGGCGCCTTCGATCGAGGGGTCTCTTGCGGCTCTGGACGACCGTTGCGCGACGCTGAGCTGCGAGCACGGGCTGACGCCGCGCGAGTCCGAGATTCTGGTTCATCTTGGTCAAGGGCGCACGGCGCGCGCTATATCCGAGAAGCTGGTGGTTTCGGAGAATACGGTCAAGTACCACATCAAGTCCATCTATCAGAAGCTGGACGTGCATTCTCGTGACGAGGTGATAGACCTCATCGAGCGGGCATGCGTGTAGGGTGATCTCGTTTTCCGTCTCGTGCCGATTGCTTTGCCCGTGTGCCGCTTCGCTGTATACTCGCACGCTTTAATCTGCTAAAGTAAATCGGTCATTATGCCAGTTGCAGGCCTAGAAGGCCCGTAATGGGATCGGATGTGCTGTGGGGACGGCGCGTCTGCTGCAGGCATATCGTTGCTTTAAGGGCTAAGAAAGGAGTGGGTATGAGCAGTTCGTTGGTTCAGAAATTCAAGAACGTCGGTCCGGGCGCGCTGGTCGCCGCAGGCTTTATCGGTCCCGGCACGGTCACGACGTGCACGGTTTCCGGAGCAAGCTATGGCTACACCATGCTGTGGGCACTGCTGTTCGCCACCGTTGCGACCATTATCTTCCAGGAGATGGCGTCGCGCGTTGGTATTGTTTCGGGTAAGGGTTTGGGTGAAAACATCCGCGATCGTATTCCCAACAAGATACTGATGTGGATTGCAATCGTGATTGTTATCATCGCCATCTTCGTGGGCAACATTGCGTACGAAACGGGCAACATCACGGGCGGTATTTTGGGCATTCAGGCTGTGGCGCCTGATGTTCCGATGCTCCCCATCGTTGTAGTCCTGGGCGTTTTGGCTTTTGTGGCTATGTGGATTGGTTCGTACAAGGTGGTCGAGGTCATCCTTACGGCCATCGTGGTGTTCATGGGCGTCGTGTTCTTCGTGACGGCCATTGCTTCGAATCCTGATTGGGGCGCCATTGCGGCAGGCCTGTTCATTCCGACGCTTCCCGAAGAAGGCTCGAAGGGCATTTTGACCGCGGTGGGCTTGATCGGTACCACTATCGTGCCGTACAACTTGTTCTTGCATGCATCCGGCGCGTCCGAGCGCTTCAAGGATCCCGATCAGGTGTCCGACGCTCGCTTCGACACCGTTTTGAGCATTGGCTTGGGCGGCATCATCTCCATGGCTATCCTCATTTGCGCAGCTGCGAACATTCACGGCACGGAGGCCACGGTGACCAACGGCAAGGATATGGCGTTGGCGCTGCAGCCGCTGCTGGGTTCGTGGGCTACGTGGATGATCGGCTTGGGGCTGCTGGCTGCCGGCTTCTCGAGCGCCATCACCGCCTCGTTCTCTGCTGCGTACGCGGTGAACGGCGTGCTGGGCTGGAAGAAGACGACCAAGGATCTGCGTTTCAAGGCGATCTGGATTATCGTGCTGGTGGCCGGTTGCTGCATGGCTATCGTGCTGGGCAAAAGCCCGACCGAACTTATCCTGGTTGCTCAAGCGGCCAATGCCATCTTGTTGCCCATTATGGCGTTCTTCGTGCTGTACTGTGCCAACGGCAAGGATTTGGGCAAGTGGAAGAACCATGTGTTCGCGAACTGCGCAGGTGTGGTCATTATCGTGATCACGCTGTTCATGTGCTACCGCAACATGTCGAGCTTCCTGGCTTCGTTGCAGAAGCTCATCGGAGGCTAACGCTTTTCCGGTCGTTCGAGCTTTGCTTGAAGAGTATGTCTTGCGCGCCCGCCCTCTCGGCGGGCGCGCTGCGTTTTCGGGCTTGTGAACCCGTTCCGGGAGCGAGGCGCACGGGGGAGGAGCGCCGCACGTTATGCGGTTGCGCGCCGGGTTCGCTGCGTGCGGTGCGGGTCTTGGCACGAGATCGCGGGTCTGCGCTCTCGGTCAAGAGCCTTTGGCAACCGTCGAATTCGCTGCGCTTTGATGACCTGGCATGTTGGTGCAAGTGCTCAAAACAACTGCGGCTGAGGGGTCGGTTAGGGAGCGCAGACCCGCGATTTCGCGCCAAGTTTTGCGTCGTGGGCTGTCGAACCGTTGTCGAAGCGGCCCCGGCTGGCTCGCTTCGCGTGGTTCCGCCGGCGCTTTCAGGGGCTTTCGGCGTTGGGGGGCTTCTGCCTCGTCCGGACGCGAGCGAGACGCCTCGAAACGCAGCCGACCGGACGACGCTGGTTTCGGCCTGCCGCCGAGCAAGGATTGGCGCGCGGGTTCGCCCGGGTTCGTCAAGGTGCTTTTCCCAGATGGTGCATGCGCTCCTGTGGCATTGGTATGTTTCGTTTTGGATAACAGTTGACCAAGGCCGCTTTCAGCAGGGTATTATGTGCGCGAAACAAGAGTACGGTGCCTCAATGACTGAAGGAGCAAGTATGGAACCGAATATCGTCGAACAAGCGCACGCTTACCGCAATCGTCTTTTCCCTGGATTCGATTCGCCGTTTTCCGTCACCGACCCGGAATTTCAGGAACGTTTCGATGCGTTCGCTTTCGGTGAAGTCCCGGCAAGCGACAACCTTGATGATAAGACAAGGCTGACGGCTATTCTGGCAGCGCTTGTAGGGTGCCGAGGTCTTGAGGCTTTTCAGGCTATGGCCAAGGGCGCGTTTAACGTAGGGGTCACCCCTGTTGAGGTGAAGGAGATCGTCTACCAGGCGGTTCCGTATTTGGGGCTTGGGTGCGCGCTTCCGTTTTTGCATGCGACCAACGAACTGCTGGAGCATCGTCTGGTTTCGTTGCCGCTTGAGGGCCAGGCCACAACCACGATGGATACGCGTGTGGAAGCTGGCGCCAAGAAGAAAGCCGAGCTGTTCGGAGCCGATGCGGTGGGAACGGTTGCGTCGGGGTATGCGGATGCGGCCCGCATCGACGGCTGGGTGGAATCCCATTGCTTCGGAGATTGCTACACGCGCACCGGTCTTGACGATGCTCGGCGCGAGATGGTCGCCTTTTGCTTCCTTGCTGCGCAAGGGGGCCATGACGAGCAGTTGACCGGTCACGCGCGAGCCAATATGCGCCTGGGGAACGATGCAGGGTTCCTGGTCAGCGTCCTGGCGCAATGCGTGCCCTACATCGGCTACCCGCTTGTTCTGGACGCGCTTCGCTGCGTGGAGAGCGCTGCTGCCGCGTCGGAGGATGCTGAAGCGTAGGTTTTTGTATTGTGCGGGAGCGCAAAGTGCGCGTTCCCGCTAGCTTTGGCTGCGAAATAAGCCATTCTTGCTTGACCAAGCTGGCTTTCGACGGAGGCTCCGCGCTCCTTCTGCGCGGGGCCTCCGTTCGTTTGCTGGCGGCTTGGGCCTGATGCGCGCTGCAAAGCTCCGTTGCTCGCAACGTTGAGGCCGTTAGTCCCAAATCCTTGCATCTTCCATCTTCGATCGCGTATAGTTTTGATTGCCTTCTTGGATGATCGGACTATTCTGCCACGCTCGATCTTCTGCACCAAGAGCGGCTCACATGCTGTTAACTGAATAGGCTTCGAGGGAAGCCGGCGGGTCGCTTGTCTGCTGCGTCCCGCGTGTTCTGCACCGCTGCTTACTGTCGAACAACTCGCACCTTCCGACCCTAGGGCGCGTCTTGCGCTGCCTTCGGGCGGAAGCGTGTCGTCGCGCGGCTGTCGCTTGCGCTGCGTTTGCGCGCGAAGCGAAACGGACTGCACGGCTTTGAAGGGAAAGGTGTTGTTGTGGATCTGCTGAATCAAAAGAAAGGCCTGCTTGCTGTAGGGGTGGTTGCAGGCGCCATGCTCGCGCTTCTTGCTTACTTCGGGAATCCGGCGAACATGGCCATGTGCGCGGCATGCTTCATTCGCGATACGGCTGGCGCGTTGAAGCTGCATAGCGCATCCGTCGTGCAGTATTTCCGCCCCGAGGTGGTGGGCTTGGTGGTGGGCGCGTTCGTGATCGCCCTGGCCACGAAGGAGTACCGCTCCACCGCGGGGTCGTCTCCGATGATCCGTTTCGTTCTGGGATTCATCATGATGATCGGCGCGCTGGTGTTTCTGGGCTGCCCGCTGCGCATGGTTATTCGCATGGCGGCGGGTGACCTGAACGCTTACGTGGGCCTGATCGGTTTGGTGTTGGGCATCGCGACGGGAACGTTGTTTCTGAAGAAGGGGTATTCGCTGGGGCGGGAGCGCGACACGAACAAGTCCGCAGGCGCCGTGCTTCCCCTTGTGCTGGCCGCGCTCATGATCATTGGGCTGACCGCGGGCGTGTTTGCCGCGAGCGAGACGGGTCCCGGCAGCAAGCATGCTCCCGTGCTGATTGCGCTGGCTGCTTCGCTTGTTGTGGGCATGCTGGCTCAGAAGGCGCGCATTTGCTTTGCGGGCGGCGTGCGCAACGTCATGCTCATGCGGGATTTCGACCTGCTGCTTCCCATTGCGGGATTGTTTGTGGTCATGCTGGCGTACAACCTGGTTACAGGCAACTTCAAGCTTAGTTTCGAGGGCCAGCCCATCGCCCATTCCCAGCATCTGTGGAACATTCTGGGCCTGTATGCCGTTGGGTTTGCTGCGGTGCTCGCCGGCGGGTGCCCGTTGCGTCAGATGACGCTGGCGGGCCAGGGGTCGTGCGATGCCGCCGTCACGTTTTTGGGCATGCTGATCGGTGCGGCGTTCGCTCACAACTTCGGCTTGGCTGACGCGGCGGCTTCGGCGGCAACGGCGGAAGCCGCGGCCGTGGCGGGCGGCCCTGCGCTGGCGGGGCAGATCGTGCTGGTGGGGTGCATTGCCGTGCTGTTCGTGATTGGCGCGGTCAACCTGCGCAACAGGCGGAAGAGCGCGGGCGTTACGGCGGCGTCAGCGGCGTCGGCAAACCTTGAGGACGTATCCGCCGCAGCGGCGAACTAGACACGAAGGGAGCAAACTATGATCGAAGTGGATGCGCGGGGCCTTTCGTGCCCGGAACCGGTGATGATGGCTATGCAAGCCGTGAAAACGCACTCCGGGCAATCGGTTCGCGTGCTGGTGAGCACGGCTATTGCGCGCGACAACGTGGTGGCGATGGCGCGCAGGAAGAAGAAGACGGCTGCGGTCGAGCAGGTCGGCGACGATTTCGCCATCGTGATCGAGTGACGGCGAGGTTGGCATGCGGACGAAATCCCCGGTTCTTGTGGTTGCATTTGGAACCACAACGGATGCAATGGCGATGGAGCAAGCGGGAAAGCGGCACGGCTTGCAGGGTCGGCTGATTCCCATACCGCGCCAGCTATCTGCGGGCTGCGGCCTGGCCTGGCGGGAGCCCGCGTGCAACGGCCAAGCGCTGCGCCGCATGTTGGAGGTCGAGCGCATAGATTTCGACAGCCTGCATAGCATGGAGCTGTAGAGTGCAGACCGCGTGGGGCTAGCTTTGTTTTGCCGGGGGAGGTTGCACGCGCCGTGCCGCCTCCCCCGGTTCGTTTCGTCGCGTTACTGTGCGCCGACCGGCTTGATGGCGATGCCGTCCTCTTCGAGCGCGCTGCGCGTGCGGCTCACGAATGCAAGGGCGGTGGGGGAGTCTCCGTGCACGCAGATGGTGTCGGGATGCAGGTCGATCAGCTTGCCCGTGACCGAAAGGATGGCCCCGTCTCGAATGGCGTTCTTCACGCGCTCGATGGCCTGCTCTTCGTCACGGATGAGGGCGGCGGGGTCGTTGCGGTTAACCAGCTTGCCTTCGTCGGTGTAGTTGCGGTCGGTGAAAAACTCTTCGGCCGTCACCAGGCCTTGTTTGCGTCCTGCGTCGATGAGCGCGCCGTTCGCCAGGCCCACCAGCACCAAGCGCGAGTCCACGTCGAAGACCGCTTGCGCCAGGGCAGCTGCGAGTTCGGGATCGATGGCCGCATGGTTGTAGAGCTGCCCGTGCGGTTTGACGTGCGCAAGCTGCACGCCTTGTGCCTGGCAGAACGCTTGAAGCGCGCCGATTTGGTACACCATGTACGCGTACGCCTCGTCGGGCGACAGGTTCATGTCGCGGCGACCGAAGCCTTGCAGATCGGGGTAGCCCGGATGCGCGCCGATGGCTATGCCGGCGTCCTTTGCCATGCCGACCGTCTTGCGCATGACCATGGGATCGCCCGCATGCTGTCCGCACGCGACGTTCGCGCTCGAAACAAGGGGAATGATCTGGTCGTCCAGTCCAAGGGTGTAGCGTCCGAAGCTTTCGCCCAAGTCGCTGTTGAGGTCGATGCGGTACATAAGCCTGCCTTCTTCTTGGTTTTCGGGTCGTACGCCCTTATTCCTTCAGATCGATGTTCTTCGTGTCGGTGATCAGCATGCAGCCCGGCGCGTGCGTGATGGCGAAAGGCGGCTTGCTGTTCATCACGATGGACTGGGGCGTCACGCCGCACGCCCAGAACACGGGAACTTCGCCCTCGCGGATTTCCACCGGATCGCCGAACTCGGGGTGCATGACGTCGTTCACGCCGATGGCGGCAGGGTCGCCGATGTGAATGGGTGCGCCGTGCACCTTCGGGATGGCGCCGGAGATCTGCACTGCCTTCACCACCTGGTCGTAGGGGATGGGGCGCATCGACATGACCATGTTGCCGGACATGCTGCCGGCGGGCGTGCACGGCACGCCGGTCAGGTACATGGGCACGTTGCATCCCATGGTGTTGTGCCGAATTTCGATGCCTGCCTCGATGAGCTCGCTTTCGAACGAGAACGAGCAGCCGATGACGAACGACACCAGGTCGTCGCGCCAATGGTCCTCAACGTTCTCCACTTCGGCCACCAGCTTGCCGTGCTCGTAGATGCGGTAGCGTGGGAAGTCGGCGGCGATGTCGCAGTCGGTGGCGCAGATAGTGGCCTCGCGCGCGCCCACCTCGGTCACTTCAAGCAGCGGGCACGGCTTGGGGTTGCGCTGCGCGAACAGCAGGAAGTCGTAGGCTTGCTCGCGCGGCAGCACGATGAGGTTCGCCTGCGCGTATCCGGGACACAGACCGCTGGTCGGCGCGGTGAACTGGCCGGTTCGGATGAGGCGGCGCGCTTCGACGGGCGACGCGGAAAGCATCTGCGCCCAAACGTCCTCGGCGACGCCTTCCGGCTTTGCGGGTGCGGGGGTGTTCAGCATGGTGGGACTCCCTTCTTGGTAGCTGTCCTCTGTCTCGCTGCCGCCTTGCAGGAGCAAGGCGAAACCTACACTTCGCCCTTCATGAAGCGCTCGATGAAGCTGGTGTCGGCCGTGCCGGCGGCGAACGTCTCGTTCTCCATGATGGCGTACTGGAAGTCCAAGTTCGTCTTCACGCCTACGACCACCATCTCCTCAAGCGCGGTGCGCATTTTGGCGATGGCCTCGGTGCGGTCGCGCCCGTGCACGATGATTTTCGCAATCATCGAATCGTAATAGGGGGACACGTCGTAGCCGTCGTACGCCGCCGTGTCCACGCGCACGCCGTTGCCGCCGGGCAGGTGCATCTGCGATATGACGCCGGGGGAAGGCAGGAAGCCGCGCTCGGGCTCCTCGGCGTTCACGCGGCACTCGATGGCATGGCCGCGATACGTGATGTCGTCCTGCGTGAACGTGAGCGGGTCGCCCGCCGCCACGCGAATCATCTCCTGCACCAGGTCCGTTCCCGTGACCATTTCGGTTACGGGGTGTTCCACCTGAATGCGCGTGTTCATTTCCATGAAGTAGTAATTCAGCTGGTCGTCCAGCAAAAACTCGATGGTTCCGGCAGAAGAGTAGCCCACGGCTTGCGCGGCGCGCACGGCTGCGTTGAGCATTTCGGTGCGCACTTCGTCCGTCATGACCGGCGAAGGGCTTTCTTCGATCATTTTCTGATGGTTGCGCTGCACGGAGCAGTCGCGCTCCCCCAGCGCTACCACGGTGCCGTGCGTATCGGCGATCACCTGCACCTCAACGTGTCGCGGATTCATAACGCAACGCTCCAGGTACATGGTATTGTCCCCGAATGCGCCCACGCTCTCGCGCTGCGCGATGCTGAACTGTTCGGCGAAGTCCGTTTCGGACAAGCTGACGCGCATGCCCTTCCCGCCGCCGCCCGACGATGCCTTGATCATGATGGGCCAGCCGATTTCGCGAGCTATGACCAGGGCTTCTTCTGGGTGGTGCACCGGTTCTTTCGTACCGGGAACCACGGGGACGCCCGCTTCCATCATGGTCTTGCGCGCCTGGCTTTTGTTGCCCATGCGGTCGATGACTTCAGGCGAAGGCCCGATGAACACGATGTCGTTTTCGCGGCAGAGCTTGGCGAACGTCGAGTTCTCGGACAGGAAACCGTAGCCCGGGTGGATGGCTTGCGCGCCCGTGCCTTTCGCCGCCGACAGGATAGCCGCGATGTTCAGGTAAGAGTCGCGCGCAGCCGGCGGGCCGATGCACACGCTTTCGTCGGCAAGGTACACGTGAAGCGAGTGCTTGTCGGCAGTGGAGTACACGGCTACCGTCTTGATGCCCATGGCGCGGCATGCGCGGATGATGCGAACCGCGATCTCGCCGCGGTTGGCGATGAGGATCTTCTCGAACATGAGCGGGCCGCCTTAGGCGTGGTCGCCGGTGGCGATGCGGAACAGCGGCTGGTCGTATTCAACTTGGGAGCCGTTCGCAGCAAGCACTTCCATCACGATGCCGGGCGCGGGTGTGGTGATCTCGTTCATCATCTTCATGGCTTCGACGATGGCCAGCGTCTGGCCCGACAGCACTTCCTGGCCCACCTTCACGAACGGATCCTCATCCGGACTGGGGGCAAGGTAGAACATGCCTACCATGGGGCTGCGCACCAGGATAGAATGGTCGTCGTCGCTGGCATCTACGGCTGCGGCTTCATGACTTTCCGTTTTGCCGGCCAGAAGCGCGCTGACGCGATCGGCCATGAGCGGCAAAGCGGTGGACGAGAGCGGCCCGTGGTTGCGCTCGAGCTCGATTTTCAGGTCGCCGTCGTCAACGCGCAGGGCCGTGAGCTCGGCCTTGTCCATAATGGCGATCAGCTCTTCGATGGCTTTCGTGTTCATGACGTCTCCTCGTGTCTCTTGTTCGCTCATACCGTCGTGCGGTCGGCGGTTGTTTCCGGTGTTGCGGTTTGCTCGTCGTTTGGCGTGCGCACGGTTCCTAAAACGTTGCGGTTTCCGACGCGCTCAGCACGATCGGCGCGGTCGATCCACAGGGTGTCGGCCTGCGATTTGCGCGCTTGCTCTTCCAGGATGGGGGTAAGCCTCCGCGCCGTTCGACGGGGCGATATGCCATCGGCGCTTGGTCGGCGCACCTTGAGTGCCAGCGCTTCGAACAGGTGGGCTTCGTCGCGCAGCAGGCGCTGCGCCTCCTGGACGGAGATGGGCTCGAAGCGAATTGTGCGTCCTGGGGGACGCTGTACGAGCCGGGGTATGTCCACCGTGGCCACCGTGCCTATTTTGGCGTATCCGCCGGTGGTCTGCCGGTCGGCCAGCATGATGATGGGTCTGCCGTGCGACGGCACCTGCACGGCGCCAAGAGCGATGCCGTCAGACACGATGTCCGAGCCGTGCTTCGTCTTGATAACGGGGCCGTCCAAACGGTAGCCCATGCGGTCGCACTTCGTCGTGGTGGTGAACGGCTGGCTGTAGAAGGTTTCGACTCCTTCGTCGGCAAACATATCCTCTTGCGGTCCGGGCACCACGCGTACCACGATTTCGTCTCGATCGAACTGGTAGAACTCGTCGTCGTTGTCGATGCGATGGGATCCGAGGTTCGGCAGGAAGTCCACGCTTTTCGTGGTGAAGGGCAGATAGTCTCCGGCAGTTAGCGCGCCTCCGCGCCAGCCGCCCAGCTCGCACTTGAGATTGGTGGAGCGGCTGCCCATGACTTCAGGTACGCGCACGCTTCCTCCGGCGATGGCGAGGTAGCCGTAGCAGCCGGTTCGGGGCGCTTTGAAACGCAATATGGAGCCTCGACGCACCGTGATTGCCGCATACGTGGGAATTGGCTTGTTGTCCAACGTGGGGGAGAAATCGCCGCCCGTGATGGCTATGATGGAGTTCGTGGTGAAGCGAACCGTGGGACCTGCGAGCGCGAACTCCAGCACGGGGGCGTCGGGGTCGTTTTCCACAAGCAGGTTGGCGATGGCGTATGCGCGGCGATCCATGACGCCGTTCGTGGCGAACCCGCTGCCTTGGTAGCCGAAGCGGCCGTTGTCTTGGATGGTAGTGATGACGCCAGGTTTTTTCACGACAAGGCCCATGTTACTCGCCTTCCACGAAAATGCCGTACGAGTACGTGCCCGCGGCGAGCCGTGCTTCTATGGCGGTGTACTCTTCGGGCGTTATGGGTACGAATCGCAGGTATTCTCCCGCAGCGTACAGAATGGGATCCTCTCGGTCGGGGTCGTAGGGGCGCAGCGGCGTGCGGCCGATGATCTGCCAACCGCCCGGCGAAGCCAGTGGGTAAATGCCCGTTTGAGCGCCGCCGATGCCCACGCTGCCCGGCTCGATGCGCGTACGGGGAACGGCCAGGCGCGGCGTGTGCAGGCGTTCGTCCAGGCCGCCCAAATAGGCGAAGCCAGGAAGAAATCCCAGCATATCTATAAGGTAGTCGCGCCCGGTGTGTATGGCGACGACTTCTTCTTCGGACATGCCTGCGTGCTCTGCCACATTTGCCAGGTCGGGGCCGAATTCTCCTCCGTAGCACACGGGGATGGGGACAATCTTGCGCACGCTCAAATCAGCTTCTTCCACATCGCGCAGCTTGCCTCGCAGTTTCGCGGAAAGCTCATCGAACGTAACGATCAAGGGGTTGTAGTACACCATAAGCGAGCAAAACGTAGGCACTAGCTCGGTGACGCCCGCGATAGGGTCAGCCGCAAGGTTTTCCGCAGCCATGCGAATCTTGGCGCTGGTCTCCGCCGAAATCGTTTTTGCGAACTCGAGGTTAAGGGCCGAGTCTCCCGCGATGGTGATGGTGAATCCCGCCATGCTCGTCCATTCCTTGGCGTGTAGATGCTACACTGGTACGCTGGGTCGTTATGAATAAGGATTGATTGTAGCATATATGGAAAAAGCGCTCTTCTTGGCGGCGTTCTTCTTCGCCTACACTGTTCAGGCTATTACGGGATTCGCGGGCAATATCTTCGCGATGCCGGTGGGCACCACGCTGTTGGGGCTGCATTCCACCGTGGCGATTCTCAACGCCATGGGCTTTTTCGCGTGCGGGCTGCTGACCGTTTTGAATCTGAAAAGCGTGAACTGGCGCGAACTGGGCAAGATCATCGGCGTTATGGTGGTGTTCATGTTCGTGGGCATTTGGCTGGACACGCTTATGCCGCTTCACGTGCTGCTGAAGATATACGGCGTGGTCGTCATTGCGATCGGTCTGAAGAACCTGATCGCCCCCCAGCAGAAGTTCATGCCGGAGTGGGCCTTGTGGATCATCTTGGCACTGGCCGGGCTTATCCAGGGAATGTTCGTGTCGGGCGGCGCGCTGTTGGTTATCTACGCCGTTCAGAAGCTGCGCGATCGCCAGCAGTTTCGCATCACGCTTTCGGCTACGTGGACGATCCTTAACCTTATCTATGCGGGCATTGCATTTCAGCAGGGGAATTTCACCGGGGACGTGTTGCAGATTATCGTGCTGTGCATTCCGTTGGCCGTGCTTGCCACCTTCTTGGGCAACAAGCTGCAAAAGAAAATCAGCCAGGAAAAGTTTCTCAAGCTTACGTACGTCATGCTGCTGTGCATAGGTGTCATCCTTCTGATAACTTCGTAGTTTCGCCGCCGAGTTGGAATTGGGTTACAATAAAGGCACGGCAACAGTAGGGAAGGAGCGGTCATGGCACAGCGGTACACGCGTATTTTTGCGGCGCTCGATGGGGCGTCGACGCAGGAGGCAGTGGCCCAGCGTGCAATAGCGCTCGCGGCGGACAACCACGCCGATCTGATGTTCGGTCATGTTATCGATTCGGTTCCGTACGAGGCTTCGGGCGTTGATTTCGAAGCGCTGTGCGTTGAGGGCAAGAAGCGCATCGAAGCCGATTTGGCCGACTTGCTGGCAGAGGCCCAGGCGAACGAGAGCATCCCGTCGGTTGATTTGACCGTGCGCGCGGGACGCATTACCGACACGCTGGCGAAGCAGCTGATCGAGCCAGCAGACCCCGATTTGGTTATATGCGGCGAACGCGGCCTGTCCAACATCAAGTACGTGTTCGTGGGCAGCGTGTCCACGTTCTTGATTCGCAACATGCGGTGCGACGTTTTGGTGGTCAAGCAAGACTAGACTTGCTTGGGCTTGAGCGTGCGATGGTTCGGGCGTTGTTGCTTTGCCACGCACGCTTGAGGTTTGCAGGTTAGGGCCGCGCGCGCCGTGTTGCGCGCGTGGTGGGTCGCATCGTGTGTCTCAAACGCCGTCCGTATGGGCGGCGTTTTGCTGGAGGTCCAAGAATCCGAAACGCGGGCTTGATCGCGTGTCTGGAACACATGCTGAAGCATGTTCCGAAACGCGCTTCGAAGAATGCGCCCGAAATGCGTGCCGAAGCATGCGCTGAAACGCGCTTTGAAACATGTCCTCGAAGCGGGCTTCTCGAAATGTGCCCCGAAATTCCCGGTCTGCGCTCCATGAAGGACTTCGGCGCGCGCATGGTTTTGAGCGCTTGCATCAAAAGAGCAGGTGAAAAAAATCTAGTGAATCAATCTATTATTCAAGGCGCGTTTTGGGGAGCGCAGACCGGGGATTTCGTGCCAAGCGGAGGCATGTCCGCGGTTGAATTGCCGGGTTAAGTTTCAAAAAGTGTGTCCGATTTCACCTTGACACGCCTGTTCAGGCAAACTTTTTTAAGCGAAAAGTTGCCAAAGAACAGGAGCAAGGGGTGAATAATCCAAAATGCGCGTTGTGTGGCGCCATTAT
>NZ_QICD01000031.1 GCF_003726035.1 Paraeggerthella hongkongensis
GAACGAGCACCGGGGGCTTCGGCTCGACAGGCGCATAAAGGCGGTGTTCTGGTGGTGCTACATGCATACCGAATGCCTCATGGCCCCTGCCGACATCCTGCGGGAGATGCCCACCGACGCGACGATCGCGGAGATGTACCGAGCGGCTGCGGAGACGAGCGAGAAAGACCGGGCTATCGCCCAATGGGGCACGGCGGTCCGGTGGAGCGACCTTCATTCAAGCGGGCCATACAGAATCGATTATGATTAGCTCGCAGACACACATTTCTGCCTATAACCCCCCGATCCCCGGTGCCTGATAACGATCGCGCGCAATGGGAACAGAGCGGAAGTAGAGGTCTCGAAGGCCGTGTACGACGCCCTCGACGATATGCAGAGGGAGCATTGGCGGCTCGAGCGCAGGGAATCCCGCCATGCCAGCAACGCGTCGAGCAAAATCTTATAGTCGCCATGCGAGGTACCCCAAACGAAAAGCAGGCCAGAAGCTCTTAAGCCTCTGACCTGCTGTAATAGCTGGTCGGGTTGACAGGATTTGAACCTGCGACCCCTTGACCCCCAGTCAAGTGCGCTACCAAACTGCGCCACAACCCGTTCATGCTCGCTTCTTCGAACTCGCGCTCTTCCGAAGCAGCGCAGATTATATTAACCGTATCGCCCAGGCTTTGCAAGCCTGAATTTCCATCTTTTGAAAATTTCTGGCGCTTGCACTAAAAAGTTCGAGCTTCCCTTGCCCGCAGGCCAGGAAAGCTCGAACTCCCGGCGCTTTACCGCAGGAACTCGACCGCCTTGTTCAGGATCGCGTCGGCCAAGCGGGCTTTCGACATGCGCGGAAGCTCCTCGATGTCCTCGTCGTCAACGAACCACACCTTGTTGTCGTCGGTGCCGAAAGCTTTGCCCTCGCCCACCTGGTTCGCCACCACAAGATCGGCGCGCTTCGACACCAGCTTCTTCTCGGCGTTCGCCACCACGTCGTTCGTTTCAGCCGCAAACCCTACAACCACCTGGTGCGTTTTCCGCGCACCGAGGGTCGCCAAGATATCCGGGTTCTCAATCAGCTCCAGCACGCCCAGCTCCGCGTCCGACTGACCCTTCTTCAGCTTGCGGTCAGCCGCCAGCTTCGGGCGCATATCGGCCACCGCAGCCGCGAACACGGCGATGTCGGCGCCTTCGAATGCCTCTTCAGCAGCTGCGAACATGTCGCGCGCCGTCTTCACATGGACGACGCGCACGCCCTCGGGCGCCGGAATGGACACCGGGCCGGAGATCAGCGTCACGTCCGCACCACGCAAGGCAGCAGCGCGCGCCACGGCGTATCCGGTCTTGCCGGAAGAATGGTTGGAAATGTAGCGCACCGGATCGATGGGCTCCACCGTGGGGCCGGCCGTCACCATGACGTGCCTGCCCGACAAATCTCGGCTCATGCCCAGCTCCTCGAGCACCGCCGTCACAATATCGTCGATCTCCGCCAAACGACCGCGGCCCACGTCGCCGCAAGCAAGGTAGCCGTCCCCGGCTTCGATGATGCGCGCCCCGCGAATGTGAAGCTTTCCAATGTTGTAGCGCGTGGCGCCGTTCTCGTACATGTTCACGTTCATGGCAGGCGCTATGACCAACGGCGCCGTGGTGGCAAGCGCGGTCGTGGTCAGCAGGTCATCGGCAATCCCGTTTGCTATCTTCGCAATGACGTTGGCCGTGCACGGAGCAATCAAGAACACGTCCGCCTCTTGAGCAAGCGAAATATGGTGGATGGGATCCGACGGATCGTCGAACAGTCCGACGGCCACCGGCTCGTGCGTAAGCGCGCGAAACGTCGTAGGCCCCACGAACTCGGTTGCGTGCTCGGTCATGACGACCTTCACGCGCACGCCGGCCTTCTGCAACGCGCGAACGATCTCGCAGGACTTGTAGACGGCGATGCACCCCGTAACCCCTAGCAGCACCGTTTTTTGCGCGGGCTCGACCGCGGAGCGGCCCTCGTCTTTACCCATGATTAGCCTCCTCGATATGCGGCCGCAGCACGTCGGATAAAACGCGCAAATGCGCTCGGCTGCGGTCGAGGCAAGGCACGTATACGAAACTATCGGAATCAGGCGTCCTCCCCGCCTGGCGAATATGATCGAAATAGAAAGGTTTCAGCTCGTACTCGATATCGTAAAGCGTCTCCAGGCAATCGACGGCGAAGTTCGGGCAAACGTAGAAAACGCGCCCCACATTGGCTTCCGCCCATCGAGCCAGGGTATCGCGCGAAAACGGCTTGAGCCATTCCCTGCCCTTGTCGAACTGGCACTGATAGCCAATAGTCCACCGGTTGCGATCAAGACCCAGTTCGCTTGCTATCTGCAAACTCGAGGCGCCCGTCTGCAGCTCATAGGTGTCCCCCGCTTCGATGTCGACAAGGGGGATCGAATGGTACGAGAACAGCAGGCGATCGTCTGATTCGATCTGAAAACCCGCGTGTTCGATGGAAGCCGCTATCGCGCGAATGTACGTGACGTGGTCGTGGTAGTTGTCGATGAAATCGCACGGGACCTTCCAACGCGTTTTCTTGAGCGCATGCTCAACGCTGTCGGAGACCGATCCGGTGGTGGAGTAAGCGCTCTGCGGGTACAGGGGCAGAACCACCAAGCGCGTGCATCCGGCCGCCTTCATCTGCTTCACGCAACGTCGCACCGTAGGATCGCTGTAGCTCATGGCACAGCGAACCATCACGTCGAAGCCCTCTTCCTGAAGCGATGCGTTCAGCCCCGATTCCAGCTTCTCATGCGCCACGGTGAACGGCGACCCTTCGTCAGTCCAGATCTTCGCATACTTCTCGCCCGAAGCGCGCCCACGCTTGGGTAGGATGAACAGATGCAGGATGAACCACCAAGCCACGCGATTCATCGGAGCTATGCGCTTGTCCATCAGGAACCTGGCCAAATACGCACGAACAGCACGAGGACGCGGCTCGGCCGGCGTCCCGGTATTCACGAGGAGAACCCCGCAACGACTACCGGCTGACACGATGCTCATCACCTTCCTGCAATTGACATGGGGTGTAACGGTTTAATTTCAAGCCCCCTAAATCTGATATAGTTTAGCCCATTGACTTATCGGAGGGCAGGTGAATGGAGAAAGAACCTCAAAATTCAAGCGTCTTCAAGGAGATAGGTCAGGAAGTCCGCGAACAGGTCAAGCCGAATTTCGGCTATTTGAAGATCGACTACTTCACATTGTTCTGGCTGTTCGTAGCCGGTAGCGTGTTTGGGATTGCCGTGGAAACCATCTTCCATGTAATCGTGTACGGAAGCTACGAAAGCCGTGCCGGTCTGGTCTGGGGTCCGTTTTCCCCCATTTACGGCATGGGAGCCGTGCTGCTCACAGTGAGCTTGAATCGCTTCCATCATTCCCACAACTTGATCATCTTCATCGTGTCGATGGTGCTGGGATCCGCGATCGAATACACGGCAAGCTGGCTCATGGAAGTGCTTTGGGGAGCCATAGCCTGGGATTACACCGGCACGTTCGGGAGCATCGGAGGACGCACGAACTTCGCATTCGGCGTCATGTGGGGCCTTCTGGGGCTTCTGTGGGTTCGCATCGCAATGCCGCTCGTCAAGCGCGCTCTCTCCCGCGTGAACGCGCGAACCACGACGGCAAAAGCGCTGACCGCCGCAGCAAGCGTGCTTATGGCGCTGAACATTGCCGTCACCGTGCTTGCCCTCGATCGCGAAAGCCAGCGGGCGCAGGGCGTGCCCGCCGTCACCTGGGAGCAGCGTGCTTTAGACGAATGGTTCCCGCAACCCTACATGCAGGAGCACTTCCATAACATGAGCGTCTACGGGAAGTGACGCGAAGCGAACGGGCGCAAGGCCCCGACCCCGCGTCCGGATCGTGCGCCTCGCTCTAGCGCGAAAGCGCCTCGAAAACCTCCTGGCCGGCCGCCGTAAGACCTTCGCTTCGGTCGGACAGCGTATCAAGAGCCGTCTGGAGATCCTCGGGCAACGCATCGAAGAAGCGCAGATCCTCGCCGGTTTCCGGATGCGCGAAGCCAAGTTGGAACGAATGCAGGAATTGCCGGTCAAGCCCCAGATCGGCGGAAGCGTCCTTCGGAGACCTGGACGAGTACACGGGGTCTCCCACCAAAGGGTGCTTCGCGTACTCCATGTGCACGCGAATCTGGTGCGTTCGTCCCGTGAACAGCTTGCAATCGATAAGCGTGTAGCCGTCGTCTTTCGCGCGAGGCTCGAACCGCTCGAGCACGCGAAACGTGGTAATGGCCTCGCGCGCAGAAGGCGCAACGCGTACGGCCATGCGCGTGCGCTCGTTCGCAGAGCGGGCAATGGGCGCGTCCACCATGCCCGTATCGTGCGCAACAACGCCATGCACGAGCGCCAAGTACCGACGATCGACGGCGCGATCGCGGATGTCGGCCATGAGAGCGTACCCCGCCTCATCGGTTTTCGCGGCCAGCATGAGCCCGGTCGTATCGCGGTCGAGGCGGTGTACGATGCCCAGCCGATCATCCTCGCCCTGCACGTTGCAGAGATTCTCGGCCCCGCAATGAAATACGAGCGCGTTCACCAACGTACCGTCATCGTGATCGACGGAAGGGTGGCACACGAGCCCCGCCTGCTTCGAAAGCACGATAAGATGCTCGTCCTCGAAGCGAATGTCCAAATCGATGGGCTGGCCCGCCAACGGACCCGCCTCGATTGCGTCTTCTACCTGGTAGACAATGGTGTCTCCAGCGGCCACGGCGTGCTTCTTCGCAACGGACGCGCCGTTCACGTACACGGCGCCGTCATCCACCGCGCGCGCAGCAGCGCTGCGGCTCGGGTACAGCCCGCGAGCGGCCAGCAGAGCATCCAAGCGCTGGCCGGCGTCTTCGGCGGCGACGATATGGGACAGCAGGCGCGTCATTGATCGTCACCCTCCTGCACCTGATCGACATGCGAGGCCGCCAAAGCCCCCATGCGACGTTCGCGTATCAGCAAACCTACAATAAACAGAACGAACCCGCAGGTCACGCCAACGTCGGCAACGTTGAACACCGGAAAGTCGATGAAAACCGGCTCGATGAAATCCACTACGTAGCCCAACGCGAACCGATCGATGGCGTTGCCCAACCCTCCGGCAACCACCAGCGCAAGGCCCAATGCCTCAAGCATCGAGGCGGTCGGCGAAAACCCTATCAAATACACGACGAGAACCGCGCACACGACCAGCGACATAACCCCCAAGGCGAACGTGGAGTCGCCGAACATGCCCCACGCCGCCCCGGTGTTGTGGACAAGATGAAAGCGCACGATCCCCCAAAGCGAGTTCGCCGAAGCCTCTCCCACCGCGTAGTTCGCGGTGAACCAGCTTTTGGTGAGCACGTCCAGCGCCAGCCAGGCCAAGCCGGCCGCCCCGAGAATCAGGGCACTGCGCAGGCGATGCGAGTGCGCAGCGCCTGCAACAGTCCCTTGCGTCTCGAGACGGTCGGTTTGGGCTTTGTTGTCGTCGATCAAAAACCTACTCGCTTTCCGTGAAGCCGATGGCGTCGAGCGCATCGCCGCAGCGATCGCACACGTCAGGATGGCTTGCGTTGCCACCGAGCACACGGTAGTTCCAGCAGCGCGGGCACTTCTCCGCATCCGTGCGCGCAACCGCGGCCGCAAGCTCGTCGCCTTCGACGAACGCTACGGATGCCACGATGAACAGCTCTTCGTACACGGCGGCGTCGTAGCGCTCCAGCACGTCGAGCGCGCTGCGCGGAGCCGTCACCGTCACAGCAGCTTCCTGGCTCTTGTTCACAACCTTCTGGCCGCGGGCGTCCTCAAGCGCCTTCGTCACCGTTTCGCGCACGCCCAGCACCACGCCGAAGTCCTCAGCCATGCGCTCACCGCCTTCTGCGGGAATGGCGGGCACGAAGTCCGAGGCTTCAGGCCAACCGGCCAGCTGCACGTTGGCAGGGCGGCCTTCGCTCATGCGCTCGGCCTGCGGATAGTGCTCCCACACCTCGTCGGTCGTGAACGTCAGGACGGGCGCCAGCACGCGCACGAGCACTTCGAGGATGTTCGCGAGCACGGTCTGCACGGCGCGTCGGCGCGGCGAGTTCGGCGCCTCGGAGTACAGGCGGTCCTTCGTCGCATCCATGTAGACGGCCGACAGATCGTTCACGATGTAGTCGTACACGCTGCGGTACACGTAATGGAAGCGGTAGCTGTCGTAGGCCGCCTCGACGTCGGCAAGCAGATGCTGCGTGCGCACCATCGCCCACTGGTCGATCGGCTCGAGCCCCTCCCAGTCGCAAACGGCGTCGCGCTCGAAGCAGAAATCGTCCAAGCTGCCCAGCAGGAATCGGAACGTGTTGCGGATGCGGCGATACGCTTCGCTCGTGCGCTGCAGGATCTCGTCGGAAATGCTCACGTCCTGCGAGTAATCGACGCTGGCCACCCATAAGCGCAGCACGTCGGCGCCCACCTTCGCCATCACGTCGGCCGGGTCCACGCCGTTGCCGAGCGACTTCGACATCTTTCGGCCTTCGCCGTCCACTGTGAAGCCGCAATGCATGACGGACTTGTACGGCGGCACGCCGTAAGCGCCCACACTGGTCAGAAGCGACGACTGGAACCAGCCGCGATGCTGGTCGGAGCCCTCCAGGTACATGTCCGCCGGGAAGCGCAGACCCTCGGCCTCGCGATGCTTCAGCACGGAGGTATGGGACACGCCGCTTTCCCACCACACGTCCAGGATGTCCTTTTCAGGCACGAGCTCGCCGCAGCCGCAGGTTTCGCACTTCACGTGGCGGGGCAGGTATTCGGACGGCTTGCGCGTGAACCATGCGTCGGCGCCCTCGCGGTTGAACAGGTCGATGACCGCGTCGAACGTCTCCTCGGTAGCTACCGTGCTGCCGCACTTCGCGCACTTGAAAACGGGAATGGGCACGCCCCACGAGCGCTGGCGCGAAATGCACCAGTCAGGACGGTCGGCCACCATGCTGCCGATGCGGTTCTTCGCCCACGCGGGAATCCACTCCACCGTGTTCTCGATGGCGTTCAGGGCGTTCTCGCGCAGCGCGTTCTTGTCCATGGACACGAACCACTGGTCGGTGGCGCGGAAGATGACCGGCTCGTGGCAGCGCCAGCAATGCGGGTAGCTGTGCAAGATGGTCTTCTGGGCCACGAGCGTGCCGCGCTCGCGCAGCCACTCGATGATCACCGGGTTGGCCGCCTCGACGTCAAGGCCGGCGAAGGGGCCCGCCTCGTCGGTCAGCACGCCGTTGTCGTCCACCGGCATGAGCAGCGGCACGTCGAATTCGAGCGCCACCAGGTAGTCGTCCTGGCCGTGTCCGGGAGCCGTATGCACGGCGCCGGTGCCCGAATCGAGCGTGACGTGATCGCCGTAGATGACGGTGCCCTTGAGATCCTGGCGGATGGGGCACGTGTAAGTCAGGCCGGTCAGCTGACGGCCCTTGAGCGCAACGGGCTCGCCGTCTTCGCCGAGCACCAGGTCATAGCTCTCCCAACCCGCGATCTCGGCCACCTGCTCCACCAGCTCGCGCGCGAAGATCACGTTGGAGCCGTCGGCGCGCACCATGACGTAGTCGGCGTCGGGGGCAAGCGACACGGCCGTGTTGGCCGGCAGCGTCCAGGGGGTGGTGGTCCAGATGAGCACGTAGGCGTCGCCCTCGGCTCCGGCGGCCTCGAACACGCCCGGCATCACGTCGAGCTTGAACTTCACGAAGATGGACGGCGACGTTTCGTCGGAGTACTCGATCTCGGCCTCGGCCAGCGCGGTATGGCAGCGCTTGCACCAGTGAATGGGCTTGCGGCCGCGGTAGACCGACCCGTCCAGGTACATCTGCTTGAACACTTCCACGTTGCCGGACTCGTAGTTCGGCGTGAACGTGAGGTAGGGGTGATCCCAGTCGGCGTTGACGCCCAGGCGCTTGAACCCGTCGCGCTGGATGTCGACGTACTTCTCGGCCCATTCGCGGCACAGGCGACGCAGCGTGGGCTGGTCGATCTTGGCCATCTTCTCAGGTCCGAGGGTCTTTTCCACCATGTGCTCGATCGGTTGGCCGTGGCAGTCCCAACCGGGCACGTACGGCGTGAAGAAGCCGCGCTGCGCGTGAGACTTGTTCACGAAGTCCTTGAGGATCTTGTTGAAGGCATGGCCGATGTGAATGGGGCCGTTGGCGTACGGGGGGCCGTCGTGCAGAATGAAGGGCTTGCCGTCCTTGTTCTTTTCCAGCACGCGCTCGTAGATGCGCTCCTCTTCCCACTTCGCAAGACGCTTCGGCTCGCTTTCGGGCAAGTTCGCCCGCATCGCGAAGTCGGTCTTGGGCAGGTTCATCGTTTCCTTGTACGTATTGGCCACGGGATGCCGTACCTTTCCTCAAGAGTCCAAGATGCATGCGGCGCGCAGACCCAAAGATCCCCTGCGGCCCGCCGCTCATTTCAATCGTTGCAAACCGCTATAGTATAGTGGAAGCAAGGCAGGATACGGCGAGTTCGATCGCACTTTTCAAAATTGCGACATAGGAAAGCGCGCGAACCGGTATACTTCTTGTGTTTGCAATTCAAAGCGAGCGGCTTTTGTTTCCGAACATGCCGTTCGCTTGGCTTTTCAGGAAGGAAGCGACTATGTCGATGAACTTCGAAATCGTCACCGATTCAAGCAGCAACCTCGTCGAAGAGATGATCGACGATTTCGGCTTGCACGTCCTGCCCCTCACTTTCATGGTCGATGGCGAGGACGAAGTGTACCAAAGCTACCTCAAGGGCGAGCACACCGACCTATCGCAGTTCTACACCATGATGCGCGAGGGGAAGGTGTTCAAAACCTCCCTGCCGAACCTGGCCGACACCGAGCAGCTGATGCGCGGCCTGCTGGAGCAGGGCCGCGACGTCCTGTACCTGGGATTCTCGAGCGGCCTGTCCGGCACGTACGAAGCCGTGGAGCTTCTGGTGGGCCAGCTTGCCGGCGAGTTCCCCGACCGTACGGTGCTCTCCGTGGACACGCTGGCGGCCTCCGGCGGCGAAGGCCTGCTGGTGTGGCACGCGGTGCAGCGCGCTCGCGCAGGCGCCGCCATCGAAGAGGTCAGGGATTGGGTTGAAGCCAACAAGCTGAAGCTTGCCCACTGGTTCACGGTGGACGACCTCATGTTCTTGTTCCGTGGCGGGCGCGTGTCGAAAACGAGCGCTTGGGCAGGCACGATGCTCAACATCAAGCCGGTCATGCACGTGGACGACGACGGGCATCTGGTGCCTATGGAGAAGGTGCGCGGGCGCAAGAAATCGCTCAACGCCCTGATCGACCATATGGAGAAAACGGCGCTCAAGCCCATCGAGGACCAGATGGTGTTCATCACGCACGGCGACTGCCTGGAGGATGCGGAGTACGTTGCCGCACAGGTCAAAGAGCGCTTCGGCGTGCGAGACGTGGTCATCAACTACGTGGATCCGGTGATCGGCGCGCACTCCGGACCGGGCACGATGGCGCTGTTCTTCTTGGCTGACAAGCGCTAAGCCCTTCCGCGAAACGAAACTTGCCAAAAGGCCGACGGGACGCCCCGTCGGCCTTTTCGTTCGCCCGCTTCCCAATGCGAATCAGCCCGTTGCGTCCGCCCTTCCTCGACGCAGCGCTTCGGATGCGCTTTTACTTGTAGTCTGCGATGTTCTTGCTTGACGAGCCGGTGGTGTTCTTCTCGTTGCGCAGCTCGTGTCCGAACCGCACGGCCGATTCGCCGAACCGGTTGCGCACAAGATCGGTGGCGTCAAGAAGACCCCGGCGCTTGCCCTCGTCTTTGATGACGGGCACAGCATCGTCGTCCGACGGCGCGGCGTCGGACAGGTCGAACAAGCTTTCCTGCACGGCGGCGTTCGCGTCGAACCCGGTCATCGCGACGCCGATCAAGCGAACCGGCATGCCCGGACGCCACACTTCGTCCACCATGCGGTACAGGATCGGGGTGTAAGCCAGCTCGTCGTCGGAGGGGTTCGGCAGCCGCCGCTGAACCGAGCGCACGCTCCGATCGTCGAATTTGACCCGCAGGCCAACCGTGCGTCCGACAAGCCCTTTGCGACGCAAACGACGGCCCACTTTGGCGGCCATGGTGGCAATGGCCGCTTCCACATCTTGCCGATCGACCAAATCGTGTGCGAACGTCATTTCGTTGGACACCGACTTCACCGCATCGTCCTGCTCGACCGGCGCATCGTCGCCGCCGAGCGAACGGATGTGCATGACGCGACCGTTTTTGCCCAGCATCCTTACCAGCATGGCCTCGTCGGCTGCAGCCAGCTGTCCAAGCGTGACGATGCCTCGCGAGCGCAGCTTCTCCTCGGCCGCGGCCCCGATGCCGCTCATAACCCTGACGGGCAACGGCGCCAGGAAGTCCCGCTCGCTTCCCGGATACACCACGGTCAAGCCGCGCGGCTTGTCCATGTCGGAAGCGATCTTCGCCACCGTCTTGGAGGCTCCAACGCCGATCGAGCAGGTCACACCTAGCTTTTCCACACGCGCCTGGATGCGCTGCGCCACGAGCACCGGATGCTCGCAATTGACGGCGGTCGGCGTCACGTCCATGAACGCCTCGTCGATGCTCACCTGCTGCACGCGGGGGGTTTCGGCTTTCAGGATATCCATGATCTGATTGGAGATCGCCCGATAGCGATCGAAATGCCCGCGCGTCCAGATAGCGTGCGGGCACAGGCGCTTCGCCGTTGACGAGGGCATGGCGCTGCGCACGCCGAACGGCCGAGCCTCGTAGGATGCGGTGGACACCACGCCGTGCTTGTCGGGGTCGCCGCCCACGATAACAGGCTTGCCGCGCCAGGCGGGATGGTCCAGCTGCTCGACCGAAGCAAAGAACGCGTCCAGATCAACCAGAAGGATGGCAGGGCCTTCCCAGGGAGCCAGAAGCATCGAGGAGTCCTGGTCTCCATTGCAAGTCGAATCGGTATGTTCACCCGAAAGATTCATGGTCGCAATTAGTCTACCATGTCCCCTGCGCACGTAGGGAACTTGTGCTAGGATGTTCATTCCCTGCCTTTTAAGGAAGGCATGGATGCGACGCATTCGAACGCCCGCTTCAAACGCTCACCTGGATTTCGACGTCGAATCCATTTGCGGTTCGTTGACGACAGTCGGAAAGGAGGGACGATGGCGCTGCATGAAACCGTCGCGCGCGGGTGCGTACGCGACTGCGTGACCGCGCTTCCCGAGCAGCTGCTCTCTCCGCCCTACGAGTTGCGTACCGAAATGAACTGGATAGACTTTTCGGGCACGGCGAACCCCTTGGGCACTCCCCCTACGTTCATACGAGCTATGGAAGCAGCGTTGGCCGCCGGACAGTTGAACTACCCGCCCGACCGCGAGGCCCATACGCTGCGCAGCGTGCTTGCGCGCAGGTTCGGGCTGCCCGTGGCATCGTTTCTCGTGGGATCGACCGTCGGCGACATGGTTCGGGCGGTTGCCCAAACCTACCAGCCTTGCACGGTCGGCGTCACGGTGCCGGGACCGGCCGAGTATGCGCTGGCAGCGGGAAACGCCGGGCATCGCGTGGTCGAGATTACCAGCCCGGCAGGATTCGTCATTCCCGATCCCGCCGCAGCCGAACGACACGGCATCTACTTCGACGCGGCCGTGCTGGCCAACCCGGGCTACCCCACCAGCCGCCTCTTGCCGCAGCCGACGTTGCTGTCGTACCTGGAGGCATGCACGTGGGTGGTGGTGGACGAACGATCCATCGAGCTTACGCTCGGCGGCGAGAGCATGGTCGAGCTCACGTCCGAACATCGCAACCTGGTGGTGGTTCGCTCCTTCTGCGAGCCCTTCGCCATGCCGGGCGTGCCCATCAGCTACTGCATAGCGCACCCCGACACCATCGCGCAGATCGCGCGCTTCTACGACAGCTCCGCGGTTCCGATGTTCGCCGAAGTGCTCGGCGAATTGACCTTGACCGAAGTAGGGCACCTGGAGCGCACCCGCGAATTCCTGGATTCGGAGATTCCCTGGCTTCAGTGCATGCTCAACCTTATTCCCGGTATCGACATTTTCCCCGCGGAAGCGAACTACGTCATGTGCACCTTCGACGCAGGACCGGACATGACGTTAGGCGTTGCAAGCGCCGAAGAGCTTGCCAGCAGACTGCAGCTTGCCGGCTTCCTGATTCGCAAGCTGGAAAGCACGCCGGGCCTTGAAGACGGCCGCTACTTCTGCGTGGCCGTGCGCACGCGCGAAGACAACGAGAAATTGATCAGCGCGCTGCGCGAGATCATCGTAGGCTGTTAACGCGGGAAGGAAGCCTTGCGAACGGCGGCTCCCTTCCCGCAATGCTAGTCGACCTTCGTCACTTCGTATCCGGCATCTGCCACAGCGGCAGCAAGATCCTCGGCGCGCACGTCCTTCCCAAGCTTCGCAACAGCGGTCTTTGCTTCCAGATCCACGATAGCCTCCTCGACGCCCTCCACCCCTTCGAGGGCCTTCTTCACGTGCGCGACGCAATGCGGGCACATCATGCCCTCCACATGCAAGGTTCTTTCCATGGCTGTCTCCTTTCTTTCGGGTGCCTCGACGCCGCCCGATTCGCTTTGCTGATCGGCAGCCTGCCGGGCCGCCGCCGTTGCCGTCCGACTGAAGCGCGGCTCCCACCTGCGCAACCGAAGGGCGTTGGCCACCACGCACACCGAGCTCATGCTCATAGCCGCCGCCGCGATCATGGGATTGAGGTTGATCCCGGCGAACGCGAACGCACCGGCTGCCACGGGAATGCATACCGTGTTGTAGACAAGCGCCCAGAACAGGTTCTGCTTGATGTTGCGCAGCGTGGCGCGCGAAAGCTGAATGGTTGCGGGCACGTCGAGCACGTCGCTTCTCATGAGCACCACGTCGGCGCTCTCGATAGCGATGTCCGTACCGGCTCCGATAGCTATCCCGACATCGGCACGCGCAAGCGCGGGCGCGTCGTTGATGCCGTCGCCCACCATGGCAACCTTCCCCTGGCGGGCTAAGCGCCGGATCTCGCGTTCTTTGCCATCTGGAAGCACCCCCGCAATGACCTGATCGGCCCCCACTTCGCGCTGAACGGCCGCAGCGGTGCGCTCGTTGTCTCCGGTCAGCATGACCGTGCGAATGCCCATGGCCCGCAACTCGGCCAGCGCCGCCGCGCTCGCAGGCTTCACGGTATCGGCAACCGCCAAAACTCCCGCCAGCCGACCGTCCCACGCGAAGAAGAGCGGCGTTTTGCCCGCGTCGGCGAAACGCTGCGCGTCAGCTTCCAAAGAGGCAACGTCCACGCCCTGCGCGCGCATGAGCCGGTCGTTGCCGGCCAATGCAGGCATGCCGTCCACAACGGCCGTCAGGCCCCCGCCCGGCACCTGCGCGAATTCTTCTACGGCAAGACGCTGAACGCCGCACCGCTCGGCCCACGCGACGACGGCCAACGCCAGCGGATGCTCCGAGCGGCCCTCGATAGACAGCGCAAGCCGAGCCAGATCACCCGAGCTTGCATCCGGTGCGCACAGCGCGTCGGTCACGCTCGGTTCACCGCGCGTGACGGTACCCGTCTTGTCCAGCACGACGGTTTTCACGTCATGGGCGGTCTCAAGCGCCTCCGCCGACTTAACCAGGATGCCGCGCTGCGCGCCACGGCCCGTGCCCACCATGATAGCCGTGGGAGTTGCCAATCCCAGCGCGCACGGACACGAAATCACCAGCACCGTAACGGCATGCGAGAGCGCGGTTTCGAGCGGAGATCCCAACGCCGTCCACGCAACGAACGTCGCCGCGGCGATCACGATGACCACGGGAACGAACACGCCCGATATTCGGTCGGCGATCTTCTCGATAGGGGCTTTCGTGGACGTAGCCTCGTCCACCAGCCGAATGATGCCGGAGAGCACGGTGTCGTCGCCCACACGGTCCGCGCGCATGGAAAACCAGCCCGTTCGATTCATGGCACCGCCGGTCACGGCATCTCCCGGCCGCTTCTCAACCGGAACGCTCTCCCCCGTGATGACCGATTCGTCCACTGTACCCGCACCCTCGAGCACGATGCCGTCCACGGGCACGCCTTCGCCCGCCTTGACCGCCAGCACGTCGCCCACGCGCAGCTCTTCCACCGGCACGCGCTCCTCGCGCCCGTCCGTCAGGCGCACGGCTTCCTTGGGAGCCAGATCCATGAGCTTCGCGATAGCGTCGGTGGTCTTGCCTTTCGCCCGCGCCTCGAAGTACTTGCCCAGCGTGATGAGGGTCAGGATCATGGCCGCAGACTCGAAGTACAGATCCATGGACGCCGCATGCGCCGTATGCAAGTCCCCCGCTCCCAGCGCGTACCCCATTTTATACAGAGCGTACACGCCGTACCCCGCCGAGGCGGTCGAACCCAGCGCTATGAGCGAGTCCATGTTCGGCGCACCGTGGAAAAGCGCCTTGAACCCCACGCGGAAGAACTTGAAGTTGACGAACGCCACGGGAAGGAGCAGGAGGAACTGGGTAAGCGCGAACGGAATGACGTTCGCCTCGCCGAGCAGAAACGCCGGCAACGGCCAACCGAGCATGTGCCCCATGCTCAGGTAGAACAGCGGAACCGTGAACGCCGTCGACACGACCAAGCGCATCCGCACGTGCGCCGCTTCGGCGGCCGCGTCGACAACGGGGCTCGCCTGAGCAGCGCGAGCCCGACTACCGCCCGAAGCGCCGCCTTGCTCGACGCGGGGAAAAGCCCCGTATCCGGCCTTTTCCACGGCGGCGCTCACTTCAGCGGCCGCGTCCGAAGCCGATACACCGTCGGCGTAGGTCACGTCCATGCTGTTTTTAAGAAGATTGACCGACACGCCTTGCACGCCGCCCACCGCCCGGGCGGCTTTTTCCACTCGAGCCGAGCATGCCGCGCAGGTCATGCCCGTCACGTCAAATGTTTGCTTCATCTTGCATTCCTTTCCGGCGCGTGCCGAAGCGCCCGCTCCGCAGCCCGACGCTCCGCGAGCACAGGGCGCCGAGACACTGCGAGGGGCTCGCAAAACCCATTGTCGCCCGAAACGTACGCTTTCGGGCCGTTTTCCGTACGTTTCGGGCGACAATGACCCTGCGCGCCGGCCGTTCGCAGCGGATGTTCACGACAGCCGTTCGCGTCAGGCGTTCGCAGCGGCCCTACGCACTGGCCCTACGCATCGACCCTTCGCGTTAACGCGAGAACTTTTTCAGCAGCTGCATGACCTCGTCGATAACTTCCGTGTTGCCGCGCTCTATTTGCTCGACCACGCATGTTTCCAGGTGATTGCGCAGCATAATGGCCGAAACGCTGTGCACGGCGCTTTCCGCCGCCGCAAGCTGCGTGAGCACGTCGCCGCAGTAGCGGTTGTCGTCGATCATTGATTTCACGCCGTTGAGCTGGCCTATCACGCGATTGAGCCGCTTTTGCAAGTCATCCTGCAACTCAGCCGAACGCGGCGTGTCCTTATGACGGCAGCAGCACGCACCGGCAACGGGCGCGCTTGTTTCGCCGTTGCGCTTATCGGTTGCCATAACGGTCCTTTCTCGAAGGCGCATCCATCCTGCACATACCCCCAGGGGGCATGCGATTACGCGAGTATATACCCGTACGGGGCATTGTCAAGCACTCTTATGGGAAATTTCGGAATACGTCGCACGGTAGCCGAATCGTATGCAAGCGCCCCGCAAACTTTCCACCCGCCAAGATACCAGGGGGCGGCGCTTACGATGAACGGGCTTACGATGCAGGCTTACGATGAACTTCTCGAATCCGCAACGATGCGAGCCGTCGTCGGAAAGCTCGTGATACAATGCTCGACCACCTTCGAAAGGAGCTGGACCCATGTCGACCGTGCAGTCCGTGCAAGACATCAAGAAAAGCCGCCCGAGCGCGCGCGTGGCTATCGTCTCCATGCTGCTCATTCCCTTGGTAGGCGTCGGATGCCTGCTGTTTCCCGATGTCGCCGAGGAGGTGCTGCCCTACTTTCTCGGCGTGCCCATGGTCCTTTCGGGCGCGGGCAGCATCGTCACGGTAGCACGCGAGCGAAACGTCGATGCCGCGCAGAGCAGCGTGGGAACCGCCATTGTGCTGTGCATTTTGGGAATGACGACCATCGTCCATGGCTCGAAGTCCACCATGTTCATCGGAATTATCTGGGGTTTGCTGGGCCTGTACAAAGCAGGCGGCGAGTTCGACCAGATCATAGCTTCCATCAAAGCGAAAGAACCCTACCTTCTGCCGCTCGGCCTATGCGTGTTCCAGCTGGTCCTGGCGGTGCTTTTGATCCTCAACCCCTTCGCCAACATCGAGCATCACCTGCTGTTGCTGGGACTGGAGCTTATCGTCTACCCCTTCAAGGTCCACCGCGAGCACGGCAAGTTCAAGCTGGAAGCCGAGGCGTAAAGCCAATCATCACCCGGAAAACTCGGCCCGCCAAGGAGAAGCCATGTGCCATCGTTTCGCCACGCTCAAGCGCGCAGACATCATGAAAGCCGCCGAGTCCATCGCGGCGGAACTTGCGTTGGAGGGGATCGACCTCAGCATGCTCGATGCGCTCGAAACGTATCGCCAGCACCTTTCCCGACCTATCGACGCAGCGGAAGCGTACCCTTCGTCCACTGTTGCGGTGATTGCGGCAACAGGTCGGGGGTCGCAACTTGCCGTCGCCGATATGGTCTGGGGATTCGATGCTCCTTGGGCATCGTCGGGCACGGTGTACAACGCGCGCATCGAATCGATCCTCGAAGGCCAAGATGGCATGTGGGCAGACGCTGCCGTCCGACGAAGGTGCATCGTTGCCGTGCGGGCGTTCTTCGAAACCCACCGAAGCGAAACCGCCCTCGACAAGACGACGGGGAAAAGCGCGAAGCGCCAGTACGCGTTCGAACGCGCCGACGGAGAGCCGCTTTTCCTTGCGGCAGTTCACGAAAAAGGTCGCTTCGCCCTTGTGACCACGAAGCCGTGCGCGTGCGTGGCAGACGTGCACAACCGCATGCCGCTCGTGCTGAATACACAGGAAGCAGCCCAATGGCTGGGCGGACGATACGCCGACCTGGCCGATCGCAGCAAGGTGCCCCTGTACGCAAAGCCCGAAGACTGAGCTTGCTCGAGCCCCTCCAACGTGCAGACGAAGCCCAGGAATCCGGCAAGCCTTCCGATCGGGCGCAAGGATTCCGCGAGCGGCGTTCACTTCCCCCGCTCGGACAGGAAAAGGCCCGCCACTGTAAGAAGGACGCCCACCAGAACAGGCGGCGTCAACGGGTCCCCCAGCACAATCGCCGACGCCATGACGGTCAACGCCGGCACCAGGTAGATGTAGAGGCTCGTGCGCACCGGCCCCAGCTCGCGCACCGCAACATTCCAGGTCACGAAACATAAAGCACTCGCCCCTAAGCCCAGAAACGCCAGGTTCGCCCAGGATTGCGGCAAAAGGAGCGCAGGCCAGTCGGGCGAAAAGCCCAGCAGGGGCAGCGTCGGCGCCATAAGCGCCAAGCCCCAGGCGAACGTCCGGCGCGTCGCCAGTACGCTATCGTACCCGAACGTCGAGATCTTCTTCGACACCAGGGAGTAAACCGCCCATGTAGCGGCGGCCGCAAGGGCAAGCGCCACGCCTACGACAACCTCTCCCAGCCCTGCCCTCGCTCCGGCAGCCGCCGGAAGCGCTTCCGCGCCGCCGAAACTGACCAAGCACACGCCCGCCATGGCCACCAAGAAGCCGAAGAAGAAGGGCGCGTGCAACCGCTCCTTGAAAACCGCCGCCGAAAGCAAACCGGTGAACAGGGGCGCTGCCGCCACCACGACGCCGACGATCGATGCCGTAACGAACGTGAGCGCAATATTCTCCAACAGGTAATACAGCATGACGCCCGTAGCGCCGGCCGCGATAAACCAGCGCTCCTCGGCGAAACCGCGAACCGACAGCCGTCGAGGCCTTAGGGCAACAAGCGCTAAAAAGCCCATGACGAAGCGGAAGAAAAGGATTTCCACAGGCGCGAAATGTTCCAGCAGCACCTTCGTCGAAACGAAGGTGACCGCCCATATAAGCACCGTGACGAGCGCAACCGCATGCCCGCGCGCAATGGGGGAACCGCCCGACCCGCCGGCAGTTATCAACCGTTTTCCTCTAGACGTCCCGTCACCGCGCGCGCCAGCCTTCATGCTTCACCTTTCGTCGCAGACGAACGATAGCACGAACCGGCACCGCGCGCGGCAAGAACGTCAATCGCTACAGCAGCTCTCCGCGCACCGACACGGTTACGACTTCGAGCGGCACATCCTTGCCGCTGAGCTCCAGCGCCGCGCGTGCCGCCTGCTCGATTCCGCCGCAGCACGGCACCTCCATGCGCGCAACGGTCACCGACGCGATGTCGTTGCCAGCGAATATGGCAGCCAGCTTCTCGGTGTAATCCACGGCGTCGAGCTTCGGACACCCGATAACCGTGGTACGGCCGCGCATGAACCTTCGATGGAAATCAGCGTAGGCGAAGGCCGTGCAATCCGCTGCCACCAGCACGTGAGCCCCCTCGAAATAGGGGGCGCGAACCGGAACGAGCTTGATCTCGACCGGCCATTGAGCAAGCTGCGAAGGAAGCGTCGAGGACGCATCGGCCTCAAGCGCGACGCCGAGCTGCTGCGGCGCAGGCCGAACCGGAGCAGGCTTCTCGGCTGCGAAGAACCGCGAGAGCGACCCCGGGCATCCGCCCGACCGACCGCCTGCGGGTGCGGCGGCCATCCGCGCCTTGACGGCCGCTTCATCGTACGGGGCCGCCTCGCGCTCGACGAACGTGATGGCGCCCGTAGGGCACGCCGGCAGGCAGTCGCCCAGACCGTCGCAGTAATCGTCGCGCAACAGGCGGGCCTTCCCGTCGACTAAGCCGATGGCGCCCTCGTGGCAAGCGCTTACGCATATTCCGCAGCCGTTGCAGGCCGCTTCGTCTATATGGATGACTCGTCTCATCATGACAGCATCTTTCTCCTCGTGCACAATCCGTCTAGCGTTCGCCGATCGTACCAGGATGCCATGCTCTATTCCGTTGTATTCACAACAAAAAACGCACCGAACCACCTGATCCATGATCCGCACATGTTCACGGCAAGCGCAACAGACGTCAGAGGAGCGCAGCGGCGTTAACGCTTGGCAAGGGCTCGTTCGACCTGCGCGATATACATGCAATGGTAGTCGTGCTGGGAATACCAGCGCTCATCGTTTTCCTTCGCGATGAAGTTCTCGGGCGGCATGTCCGCAGCGTAGAGCTTGCGGCACACGAGCACCAGATCGGCCTCTTGAATGCCCGTCGTGCCATCTACGTAGTAGGGTGACAACCCGGCGCGTGCAAGCTTGTCGGTTTGATCGCGTCCCGACACCTTGCCGCAGTACGCAAGCGCCTTGCGATGCTCCTCGCCCAGAAACGACAGCGTGAAGCGGTCGCTGGCATCGACGAACTCTTTGGTGTAGCGCTGAGGACGCAGGTAGACGGTCGCCGCGTTCATCCCCCACAGCACGCCGAAACCGCCCCAACTTGCAGTCATCGTGTTGCACCCGCGCTCGTCGCCTGCAGTCACGAGCATCCATTGGTCGCCGATCATGGTGAACGGGTTCATCTGCAGCTGAGCAACGTCGATCTCTTCGAATGCCATGCGAGCTCCTTCTCTCTTGTCCTCGGTCGCCGCCATGATACCGCATCTTGCGAAGCCCTTGCAGCCCGCTCGCCGCTGCCGTTACCGGAAAAGAACGGACGAGTTTTGCAGATTGCTTCACGAGCGCTTGACAGCCTCGCATGCGTCCGTATACTTATGAACAGTTGTTCACATGAAAAGAGGTTACCATGTCCATGGAAGAAGCTCCGCATCTTGCCAGCTCCCACGACGGAGGCTGCGCCTGCGGCAATGCCGAACATGCAATCGATGCCACGCTCGACTGCATGCCCGACGAGGAACTGCTCTACGACCTGGCCGACCTGTTCAAGGTATTCGGCGACACCACCCGCATCAAGATCCTGTACGCCCTCATGGGCCAGGAACTGTGCGTGGCGGACATCGCCGACGCGATCGGCGCCACGCACAGCGCGGTGTCGCATCAGCTGCGCACGCTCAAGCAGGCGCGGCTGGTGAAATTCCAACGCGACGGCAAAAACGTCATCTACTCGCTTTCGGACGATCACGTGCACACGATGCTCGCCCAAGGCATGACCCATATCTGCGAATAAAGCCGAACCGAGAACGAAAGGACAGCGACATGCGCAAAGCGTTCAAACTCCAAGACCTCGAATGCGCGAACTGCGCCGCTAAAATGGAAAGCGGAATCAAGGAAATCGACGGCGTGCAAAGCGCCACGATCAGCTTCATGACCTCCAAGCTGGTGATCGAAGCAGACGAAGGTCGTTTCGATGTCATCCTTGCCGAAGCCCAGCGCATCTGCAGCAAGTACGAACCCGACTGCGTGATCGTGCGCTAGCCCCTCCAGACAACCCAGGTGCACCACGGCGTCGATCGACGCCGGGCATCGTGCGCCCCGAAACGCGAAAAGAAGGATCCTATGAACAAAAAGCAGAGACGGACAAGGAACCGCATCGTTGCAGCCATCGCGCTGTTCGTCCTCGTCTACGCTGCCGTCGAAACGCTTCCGCTAGCCACCTGGCTCGGCAGCGAAACGAACGCCCTTTGGGCCGAGTTCATCCTGTTCCTTGCCCCCTACCTCATCGCCGGCTACGACGTGCTGCTGCGCGCAGCCAGGAACATCGGGCGCGGGCAGGTGTTCGACGAGAACTTCCTTATGACGGTGGCAACCATTGGCGCGTTCGCGCTCGTACTGTTTCCCGACAGCGACCCGCACATGGCCGAAGGCGCGGCCGTTATGCTGTTCTACCAGGTAGGAGAGCTGTTCCAAAGCTACGCCGTAGGAAAGAGCCGCAAGTCGATCGCCGACATGATGGACATCGCCCCCGATTACGCGAACGTCGAGCGCGACGGCTCGCTTGCGCAGGTGGACCCCTACGAAGTGAACGTCGGCGACGAGATCGTGATCAAGCCTGGCGAGCGCGTCCCCCTTGACGGCGTGGTGGTCGACGGCAAAAGCCAGCTTGACACCGCGGCGCTTACCGGAGAAGCGGTGCCGCGCGAGGTGCAAAGCGGCGACGAGATCATTTCGGGCTGCGTCAACCTATCGGGCAAGCTGGTCGTGCGCGTGAGCAAGCCCTTCGGAGAGTCCACCGTGTCGCGCATTCTGGAACTGGTGGAGAACGCGGCCGAGAAGAAGGCGCGCACCGAGAACTTCATCACCCGATTCGCGCGCTATTACACGCCCGCCGTGGTGATCATCGCGGCGCTCCTGGCTGTGATCCCACCGCTTTTACTGGGCGAGAGCTGGTCGGATTGGATTCAGCGCGGTTTGGTCTTTCTGGTGGTTTCGTGCCCGTGCGCGCTCGTCATATCGGTTCCGCTTTCGTTTTTCGGCGGTATTGGCGGCGCCTCGCGCCTGGGCATCCTGGTGAAGGGCAGCAACTACCTGGAGGCGCTCGCATCGACGGAAACCGTCGTGTTCGACAAAACGGGCACTCTGACCGACGGATCGTTCAACGTGGTGGCCGTGCACCCGCAAACCGGCATCGACCCCGACCGCCTGCTGTCCATCGCAGCACATGCCGAAGCGTACTCCGACCACCCCATTGCGCTTTCCGTCAAGAAGGCCTACAGCGGGACTCTTGATAGGCAGCGCATAGCGGATACGGAAGAGCAGAGCGGTCACGGAGTGCGCGCAACCATCGACGAGCACGTGGTGTACGTTGGAAACGACAAGCTCATGAGCTCGTGCGGCGTAGACTTCCGCGAATGCGACTTGACGGGGACCATCCTGCACGTGTCGCTGGACGGAAGCTATATCGGGCACATCGTCATAGCCGACGTGGTCAAGCCCGACGCCGCCCAGGCCATTGCCGATCTTCGCGCGGCGGGCGTGCGCGAAACCGTCATGCTCACGGGCGACCGCGCCGACGTGGCCGCCGCCGTGGCCAGCAAGCTGGGAATCGACGAGTACCGAGCGCAACTGTTGCCCCAGGACAAGGTGGCCGAAGTGGAGAAGCTGCTCGACCGCACGCACGCGCACGGTCGAGGACGGGGCAAGCTGGCGTTCGTGGGCGACGGCATCAACGACGCGCCGGTGCTCACGCGCGCCGACATCGGCATCGCCATGGGGGCCATGGGATCCGACGCCGCCATCGAAGCCGCCGACGTGGTGCTCATGGACGACAAGCCGTCGAGCATCGCCCGCGCCATTCGCCTTGCGCGCAAGACTATGGGGATCGTGCGGCAGAACATCGCGTTCGCCCTGGGAGTGAAGCTCCTCGTGCTGATCCTGGCTGCGATAGGCTTCGCCAACATGTGGCTCGCCGTGTTCGCCGACGTGGGCGTGGCGGTTCTTGCCATCCTGAACGCCATGCGCGCCATGAGCGTGGCGAAGCTCAGGCGCTAAACGCTCCCCTACCGTGCTGATTCGAAAGGCCGCTCGCGCTATGGTGCGGGCGGCCTTTCTTGTACTATGGAACCTTGCGAAACCGAAGACGAGAAGGACGGCCTATGACCTCCGATGAACCGAAGATGCGCGAGCATCCCAACGACCCGCTGCACGGCATCACGCTCAAGACGATGCTCGAGGAACTGGTGGACGAGTACGGCTGGGACGACCTGGCAAGGCGCATCCGCATCAACTGCTTCAGCAACAACCCGAACCTCAAAAGCTCGCTCAACTTCCTGCGCAAGACGCCCTGGGCGCGCAACAAGGTGGAGGAGCTGTACAAAGAGTCGGGGCTCTGGAAGAGAGGGTAGGCGGAAGCATCCCCCCTGCCGGTAACGAAACGGATGCGGCTTTCATTCGAGATCAAGAAGCCGCCTTCCTCAAGGTAGCATGAAGTCATGAACGACCTCGAAAACAGCAAGCCTCTCGCGAAGCGCAACCTTGCCCGGTGCGCCATAGTTATCCTGCGCTGGGCGCTCGTGGCAGGATGGTTCGCCTTCTCCGCGCTCGTTCAGCCCGGTGCCGAAGATCCCGTGCGCGCCGTTTCCCAGTCTCTCGCCTCCGCAGGGCTCGCCTTCCTCTTGGTCAACGCCCTCTGGCAGCACATGCCTCTCAAGTGGGCATGCTTGGTCGGCGCGCTTGCCGCATGCAGCTTGAACCTGCTGGCGCTTTCGCCGGACTCCTGGCTTGCCATCGCCATCGGCTCTGTTGCCGGAGTGCTGGTTGGCTACCCCGTTATCCAGCGCATCGATCGACTCATCGCATCGCGCCGTTGAAGTCGGCGCGCGTCGGGCACCCTGCCCCGCCCATGCGATCCGCTCAAGCGGGACGAACGCGTCGGGCGCGCAGCCGGAACGCAACGTGAAATTCATCCGCAACGAGAATTAGAGCGAAGATTTCGTTTAGAAAGGGCGGTTACGAGCCGTCGCCGCCAAAGCGCCGTTTCTCGACGTCCGTTCGTCCGCTATAATCTCACCAGTGAAACCAAGGCTGCGGCCGCGCGCCCGGCTTACCGACGAGAAAAAGGAGACCGCATGGATCCCAACAAGCGTCCTGACGATATGGAGCGCATCACCACGCCCGAACTGGCGAAGACGTTCATCGACGAGCAGGTGGAAGCCATCCAGGCGCAAGTGGGCGACCAGAAGGTGCTGCTGGCCCTGTCCGGCGGCGTGGACTCGTCGGTCGTGGCGGCGCTTTTGATCAAGGCTATCGGCAAGCAGCTCATCTGCGTGCACGTGAACCACGGCCTCATGCGCAAG
Organism: Paraeggerthella hongkongensis; assembly: GCF_003726035.1. Classification (GTDB taxonomy): domain Bacteria; phylum Actinomycetota; class Coriobacteriia; order Coriobacteriales; family Eggerthellaceae; genus Paraeggerthella; species Paraeggerthella hongkongensis. Next base: position 23,738 of record NZ_QICD01000031.1, read on the forward strand.
GGCGAAAGCGAGCAGGTGGTCGACGTGTTCCAGAATCAGCTGGATGCGAACCTGGTGTACGTGGACGCGACCGATCGCTTCCTGTCGCTTCTCGACGGCGTGGAAGAGCCCGAGACCAAGCGCAAGATCATCGGCGCCGAGTTCATCCGCGTGTTCGAGGAAGAGGCACGCAAGGTGGGCGACGAGGTGAGCTTCCTGGCGCAGGGCACCATCTACCCCGATATCCTGGAGTCCGACGGCGTGAAGGCGCACCACAACGTGGGCGGCCTTCCCGACGATCTGCAGTTCGAACTGTGCGAGCCCGTCAAGCTGCTGTACAAGGACGAAGTGCGCGTCATCGGCCGCGAGCTGGGACTGCCCGAAGGCATGGTCGAGCGCCAGCCGTTCCCCGGTCCCGGCTTGGGCGTGCGCTGCCTGGGCGCCATCACGCGCGATCGCTTGGAGGCGCTGCGCGAAGCCGACGCCATTTTGCGCGACGAGTTTGCGGCGGCCGGCCTGGAGGGCAAGGTGTGGCAGTACTTCGTGACGGTGCCCGACTTCCGCGCGACCGGCGTGCGCGACGGTGTGCGCGCCTTCGAGTGGCCGGCGATCATCCGCGCGGTCAACACGGTTGACGCCATGACCGCCGAGGTGCCGGAGCTGGATTGGTCGCTGCTCAAGAAGATCACCGCGCGGATTCTGGCCGAGGTCCCCGGCATCTGCCGCGTGTGCTACGACCTGACCCCGAAGCCTATCGGGACCATTGAGTGGGAGTAGGCTGGAGGCTTGTTCTATCTAATAGCAAGCCTCCCATCTATTAGCAGCGGTTAGCATCTATTCATGATTAATTGTGGTGAACATACAGCATGGATGTACGGGAGGTATAGGGCACACTCACCATTGGGTGTCCTGCGACCACTTTTGAGCAATTCAGGAAGCAATTCGCGAATATCTTCCTGAATTGCTTCCTGAATGCGTGAATGCTTCCTGAATCGTGCTAATATTTCAACGATATAAGAACCCTAAGTCGAAACAAGTACCCGTATGGAAGCCGAACTGCTGTTAGAGACGATTGCCCAGGGTGAATCTGCATCAGTTGAATTTAAGAGGTGCGGAGCACGGCCCGAACAGGATACCTTTGAGACCATTTGCGCATTCGCCAACCACATGGGCGGCAGCGTCTACCTCGGCGTGGAAGACAATGGGACCGTTACCGGCGTTGCAGCAGGCACGGCAGTAGATATACAGCGCAACATTGCCAATGTCGTTCGCAATCCCAAGTTGTTCGACCCCGCTGTGATGCTTGAGACCGAGCTGGTTTCCGTAAACGGCAAGACCGTCATCCGCATTTGGGTTCCCATGAGTCCTGATGTCCATCGATATAAGGGTGTTGTTTACGACCGTATCGCCGATGCGGATGTAAGGGTTAGTGTTGGCAGTCAGATTTCGGCAATATACATTTGCAAGAGCAGTCTTGAGACTGAGCGACGAATTTTTCCTTATCTGAAGCTGAGCGATTTGCGTGAGGGCCTCATAGACCGTGCAAGGCAGATGGCCGTAGCACGGCGGCCAGGACACCCTTGGGGAGGGTTAGACGACGAGCGGCTCCTGCGCAGTGCCCAGCTTCTGGCCAAGGACTACTCGACGGGACAGGAAGGCCTTACCCTCGCCGCTGGTCTGCTCTTCGGTAGCGATGAGACGATTGGCTTACTCTGCCCTACCTACAAAACCGATGCCGTGGTCAGGCTGCGCGACGAGGACCGTTACGACGACCGACTAACGGTGAAGTCCAACCTCATCGATGCGTACGATGCTCTTATGAGGTTTTGCGAGCGTAACCTCCCTGATCCATTTGTTCTCGAGAGCGATGCAAGGGTCAGTGTTAGAGGAATCGTATGCCGTGAACTCATCTCCAATATGCTCATCCATCGGGAGTTCACGAGTCCCTATCCTGCAAAGCTAGAGATCAATCGTGAGGAACTGCATACCCAGAACGCCAGCAGGGCCTTCTTCGAGGGAAGCATCACGCTCAATCACTTTAGCCCAATGCCGAAGAACCCCTCGATTGCCAATGTCTTTACCCAGATGGGACTTGCGGAGGAGCTGGGTAGCGGCACGCGTAGTCTATTCAAGTATGCACGAAGCTTCATGGGCGGGGACCCGGCCCTCGTGGACGAAAACGTCTTCCGTGCAACAGTCCCAGACGTAGATGGAGCTTTGCTCCCGGAAGCGACAATCGTCGTTCAACCTGGAAATATTGACCAGGCTATACTGGAGTTTGCGGCACCTCGAACCAGCTTCACGCTGGGAGAGGCGGCTGAGGCCGCCGGGATCTCCAAGCGCAGCGCCAGCACTCACTTATCCACGCTTATAGAGGCAGGCAAATTAATCGGAGGAGGATCAACGAGAAATCGTAAATTTCGAAAGAAATAGCTTCTCGGCTGTATCTTGCTTCTCGTTTATTTCATAGACTTCGTTGAATACGTGTCAAGATGTTTACCTACGGACGAGACGACTAATTTTTTGCTTTTGATATCGAACCCAAAATAAATGCGGATAAATTGATCGCTCGCCTCCTTGTTACCTTTTTTAATATGGGTTTCCACATTGATTTCTCGACCACGATATACGTCTCTATACTGCTCAATCAGCTTTGCGTTCTTGCGCGTCATCATTCCCGCGCCTCTTGAATACTCAAACTCAGACTTACTATTGAAGCTTTTTGCTATGTCTATCTCGCCCTGATTTGTATAAAGATCATATGCAATCGTGCATAAATCATACAGTGCGTTCCAGAGTATGTCTGGTCGTGTAGTGCAATCATCGAGCGATTTCATGGCGCGGTCAGTAAAATCAATTCTGTCACCAAATATGGTCGCGAATAGATCACAAAGGATTCGTGGCGAATATTTTTGCATGTCAATCTCATCAGCAACTGAAGAGCCCCTGGCTCCATTTAAAGCATTCTCTGCAACCTGGGCCCTTGCTTCGAGTGAATATATCTTCGACCTCGCTTCATCAAGATCGTGCCGCAGTTGTTCATTTTCTCGATGAGCTGTATCTGCTTCTTCTTCAAGCTCAATGAGTAATCCCATTGATTCTTCTTCGGCGTTCTTAACTCGATTTTCAGCAACAGTAATTTGTCCTTGAGCTTCTTTCATTATGGATGCGCGCCGAATCTTACTTTTTACGACATCCAGCCTAACCATAGTTCCGTAAAAATAGACGTCCTGCGCCAACGCACGTCTGAGCATCTGAACGAATATTTCGTCTCCCATTTTTTCTATTGTGCTTGGCTGGAAATACCGGTGACGCCTAGAATCGCCAGGGTCATCAAGATGAGGCTTAGACATATAGACACGAACAAATCCGTTGTAGCATTTGTATTGATCGTCCGGCAGAAGCTCACGCATTTCATCGCTAAATGCCGGGTCGATTGCGTAATAAACCATCGCGCTTGGCCCAAGGCTCCTGGCAATCTGTTGTGGGTCAATGACTGTCTGGTTGCTATCTGAGTGCCTCTTAGGACTTAGATAGATAATGGGGGTATCGCGGTTTTCGTCAGCTATTAGCTTCCAAAAATTCGGAAAGCCCCCCACATGAAGTTCTTGCGCATCAAGATGAAGCGGCAATCCACATAGCTCGCATTCGAGGAATTTACTTCTATTTAGCCGTCTGACGAGTCCTGGGACCGATGGCTTGGGTTCGTCTTGGCATTCGCCAAGGTAGCCTGGTTGATCTCCGTAGGAAAGTACTATAGATACTGTTCCATACTTTGGTTCTTGAAAGGCAAATCCAATCTCCGTAATCCATTGCCTTGGGGCAAAACCGCTCCTTGCCACGGTTTCAGTTATCGAGCAAGCCCAATAATTCATATTCTCATGGTCCCAATATGCACTTGAGTAGAAGCGCACTGTTCCCTCTTGGTCTTCAGAGACAATTGCCGAGCCCTTTTTGAATTCTGACCATATTGCGTTATCCGATGGAATAGCAACATTATTAGTCGCCCATTTATGGCTCATCCATTTTTTTATTTCACAGATAAGACTCCACAGAGCGTCGTCATTGCTCTCTATTGCCCTAATTTGAAATGAGGCTTTATAGAACAGCGTTAAATTTAAATCATGCATGACCCGCTCCAATTTCTAGAAACCTCTTTAGCGATATACCCACTAAAAGACTTTAATGAATCTCACCACATTCTACAAGATTCATGGAGACACGCTTCATTCGCAATGAAGCGTAAGTGAAGAACTGCAAGCCATTACGACTTCCGGCAGCCATTCACATACATTCACCTACAAATGAAGTCACCTGCTGAGCATAAATCAGTGTTTTCTCAGATCAGCTCCATCAATCTTCACTCGGAAATTGTCACTCTTGGGTCGGCGAGCACCCCACCCTGTCGGCACCGTTTCCATCCATGTAGTCAGTTGCACACAATCGAATCACGTCTGTGCAGTTCAAATGCGTCGTTCTTCGGTCGAGCGAAAATACTCTCCTCAAGTGACTACAGAGCGTGTAGTCACCGCTGACTACAGGGTGACTACACGGTTTTCACGATAGGAGAGCAGAAAGTCCCAGTTCACCAGCCCTGCTGACTACATCAAAACGCGCTAGGCAACGATCGAGTGGGAGTGAATCAGCACATTATCGTGAGGTTTGATTTGGGTGGTTTAGCGGGTGTTTTAGTAACTCAACATGCGCTGTAATTACCTGCTAACCGCTGGCAACACGAGTTACGAAGAGCCTTCCTGATGATACGGGAAGGCTCTTCTACTATTGGTTTTACCTGCAGCTAAGACGATTACAACAGCTCCGCTCGTTTGCGAATGGGTGACGACCTCACGATTTTGTAGCAGTCATCTGCGAGTTTTCATATGCGACAACGGTGTCGTACTCACGAACTGCGCTTTTGCGTATAGCGTGGTGGCAGAAATACTCATCTGATACTCAGATACGGGATACTATTACATAGTAAGGAAACCTGAAACACCGAATGCCTCATAAACAAGAGAATCGACTATTTCTTGATTGCAAGTGCTGTTTGATAGCACATATTCTTTAACGTATTTAATGAGCTCCTTCGAAGAACTGTTATTTGCGTCAGGCAAAGGATATTTGTTGATATATTGAGTCAGATACCGGCGTTTCCCCGAATAAAGAACGTTTTGGAAAGCAAGTAAGTGATATGCATCCATTAGAGACGAGTTCGAAACACCCAAGATCAGATACAGCAGGTCCAAATTAGCTTTGTCGATTGGTTGAATCCAATAGCAGTTTCCGTCCACTAGTCTTCCATCGAAGTCAATTAGGAAACGAGCATGATTGAAACGCGCCTGGCCTTCAGATCGAAATCGGCGGGCGTGAGCGCCAGCGCCTCACCGCTGCGGATTCCCAGGCAGTAAAGCACCTCGAAGACCATGAATGACAGGTCCTTGCCCATGATCGCCCGCGAGAAGCGCTTGTACTCGTCCTTGGTCCAGAAGTGCATCTCCTCGGTCTTCTTGGAGCCTATACGGTCGACGCGACTCATGGGGTTAGACGGTAGCCCGTAGTAGCGAACCGCGTGGTTGAGCATCGCGCAGAGCTGGTTGCCGATGGTTCGCAGGTACGACTCCTTGTAAGGCAGGCCGTTCGAGGTGGTAAGCGACTGCACAGCGTTCTGCCAGATGAGAATGCCGAGCGGGGTTATCTCCGTGAGCCCCTTCTCCCCGAGGTACGGCAGGATCTTGGTCTCGATCAGCTGCTCCTTTCCGCGCAAGGTGGTTATGCGCAGGGTCTTCTCGAGGTCCTTGCGGTACAGGTCATAGAAGGCATTCGGCGAAGCCGCGCTTGGTCTTTTTCTTTCGGTTTCCCCACCAGTCGCGGTACCAACACCGAACGTAGTACGTGCCGCGCTCCGGACCCTTTCTAACGGACATCGCTACCGCCCTTGCCGAAGTAGCGCTCGTTGAAGTACTCCTCGCTCACCTTGCCCTTAACCACAAGGCAGCCCTTCTCCTCCAGCTCCTCGTTGAGCTTCCTGATTACCTTGTAGGCGTAGCCCGCGGAGGTGCCCAGGGCCGCCGCCACTTCCTCGGTGCCGATCATCTTCGTTGCCATGATGCTCTCCTGTCCTTTTCTCTGCTTTCTGAACCTCACTTTTCGTGAGGTTGTCTCATGTGCATAGCATACCTCACGTTTATGTGATGTTGTGCGAGATTGCGCAGATTGCTCACAAATTCGTGAGGTGGTACAATTTGCCCCAGCTTTGTACGCGAAACAACGGATCCCCTACGTCAGGACGAAACCATGCTCGGTAAGAACAAGAAGGATTGGGAGCTCCCCCGCTACGCCCGAAAGATCAAGGAGCTCAGAGTGGATCGGCAGCTCACGCAGAAGGAGCTGGCAGAGCTTTCCGGCATCAGCGAGAGCGCCATGCGCAGCTACGAACTCGGCGACAGGAAGCCCAAGCCCGAGGTGCTCGACCGCATAGCCCGCGCGCTCAAGGTGAGGCCGGAGTATCTGTCTGCGCCGGAGTTCAAGAACCGCCTGGAATTCGTCTACGCCTTGTTGGAGAACGACGCGGAACGCGGGTTCACCGTTACCGCCATCGACGGCAAGTCCGCGATCATCGCTGACACGTACTCGACCAAGCACGGAGAGCTCTTGAGACTCCTTGACGAGTGGTCCGAGATGAAGGCCAAGCTCGAGGCCGAGGAGATCACGGCCGAGGAGTACGCCGACTGGAAGCGCACGTACGAGGGCGTCGGCTGGGTCAACACACCCCCGGCAACAAGCGCCCCTGGACCGGGAAGTAGGAACTTATGAGCTACGAACTGGCTCGCAAAGACAAGGATCTTGCGAAAAGAAACGCCACTCTTGCGAAGAAGGGAGACGACGCGAACTCCGTTTCAACGCTTGCCACCGTGGTCAAAAGCAAAGGCGAGATTGCTAGGAAGACATTAGAGAAGACGGCAGAAGCCGCCTGCTCTCTTGATTCCATCAAAGAAGCTCTCACAGAAGAGACGCAGCTCGTTGTCAACATGTCAGATGCCGCGAAGAAGGCCTACGACGAGGGTCTCATAAAGTTCGACACGAACAAGGCCGGCGAGATGTTCGCACAGCTTCGCGACGCCAACGGCCATTACGGAAAGAAGATCCCCATCAAGGAGCAGGTGGTCGCGAACGGCCTCAACCCACTCGAGGTCCAAAACGCAATGCGTACCCAAGCCATCCAAGAGCAGCTTGAGGAGATTGTCGCCACCCTCGCGGAAATCAACGAAGTCGTTTGCGACATCAAGCAGGGCCAGCATAACGACAGGCTTGGCCTGTTTCTTAGCGGCCAGGCACTGTACTTAGAGTCCAGGGAGATCAGCGATCCCACCTTACGGAAGTTCCTGGAAGCTCAAGCTCTGAAGTCCCTGAGCGATGCAAACGGTCAGTTGACCTGTATCGTTTTTTCGGACACGAGGTTAAGAGATTTTTGAACCTAAATCTAGTAATCTCATACCTACCGAAAAAGGAGTGCAGTGATGACGAATTCACGAACGAAGTACACCGAAGAATACCG
>NZ_QICD01000032.1 GCF_003726035.1 Paraeggerthella hongkongensis
TCCGGGCCGACCTGGAGGAGGCGCTTCTCGAGGTCGCGGCGTACAAGGAGCTGATGCGCGACCCAAAAGCCGCAGGCCCGGAGAGCCTCTCGAAGAGGCGGCTCGTCGGGTTAGGAGAGAAGCTGAGACGGGACTCCGGGTGCTCCCTGGCCCGGATCTTGACGTTCTTGGGCATCTCGAAGAGCACCTACCACTACCACCGGGCGAGGCTCGATAGCCCGTCCGGCATGCCGGACGAGGACTTCGACGAGGCCGTGGTCGAGGCGTTCTCGAGGAACGGGGGGATCTACGGCTACCGGCGCCTCAAAGCGGAGCTCGAGGGCGAGGGCGTGCGCGCCCCCGAGCGCAAGGTGCGCGAGGCGATGGCCAGGCTCGGCCTCGTCGCCCGCTGCTCGAGGTCGGAGAGGAAGTGGAGCTCCTACAAGGGCGAGATCTCGGACGCCCCGGACAACCTGCTCGTCGGAAGCCGCGGGCGCCACGACTTCTCGGCGGGCGCGCCCGACGAGGTGTGGCTCACCGACATCACCGAGATGAAGGGCCGCGACGGCAAGCTCTACCTGTCCGTCATCGTCGACTGCTTCGACGGCAAGGCCGTCGCCTGGCGGGCGTCGACGAGCCCGAACGCGGAGCTCGCGGACTCCACGCTCCGCGACGCGATCGCGACGCTCGAGGAGGGCCGGCGCCCGATCGTCCACTCCGACCGCGGCGCGCACTACCGCTGGAAGGGGTGGATCGCGCTGTGCGAGGAGGCGGGGCTCGTGCGCTCGATGTCGCGCAAGGGGCACAGCCCCGACAACGCGGCGTGCGAGGGCTTCTTCGGCCGGGCGAAGGTGGAGCTCTTCCATTCGCTCGTTCGGGCGGGGGCTTCGGTGGCCGAGCTGTCCGAAGCCGTGGAGAGGTACATGCGGTGGTACAATGACGGCCGTCTCAAGGCGTTCAAGTCAGATGGCGGAAGAGCATCCTACGAGACCATCCGCGATCGCCGCAAAAGGCTCGGGCTGGCAGCCTGAGCAGTCCAAGAATCCTGCCGCACCCCCAAACTCGTCCGTTTTGACAGCGGGCCCATGGGTTTCGGCGCCGCGCGCCACGCGGCGCGCGGGCTGGCGTTCGCCGGCGCCCTCCCGTTGGCCGCCGGTGCGGTCTTGTTGCCCACTACTCCTCGAACAAGGCTATGACGTCGGCTTTCGAGTGCGCGCCGAGCTTGGCGTACAGGTGACGAACATGGGTCTTCACCGTGTTCTCGGAAAGGAACAGCTGCTGCTCGATTTCGGCGCGGCTTTTTCGCTGGGCGATGAGCCCCATGATCTCGGTTTCTCGGGCCGTGAGGCCGTATCGTTCCGCTAGCGACTCGCATCGCGCCATGAACCGTTCGCGCGGACCGGGTACATGCAGCTGTCCGTCAAGGGTTATTCCCGATGCGCCCCAGTCTCCGTTCACGGACTTTTCGCTGGTCCAGACCAGTGCGCATACTAAAACCAGCACGATGCCGCCCAGCGCCAATCCAACGAGGAACGCCTCGTTGAAAAACAGGCTGTTCTGCAGCAGGCATTGGCGGATGCCGATTCCTGCGAAAATTCCCAACTCGCTCAACGCGCGGGCAAGGGCGAAGAGCCGTAGGGTGGGAACCTCGAAGCGAAACGCGATGTTTGCCAGCATGAGCAGTACGAACATGGTGAACCACACGTATGCCAGCTTGAGGGAAAACGAGACGGCGAATCCCCATTGCGGATCGGCGAAGGGAATCGCCGCCAGTGCGATGATGGAAAGGGGCAGGCCAACCTTTGCAAGGAACCGCACGTCGATGCGATCTTTCAGCGTGAGCGCCATCACGATGATCACGATACCTGCGAGTCCGGTCGCCACCACGCGGTGAATGGCTCCCATCCAGGTGGCATCGGGGATGACCGATCCTGCGGTGCCGGAAAGAAGTCCGGCGGCCGTCATGATGCCCAGCAGCTTCCAGGGAAGGGGGTAGCGCGTGTTCGCCGAGCGGGCAGGTTCCGTTGGAAGGATGCGCAAGCTCAGCAGGGCGCATGCCAACGACGCCAAGGGAAGCAGCGCCGTTGCGGCGATAGCGTACGGTTCCTGCATGGTGCTGACTGCGAACGAAACTACGGCGGCGGTGATGCACGAGCCTGCGCCGTACATGAGCGTGCGCGTAGTTCCCATTTGACTGTACGCTTCAGCCCAAAGACAAAAGAGAAAGGCGCCTCCGATAGCCGTTACGGCCGATACGGCAAACAGAATTGCCGCTGCGCTTCCTGCGGGGAACAAGACCAGTCCCTGAAGCGCCGTCCCTGCTGCCGTGATGATTACGAATGCAGCGCTTGCTTTTTTATGACTGCTGAGGCGACCGATGCGGTTTGAAAAAAGGGCGAGCGCCAAAAACGTGCCAACGTCGCCTACGCGCATCCCGTAATTGATGGCCGCAAGAGACGTGTCGGGAAATCCGAAGCCAGGAAAAATGAAGGTTACATGCGTGCAGCATAGCCATGCGACAAGCAACCCCATGCCCAAAAATCGCAGGGGGAACAGCAGTGCAGCAAAAGAATCTTCCTCTTCTGCCTGATCTTCGGGAACGATGGCTCGTACGACATCACTTGGTTTCACGGCTCCTCCTTGTGGTTGCCATATTGTACCAGGCCGGGTGCGTGGCGTTACGAAGAGACGCGCCCGCATCGTGAGGATGCGGGCGCGCTGCACGCTGCCGCAGATGCTGGGTATCTGGCAAGGGCTTTTGCTGAGCGCTTGGTCAAACCATGCGTCGAGCGCGTCTTTGCGGCAGTCGCATGCATGCATGCGTGCCGTGCTTCGGGAGGGGGTGAGTGCAGGGGTGAGCTTGGATTCACCCCCTTGCTGGACGGTTCACCCGCGACAAAACCCAAGGTTGAACGCATGATGGCCCAAGAGCCCAGAGAGGGCAGCCGATCAGCTTGGCATGCGGCACCGACGCAGCGCTCAAGCTGACGGACACGTGAATTCTTCGGAGGGAGTTCTTATGAGCGAGATTACCAAAGGCCTGTCGCGCCGCAGCTTTCTGACGTTGGGAGGCGTGGCTGCACTGGGCGGAGCCGCCGCTCTGGCCGGTTGCGCCCCGCAGGCGTCGAGCGAATCGAAGTCGGAGTCCGCAAAGGGCGACGACGCCGCTATGAAGACGGCCGACCAGACGAAAGAGTGCGACATCGCCGTAGTTGGCGCGGGCGGAGCCGGCATGTGGGCTGCGGTTGAGGCCGTGCGCGCCGGCAAGAGCGTCGTTGTTATCGAAAAGGGCGCGAACGTGGGCGTGGCGAACGGTTCGCTGGCCGGCGGGCCGTTCACCGTCGGCTCGAAGCTGCAGCAGGAAGCCGGCATCGACTTCACGGTTGAAGAGGCGTTCAAGCACATCATGGAATACGGTCACTGGTCCACGAACGCGGCCGCCATCAAGGCCGCCGTGGAAATCTCCGGCGAGACCATCGACCAGTTCACCAGCGACTTCGGCGTGCCCACCGGCTTGCGCCCCGACAACTACGGTGCCGGTCATGCTTCGGTGCGCGCCAACTTCCAGTCCGATCCCAAGGACTCGAAGACGCAGACCAAGGGCGAGGCGCGCATGAAACCGCTTCAGGAATTCGTTGAGTCCGAAGGCGGCGAGTTCCTGTTCAACACTGCCGGCAAGCGCCTCATCATGGAAAACGGCGCATGCGTCGGCGTGCAGTGCGAAGGCGAAGGCGTCATCGACGTGAAGGCCAAGCAGGTCATCGTGGCTACCGGCGGCTTCTTGGGCAGCGCCGACATGATGCTGGAGAAGTTCGGCACGTTCGTGAACCCGCTGGGCAACATCCTGTCCGTGGGCGAGGGCATCGACATGGTGCAGGCTGCGGGCGGCCAGGTGTCCACGCAGTGGGGTATCGCAGGCAACGAGTTCGCCGGCTCCAACCAGAAGGCCGACGGCCTGTACGATCGCAAGAACGCAGCGTTCACGGTGGGCATTTACGGCACGCTGTTGGTGAACAACCAGGGCCGTCGCTTCAGCAACGAGGGCAAGTTCGCGAACCTTCCGCTGGCGCTGGGCGGAGCCATCTCGCTGGTGGGCGGGAAGTACTACGCGGTGGTCGACCAGACGTACGTCGACGGCTTGAACGCGGGCACCGATGCGTGGACGTTGTGCGGCTCCGACGCCGAGAACTGGCGCACCGGCATGATGACCCTCAAGGGCAAGGCGCTCGAGAACGTTCAGGCGAACTTCGACGCCGCCGTTGACGCGGGCTGGGCCTTCAAGGCGGATTCGATCGAGGCGCTGACAGAGGCCATTGACGCCCCTGATTTGACGAAGACCGTTGAAGCCTACAACGCTGCGTGCGCTGCAGGCAAGGACGACCAGTTCTACAAGCCGGCTTGCTTCCTTCAGCCGGTGGCCGCCGGTCCGTTCTACGCCATGCAGTACGAGCCCAGCGCTTGGGTGACCATCGGCGGCATCCGCACGAACGACCGCTTGCAGGCTATCGACGCCGAAGGCGCGGCCATCCCCGGTCTGTACGTGGCGGGCGCCGACAACGGTACGCTCATGAGCGCGCCGTACACCGACTACGAGGGCTACTCCCTCATGTGCGCGTACTGCGGCGGCCGCTTGGCTGGCCAGTACGCCGCTGCGGCGATCGACGCGTAGCATTTCGGTTTCCAGAGCGCGCAGACCCCTCCCTTACGCGCCCTGCTCCGTAGTTTCGGCGGCTTGTGCCGCTCGAAAAGAAACGGCCCGCACCTTGTGAAGCGTGCGGGCCGTTTCGCGTTTACTCGAACACGACGATTGCCGCGGGGTCTTTGATGCGCAGCGCGGCTGTTTCCATGATACGGAAGTGATGGTTGAAATCCGTCAGCTCTGCGTACCCGACCGAAAGATCAAGGCCGAGCGCCAAGTCGAGGTACTCGGGCTCCGCGCACACCAGCACGGCCTTGCCTTGGTCGATTGCGCTGGTCATGTAGACGTTGTCGCCGATCAGCTTCTTGATGCGGTCGATCTCCAGCATACCGGTGTTGGGTTGGAGGCGCTGCAAGGCCAGGAACAGATCCGGTGCCACGGCGAGCGCGTAGCGGCCCAGGTACCCGGTCTTGGCAAGCTGGGAGACGGCGGCTGCTACGTCGGAAAACCCGTTCTCGCCCTTATTCCAATCGGCGCGCTTCATCTTGTTCGCGCCCTTGGCGGTGAGCAGGCCTTCGGTCCCCAGCAGCTGGCTGCCGTTCAGCACCAGGCCGTCCTCGCGCCGCGCAGCCTTCTTGGCTGCCGTAACGGCCGGAGCTAGATCAAGCGGCATGCCCGTTTGGGTGGCCAGTTCAAGATCGCGCCCGAGCAGGGTGAAGTCTTCGTACAGCATGGGCAGCTCAAGTTGCGTGCGCCCAACGATGCGGCCGATGCCGTCTTCGAGCACCTCTTCTTTGGCTACGCTGTCTACGGCGACGGTAGTTGCTCCGGGGCCGAGCGGTCCGTAGGTTTTCAGGAAGCGCCGTGCGGTCAATTGCTGGCGCGCCGTGCTTATGACGGCGTTGTCGATTCGGTTCCAAAGCTCAGCCGAAAGATCGGCCGATTCGCGAGCGAGGTAATCCATATCGAACTCCTTTCGATTTGGGAAAGCGTGCGGCCGCGCACAAGGCGGAAAGCGAAGCCGACTGTCTTGCCGGGCCGTCGGCGGAAGGGCGGGTCCCTTCCGCGCAGGTGGCAAGGTTAGGAAAGATCGCCCACCGTAGGGGCTGCTGCGGGTTCGGCAGGCGCCGGCGCAATGTGCCCGTCGGTCTTGATGCCCAGGTCTTCCAGCATTTCCTGCACTTCTCCCTCTCCGTCCAGGAAGAACTCGGTTTCCTTGGGATCCAGGTGGCGCATCAGCGTGATGAGTTCGCCCATGTGCGCCTTTTCCTCATCGCGGATATCGGCCAACACGGCTTTTGCCGCGGGGTCGTCGGTGGCCAGATAGTGGGATTCGTACAGGTAAATGGCTTCCAGCTCTCCTGCGATGTCAAGGCGCAGCGCCTGCATGAGCTCGGCGTTGGTCATCTTGCGGTCGACGTTGCCGGCAAACGGATTCGCGAAACTAGGCATAGGGGGCCTCTCTCTCCTTGTGTCGTTCCGATGGGCTGGGCCGGTGCGGTGCTGCGGTTGCGGCGTGCTCGTCGGTGACGGCTTCGGTTACGTTCTTTCGCACATCATACGCTCTTGGGTCGGAGAAAGAGGTTACGAATCGGTAGTTATCAATAACTATTCTTAATAAATACACTATTGCGATTCAATACGGGACATACGCCGGTAGACAAGCACGCCTGCTCCCGCCAGCGCTACGGTGATGGCGGCAACGATGGCTGCTGCGGTGTAGTTGCCGCTGCCCAGGGCGCCTGCAACAAGGGTCGAGGAGACGATGGAAGGGATGCGGCCCACGGTGGTCAGGGCGACGATGCGCCAAGCGGGGCTTGTCCCTAGGCCGGCAACGTACGTGAGCAGGTCTTTCGGGGTTCCGGGAATCAAGAACACCAGAAACAGGATCAGCTCGAACCGTCGTGCGTCGCGCAGCCATTTGACTTCCGAAATTTTCTCGGGAGGAAAGAACAGCCTCACGACGCGCATGCCGAAGGTGCGGGTGAGCAACAGAGCAAGGCCGGTGCCGATCGCGCTTGCCGCCAGGCACCATAGGGTGCCCTCGACCGTGCCGAACGCGTATCCGGCTGCCAGCTCAAGCGGCTCGCCGGGGAGGAAGGCCAGTACCACCTGGGCGGCGTTCGCTGCGACGAACGCGACGCGCCCCCAGATTCCCATGCCTTCCACCCATGCGCGGAAGCGCTCGGTATCCGATACGAACGCCAAAGCTTCGGGGCCGAAGCGAACGCAGAGCGCAATCAAGCCTGCGGAGAAGGCCAGCAGGGCAACGATGAACGCCGTGCGCTTTGCCATCTGCAGCTGCCGCTCGCGCGCGGCAGCTGCAGCGGCGCCTGAGGCGCAGGGAGAAAGCTGCGATGAGGCGCTTGGCGCGATGGTCCGATGCAGCGCGGTGATGTCGTCCATGGAGTCTCGTTTCTATGATGCGATCAGCTTGCATCAAATGCTACGAGTCAAATATCTACTCCCGATCAACGCCGCGTAAACTATAGGTCGAGTTCAAGGCTGGCATGCGAACCGCGCCGTCACCCGCGCGCCTCCTTCGGGGCGATTTTCGAGCGTGAGCGATCCGCCGTGCTTGTCGCATAGCAGGCTGCTGATGTTGAGTCCCAGGCCAAAGCGCTCTTTCGACGGAGTCTCGCTGAAGAACGGCGCGCAACCGTTCTTCAGGGCCGCGCATGAGAAGCCCGGTCCGTCGTCGTCCACGATGAGCACGAGTTCTTCACAGCCTTCGTGCTCTGTCGGCCGGACGTCCAAGCGCGCGGACGCGGTTTTCGACGCGTAACGGAAGGCGTTCGCCAGAAGATTCTCCGCCACTTCGCTTACGAGCGAGCCGTCAACGCGCATCGAAGGCTGCTCGCATGCGCATCGCTGACTGACGAACAGGGAGAAGCGTGCCTCGTTCGAGCGAGCCAGGCCGTTGCCGGCATCTTCGATCAGTTCGGCTATGCGGCCGAACGCGACGTCGGACCGTTCGGGTTCGCGATCTTCCAGCTTCTGGAGGCTGCTCATGGCCGCGACGTAGCGTTCGAGCCGTTCAACCTGGGCCGAAAGCGACGCCGTCGAGGCTTCCAGCTGCTCGGAAGACGCCGTTCCCGCTTTGATGCGCGTGTCCAAAAGCTCGATCTTTCCCTTCAAGATGGTGAGCGGCGTGCGCAGATCGTGCGCGAAGGCCGCATTGAGGCGCTTTCTTTCCTCGGCTGTGCGCCACAGGGCTTTTTGCGATTCCGCCAGAGAAGCGCGCATGGTTTCAAACGACTGAGCCAGTCTTCCCAGTTCGTCTTCGCGGCCGTGCGCCACCGTGAAATCGAGGTCCTGATCGGCGATTTTGGCTGCCGCGCTATCGAGCACGGCAAGGCCCGGAGCAAGCCGCATGCGAAAAAAGCGTCGTGCGGCGGCGAATATGCACACGCCGAACCACAAGGGGAACATGAGAAACGACAAGAACCCGAACAGGGAGGAAAGGGCCCATGCGCTTGGCGATGCCGGCGTGCTGAGGTAGTAGCCAATGGGCGACGTCAGGGGTCCTTCCGTTGCGGCGCCTTCAGCCGTGTCCAGGGGGAAGAGCGCGGCGTAGGGACTGTCGGGGTTCTCGGCCAGCCAGGCGTCGAACCGCTTGCGCGCCCATGCGTCGTAGGCGGGTAGGTTCGCGAGCGTCGCTTCGGAGCCGAAGGCAGGCTCGAGCGCTTCCTGATCGCCGCTGGATTCGTAGTTGAAGTCGTAGACGAACGAGTAGTCGCTCGCGTCCGTTACGGCGGTGCTGTCGGGCAGGTCGGCCCGTGCGATCGACTGCATGCCGCGGCGCGCGCTTTGCACGAACGCCAGGCGGCTGTCGGACGTTACTTCGATCGAACGCGCTGCCACCAGGGAGTCGGTTTCCTTGTCGTAGAGGTAGAGCCCCGATACTTCGTAGGCATCGGCGGTCGCTTCGTTTTGCAAGCCGACGAACAGCGCCGACGTTGTTAGGGACAGCACGAGGGCCGCAATCAGGAACAGCAGCATGTACACCATGAACGACGTCTTGAGCGACGCGTTGCGCCAGCGTTCCCTCAGTTGCACGAGGCGGGCCGCACCCGTGGACGTGTCGTTGCCGCCGCCCGCGTCTGCGGCCCGGCCTACGCGCGCCATCGGTACCCCATTCCCCACACGGTTTCAACAGGGTCGTTTTCCGCTCCGGCCTTCGCCAGCTTCTTGCGGATGCGTCGGATATGCTCGGTGACGACCGACGGGTCGCTCTCGTTCTCCCAGCCGCCGACGTGTTCGTGGATCCGATCGCGCTCAAACACTTGACCAGGGTGTTTGGAAAGGAATGAAACAATGTCGAACTCGCGTCGCGTCAACTCGACCGGGCTGCCCGCAACGCTGACGGTGCGGGCGCTGTAGTCGATGACGATGTTGCCGTCGAAACGCACTTCGGCTTTCGTTTGGCGTCGCTGTTCCCGATTGAGGTGCGCGCGGATACGGGCGCCCAGCACTGCCAGCGAGAAAGGCTTCAGCACGTAGTCGTCGGCACCCGCCTCGAATCCTTCGAGAGCGTCGACGTCTTCCACGCGAGCCGTCAGGAACAGGATAGGGCAGCTCAGGTGCTCGCGAATGCGTCGGCATACCGTGTAGCCGTCCATTTCCGGCATGCCGACGTCAAGCACGATGAGGTCGGGCTTTTGCTGAGCCCGCTTGAGCGCCGTTGCTCCGTCTTTGGCGGTGAGGACGCGAAATCCCTGGTCGCTCAGATATTCTTCCAATAGTTCGACGATGTCGGGCTCGTCGTCCACGACAAGCACGGTGGTGACGTCGGTAGGTTTCTGTCCTGCGCTCATACGGTTCTTTCGCTTTGATGGGCATGTACGCGGCGAAGCATAGCACGGGAATCCCAACAAACGATCAACGCGCGGCCGCTGCGCGCTTCGCTATTCCTTGACCACCAGCACGGGGATGGGGGCCTCGCGCAGGACGTGGCTGCTCACGCTGCCCAGGATCCCGCGAAACGCGCCAAGGCCGCGCGATCCCATGACGATGAGGTCGCAGTTGCATTCTTCCGCGTACGATACGATTTGCGAGCCAGGGTGGGTTTCTTCAAGAAGCTCGATGACGATTTTGTTCATCAGCCCGCCCAGCATGCCGTCGATTTGGCGGTGCAGGTGCCTGTTCGCTTCGGCCGTGACCTCTTCGAAGGCTTTGCGCATGCCTTCGGGGACGGCGGAATCTACGATGTTTTGCGCTTCCAGCCTATTGATGACCAGCTTGTTCGTGTCGATGATCTGCACGATGCGCAGGGTGAGGCCGGGGTCTTCCTTGGCGAAGCGCGCCGCTTCGGCCAATGCGGCTACGGCTGATTCCGAGCCGTCAAAGGGAACCATGACGTTGTCGTACAGCATAAGGGGCTCCTTTCTTTCGCGCGATTGCATCGTTGCGATGCTGTTGGGTCGCGAAGGTTCTCTCAGTATAGCAGTCCGCCGGGGGCGCCTTCGTCGGGCCGCTTCCCGTTGGGTCATCGTTCGGCATTGTTCGGCGTGACGAAGATCGTCTCCTTTCGGCCTGTTGTTTCCCCTCTTCGGCATGGATGCCGATCCGGCCTGGCGCAACCCCGTTTTCAGAGTGCGAAGTAGTACGATGCAAGCAGGTACGCCTGGTCGTACTTCCGGGCAAGGCCGAGGAGCTTGCGCTTCACCGATTCCGCCGTTGCCTCGCCGCGCTGGAACCGCTCCATTGCGTCGAGGAACGAAGCGCGCTCTTTGTCGGTGGACAGATCCGACACGTAGCCCCAGACGTGCTGCGCCGCATTGGCGAACGATCCGGTGGAGGCGGGAATTGCCAGGGATTGCTCCACCAGCCGGTAGAACGGGACGGCCGGACGGCTTTGCTTGTCTTTGAGAAGCGTGCGAATGCGCTGGTAGGACGCCTGGTCATGTTCGAGCACCACGTATTTGTAGCGCGCCCATTCCTGCTCGAGCCTTGTTATGGGGCCGTTGGGGTCAAGGCAGGTCAGGCATTTGACGGCCGAGAGGTTCTTGTCTTTGACTTCCAGCATGACGTCGGGGCAGCGATCGCCGAGCGCCGTTCGGAATTCCAGGAATTCGTCTATGGCTATGGTGTCCGTATGGGCTCCGGCCCGCTTCCCCAAGGCTTGTTGCGAGTAATGGATCTTCTGGCGCCCGTCGGAGGCGGTCCATGTGCTGCCCGCCTTGTCGATGAGCGTCAACTGGTCGGGTGCGCCGGGCTCGTGGTTGATCTGATGGTGCAGGGTGTCGAACACCATGGGCGCGCCGATGCGGCGGCAGAGTTGCAGCACGTCGAGCGCGGTGAATAGGCGGTCGTCGTTTTCGATCACCAGGCGCTGCCTGATGGTCGATGGGAGCTTTTGGTACGCGGAGGCGAATCGATCCAAAGCCGCTCTTTTGTCGCCGTAGGCGCCTCCTACATGCAAGATTATCTTGCATGTGCCGTCCATTCCAAGGGCTGTCAGGAACGCGTCGTGATACGCCAGGTCTGCTGCGGCTCGTTGCGCGACGTCGGGATCGGGCGAATTCAAGACCGTGTATTGACCGGGGTGCATGCTCAGGCGGATGCCGTAAGCCCGTGCTTTTTCACCCAGGTGCGCCAGCTGGCTTGCGAACGCGGTTTGCCAATCGAGTTGATTGACGGGACTGGATCCGAAGGGGATCACGTCCGAGCTTATGCGGAAGATCCTGATTCCGTTGGCGCGATTGTAGTCGAGCGTGGTTTCAAGCGCGGCAAGGTTGTCGCTTACGACCTGGGCAAGGCGCTCGGACGTGGCAAGTCGTTTCGTGATGGATCGCATGGCCGCGCCGGGAACCGCAAGCGTTTTGGAGGCGTACCCGACAAGGATCTGCGAGGTCGATTCTTGGGCGCGGGACGATTCGCGGGCTTTTGCGCTCGTGCTGGCAGTTGGTTGCTTCGGGCGTTGTGCATGGCTTCCGTCCGACGGCTGCTTCTTGACGCAATCGTTCATAGGCGCTCCTCCGGGCTGTTTCCAACGATGGTAGCAACGAACGGCGGTCGGCCTTGGAGTTGTTGAGGCTTCGTTTCGCGGGCGTCGGTTTTGGGGCGTTGACGTGAGAAAGGTTGTGAAAATCCTGCGAGAAATCCACGAAAGCCCTCTTGCAGGGCGCGCGGGCTTTCTGTATACTTCATGTTCGCGCTTCGCAAGAGGCCGTATGCCAACGTGGCTCAGCTGGTAGAGCAACGCACTCGTAATGCGTAGGTCAGCGGTTCGAATCCGCTCGTTGGCTCCACGGAAGATGCAGGCCGTCAGGGTAGAACCTGGCGGCCTGTTTTCGTGTTGCTCTGTGTTACGGGCAGGTATTTGACGCTTGCTAGAACATCCCTTAGCGCCTTTTCGATTTCTAGTTGGAATTTGAGGTTCATGAGTGCTGTGGCGCAATGTATAGGGTTGATAAAGTGGTCGGAAAGCGGGTCGTCACCTGTATCAGGTGCTTTCTTTGCTATTGGCGGGAGCAAGCTTATCAAGGCGTGCCCTTCGTATGCGCAGGATCAGGTAGAGCCCGGCGACGAACAGGTAAATCGAATAACTGACCTGTGCTTTTGCAGATCCCTGAAAAGCGGAAAATAAAAGGTAGCCTGATAGGTGGACGAAGATTACAGCGAAGAAGGCGTATGCGGTCTTTTGCACGGTTTTCCAGGTGGATGCTCTCATCTTCTTTTTTACGTGTTCGAACGATGTTGATGCCAGGGCGATGAGAAGCGCCACTAAAACGAGGGATGCGATAAGAGAGAAAACAATATTGGGGCGAAGTGCCGCAAGCGTGCCGATGAACGTCGAGTAGTTTGTTCCGTATACAACGACATGGACAACAATAAAGATGCTGGCAATAATCGACAGATTTGCTCGTATTGGCATGAACGCGTTGCGTAGGGCCGATTGGGGTTTTGCAACCCCAATGAACATGACTAAGGCGAACAGGGCAAAGGCGAGTCTTCCTTTTTGAAAAAGGTCTCCTATAACGCGAACAATGGGATCGGAGCCGGGGGTGGTAATGACGCAGAGGGAGATGCCGCAAACTAAGAGGGCGAGCGCGTAGAATACGGCAGGGTGTTTACCAAGGGGTTTTCTTATGGCATAAGCTACTAAGGGAACGATGGCAAGCGAAAGCAAAAGGCTCATGAGAAGCTCCCGTCAAAGGTTTCTTTGTCGTGTGTTGGGGTTGAGGCTATGTTGTGCGAGTGCGGTAGTTTTTCAAAAAGACGGAGCCTGCGCGGCCAAGCCAAGGATAGACAATACCGCAATTCGATTGCGCACAGGAATCGAAAAAGTCGAACCACCAACCAATAAGGTGAGGTTTGAATTCTTCGATCGCCATCTCCCATCGCTTTTCGCTAGAGCCTTCGTTCTCGTGAAGCGCGGCGGCCAGTTGGGTGTATAGGTAGGCCATGAATTCTGCTTCGATGGCAATGTGATCTCCGGGTTCTCGAGATGTTTCGTTGGATAGCGCGAGCCCGGCCTTTCGGTAACATTGTTCGGAATGGAGCGCGGCTTGGTTTAGGAAAAGGGCCGTGGGCATGTTGTTTTTGTCCCTCAGGTCGCGAAACTGCATTTCGTATAGCGATATGAGCGGCTTTTTGGGGTGAGTGAAGAGGGTCGTATAATCTCGTCGCATCTGTTGGAATAGGGCTGTTTCGTTGGTGCTTTGCAGATGCTGTTCCATAACCGGCTCGAACAAGATCTTTGTTTCGTCGATTCCCGTGTCCTCGAAAATGGCGACGACGTCGTGTTGGATGCTTTTGTCAAGCAAGCCCCGGGCAAGTTCTTTTGTCGGATTGAGATAGAACATAGACAGAAGATGGAAAAAATCGGCGCATCCCAATGCGAATGCCAGACTTAAGTTCTTTGCGGGGTCTTCTACGGGAAGAGGGCTTTTTTTGCTGCTCATGCGGATGTTCCTTTTGACGACTGGGGATAGGCAGGAGGGGCCGCGAAGATGGGAGGGAGGGATGCGCGGCCCCTCCTGCAGGTGAATGGCGGTTGGTTTAGCGCCTCTGCTGCGAACGGCGAAAGAGCGTGCAGCAGAGGCCGCTTGCTTTACGCCAAATAGTACACGGAGGGTTCGGTGCCTTTGTCTTCCAGTAGGCGAATCGGTTTTCGATCGGAATCGGAAAGAAGGCGCGATACGTCGCTGTTGGGATCATCTAGATCACCCCAAAAACGCGCGCGTCCCGGACAATGCTCCATGCAGGCGGGCATGGCGCCTCGTGCGATGCGGTTGGCGCAGAAGGTGCATTTTTCAACGGTATTGACAAGGTGTTTTGGTGCGTCGGCATCACCTAACGGAAAATCGACGACGTAAGTGGGCTCGTCCTCGTTGAAGGTGCGAACGTCATATGGACATGCCGCCATGCACGAACGGCATCCGATGCATTTTTCGGGGTCCTGCATGACGATTCCCGTTTCCTCGTCTTTCCATGTCGCTCCTACGGGGCAAACCTGTGCGCAAGCAGGGCTGGCGCAGTGCTGGCATCCAACTGGGTAATGAGCCATGGACACATTGGGGTAGGTGCCTTTTGCGGTGTCGGGGTAGTCTCCGCCGTCGGTGTGTACGGTATTCCACCACATTTTGTTGGGCAGATTGTTGTTCGACTTGCAGGCCATGGCGCATGCCGTGCAGCCAAAGCAGAGCTGAAGATCAATTACCATTCCGTAACGCATGTATAGCCCTCCTTTCTATACGTTGGCCTTCTCGATTTCGATAAGCGTGTCAAAGTAATAGCTGTTTGCGACAACGGGCGTTATGTTGTGGCCCAGCAGATCGCAATAGAATCCTTCGATAAACTGGTTTTGGTCCCACCCGTGGTCTATGACCACCATGCCGGGGCGTATGCCATTGTTGAAGCGAACCTTGAGAGTGCAGGTGCCGCGATCGTTGAACATGCGAATGTAGTCGCCGTCGGCAATCCCGCGCTCCTTGCAAGTTGCCGGATTGACTTGTACGTAAGGCTCGTCTTCGAACTCCAGTAGCCACGGTACGCGGGTATACTGCGTGTGAACCTTGTATTTGTTGCGTTCGGACGTGAAATTGAGCGGGTAGTTTTCTGCGAGCGGGTTGTCTTTCCATGCTTCGATGGGAGGCTCCCAATAAGGGAGACGTTCTTTCATGATGTCGATCGTCTGCCCGTAATCGGTGTCCAGCGGAATTGCTTCCTGGTAGAACTGCAGGCGGCCCGTTGGCGTGCTGTACGTGCCTTCGCCTCCCATAACCCGTTCATCGGGCTCGAAGGTCAATACGGCCCCTTCTTTCTTTACGCGATCCCACGTGATGTTGGCTTCCTTGGCGGCCGGGTTGTCGAATACCGCATTGTAAAGAGCGTCGCGATCTTTGAACATTTTGTCTTGGAAGCCCATTTTTTCAAAGAGCGCGTTGAAGACCTGGAAGTCATCTTTTGACTCGTAGAGCGGTTCGGCCGACTTGGCATTGTAGAAGATATAGCGCGTGTCTGCTCCTTGAGCGCTTTCGCATTCAAAGTAATGGCAGATGGGCAGTACGATATCGGCGTAGTTTGCCGTACTGGTCATGACAACGTCTGCAACAACAAGAAGTTCGACATCTTCAAGGAACTTGCGCCACTTTACGCCGCCAACCTGAGTTCCAAATAGATTGTGGTTCCAGATGTACAGCGTCTTGATGTTGATGTCCTGCTTGCCGTATTTCTTTGTGTCCATGAGATTGAGCAAAGCAGGAGAGTAGAAAACGGGGCTTCCCGGTGCGTCTTTTGGCTTGAATACGGTGTACGGCATCCATCCAACCGCAATTTCGCCACGCCAGGTTCCCTTCGAGCTGTTTCCGGGGTGCCCGAACTGGCCTGCGAGCATGCACATGGAGAGAATGGCCGAGAAGGTTGCCATGCCGTTTGTGACGTGGTCGAGCCCAAGCCCCATATTGATGGAATTGTGGCCATCCTGGGCGATATGGGCAAGCTCCCTGATTGTTTCAACGGGAATGTCGCAGATCTCGGATGCTTTCTCGGGTGGCCATTCAGCTACTCGTTCAAGGAGAAGATCGTATGCAGTGGTAACCGAGACGCCTTCGATTTCGAAAGTGCCGTGCAGGACGGGGTTTTCGATATCGCCAAGAGCGCCCAGCGTTCCGTCTTCCGCACGCACGACGCATTTATCCTCAGGCGTGCCGGCTTCTGCTTTTCCAAGGTCGCTTAAGCGGAAGTACTTTCCATTTTCATCTTTCACCAAGCAGGGGGCCACGGTGTCAGACTTCATGAACTCTTCTTTGGCCAAGCCTTCGTTCACTAAGACGTTCGACATGCCGAGAGCCAGTGCTCCGTCGGTGCCGGGGCGAATGGGAACGTACAGGTCGGCTTTCGAGGCCGCGATGGTGAATGTAGGGTCGATGACGACGATCTTCGCACCGTGATGCGTTTTTGTTTGGAACATGTAGTGAGCCGTTTGGCTGTCGCCCTCGGTGGGATTGAATCCCCAGATGAAAATATTGTCGGCATTGAATACGTCATTGCGGCCACCTCCACCTGGGCCTTTGCTGGCGCCCACAATAGGAGGAAACGCTGCGTAAAACACGCGGTCTTGAGCGGGGTCGAGGGTGACGGCTCCCATATAGGCTGCCAGTCGCTTTCCGTACTGGGAGTCAGGGGTAATGTTGCCCGATCCTCCAAGGAAGGCATTCGAGAGCGGACCGTGCTTCTCCATGACCTCTTTCCACTTATCCGCAATGGTGGTCAAGGCTTCGTCCCAGCTGATTTGCTCCCATTTGCCTTCGCCGCGTTCTCCCGCGCGCTTCATGGGGTGCTTGAGCCGATCTTCCGCGTAAACGCGCAAGGCGTGGGTGAGTCCCTTGTTGCAAAGGCGGGTCACATGAGGATCTGACAATTGAATGCGAGATGTCTTGACGACTTTGCCGTCACGGACGTGAACATTCATGGGGCAGCCGGCACCGCAGCCGCCTCGACAAACGCCAGGTTTTACGATTTCTTCTACTGCATCTACCTCGGTGGAGGATGCGTCGTCGGCTTTTGTTAGCGGACTGCATCCCGCGAGCCCCGATCCAAGTCCGGCTGCAGCGACGGCTGCGGCCGACCCTTTGAGGAAACTCCTTCTTCCTATTGATTTTTTTAGAATGGTAGAATCATTGTGTTCCATGCGTGCTCCCCCTTTTTCGACAGAAGTCTCTTGCCGACAAGATATGTGCCAGGCCAACCTTCCCCGTGTTGTGAGCAAATTTGCCGTGCCGGCACCAACATGGACACTAATGTTAACGTGCTCAGCTGATGGGGAGTCATTGAATGTTTTTATGCTCTGATAAGGGTTTTTGTATCGCGACGGTAAATTTTTGCGAAGTGATAAGAAAATCCTATCGGCAGGAAAAGGGAGTAAAGTTAGCAAAGCGCCCGAATGGTGAGCATTTCACTTCCTCCGGCGCTTTCTTTATTTTCGGCACAAGTCTTTTATTCCTGCGCCCGGTTCAGCAGTGGATTCACGGGCCTCGCAAGTGCTCGCCCGACTGTACGACGGGTATACTACGCGAAGTCGATGTGCTTGCCCGTTTTGAAGGTTTGCAGGAGGTTGTTCATGGAATTCGTCGTTGCAACAGCTGAATACCTTGATCGCATGTGCGACATAACCGACCAGGCGAAGCGCCAGCTTCGGGGCTTGGGCGTGAACCAGTGGCAAAACGGATATCCTTGTCGCGAAACATGGGTGCAGGACGTAGCGGACGGCTGCACGTATCTTGCGATGGAAGATGATTCGGTGCAGGGAATCTTTGCCTACAAAGAGGGCCCCGATCCTTCGTATGCGGTCATCGACGGCGCGTGGCTGACCGGCGACGATGGCCGCTATGCGGCGCTCCATCGCGTGTGCGTGGCGGACGAAAGCAAGGGAAGGGGCGTGGCGGGCGCGATGTTCCAGCACGCGTTCGGCCTTGCCCGGCGTGCCAATCTGGGTTCCGTGCGCATTGACACGCACCCGCAAAACGCGCCGATGCGCCGTGCGCTGGAAAAGGCCGGCTTCGAGTATTGCGGCGAGATTCGTTTGGCGGAAGGCGCCGAGCAGGGCGATCTGCGCATCGCGTTCGAGAAGGAGCTGCCCCGCGCGTAGGCCCGTGCTGCGCACGTCGCTGCATGCTGCCGTCGGTTCACGCGGTATTCGCGACTGCTTCGCCTAGGCGGCCGGGAACCTCAGCACCAGGTACGCGCCCGCCATCAGCACCGTGAGCAGCATGATGGGAAAGGCCGTTTTGAAGAAGCTCATGAACGTGATCTCGTAGCCGAATTTCTTGCTGATGTCGGACAGCACCACGTTCGCGCTGGCGCCGATGAGGGTGCCGTTGCCACCCAGGCACGCGCCCAAGGATACGGCCCACCACAAAGGCGTTACGTCCATGCCCGACGCTTCCATGGTCAACAAGATGGGGATCATGGTGGCTACGAAGGGTATGTTGTCTAGGAAGCTGGAGATAACCGCCGATCCCACCAGCAGCACCAACATGGTTACGAACACGTTGCCCCCGGTCATGTCCACCAGGCTGTTCGCCAGCATGCCGATGACGCCGGTCTCTGCCAGCGCGCCCACGATGACGAACAGGCCCGCGAAGAACGAGAGCGTGGTCCACTCCACTTGCGCGAGGGCGTCCTCGATGCTTGTTCGCGAGAGCAGGATGGTGATGCCGGCCACGCCGAGGGCGATGATGCTGGATTCCAGCCCCAAAGCGCCATGGGCCATAAACCCGACGACCACGACGCCGGTCATGACAACGCTCAGCTTGAGCAGGCGCGCGTCTTTGATGTACGTGCGCTCGTCAAGTTCCATAACGCGGGCGCGTTCTTCGTCGTTGACTTTCATGGACCGCCCGTACATGAAATAGAACACTATCAAAATCGCGGCCAGGATGACTACGACGGCAGGGGCGTCCATCATGATGAAGTCGAGGAACGTGAACCCTGCGGCCGACCCGATCATGATGTTCGGGGGGTCGCCGATGAGCGTGGCGGTTCCGCCGATGTTCGACGCCATGATCTCGGTCATGAAGAACGGGATGGGGTTGATGTCGAGCAGGCGGCATACGGTCAGGGTCATGGGCCCGATGAGCAGCACGGTGGTCACGTTGTCCAAAAACGCGGAGAGAACCGCCGTGAGCAGGACGAACAAAAGCATGATCTTCCAGGGGTCGCCCCGTGCGATGCGCGCGCTCTTGATGGCCAGGTACTCGAACACGCCCGACAGCTTCACCACCGACACAAACAGCATCATGCCCAGCAACACACCTAGCGTGTTGAAGTCGATGTGCCCCATGGCTGCGTCGAACGTCATGACGTGCAGCGCGAGCACCACCATGGCGCCCACGATGGCGGCGAGCGATCGGTGGAGCTTTTCGGTCATGATCGCCAGCATGACGATGACGAATATGACGATGGCTATGACTTGGTTTGCGTCCATGGGCGCTATTGTACGCCCGAAGCGGCGATCGAGGCTGCACTTTTCCAGCGGCCTGTCCATCAATATGCGTCGAATGGCGGGCAGCGAGTTGCACGGCGCCGACGTCCTCCGACGTCTGCCATTGGTTTTCCTTCCGCACGGCGCACGCTCCCTCTTAGACTGTCTGAGGATGCTGCGCTTCGGTTGGCGCGCGGGCGCAACCTGATGATTGTATGGAGGGGCATGCCTTGCGGGCGCGGGGCGCGTTCGTGCGCGACAACCGAACGGGTATACTGATCGCATTGAAGCCGTACTACACGTACTACAAGACGAAGGACACTTTATGGGTTTGCAGTTCGCCGCCGCACGCGCCGTGAGCGCCGTCTCCACGTGGGGACTGAAGAACGTGTTTCATCGCCCCGCCGCCAACTTTCCCGGAAAGATCGCGCTGTACGTCGACCCTCGCATCATCGCCGATTTGACGCCGAAGCTGGCCAAGGGCTCGATTGCGGTGGTCGGCACGAACGGGAAGACCACGGTCACGAACCTGCTTGCCGACGTGCTGGAGCAGGCGGGTCAGCGCGTGGTGTGCAACCGGACCGGAGCGAACCTGGATTCGGGCGTAGCTACGGCGCTGCTGCATGCGGGTCCGTCCGATTGGGGCGTGTTCGAAACCGACGAGCTGTGGCTAGCGAAGATCCTGCCGCATCTGAAGGCGAACTACGTTGTTTTGCTCAACCTGTTCCGCGATCAGCTGGATCGCGTGGGCGAGATCGATCGCATCCAGGATAGCATCGTGGGCGCGCTGGCTTCGTCGCCCGACACGGTGCTGGTCTACAACGCCGACGATCCGTTGTGCGCGATGATCGCCGAGCGTGCGGAAAACCGGTCCATTGCGTTCGGCGTGGCGCAGGATATGGGTCTGCCGCAGAACACCGTGGCGGATGCCACTATGTGCCAGCGTTGCTCGTCGATGTTCGAGTATGCGTTTCGCCAGTACGGCCAGCTGGGAGATTTTCATTGTCCGAACTGCGGGTTCTCTCGCGCGAGCCTTGATTTTGCCGCCGAGGACGTGCGCTTGGGCACGGACGGCTTGTCGTTTCAGCTGGGAAAGCCCCAACAGGGTGCTGCTGCAAACGCGGGCGCGTTTTCGGTGCGTGCCTCGTTCAGCGGCGCGTACATGGTGTACAACCTGGCGGCGGTGGGCGTTGCCGCAAGCCTGCTCGGCTGCTCGAACGACGCGCTTCAGCAGGCTATCGATGCGTTCGACCCGCAGAACGGGCGTTTGCAGTCGTACGAGATCGCCGGTCGATCGGCGCTGCTCAACTTGGCAAAGAACCCGACCGGGTTCAACCAGAATCTCAAGATCATCTTGCAGGACGAAGGACCTAAGGCCGTGGCGTTCTTCGTCAACGATAAAGAAGGCGACGGTCGCGACATCTCGTGGCTGTGGGACATTGATTTTGAAGAGCTTGCCGCCGAGCGCGACTTGCTGGTGTTCGCGGGCGGGATTCGCCGCAACGACCTGCAAGTTCGCCTGAAGTATGCCGGGCTTGACGCGCAGCTGATAGACGACGCTCGCGACTTGTTCGGGCGCTTGTCCGGCGTATCCGCCGATGTGAAAGCGTACCTTATTGCAAACTACACGGCGCTTCCCCCCGTTCATGCCGACATGGATGCGCTGGCCGCTGCCGAAGCCTCGCCGTCGGCGGGTGCGTCGGACGTTTCGGATGCGCTCGCTGCTGCGAACGCATCCGACGTTTCGCAGGAGCCTTTTGCTGTTGCGAACGAGTCCTCGGCCCCGCAGGCGGCCTCCGCTGCCGATTCGTCGGATTCCGAGGCCCCGCTTGTTGTTGCGCACCTGTTCCCCGACCTGCTCAATCTGTATGGCGACGGCGGCAACGTGCGCATCTTGGAGCGTCGCCTTCGCGACCGAGGCGTTGCTGTGGAGGTTAGGCGCGTGAACCACGGCCAGTCCGTTGATCTGGCGGATGTCGACTTGGTGTTCTTGGGCGGCGGGCCCGATCGCGAACAGCGCTTGGCTTCCGCCGAACTCATGCGCATGCGCGACGAGCTGCGCGCCTTCGTCGAGGACGACGGCGTGTTGCTGGCTATTTGCGGCGGCTATCAGATTCTTGGCAAGGAATGGCTGCTGGGCGACGAGGTGGTCGAGGGCCTGGGCATCGTCGACATGACCACCGAGCGCGCGGCGGGATCCGCTGACCGGCTGATCGACAACATCGTGCTGGATTCGCCTTTGGCGCAGATGCCGGTGGTGGGGTACGAGAACCACGCCGGTCGCACGCGGCTTGGTGCAGGAGTTCAGGCTTTCGGGCGCGTGGTGTCGTCGGTGGGCCATGGCAACAACGACGACGACAAGCAGGATGGCGTGTTGTACAAAAATGTGGTGGGAACGTACCTTCACGGTCCGCTGTTGGCGAAGAATCCGCAGGTGGCAGACGCTTTGCTGACTCGGGCTCTCGAGCGTCGTGCGGCGCGGGCGGGAGTTTCCGCCCCCTTTCTTGCGGCGCTTGACGACACGGTGGAGGAAGCTGCGAACGAATACCTGTGCAAGCGCTTGAGCGTGCGCGCTTAACGAATAGCGAGGGCGGCTTCCTTGAGGAGCCGCCCTCGATTCGCTATGGGCTTTTCCTAGTAAAGGTTTGTGTGCGCTTGCACGCTTGCGCGTTCGTCGGCACAATACGTCCATGGACTCTCAACGAAGCAATCAAAGGCGCCCTTCGCGCGCGCATGGGGAATCACCTCGACCCACGCAAGAAAACCGCTCTTCGCGGCCCAGTTCCGTCCGGGCTTCTCGACCGGCCGCCTCGCGCGGCGCGGGCGACGGTGCAAGAAAGCGACCGAGCGTTCAATCCTCGTCTTCTCCTACGCCTCGTACTCGATTGTCGCGCAACGGCGCTGACGCGCCGCGCTCTTCAAAGCGGAAGCGACCCAGCAAGCTGGTGATCGCTCTTG
The DNA here is from genome assembly GCF_003726035.1 of Paraeggerthella hongkongensis. Taxonomy (GTDB): domain Bacteria; phylum Actinomycetota; class Coriobacteriia; order Coriobacteriales; family Eggerthellaceae; genus Paraeggerthella; species Paraeggerthella hongkongensis. The sequence goes on from NZ_QICD01000032.1 coordinate 22,008, forward strand.
CGGTGGTGGGCGTGCTCGTGCTGGGCGGGGCCGGTGCGGCGTTTGCGTACTATGGCATTTTGTCCGGCAACTTGCACGCAGGCGTTGACGCCAAGCTGCGCGCCGCTTTGGTCAAGACCGACTTGGCGAAGGAGCCGTTCTACGTGCTGCTCATGGGCACCGACGGATCGAACGACCGCGAGGCTTCCCAGGAATACGCCGGGGATCAGTTTCGCAGCGACAGCATCATCCTTGCCCGGATCGACCCCGTGGACAAAAAGGCGACCATGGTTTCGATTCATCGAGATACCTTGGTCGATATGGGCGAATACGGCCAGAACAAGCTGAACGCAGCCCATGCCATCGGCGGCGCGGCGCTTTCGGTGGAGACGGTTTCCAAGCTGGCGGGCGTTCCCATCTCCCATTATGCCGAGATCAACTTCGACGGCTTCAAGGACGTGGTGGACGCTCTTGGCGGCGTGGAAGTGGACGTGCCCATGGAGATCGACGACGAAGACGCGGGCGGTCATTTGGATGCCGGCGTGCAGACGCTTAGCGGGGATCAGGCTTTGATCCTGTGCCGCTCGCGGCATGCGTACGACGAGTTCGGCGACGGGGACTCGTATCGCGCCGCGAACCAGCGCTTGGTGCTGGCCGCTATCGCCAAGAAGATTCTTGCTGCCGATGTGGCCACGATGGCGAGCACGGTGCAGGCGCTTTCCCAGTACGTGACCACCGATCTCGAGATCACCGACATCATCGGCATCGCCCAGGCCATGCAGGGTTTGGATCCGGCTACGGACCTATATTCCGGCATGGAGCCCACCACGTCGAGCTACATCGACGGCGTGTGGTACGAAATAAACAACGTCGAGCAATGGAAAGCCATGATGGCGCGCGTTGAGCAGGGGCTTCCTCCCACTGAAGGCGATGTCGTGGATCAGGTGTCCGGCACGATCCTGGCCAGCACCGGCAGCGGTCAGCTGGTCAATGAGAACGGCGACTTGAGCGGCGGCGGCGCTTCGAACAAGCGCTCGGGCACCGTTGCCGTGCGCAATGGCAACGGCATTGCCGGGGCGGGATCGCAGGCCTCGGCGCGCATCGAAGAGCTGGGGTATCGGGTGGAGTCGGGCAATGCGGACAGCTTCGACTACCCGCAAACGCTCGTCGTGTACGAAAAAGGCGGGAAGGCCGACCGTGCGCAGGAGATCGTCGATGCGCTCGGCGTGGGCAAGGCCATGGCCAACGACGGCTCGTACATCATCAACGCTGATTTCCTGGTGGTGCTGGGAGCTGATTGGAAGTAGCTTAGAAGCCCATCGTCCAATCGTTGAGCAGCATGCCTTTCGCCAAGCCCAATAGCAAGATATGCGCAGGGTAGTATGCGTAGAAGAACCATTTCAGGGGACGGCCGCGCTTGCCGTTGTACGCGAGCAGCAAGGGGATGGTGGCGGAGCATCCCAGCAAAGGGTACAGCGCGAATGGAAGCAGGGCGGGGTCGAAGCCTTCCAAGTAGCGCGAGAGCGCGGGCAGGCCGTTGCCCAAAACGGGCAGGATCACTGCGTATGCGATGCGCTCGCGTCGGTCGGGCACTGCGCGCATGACGAGGATCATGACGGGCCCCAGGATCCCCCAGTCGCATACGGCGCTCACGACCGTGAGCGCCGCGGCGGAAATCCAGAACCCGGCGCGGTTCTTCATGTGGTCGTACAGGTACAGCATGGCGAGCCCGATAAGCAGCGTGAACAGCGCGTTGAGGTCGTGTGCCAAGAACAGGCCGTACGGTATTTGGGATATCAGGGCGAACAGGAGCAGCCGTCGGGCATATCGAGCCACGTTCGACGTTAAGCGGTAACCCTCTACCAGCAGAAATGCCATGATGGGAAACGTGAGTCCCCCGAAGCCGAACAGCAGGCAAAGCGCCTCCGCGGGCAGGTAGGGATAGAATATGTAGCAGGCGTGGTTGAGCGTCATGCCCACGATGGCCACGATTTTCAGGGCGAAGGAGGAAACGCCGAAGGGCCCTTTTTCGCCGGGTGTGTTGAGCGATGCGTTCATGGTGCTCCAGTATACTGTGGCGAACGGGCGGTTCAAGGACGAAGGTCGAAATTCGGCGAGGCGATTAGGGGTGTTGCCGGGGATGGGTTCGAGCGGTTCGAACAGGTCAAGGGGCTTGAAGGCGAGCGGCAAAGCATTGCCGTCGTTTGCGGTCGCCCTGGCGCTTTCGGTGCTTTGCTTCCAGGTTCTTCCCGCCGATACGCTTGCGGAGTCCGTGCTTCAAAGCGCGGCGCTGGCTGCCATTGCGGGTGGCGGCGTGGCCTTTGGCAAGCCGACCGCCTTTCGCCGCGCGCGCGTGACCAGGACCTCGCTTGGCGGTTGGGCGCCGTTCGTTCTTGGCGTGGGGATGGTTGCGGGCGCGGCGTTGTGGTGGCTGGCGGGCTTTCGTCCCGCAGACGTTTCGCTTTCGGGCGCTACGGTCGTTCGCGTCGTGTTGGTGCTTTCGTCGTGCCTGATGGTTGGCGTGTTCGAAGAAGGCGTGTTTCGCGTTCTTGCGCTTGAGGCGTTTGTTCCGCGGCTGGGGGCCTTGCGGGTGGCCGTCGCTTCGGCCATCCTGTTCGGGATGCTGCACGCGTCGTTCGGCGAAGCTGAAGCCCTGGACGGGGCCGTTGCTTGGACGCAGGCGATCCTCAAGCCCCTGCAAGCGGGCTTGTTCGGGTTCTTCATGGCCGCATGGTATTTGAAGGGGTGCGGTTTGTGGGGTCTGGTGGGTGTTCATGCGGTGTTCGACCTGGTGTATTTGGGGCCGTTGATGCTGATGACGGGAGGTCAGCCCGCGTACGTGACGGGCAGCCCGGCTGACCTGGCAATCCTTGCGGGCACGACGGTGCTTTTGCTGGCTCCGGCTTGCGCTGCATGGAAGGCCGTGCGCAACGCGCCTGGCTCTAACGGTTCCCAGACGTAGGGCAAGTTGGCTTCCTGCTTTGCCTACGGCTGCTCTTTGTTGAGTCGTTTCGCTTGGTAGAGGTTGCTGTCGGCTTGGCGGTACAGGTCGTCGAACAAGTCGCATCCGCCTGCCGAGGATTCATAGGAGCATGCCGTGCCCACCGTAAGGGAAAGCGTGTCCTGCGGGTTTTCCACCGTGCCGCTTTCGAAATCTTTGAAGGCGTCTCGCTCGATGCGTTCGGCCAGCTGATCGAGCTGCGCTTTGCTTTGTGCGTGCGAGACGAATACGGCGAACTCGTCCCCGCCGAACCGTGCGACGATGTCTTCGGGCCCTACGATGCTTTTCAGGAACGAGGCTACATGTACGAGGACGAGGTCACCGGTGGGGTGCCCGTATCGATCGTTCACGTCTTTGAAATCGTCTACGTCGATGAACAGCAGCGCGCATGGGGTGCTTCCCGATTGGCAGTGTTGCCTGATGCGCTCGATTGCCGTCCGTCGGGAAACCGCTTCGGTCAGGTCGTCGTGTTCGGCCAGCTTGCGGTATTCCTGTTGCTGCACCATCATGGAGTGCGTGTCCAGCAAGCGTCCTACATGACGCTGCGCCTCGCCGTCTTGACCGCGCAGTACGACGGATTGATAGCGGCACCACAGAAGATTGCCGTCGGCGTCCGGCAATGCCACATCCACATCGACGCGCTCCGTTGCGTGCCGCGTGCATGCGTGCTGGTTGATCTCGAACTCCCCGTGGTCCATTTGGCATGCCGGGCCTCGCGAGCCAAGCTTGTTGAAATCGTCCGAGGTTATCGGTCGCCCGAAGCGTTTTTCGAAGTCGCCGAACACCTCGGTCCTCTTGGCTGCGCAATTTGCATCGAACACCACGTCGTTGTTGAGTTCCGCCAAGATGGTAAGGCGTTCGTTGCTCGTTTCGAGTTCTTCCTGATACGCGATCTTGTCGGTGATGTCGAGCGTCGCCACATAGAACCATCGGATGCCGCGCTCGTCCACCACAAGCCGGCCCCAGTCCTCTATCCAGCGTACGCTGCCGTCCTTTTTCGTGATGCGATAGGTGACGACGTCGGTGTCGCCGTGCCGTATTTGCTCGGTTATGGATTGCTCGACCGCCTCGAGGTCGTCGGGGTGAACGAACCCCCTGAACGAATTGCCGGTCGCCTCCCTGAATTCAGCCTCGCTTTCGTATCCGGTCATTTCGAGCAGCCCTGTGCTGAGGGATCCGAATTCTTCGGCGCCGTCCGCGCGATAGCGGAACAAGCCTCCGGGCATGCGCTTGAGAAAGCGACGGTACTCCTCTTTTGCCTTTTGCTCCTCGGAGGGGTTCGACTCCAATTCTCGTTGGGTCTGATCCGCTTCTATGGCGTGGACGATGCGGCGGTGCGCATACGGGCTGAAGGGGCGGATTACGATGTCGAGCGCATGGAATATTCTTTCGGACTGGGCGTCATCGTTTACGGCATCGAGGATGAGGAAGAACGGAACGCCGTCAGTGATGCTGGGCCCTTCGAAGTCGTCGGGCGCGGTGATTTTCGTAAGGTTGGGCAGCTGCGGATCTGCGATGATCGCCGATATTCCCGCTTGATGGTTCCGGATGAGAAAGAAAGCCTCGGAAGTGGTGGTTGCCTTCAGGACGGTGCATGTATCCGCGAGGCGTTTCCCCAGTTCCTCGTGGTCGCTTTCGCGATTGCTTGCGATCAAGACGGTATGCATGGCTGCCGATTCCCTTCGGGCCGAGGGTCGCTGCTCCTTGGGGGGCGGGACCGTCTGGTGTTGCTGATGAAGGCTTTTCTGAGTAGCGAGTTTAGCACAATGACCGTGATGAGCGGAAGCGGGTGCTGCGCCCGGCGAGAATCAGGTGAGCGTACGATCGCGGCGGTTTGCGCAGAAGGGGCGGGACGTTTTCTTCGCGAGTGCAGAAGAGGTTCGCGTTGGTGGAGCGCAGCGGTTCTTGCGACGGCGCGTCGGTGCAGCAAAGGCTTTTCGTCTGTCGTTCCGTTAGGCTTCGTCCGCCGTGTCGGGCGCGGTCCCTGTTGAGTTTACGCGGGATTCGGCAATGCTCCGCAGCGAGGCGGCAATGGTCGTCGCGGAAGAGTTCTTCGTCGCCTAGGAGCTCCGTTTTCCTGTTGGCGAAATCTTGCCAAATTTCTTCTTGCGTTTGCAGGACCAATCCGGTAACATAGTCAACCGCTTCGGAAGAAGCACGATTTGTGCGGGCGTGGCGGAATTGGCAGACGCGTACGGTTCAGGTCCGTATGGGGGCAACCCCATGGAGGTTCAAGTCCTCTCGCCCGCACCATTTGAATTGCGAGGCCCCTGATTTCAGGGGTCTTTTTTGCGTGCGGGTTGTAGGCAGAAAGTGTGTCTGCGGGCTAATCTTAGTCAATTCTGTATGGCCCGCTTGAATGAAGGTCGCTCCCTTGGACTGCGGTGCCCCATTGGGCGATAGTTCGGTCTTTAGCGTTTGCATCTTCAACTGCTCGGTACAGCTCGGCAATCGAGGAATCGGTGGGCATCTCACGAAGGATGTCGGCAGGAGCCATAGGGTATTCGGTGGGTTATAGGCAAAAGAAAAGGTCAGAAGTTTTAACTTCTGACCTGCAATTTCATGGTCGCGGGGGCAGGATTTGAACCTACGGCCTCCGGGTTATGAGCGAATAAGGGTGCTTATTCACTGTAATCAGGACGATCAGGAGAATCACATGTAGTCTTTTGACCTGCATTTTTCTCTTCATCATGATCAATAACTCCAAATTGTTCAGCAGCTCCAACTTTGCCTTGTCGGCAATTTGTCGGTTGGCTTGTCGGTCAAAATGGCGGTTAGAAAAGCTGTGGAAAAGTTAGGAGAGAAGTCATGCGATACACCAGCCGAGGCCTCCGCAGAAGGGGCGACACCGACAAGTGGGAATGCACGCTCACCCACAGAGATCCGTTCACCAATGAGTCGATTAGGACGTTTCACACCGTGGAGGGCAAGACCAAGCGAGCTGCGGAGCGAGCCAGAGACGAACTCATCATGAAACTCGAACTCAAGGGCGGCGCCATCGACAGCGGCATCACCGTTAAACAGTTCATGGAGAGCTTCGTAGTTTACAAGGAGACCTCTGGCACCGTAGAGCCGTCGACCGTCAGAGGCTATCGCTGCGAGATCGGATGGATCGGCAAGTACCTGGGAGCCGAGCGCCTCTGCGATCTGACCATCCCCATGGTGTCCAAGTGGATGGCAGGCATGAGCGCCGACGGATACGCTCCCAAGACGGTGTCAAAGGCCTTCCGATTGCTCAAGCAGGCACTCAACTTCGCCATCGCCCAAGACCTCATCATCAAGAACCCCTGCAACTTCTGTAAACCGCCCAAGCGCGTGAAGACGCCCATCAACGCGCTCTCCCGCGAGGACCGCACGCGGATGTTGAGGATCGCCAGGTGCGCCCTGCAGACTCCTCTTGGCCTCGCGATCGAGCTCGCCTTGACCACAGGCATGCGCCGCGGCGAGGTATGCGCGCTCAGGTGGTCTGACCTCGGAGACGACAGGACGATCACCGTCAGTCGCGCGCTCGGCAACGCCGAAGGCGGCTTCTACGAGAAAGAGCCGAAGACACCAGGTAGCAAGCGCACCATTCCGCTCACGGATTTCACCTTCCGCGCGCTGAGCGCGGTGAAAGAGGAGAAGATGCGCGTCTGCAAGTCGCTCGGCATCAGGTTCGGCGACCCCTACATGCTGGGCACGATCGGCGTCGACAGCCGACCCTACAACCCTACGCAGCTGGGGAAGGACTTTGCGGCGTTCTGCAAGATGGAAGGGTTCGACTGCACTTTCTACGACCTGAGGCACACCTTTGCCACGTTCATGATCGGGTCGGGCGTGGACGTACGAACAGTAGCGAGCTACCTCGGCCATTCGAGCGTGGCTATGACGCTGGAGATCTACGCCGACGTCGACCCCGAGGCGAAGATGTCAGCGGTAAGCAAGATCGAAGGAGCGTTCGACCTGGACGGCCTCGTGCCCGAACCAATCGAGGAAAAGCTCTCGAACGCGCCTGAGAAGCCCGCCTTCACCGTAGAGGAGCTGAGGCTGATGCTGGCGGAGGCAGAGAGGATGGAGACCAAGTAGCAACCGAGCTGGAGACCGTTGAAAAATTCGACGATGCGGCTCGTGCTTTCTCCGAGGCGCGGGCCGCCACCCTGTCGGATCCCAGCTGTCGCGCCTCACTTTGGCAAGCTACTCCCAAGCCAGCGCCTCTGTGTTCCAAACATGCAAACCCATCCGTCCTGATAGGCACGGCTCGATCAGCTCCTTGGCCAGCGCCTCGGCGTTGCTGACGTCATGGAAGCGGTCAGGTATCCCTGCCTGTTCGGCCAGTTTCCTGTACTGGCGAGCCTGGGCATCGCCCCACTCCAACGGCACGCCGAATACTCGACGCAACGCCAGCTTTCGCGCTGAAATCTCCTTTTCCAAGACTGAGCTCAGCGCTTCGTAATCGAACGCGACGTTTCGGGCGTATACCACGATGTCAACGAGGTCTTTCACGCGGGAGGACGGCCTGTCCCCGTGGCGCTCCACGATGCCGCACACCTTGTCGGCGATGGCCCGCTCCGCAGGATACACGAGGTAGTCGCACGACGCGATGCCGGCCAACTCGACGCGATCCGCAGGCGAAATCCGATCGGGCTCGCCGCAGTCGATCTCGTCTGTCACGAGGTCCACCGAAACGGTTCGGATCCGCTTCGCCCCGAGGAATACGTCGAAGCTCACCGTGCGGCCTTCCCGATATTCGTCTTCGGCTTTGATAGGGTGGCAGCCGACGTATGCGAACGAGACGAAATCGTCGAGGTCCCTTGACGCGAGAATCTTCAGTTCTTCGACGGCAGCATCTATATCGAGCGAGCTTGTCGTAAGGTCGATATCGCGCGTGTAGCGCGCGTCCGTCGTGCGGGCGAGCACGCCGAGGCCCCCTTTGAGAACGAACGGCGAGTCCAGATCAGAGAACACCCTGCAGAGCAGCCTGTGGAAGTAGAACCCCGCTATGGCCCGGTTCGTATCCATGGGCGAACGCCTTGCCGCCTCCTTGACGGCCATCTCTAATGCCCTCGGCGACGAGTATCCGACCATCAGCTCCCCTTCTTTTCGATGAGCGCGACATGCCCCGCACCGTCCGTTTCAACAAGCTCGGCTTCGCCATACGGCGCGATTCCCGCAGCACGGAGCAGCTCGTCGTAGCGCTTCGATCCGAGCCGATTGCGAAGCTTCCGTATGTCCATGTCGGTCGCCCCGTACTTCCTGACTGCCTCCGCGAAAGCGTCGGCGACGAGGGAGGCGTCCTCGTTGCCTTCCGCAAGGCTTGCGATCGTCGCTTCCACGCGCATGACGGGGACATCCGATTTCCAGACGATATCGGCTTCGGAGAGGGGCCTGACCGGGAATCGCACGCCGCCCATGCGGCTGTTGAACCGGCGCGGGGCGGCGATCTCATACGGGTCGGGATGAAAGTCGCCTATTCCGTGGATGTACGCCGCCGTGGCGCCGGAGGCAGCGAAGCCGTCGAAGGACCGCATGCGCTCGTGGGTCCATTTCTCGGGAGCGGTGAGCTTGTACGCGGCGCGCAGCCCATCGAGACCGTCGTCGATGGAAGAGGCAAGCCGGTAGGCGCCATGGGCGACCCGCTCGACCCTCCCCGCTTTCTCGGCGTAGGACAGCGCGTAACGCGGAATCCCGAACACCCGCGCCTGAGCGGCGGTGAACACACCGTCTTCGGACGCTGCAAGCTCTTCTATGGCGGATATGTTGCTTTTGCTTTTCATCATGTTGCAATAGTAGCAAATTTTGCGACTATTGCAACTACTAACCTTATCAAAGAATTTCTTGCTTCGTTCGTCATTAGTTTCAATCCATCTACAAGTTGGTTATTACGCCCGTATCGGTACATCGTTCCAGACCATCGGTACGGCATTCCGCAGCATCGGCACAGTGATTCTGCCTAGCAGTGCACACCCACAAGATATTGATTTCAAGGGCCCGACTGCAATC
>NZ_QICD01000033.1 GCF_003726035.1 Paraeggerthella hongkongensis
CCCCCCCCCCTTCTGCGTTCTTGAGCCAGCGCACAAAGCAGGTCCTTTTTGTGCGCATGAACTAGCGATGCAGGTCGGCGCATTGGGGTTTGCGCGACGCCCGAAGACCCTGCGTCAAGGGGAGCGCAGACCCGTCGATTCGTACCAGGTTGCGGGTCGTCTGCCGTAAGTTGCGAGCAGGGAACCGCTTGCAGTTGACTTCCGTCTACGCCGTCGGCGTCCACACGCGCACGCGGCAGCATTTCACGGGTTCGCCGCCAAGCGGAACGTGGTCGATGTTGGCGAACGTGACCACGGTGTCGTGCGATCCGGTGGAGGCAAGATACTCGCCGTAATCGTCGGCCCCGCTCTCCACGTCGAACGCGAAGTACTCGTTGGTCGCAAAATCAACTCCGCATACGGCGGTCGTGGACTTCACCATGAAGTACTTGCCGCACCACGCTGGCGGGGCGGACGGCGCACGCCCGAACCAGAACCACGGCGCGTTGCTGTAGTCGGCGTTCGTTGCGGCAGCGGTTGGGGTGTACGTGCCTACTTTGGAGATGCCGTCGCCGTAGTCGTACCCGGCGTCGAACGAGAACGTGAATCCGGTTTTGCCGTACCCTGCTTCCAGCGGTTTCATCGAAACGGGGAGGGCTAATGAGTCTTTCACATTGCCGGAATTTGCATCGATGCAGGTCAATTGATAGTGAATGGACGAGGTGTCGGTGCGGGGCGTGATGATTACGGAGTCGTTCGACGCATAGGGCGGCGTTGCCATGCGTCCGCGCGAGGTGTATACCACCTCGGTGTCGGATGCTCCCATGGTCGCACGCTTGAGCAGAGAGCTTTCCGCCTTCTTTGCGCCTTTCGGCTTGGGAAGGACTTGCCAGAACGCACGATTTCCAACTGCGGCGATGGACGGCGTCTCGTAGTCGGCGTTGCCTTCCTCAGCCAGTACGGGCTCGCCTATGCCGCTGCCGGCGGAACGCGCTGTGTAAATGCGCCAGATGCCGTCAAGAATGTCTGCTTCGGTCCAAACCAGTCCCGAAGACGTTGCGCGTACATCGTAGATTTCGAAGCCCTCGTCAAGGCCCACGGCCCCTTCCAGAACCGTGGTGGAGACGCCTGATCCCAAGGCCAGCAAGGCAACGTGCGTGAGCGGCTTGGCGCTTTCGGCGGGAAGCAAGCAGGCGGCTACGTGCTCGTCGTTCGCCCACACAAGCGTTCCGTAGGGCAGCTCGTAGCTGCCGGTCAGGCTCATGCGGGTGCTGTAATCGTCCACGCTTGCGAGCGAGTCCGATGAGGTGACGGCGCTAGCGGGGACCTTGAGTACGGTCAGGTCGGCGTCGGGGTCTTTATCCATCTGCTGCGCGACCACGGCGGCTCCGCCGCCGACCGCGGCTAACGCGCCAATTCCCAGTGCGCCGAATAGGAAGTGCCGTCTTGTCAGCAGGATCTCTCCGCCGCTTGGCGTGGGGATGCGCGGGCCGCTCGTATTGACGCCGGTGGCCGCGCGAGGGGTTGCGTGGCTTTTGCTGGGAGAGGTCGTGCGTCGATGAGCTCCGCCGGATTTGACGTTGGCGCTGCCGGTTCCGTATCCGGCAACGTTGCCGACGCTCGGGGCTGCTCCGTGGCTGCTGCCCCCGCTTCCGGTGCCGAATCCTGCGACGTTGCCTACATGCCCGCCGCGCGCATTGGCCTTGCCGCCCGCGTAAAGCGGCGCGCTCTTCGAGGCGGCGCGCCTGTTCGCGCGTCGTTTCGAAGCCGTGCTGGGTTTGGCGTGATTAGCGTGTGTTGATCTGCGGGTTACCATGGTGTTTATTGTGTCATTTCCCGTACAGGTTCAAGTGCCCTCTCGCGTAATTGCTACAATAAACGCAAACACGACCACCGCGTTTTCATCTGGTCGCTTTAGAGAAAGCGGGCCATGGCGGTGGTAGCCACCGAGCTTGAGGAGTGATCCATGAGCAACGAAACACGACGCATCTTGCTGGTTGAAGATGAAAAGGCCATCCGCGACGCGGTGACCGCGTATCTCGAGCGCGAGAATTATTGGGTAACGGCAGTCGGCGATGGCCAGGAAGCCCTCGAAGAATTTTCAAAGCACCATTTTGATCTGGTTATTCTTGACCTGATGTTGCCTCGCGTTCCGGGCGAGCGCGTCTGCCGCGCTATCCGCGACAATTCCGATGTGCCCATTATCATGCTGACGGCCAAGGGCGAAGTCGAAGACCGCATTATCGGTCTGGAGCTGGGCGCTGACGACTATCTGGTAAAGCCGTTCAGCCCGCGCGAACTGGTTGCCCGCGCTCGCGCGCTTCTGCGCCGCGTGCATGCCGATTCGGAGCCTCAGCGCGAGGTTTTGGAGTTCGGCGAGCTTACCATTGACGTTTCGGGCCACAAAGTGCTTGTCAACAATGAGGAAATCGACCTGACCGCGAGCGAGTTCAAGCTGCTCACAACGCTGTCTCGTTATCCGGGTCGCGTGTATTCGCGTATGGAGCTGGTCGAGAAGGTCCTCGGTTACGACTTCGAGGGCTACGAGCGCACCATCGATTCGCACGTAAAGAACCTTCGCGCGAAGATCGGCGACAATCCGCGTAGCCCGAAGTGGCTGCATACGGTGCATGGCGTGGGCTATCGCTTTGAAGACCCCACGAAGGTCTCCCAGTAGCCCGTAGCGCATCGTGAGCGACGCAATTAACGAACAAGCTTCGATCGGAACGTCGGTTTCTTCCGATAGATCGGCAGAGCGCGTGACGGTCGAAGCTGACTCCGGCACAACCGGACCAGTTGTCGTGCCCCATACCGGGGCTGGCAGGAAGCGCGGGCAGAAGATCCTTTCGTGGGAGAACTTGACCTACACGACGCGCGTCACCGCGGCCTTTGGGTTTATCGCCGTGATGACGGCGCTTGTTGCCATTGGCGTGCTTTCCTTTGTTTGGGAGCAGCATTTCCAGACGTATTCCCAAGACAACATGAAGTCGCTAGCCGAAAACACCGCTCACAAAATCGAGGAATCGTACCGCGAGGTCGGCACGCTTTACAGCCGGGATGTGCAGGCTATTGCCGAATACGCTCAAAGCTTGAGCAGCGGCGTGGGCATTGTGGTGGTTGACAACATCGGGCAAGCGGAAGTCTACAACTCCGCCCGGATCAAGATGGGGGATTCTGGCACCCCCGCTCCGAAGGACGGGCCTTCGCTTGACGGGGGGCCGTCGCTTGCGCCGGGCATGAATTCCAACGGCATGGAGCACGCGAATATCGTCGTTGATGGTGTTGCCATCGGGTCCGTGCGCGTATGGGTGTACGGATCGGAGGCTTTGGTAACCCAGGCTGACGAGGAGTTTCGCAACAACTCTTATCAGGCGATGGTGTTTGCCGCGGTGCTGGCCATCGTGCTGGCTTCGTGCATCGGTTTTTTGTTCGCACGTACGCTGGTTGGCCCTATCAACCGCATGACCAGTACGGCAAAAGCTATCAAGGAAGGCGATCTTTCCGTTCGAACCGATTTGCACGGCGAGGACGAGATCGCTCGATTGGGTGAAACGTTCGACGCCATGGCCGACTCCATTGAGCGCGACCGCGAGCTGGAGCGCCGCCTGACCACCGACGTTGCCCATGAGCTGCGTACGCCGCTCATGGCCATTCAGTCGACGGTCGAAGCCATGGTGGACGGCGTGTTCGCTGCCGACGAGGAGCGCCTGGAAACGGTGAACTCCGAAGTTCAACGCCTATCTCGCCTGGTCGATGCTATTCTGCGCCTGTCTCGGTTGGAAAGCCGCTCCACTCCCATGAAGAAGGAAATCGTGGATGTGGGCGAGCTGATCAACGGCATTGTGTCCACGCACGAAGCATTCGTGTCCGACTCCGGGCTTACGCTGTCCTATGAAATGGAGCGCAACGTGTGCGTGCTCGGCGATGCCGACATGATTCGCCAGGCAACCGCCAACCTCATTTCGAACGCGGTGCGTTACACGCCCGAAGGCGGTCATATCTCCGTGCGCGTGAGGCGCGGCGAGATCATGGCGGCTATTCAAGTGGAGGACACGGGCATCGGCCTGTCGCCCGAGGAAGCCAAAATGGTGTTCTCGCGTTTCTGGCGCGCGGACGCCGGCCGTACGCGCGAAAGCGGTGGTTTGGGCATTGGCTTGTCCGTGGTAAAAGAGATCGTGGATCGCCATCACGGATGGGTTCAGGTGGAGGGCGCCAAGGGCAGGGGAGCATGCTTCACCATTCATATTCCGCTGTATAAGGACGAGGGGCAGCAAAAGGGCCAAAAAGCGCAAAAATCACGTGGAAAGTCCCGTAAAGACCAGAAATAGCCATTGAAATAGACGATAATAACGTAGGTTGAGGGAACTATCGCGCGCGAGCTATCCGGCTCGCGCTGCGTTGTTGAGAGAGCAATGAAAGGACCGGCATGACGGGGATTGACATCAAGCCCGATGCGCAGGGTAAAGTGCGCGATCTGTACGACCTGGGCGACAAGCTGCTGCTGGTGGCGACGGATCGTATTTCTGCGTTCGACTACATCCTGGAAGACGAAATTCCGCACAAAGGCGCGGTGCTCACGCAGCTGTCGTGCTTTTGGTTCGAGCTTTTGGACGGCGTGGTGGAAAACCACCTGATTTCCGCCGACGTCGAGGATCTCCCCGAGCGGTTCAAGCCCTATGCCGACTACCTGCGCGGGCGCTTTATGCTGGTCAAGAAGGCCGAGATGTTCCCCTCCGAGTGCATCGTGCGCGGCTATCTGGCCGGCAGCGGCCTCAAGGAGTACCAGAAGCAGGGTACCGTGTGCGGCATCGACTTGCCCGAGGGCTTGGTGAATTCGTCGAAGCTTCCCCAGCCTATCTTCACGCCGTCCACGAAGGCCGAGATCGGTGACCATGACGAGAACATCAGCTTCGAGCGCTTGGTCGAGATCATCGGCGAAGACGATGCGACGCAGCTGCGCGACCTGTCTTTGAAGGTGTACACCACGGCGCGCGACCATGCCGAGAAGCAGGGCATCGTGATTGCCGACACCAAGTTCGAGTTCGGTCGCCTGGACGGCAAGATCATTTTGGCAGACGAAGTGCTGACACCCGACTCGTCCCGTTTCTGGCCGGGCGACGAATACGCCGAAGGCAAGGACCAGCCCAGCTTCGACAAGCAGTTCGTGCGCGATTGGCTGACTGCGAACTGGGACAAGACGGGCAACCCGCCGCGCCTTCCTCAAGACGTTATCGAGAAGACCAGCAAAAAGTACATCCAAGCCTACGAGAAGATCACGGGGCGCGCGTTCGCGTACTAGTCGCGCCCGCTTCGTCGAATCGCAAGTAACCAACAAGGAGCAACACACCCATGACCCAACGCAATCCCATGAACGACCGGTACCAGACTGACGAGCATCAGGGGCAAACGCGCAAAAGCGCCGCATCCGCGAAGCCCAAGTCCAAGGCCGCGGCTTCGGTGCGCGTGCAGCCCACTCAGAAGACCAAGCAGCAGAAGAAGGCCGAGCAAAAGGCCGCTCGCGCAAAGCAGTCGCAGATCGATCGCCAGTACTACAATCCGCCGACGGCCGAGTACAAGAAGCTGCGCAAGATCTGGTGGGGCCTGCTCATCGGTGCCATTGCCCTGACGGCGCTTTCGTGGGTCGGCCGTGCGTTCCTGCCCGAGGTGGGCACCTATATTTCGTTGGGCCTGGCGTACGCCTGCATCATCGGCGCGCTGTACGTGGACTTCTCGAAGATCCGCAAGGTTCGCCGCGCCTATCAAGAAGAGATGATGAGCAAGAAGTCCAAGGAGATGCGCGCGCAGGAAAAGAAGGCCAAGGCTGCTCAGCGCGCCGCGAAGCAGCAGGAGGCTGAAACGCCGGAGGTTGTTGAAGAGGCTCCGAAGAAGCGCGGGTTGTTCGGCAGCGGCTTCAGGCTGAAGAAGGCTGAGGAGATGAAGGCCACCGAGCAGGATGCGAAGCCTGCGCAAGATTCCAAAAAGTAAAGGGGACCCCATGGTTTCTCGTGTCTACGTAGAAAAGAAGCCCGGTTTTGACGTGGAAGCCCAGCAGCTCGCGCATGAGCTGCGCAGCATTTTGGGCGTCGAGGGGCTTGAGAGCGTGCGTTTGGTGAATCGCTACGATGTGGAAGGCGCAAGCGACGAGCTGTTCGCCCAGTGCGTTCCCACCGTGTTCAGCGAGCCCCAGTCCGACGTCGCGACGTTCGCGCTTCCGCAGGCTGACGGTGCGCACGTGTTCGCTGTGGAGTATCTGCCGGGCCAGTTCGATCAGCGCGCCGATTCGGCAAGCGAGTGCATGCAGCTGATCAGCCAAGGCGAGCGTCCTGACGTGCGCAGCGCAAAGGTGTACGTGCTGTCCGGCGACCTTTCGAGCGAGGACGTCGAAGCTATCAAGCAGTACGTGATCAACCCCATCGAGGCGCGCGAGGCGTCGCTCGAAGAGCGCGACACGCTCAAGATGGAGCAGCCCGTTCCCGGCATGGTGGAAACGATCGAGGGCTTCCTTGATTTGGACGAGGCGGGGCTGGCGGCGTTCATAGCCGATCGCGGGTTGGCAATGGATCTGGCCGACATCGTGTTCTGTCAGCAATATTTCGCCGAAGAGGGTCGAAATCCCACCATTACCGAAATCAAGATGATCGATACGTACTGGTCGGACCATTGCCGTCATACCACGTTCGGCACCGAGCTTACGAACGTCGAAATCAACGATGCGGCGGTGCACGCAGCGTTTGAGAAGTATCTTGAGATGCGTCATGAACTGGGACGCGACCATAAGCCGGTATGCCTTATGGACATGGGCACCATCGGTGCTCGGTACCTGAAGGCGAAGGGCGTGCTGACCGGTCTTGACGAGTCCGAAGAGATCAACGCCTGCACCGTGAAGGTGAAGGTCGACGTGAACGGCGAAGAGCAGGATTGGCTGTATCTGTTCAAGAACGAAACGCATAACCATCCGACGGAGATCGAGCCGTTCGGCGGCGCGGCCACCTGCGTGGGCGGTGCCATTCGCGACCCGCTTTCGGGCCGCAGCTACGTGTATCAGGCCATGCGCGTGACGGGCGCGGCCGATCCGCTGGTGCCCGTGTCCGAAACGCTGCCGGGAAAGCTGCCGCAGCGCAAGCTGGTGACCACGGCTGCTGCAGGCTATTCGTCGTACGGCAACCAGATTGGCCTGACCACCGGCCAGGTGAACGAGCTCTACCATCCCGGGTACGCGGCAAAGCGCATGGAGATCGGCGCGGTCGTGGGCGCTACGCCGGCTGACCACGTGCGCCGCGAAACGCCGGCGCCGGGCGACGTGATCGTGCTTCTGGGCGGGCGCACGGGTCGTGACGGCATCGGCGGGGCCACGGGTTCTTCGAAGGCCCACAACCTTGATTCCCTTGAAAGCTGCGGCGCCGAGGTGCAGAAGGGCAACGCTCCCGTCGAGCGCAAGATTCAGCGCCTGTTCCGCCGTGGCGACGCGTGCCGGCTTATCAAGCGCTGCAACGATTTCGGCGCGGGCGGCGTGTCCGTAGCGGTGGGAGAGCTGGCCGACGGCCTGTTCATCAACTTGAACAAGGTTCCCAAGAAGTACGACGGATTGGATGGCACCGAGCTGGCAATCTCAGAGAGCCAGGAGCGCATGGCCGTGGCGCTGGCGCCCCAAGATGTCGATGCGTTCTTGGCGCTTGCGCGCGAGGAGAACCTTGAGGCTACGCCCATTGCCGAGGTTACCGAAGAAGCGCGTGTGCGCATGGTTTGGAACGACAAGACCATCGTGGACGTGAGCCGCGACTTCCTGTCCAGCAACGGCGCGCCGAAGCGCCAGGACGTGCGCGTGGTCGAGGGCGGCCGCTACGAGCGCTCGTGGTCGGGTTCCTCGCTGGCTGAGCGCATGCAGGCGCTCGTCACCGATATCAACGTCTGCTCGAACAAGGGTCTGTCCGAGCGCTTCGACTCCACTATCGGCGCGGCTACCGTGCTCATGCCGTTCGGCGGAAAGCATCAGCTTACGCCGAGCATGGCTATGGTTGCCAAGCTGCCCGTAGATGGCGAAACCACCACGTGCAGCGGCATGTCCTGGGGCTTCAACCCCTACCTGACCGAGGCGAACCAGTTCACCGGTTCGTACGTGGCAGTGGTGGAGAGCGTGGCGAAGCTGGTGGCTGCGGGCTTTTTGCGCAAGGATATGTACCTGACGTTCCAGGAGTACTTCGAGCGCCTGCGCGACGAGCCCGAGCGCTGGGGCAAGCCCGCGGCGGCGGTTCTGGGGTCGCTGATGGCTCAGATCGATCTGGGCGTGGGCTCGATTGGCGGCAAGGACTCCATGAGCGGCAGCTTTGAAACGTTGGACGTGCCGCCTACGCTGGTGTCGTTTGCGACGGCGGTGGGTTCGGTCGAGCGCGCGACGTCACCCGAATTCAAGGCCGCCGGCAATCGCGTAGTGCGCATTGCTCCGCGTTATGCCGAGGACGGCGTCACGCCGCAGATCGCCGGATTGCTGGAGGCTATTGCCCTGGCTGAGCGTCTGATCGGCGATGGCGCGGCTTTGTCTGTGTCTACGCCCGGATATGGCGGCATGGCGGAAGCCCTGTTCAAGATGTGCGTTGGCAATGGCATTGGCGTGAAGCTGGCCGATTGCGTGCAGGCCGATCAGCTGTTCGCTCCCGCTTACGGCAGCTTCCTGGTGGAGATGCCCGCATGCATCGAGTTGCCGGACGCAAGCGACGTCGTATGCGTGTCCGAGCTGGGCCAGACCACCGACGAGTACGTGTTCGAGGCCTCTGGCGAATCGATCGACCTTGCTGGTTTGCAGGAAGCATGGGAGGGCACGCTGGAGCCGGTGTTCCCGTATCGCGCCGAGGGCGAGCCGGTCAAGGCCGTGAGCTTCGCGGGCGGCGCTCCGCTTGTGTACAACGGCACCATCGCGAAGCCGCGCGTGATCATCCCCGTGTTCCCGGGTAACAACTGCGAGTACGATTCGGCCCGTGCATTCGAGCGCGCAGGTGCTGTGGTCGAGACGTTCGTCATCAACAACCTGACGCCCCAGGCTGTTGCCGAAAGCACGGCGGAACTGGTGCGCCTTATCAAGAACAGTCAGATCGTCATGCTTCCGGGCGGTTTCTCCGGCGGCGACGAGCCCGATGGCTCGGCGAAGTTCATCACGGCGTTCTTCCGCGCTCCGGCAGTGACCGAAGCCGTGCGCGACCTGTTGCAGAATCGCGACGGCCTCATGCTGGGCATCTGCAACGGTTTCCAGGCGCTTGTGAAGCTGGGCTTGGTGCCGTACGGCGATATTCGTCCGATGGACGAGGATTGCCCTACGCTCACGTTCAACAACATCGGCCGTCACCAGAGCCGTCTGGTGCGCACGCGTGTGGCGTCGAACCTGTCGCCTTGGATGAGCCGGTGTGAAGTGGGCGACATCCATACGGTAGCGATCAGCCATGGCGAAGGTCGGTTCGTCGCGAGTCCTGAACTGCTCGAACGTATGGCCGCCAACGGCCAGATCGCCGCGCAGTACGTCGACGACCAAGGCGCGCCCTCCATGGGCTTGGATGTGAACCCGAACGGGTCCGCTTGGGCTGTTGAGGCTATCACCAGCCCCGACGGGCGTGTTCTGGGCAAAATGGGGCACACGGAGCGCAGCGGTTACGGTTTGTACAAGAACGTGCCGGGCGACCTGTACCAGCCCCTGTTCGAGGGCGGCGTGGGTTACTTCACGGATTAATCGATACCGCGTACAGCATGTTTGCAGGGGTCGGCGCACTTACGGGGCGCGTCGACCCCTGTTGCGTTGACGGGTCGCTTTTCCTGTCAGGCGGGTGAAGCCGTCGGGGAGATCGTTGGCTTCGGCTTACGAGGCGTTCTTCGTTTTCGGTGCAAGCCAGCCCGCAACGCCTCGTGCTGCGTCGTGGGCGATCAGGTTGGTCAGCGTGCCCAGCGCGTTTACCAGAATGTCCCGGTTCGCCTGGTCAAGGGCTTTGGCGGCTTCGACCAACAAGGTTATGGATTTCACTCCGCCCATCAGGATGTCTGCAGCATCGAGCGCGCTCGATGCTTCGATGGCCTTGAACGCAGCTTCGACTACTTGTCGAGTTTTCTCAGGCGAGAATCCGGCCAGCCATTGCTCCATGATCGCGTGGGTCGAGAGAGCCGAATCTGCCAGCTGATCAGCGTAGACGAAATTGGTTCCCTTGACCTCCCAGTTCAGTACGCTGTGCTGCATCATGCCGTGATCCGCGCTGCGCACAACGTGCAGAGGCAGCTCGCCCGGCGTTTCCAGAAGCATCCCCACGACGCATTCCTGCGGCACCGTTTTGTGCACGCGATCGCGAATAACCGAGAAGGCGCGGTCGTCGACGGCTCCTGCTCGAAAGCCAGGGCCATCGTGGTCGTATATGCGTTCGATGCGCTCTTGGACTTTTGGCGTTGCGTGCAGTGCTGCGTATTCGGCCAGGTTGCCGCCTTTGGAATGGCCGCCCACGAACAGGTGTCGCGGCAAACGGGGCGCGACGGCCTCCAGGTAGCGAACGGCTAGGTCTTGCGCTGGAACGGGGGCTTGGTAGGTCATGTTGAAGTTCTCGCGCCATCCGGTGAACGAGCGATCGGTGCCGCGAAACCCTACGTAGGCGAACTCCCTGCCGTAGACGAACGTCATGGCGGCGAACTGGGTTTGCGCCGCTTCATCGAACACGCTTGCGCAGTCCTGCACGGTCATGTTGCGAAAGCGCGGACTGGCTGCAAGGGCCAGCATGTTGTTTTTCACGGGTCCGGGAACCAGGCCTGTGAACAGGCTGTCGTAAAGCTCCGCTCGCAATGCGTCGGTGAAGCGCACGGGTCGTACGGGATGGAGGCGATCTGCGACGGCTGCTCGAAGGCTCGGAGGTTCGCTCCATGCGCGCTTCATAGGAGCGATGTCTTCCATGCGAACCATGCAGAACTGCGAAAGGGCTGCCGAGTCTACCGGGTTGAACGGCTTCTCATCGAAGGCCGCGAACTCTGTTGCCAGGTAATCGAGGATGTTCATGCGCGCTCCTTCAGGGCAGATCGACCGCTTGGTGCCTGCCTCTAGTGTAGCGCACCAGCTTCCTGCATGCGGTGGGGGCCGCTTTTATATGAAAAGGCCCCGACTGCTGAATGAGCTGCGCAGCCGAGGCCTTGGGAAACGTCGAGCACCGCTGTCCTACGCGTAGATTTCCTTTTCCACCACCAGGTCGTTCTTGATCTTGCCGACCAGTTTCTGCAAGGCGTCGATGCAGTTGGGGCGGATGTCGGCGCCGATCAGAACGTACATGATGGAGTCGCCCACACCCAGCACTCCCTCGTTCAGCCATACGCGCACGTAGTACACGCCCGGCCAGGTCAAAGCTTCCTCGACGGCTGCATCTACGCCGGCGGCGTCGTAGGAGAACTCCACCTGCGCAACGTCGCCCAGTCCTTCGACGCCTTCGCGCACTTGTTGCTTCGGGGTGATGCGAACCACGCCGTTGTGGGTGAGAAACATGCCGCACTGAGCGGCCTTCGGATCCTGCTTCGCCTCCTTGAGCCACTGATCGATAGAGGGTTCCTGCTTGGCCATGAGCGAGCTCCTTTCTGTCTGTGCTGCATAGTATACTCCATTGAGGATTATAGAAGCCATAAAGTCATAGCAAGTTGATAGGTAAAAAGTTGCCTTTTTTGCGGATGAAGCTCAGCCCATATAGGTACGGCGTGCGTGCAAGGCTTCATGTTTGCCGCGCATTCCGGTTCGCTTGAGCCCTGTGCGCCGATGCGGGCTTTGCCTGGAAGCGCGGTGGTCGAAGCGGCCTGGCGGCGCACGGCTTTCTCCGGGCTTTCGGGTATCCATTCTACGAAAATTTACGCTCTGCACCCGGGGAAATGCAGCAAGGCTGGTAGTATGAACCCCAATCACAACAGCCGGCGACGGGCCGGCTCTGCCGACGGGCAGGTCGGCGACATCAAGGGAAGCAAACAGGCAGAAAGGGAGGCGGACCTATGGCTTTGCCTGCATCCGATTTGAGCAAGCAGCCCGACAACCGTACCACCATGGAGTTGGGCGCGGTGCTGCCGCGCACCGCCGAAGTGCGCGACGATCACTTGTACGTAGGCGGGGTCGACATGGTGGAGCTGGCACGCGAACAGGGCACGGCTTTGTACGTCATGGACGAAGCGGACATGCGCAGCCGCATGGAGTCCTACCGCGAGGCGTTCCGCAGCCGCTATCAAAATTCCGATATCGTGTATGCCAGCAAGGCATTTCTCAACAAGGAAGCCGCGCGCATCGTGGCCGACGAGGGCTTGTGCCTCGATGTGTCGGGCGGCGGCGAGCTTGCTATCGCGCGCGCGGCGGGATTCCCGACTGAGCGCGTGTTCATGCACGGCAACAACAAGACGCCGCGCGAGCTGCGCGAGGCGATCGAGGCAGGTGTCGGCCGCATCATCATCGACAGTCGTATCGAGCTCAAGCGCATCTCCGAGATTGCCGGCGAGCTGGGCGTCGAGCAGCCTATCTACATGCGCATCACGCCAGGCGTCGAGGCCGACACGCATCAGTACATCCGCACGGGTTGCGAGGACTCGAAGTTCGGTTTCACCATGCGCGAGGATTTCGCGTTCGGCTGCGTGAAGGACGTGCTGGCTGCGCCGAACGTGCGTTTGGCGGGTCTGCATTGCCATATTGGCTCGCAGATCTTCTCGTTGCATTCTTACCCCGAGGCCGTCGAGGTCATGGTCGATCTCATGGCTCGCATCCAGCAAGAGTACGGTTACCGTATCGAGGAATTGGATGTGGGCGGCGGCCTGGGCATTGCCTATACGGCTGACGATAAGCCGGCTTCCATCGACGAGTTCGCCGAAACGGTGACCTCGTCCGTGCTCGCCGCGTGCCAGAAGTACGGCGTGGCTGAGCCGCGTCTGCTCACCGAGCCGGGCCGCAGCCTGGTGGCTACCGCCGGTGTAACGCTGTATACGGTGGGCATTATCAAAACCCTGCCGAACATTCGCAAGTACGTGGCGGTTGACGGCGGCATGTCCGACAACATCCGCACGGCGCTGTACCACGCCGATTACGAGCCGGTTATCGCCAACAAGGCGGGGCAGCCGCGTACCGAGATCGTCACTATTGCGGGCAAGCATTGCGAAAGCGGCGACGCCGTGGTCATCGACATGCCGATCCAGCATCCTGACCTGGGCGATATCGTTGCTGTCTTCGGCACGGGCGCGTACTGCTACACTATGGCAAGCAACTACAACGGCCAGCCGAGGCCGGCCGTCGTGTTCGTGAGGGACGGCGAAGCGCGCGTGGTTACGCGCCGCGAGACGTACGATGATCTGATGAGCCGGGACATTTAGGAAAGGGAGAGCGACATGGCGGTTAAACTTGGCTTGGTGGGCACCGGCACGGTGGGCGGCGGATGCATTGACATCCTGAAGAACCACCGGGAGGACTTCAAGCGCCACTACGGTGTTGACCTGGAGCTGGTGCGCGTGTGCTCGCGCAATCCCGAACAGGCCATCGAACACGGCGTGGAGGATATCTTCACTCAGGATTACCAGGACATTCTCAATGATCCTTCAATCGATATCGTTATCGAGCTGATCGGCGGCACTACCGTGGCGCGCGATGTGGTGCTGGGCGCGTTGCGCGCCGGCAAGAACGTGGTCACGGCCAACAAGGCGCTCATGGCTACGTATGGCGAAGAGGTCATGCACGCTGCGGACCAGGCGAACAAGGAGATCGCGTTCGAGGCGAGCGTGGGCGGCGGCATCCCCATCATCGATCCGATGAAGCATTCCCTTATCTCCAACGAGATCTCGTCGGTCATGGGCATTGTGAACGGCACGACGAACTACATGCTGACCCGCATGGTCGAAGACGGTTTGAGCTACGACGATGCGCTCAAGGAGGCGCAGCAGAAGGGCTTCGCTGAGGCGGATCCCACCGCCGACGTGGACGGTTTCGACGCTGCCGCCAAGATTGCCATCCTGGCCTCCATCGCATTCAACTCGCGCGTGACCATCAGCGACGTGCATACCGAAGGTATTCGCAACGTAACCACTATGGACCTGGACGCGGCGCGTGATATGGGCTATTGCGTAAAGTTGCTAGCCCTTGCTCACCGTACGGCGCAGGGCATTGACGTGCGCGTGCATCCCACTATGCTGCCGCTGACGCATCAGCTGGCCACGGTCAACGGCGTGTTCAACGCCATTTACGTGACGGGCGATGCCGTGGGCGAGACCATGTTCTTCGGCGAGGGCGCGGGTTCGGGCCCGGCTGCGAGCGCTGTGATGGGCGACGTGCTGGAGGTGGCGCGTCATGTTACGTTGGGCGTGGGACCGCTTGTGGGTTGTACCTGTACCGATAGCCTGCCTATCGTTCCCATGGAAGAGCTCAAGACCAAGTATTACATCCGCTTCAAGGTGGCCGACCGCTCGGGCGTTCTTGCCTCTATGGCCGGCGTGTTCGCCAAGCACAACGTAAGCGTGTACTCGGTGGTGCAGCGCGGCAAGAAGGAAGGCGGCACGGTGGATCTGGTGTACGTGACGCATACCGCGTGCGAGAAGAGCGTGCGCGACGTGCTGACCGAGATCGCGCAGCTTGACGACATCCTGCGCGAGGAGCCCAGCGTCATCCGCGTAGAAGACGAGTAACAGCTAGCTTGCCCGGTTGGCAAGTTGCTCCGATTTTTTAGCAGCGTATGCATGCGGCCCTGACGATATTGATCGTTGGGGCCGCTTCTTGTATCGGGGCGATGCGCGTTGCTCGCGTTTCGAAGCTTTCGCCCGGCTTGATTCTAGTATCATATTCATCGGAAGATCGTGCGCGGGTGGGCCGCGCCGCATACGGATAAGGAGCCGGGCATGGAGCAGTACAAGCAGGAGTTCATCGAGTTCATGGTGGAGAGCAAGGTGCTCAAGTTCGGCGAGTTCACGCTCAAGAGCGGCCGCAAGTCTCCCTTCTTCATGAACGCCGGCGCCTACGTGACGGGCGACCAGCTGCATCGTCTGGGTTTGTACTACGCCCGCGCCATCCATGACAATTTCGGCTTGGACTTCGACGTCGTGTTCGGTCCGGCCTACAAGGGCATCCCCCTGTCGGTGGTTACCGCCATGGGCATTTCCGAGCTGTACGGCAAGGAAGTTCGCTATTGCTCCAACCGTAAGGAAGTCAAGGATCACGGCGCCGATGCGGGCAATTTGCTGGGATCCGACCTGCAAGACGGCGATCGCGTGGTCATGGTCGAGGACGTGACCACCTCCGGCAAGTCCATCGACGAAACGTATCCCGTGCTCAAGGGCGCAGCCGATGTGGACATCAAGGGGCTTATCGTGTCGCTCAACCGCATGGAAGTGGGGAAGGGCGGCGTGGTCACCGCGCAGCAGGAAGTGCAGGAGAAGTACGGGTTCCCCGTGGCGTCCATCGTCAGCATGGCCGAGGTCACCGAGTACCTGTACAATCGCGAAGTGCAGGGAGGCGTGGTCATCGACGACGCCGTGAAGACGGCGCTCGACGCGTATTATCAGCAGTACGGCGTGAAGTAGCCAAGCGCCCGAAGGCAGGCGTTGGCTTCGGAGGTAAATATCCTGCAAATTCGCGCTGCCGGTCGCTCGGCCGGCGGCGAGGGTTTGCTAAGATTTGCCCGAACAAGAAACCCTGCCGCTGTGACGTGCGTTGGTCGCTCGGCGTATCCGCGAAAGGATCCCCCCTATGAACCCATCTTCGATCGGGATCGTGTTCGATTGTGACGGCACGTTGCTCGATTCGATGTGCGTGTGGCGCGAGATGGAAGCCGAACTTGCGCGTCGCGCGAACGTGGCGCTGACTGAAGACGACAAAGACGTGCTGACCACGCTCACTATTCCTGAATGCGGCGCTTTCTTCCATGAGAGATTCGGCTTGGGAGCGTCCGGGAAAGACGTGGAGGACATGGTCGATGAATTCATGCTGGGCTTTTACCGCACGCGCGTCGAGGCTCGTCCGGGGGCGCTTGCGTTCGTGGAGGCTCTTGCCGGCCACGGGGTTCGCATGGCCGTCGCCTCTTCGAGCCCTCAGTCGTATTTGCAGGCTGGTCTGGAGCGTTGCGGCTTTGCCCCGTATTTCGACGCCATCGTGTCGGTTGATGACGTGAACGCGTCGAAGCGCGAGCCCGCTGTTTGGGATCGCGCGCGCGAGGCGATGGGCACGTCGCGCTCCTCTACATGGGGCATGGAGGACTCGGTGTACGCCGTGCGCACGCTCAGCAAGGCAGGGTATCGTACGCTGGGAATCTACGATTGCGATGTTTCCGGCACCTATGAAGAGCTCGCCGAGGCGTGCGACCATGCGGTGCGCGCGTTCGACGAGCTTGACATCGAGGCGTTTTTATCCTGGAACAAGGACTAAGCTCCACGGGTCGGTCCTTGTTATCTCCAAGGGTCTTCCTGGTACGTCGGTTCGGGTGCGGGGGGACGATCGCTGAAAGGGTCGTAGCCGTCGTCGTCTTCGTTCGCGGGGCGCGCGAACGGATCCGTTGATGCAGGTGCGCGCACGCCCCCGTTCTTGTTCGCCGCGTTTGCGATGGGCTTCGTTACGGGGTGCAGCGTGTAGCGCGGCGCTCGTTGCCGCCCTTCCGTTTGCTTACTCATGGACGGAGTCCTCGTCGGTTCCCACCTTGGCCAGATCGTAGGGCGTGGTCTGGTAGACGTAGTAGTTGAGCCAGTTCGTGTACAGCAGCTGCGCATGCGCGCGCCAGGTAGCTTGCGGCATCTGCGTCGGGTCGTCGTTGGGGAAATAGTGCGCGGGCAACGCTACGCCCATGCCCTTCGCCGCGTCCCGTTCGTACTCTTTCAAAAGCGTGTCGTCGTCGTATTCAGGATGGCCGAACGCGAAGAAATGACGGCTGTCCACGCTTTTGGCAAGATACACGCCGGCTTCGTCGGACGTGGCGATCAGCTCCAACTGGGGATGCGCCTCGATATCCTCGGCCCGCACTTCGGTATAGCGCGAATGCGGCGCGCGAAAAACGTCGTCGAAGCCGCGCACCAAGGGCGACGAGGGTTTGTCAACTTGGTGCTCGAATACGCCGGACAGCTTGTTTTCCAATTCGTGCTTCTGAATGCCGTAGTGGTGGTAGATGCCCGCCTGCGCGCCCCAGCAAATATGGAACACCGAGTGCACGTTGGTAGTCGACCAGTCCATGATGGCCGTCAGCTCGTCCCAATAGTCCACGTGCTCGAAGTCGAGCAGCTCGACAGGCGCGCCGGTGATGATCATGCCGTCGTAGCGCTTGTCCTTAATCTCGTCGAACGAGGTGTAGAACGTCGACAGGTGCTCGCCCGACACGTTCTTCGCTTCATGGCTGACGGTTTGCAGCAGCTCTATCTCGATTTGCAGCGGCGTGTTCGACAGCTTGCGCATGATCTGGGTTTCGGTGACGATCTTCGTGGGCATGAGGTTCAGGAGAAGGACCTTGAGCGGGCGGATGTCTTGATGCATGGCTCGGTACTCGGTCATCACGAAGATGTTCTCGCTTTCGAGAACATCGGTGGCGGGCAGGGAATCGGGGATTCTGATAGGCATGGTGACCTCGCAATCTCGTCTGCCGCTTCGTGCGCTGCGGCGGCGCTCAAGGCCGAGTGTTTTGGCTGAGTGTATGATACCGGATAATCAGATGACCTACCTATCCAAAGAAGAGATAACGCGTTATCGGAACGCCCCATTCCTTTTCCAACCTCCCTCGTTTTTCAGCCATACCGCGTTCGTCCGGTCGTTCGTCGTGCATTGCGGGGCGAATCTGCTGGGTAAAATGGATACGATAGGAATGCACTGCGAGGTGCGGTGGCAATACGGTGCGAGACGGGAGGAAGCAATGGCGGGAATCGAGACGCTTATTGCGACAAAGGATACAGGGGATCGTACGCTCTACTGTTTTTTGGCGGGAAGGCTGCGTCTGGAGCCTGAATACGCGCCGTTTGGCTATGATCGGATTCAGCTGTACCTGAACGTGCGCACCGAAAACGATGCGAACGCCGATGCCGCCTCCACCATTATCGCCGACGTCACGCTTACTCAAGGAGATTCCTCGGACGATCACGTGCGCATCATCGATTTCGTTACGCGCAAGGAGGATTTGGGTTGCGGCACGTTCGTGCTGGAGGTGCTGTGCCTGATCGCCGATTACTACGGGTGTCGTGGAATCATGGGGGAGTTGTTCGAGGACGACCTGACGCGCAACAAGGAAAAGACGTTCGCATTCTTCGGTAAACGCGGTTTCGAGGTCTTATGCCAAGAAGATAACAAGGTGCATCCCTATCGCGTGCAGACCACTACGTATCGCGACCGCTTGCCGGAGGGTATCGTCCTTTCGCTTACGGGGTTGGAAAGCTGATTGCTCCACGTGGTTTCACGGCCCATGATCTGCCTATAGCAAATACTTTCTAGTCCTTCCTCGAACCCTTGAACGCCTGGTTGCGCATTTGAGACTATGGCCCAAGAAGGTGATTCTTGAGACGAGGTGAGGATCATGGGGGAGGGTCTTGTGGCAGACGATCAGTCGTTGCTGGGGCGCGCTTTGGCGTTGGCCTCGCAACGTGCCCAAACATTCGACTCCATCGTGGGCGCCCTCGGCGTATCCGCCGATGATTTCTCCTTGTGCTGGATAGTGCTCAACAAGCTGCGCCGCTATCAGGGGAAGGCGCTGCCCGTGCCTTTCGATCCTCATGGCGGCGCGTCCGATTCCGATCGCCCTTCCACGCAAAACTGGTACGCTCCCACGTGGCATCTGAGCAAACTGCTCGAGGAATTCCAGATCAACGAGGGTCTTGCCGTGCATTATGCGCGCATCCTGTCGGATCCCGAAGGCGGTCACTATGAGCTGAGCCTTGCGGCCGAGGAGTTGGCGGCCGCTGCTCGGCTGGAATACGCCGTTGTCGACACGGCGCACCTGAAGCGCGTGTGCGTGCAGGCGTGCGAGCCGAAAAATGCCGTTGAACTGCTTGCCTCGAATGCCGGGAAGATTCTCTTGAACATAGAGGCCTACCGCAACGAGCCCCTTTCCGTTTCGTCCGTCGAATCCCTCTATGCGAAACTGACCGAAGGCGTTTTGGTCAACGAAGCGTGCGATGAAGAGTCCGCCTTCTTCGGCGCCTGCGAGCTTCGCGCTCCCGCGCTGGAGGTTTTTTGCTCGACCATCAAGGGAAACCATGCATTGATGGCCGCGCTCATCGCACTGTACTATTTCAAGACGTTTCGGGTGTTTCCCGCAGGCAATTGCCTGTTCGCCTACTTGTTGTATTTTCTTGTCCTGCATCGTTCGGGCTATCATTTTTCGGCGCACGTCCCCGTGTTCAAGCTGCTGTTTCCCGATGACCAGAATTACGTGGAAGGGCATTCCTTGTCCGGCAGGCCGGAGGACATGCCGGTGCCATGCGACGGGTACTACGACTGGACGGGTTACTTCGAGAAAGTCGTCGCGCTTGTTGTGGACGAGCAGCGGTGGACCATGACGAAGCTCGAGGGCATGCGCCGCAGGCGCGAGCGGTTCCGCTCCATCATCGATGCCGACGAGTCTCTCAATTACCGGCAGAGGGCCGTTCTTTTGGAGGCGCTGCTGCACAGCAATGCGGAATTCACCTACGCCATCCATGTTCGCCGATACGGCATCTCCTACCCGTGCGCTCGAAGCGACTTCGCACGATTGCTCGATTTGGGCTTCTTGCGGCAGGATGACGACGGGATCAGGCATTTCTTCGTGGCGTCCGAGACATTCCATCTTGTGTTTATGGACTATCTGAAAGAACACTGCCCCGAGGCGTTCTTTCGCTGCTACCGCGAAGACGGCTCGTTGCAAGACGAATGCAAAAGCGCCGATGACGCCACGTGCGAATACAACCGGGACGTGGGATTTTACGAAAAGTCCTTGCTGGATAAGACCTATATCGAGCATTACGACTATCGCCGCAGCCGGATTGCAGACTCCGATGGGCCGCAAAGGCGCGGCTGGTCGAAAGGCTAGGCGTTGCGCAGCCATGAATCCGCAGTACGAGGGAGGAGGTTCGTGGAGCGCCGGAGCATCGCGGTATGGAAGGCAGACGAGGAAAGGAGGATCGGTTTCGTTCGTTCAACGTAAAGGAGGATTCATGAAGAAAGAAGAGCGTTCGGCTTTGCATCGCCGAAGCAAGCCCAAACTGATCGCTTCCCTCGCGGCGGTTGTTCTGGTTGCTTCGTTTGCGGCTTGGGGATGCAGTCCCAAGCCGTCATCGGAAGATCAAGGTTCTGCAAGTGGAAAGACGGATCCCGTGACCGTGTCGGATCCCGATCAGCTGGCCACGTTCAGCGGGTTCCCCGAGTCCGGTCGTTTCGTGGACGGCATTGCGTCGTTGCCTGGATTCTACAAGAACACGGACAAGAACGACGCCAACGCCCAGGCCCGCGAGCCTCGCCGCTACACCGATCGCAACGGTTTTTTGGTGCAGCCCGTGCCTTCGGACGATATCGGGTTCAACAACACGTACCTGAACGCAGACAAGCGCGGGTGCACCTCATGCCATACGCTGGAAAACGCGCTCATGAGCCTGCCCACCTACCATCGTCTTATTTTCTTCGGGTACAACACCGAGCAAGGGTACCAGAACTGCATCGCGTGCCATTCCGAGTCGTATTCGGGGAACAAGCTGAGCGATCCCATCCATACGCTGCATATGGAAAGCCCCATGTTCACCGACAGGGATGGCGGCACGTGCCAGTCTTGCCACTACGTTGACTCCACGACCGGTTCGTTCGAGCGCTGGGACGAAGTGAAGTACAATCTGTACAAGGGCATCACCGATCTGAAGGCGGACGAGGCGAAGCCGTCCGTCACATACGATCAGACCACTATCACGCCGCCCGAGAATCGTTTCTACAAAACCATCAAGGACGAGCCGAGCGAGTGGTTGACCGACGACTCCCAGGTTGACGAATCCATTTACCAGAACTGGGTCATTTCCGTTGACGGCGATTGCGAAAACCCGGTCGAGATGACGCTGCCCGAAATGGAGCAGAAGTTCGGAACCGTGAAGCAAGTCATGAAGATGGACTGCACCATCAACGGCGTGGGCCAGGCTACCATCATGCAGAGCGAGGTGGAGGGCATTCCCGTGTCCGCCATCATCGACTATGCAAAACCCAAAGCGGGTGCCAATATCTTGAGCCCCATCAGCTCCGATGGGTACGATTACGCCCAGATGAGCCTTGATTGGCTGCGCGACAACGATGCCATCATCGTGACCAAGATGGACGGCAAGCTGCTCCCCAATTCCCAGGGCTATCCCTGCATGATTTGGGTGTACAAGACTTCCGGCGGCAACTTCACCAAGCGCATCTCCAACCTTACCTTCATGACGAAGCCCGCTGACGAGCTTGATGCTCAGCTGTACGTGGGCCAGTTCACCGACGATCGCACGGGCGAGATCTACTCCAAGCCCAACAGCGGCGTTCTGAACTATCCCACCGGCGTGGTCCTGTCGGGAGACGAGGCGAAGACCGTGCATCTGGAAGGTTTTGCCGATGCTTGGGACGAGCCCATCAAGAAGGTCGAGTTTTCCTTCGATCATGGGAAGACGTGGAAGGTGCTCGATACCCCCAACAACAATGCCGATTACTGGACGTACTGGCGCATGGACTTTACGCCGCCGTCCCCGGGCGCATATCTGCTTGATATCCGCACGACGAGCGAAAAGCCCGATGGGACCGACAGAGTGTGTCAGTACAACACGCAATTCATGTTCACGGTAGAGTAGGAGGGGATTGACATGAAGACGAAAACGCAACACGGTCGCACCACGCTCTCCGCTCTGGCCGGCCTGACCATGGTAGCTTCGATGGCCGCTGCGCCGGTTGCCCTTGCGTCCGAGACGGATGCTTCGGCATCGCGTCCCGCTGGCGAAAACGAAGCGCGGACTTACGGTGCGCCGATCGAGAACGTGCAGGTCACCGATGCCGTAGTCAAGGGCGAGTTCTCCTATGATCAGGGCGTCATCACGCCAAACGCGATAATCAAAACGCTGTTCCAAAAGGCCACGAACGCTTTGTGCGGAGCATCCGTCGATCTTGCGGTCGACAATCCCCTGGGCTGGCAGCTGTCGGTTTCGGGAGATGTGCAGTCTGCGTTTACCGCTTCGGTCGGCGATCTTGCCAAGGAGGAGTCCACGAACAAGGTGATGTCGTGTACCTGCGGCGGAAATCCGGCTGGTGGGCGCGCAACCATCACCGCTGACGTGAAGGGCATCCCCGTGGAGCACCTGCTGAAGCGCGCTTCCGTGCAGCCCGGGGCGAACACGGTGACGTTCGTTTCTTCCGATGGCACTGAGGCTTCGTTCTCTTTGGGCTATGTGCTGGGGCATCATGCTGTGCTGAGCTATCAGGTCAACGATGAAGATTTATCCGCTTCCGTAGGCGGCAACAACCAGCTTTGGATGACGAAGACGCCCGCGAACTACTTTGTTCGCGATGTCGCGAGCATCGTTGTTTCCACGCAAAAGCAGGCTCCTGCCGATCCAGGGCTTTCCGACGCCCATCCCAACAGCCCGAACGTTGGCGTGTTGGCGGGCGCTCAGGAATAGGTGGAGCCATGATCGTCCCTATGCAGGTTGAAGCTGGAAAGCCGGTGACATTGAGCGGGTATGCCGAAGACTATGGAAACCAAATTGCATCGGTGCAGTTTTCGTTGGACGACGGTCGGAACTGGACTACGTTCGACGTTTCCGACTCTGCGCCTGAACTGTCCGTTCAATGGAGCTTCTCATACACGCCTCCTAAGCCTGGCTTCTATCGGCTGCTGGTTCGATCTGTTGCCGAGGACGGGACGGCGAGTCCTTTGGCCGACGTAGCGGAGTTCACGGCTACCTGATGGAGCCGCTCGACGGATTGCCGAAACGGCCCCGGATTGCCCGGGGCCGTTGAATGAGACGAAGGGACGGGGTCAATGACTCATTTTCTGGCCTGCGGCCGAAAATGAGTCATTGACCCCGTCCCTTCGTCTCATCTCCCTATTCTTCACACTCTTACAAACAGATAGCCTGGTTATTCTATAAACAGATTGCAAGTTATCGGAAAGACACGGCTACCAAGCGCGTTGCGGTGCCCGGTATAATGAGCCGGACACATTCCCCGGACCCTTGCGATGAGGAGCCTTTATGAGTGAAAGCATAAGCACGATCTGCGTACAGGGGGGCTACCGTCCCGGTGACGGCGAACCTCGACAGATTCCCATTTACCAGTCCACCACCTGGAAATACGATACGAGCGAGCACATGGGCAAGCTGTTCGACCTGGAGGAGGCGGGGTATTTCTATACGCGTTTGCAAAATCCCACGAACGATTTCGTAGCGGCCAAGATCGCCGAGTTGGAGGGCGGCACGGCAGCCATGCTCACCTCGTCGGGGCAGGCGGCCAACTTCTTCGCGGTGTTCAATATTGCCGGTTGCGGCGATCATGTGGTGGCAAGCTCGGCCATCTATGGAGGCACCTATAACCTTTTGGCCGTCACCATGAAGCGCATGGGGCTGGAGTGCACGTTCGTTTCTCCGGATTGCACTGATGATGAACTGGAGGCCGCGTTCCGTCCGAACACGAAGGCCGTGTTCGGAGAAACCATCGCAAACCCCGCCTTGTCCGTGCTTGACATCGAGCGTTTTGCTGCGGCGGCGCATGCGCACGGCGTACCGCTTATCGTGGACAACACGTTTCCCACGCCGGTGAACTGTCGTCCTATTGAGTGGGGTGCCGACATCGTCACTCATTCCACCACTAAGTACATGGACGGCCACGGAGCGAGCGTCGGCGGGGCTATCGTTGATTCTGGAAGGTTCGACTGGACCGCGCATGCCGACAAGTTCCCCGGGTTGTGCGAACCTGACGAGAGCTATCACGGAGTAACGTACACCGAGCGTTTCGGCTTGGCCGGCGCGTTCATTACGAAGGCAACCGCCCAGCTCATGCGTGATTTCGGGTGCACGCAGTCGCCGCAGAACGCCTTCCTTATCAACATGGGTCTTGAAAGCCTGCATCTGCGCATGGCCCAGCATAGCGCGAACGGTTTGGCGCTTGCTCGATTCTTGGATCAGCATCCGAAGGTGGCATGGGTCCGCTATCCCGGTCTTGAGGGCGATGCCGGATTCGAGCTTGCCCAGAAGTACCTTTCCCATGGCGCAAGCGGTGTGGTCAGCTTTGGCGTTGCCGGTGGTCGGGCGGCGGCGGAGACGTTCATGAAAAATCTCAAGTTGGCGCAGATCGCCACGCACGTGGCGGATGCGCGGACTTGCGTGCTGCATCCGGCGAACGCGACGCATCGCCAAATGAACGATGACGAGTTGGCGGCCGCCGGGATCACGCCGGACCTTATCCGCTTGTCGTGCGGCATCGAGGGGACGGCAGATCTTGTCGCCGATGTCGAACGGGCTCTTGCTGCAGTGTAGACGCGCTGCATTTTAGGCAAGAACGAAGGGTTCTGAGTATTGAGAAGCGCAGTACGCTGGAAAAACGGGCGTCCTGCGCTTCTTTTTCGGGGAGTCTGGGTTCGAAAACGGACGATTCTTCGGTAAATTCCTCCCTGGCCGTCAGCGAAGGCTCGGTATACTGGTTCTTATGGGAAACCGCAAAGAACATACCGTTGCACTGTCCGATATCCCCGTCGAGTTTGCCCAGTTGAAGTACACTGGCGAGGGGATAAAGCCGCTTGTTGCCAACGACGAGTTCTTCGCTTTAATGGGCTACGCTCGAACCCCCGGAGAACTCTATCCCGCAGATTTGCTCGCGACGTCGGGATGGGATCAATTTTCCGAGCGCCTCCGGGTTGGAATCGAGGCGGGCGCAACCACGATGGAGATCGAGGTTCCCCAGGAAACGCCCGACGGATCCATCCTCAGGGTGCGAACGCGCTGCAAGTACGATCCCGATCGGCGAGTCGTTTCGTGCAGCGTGCTGGACGTGACGTCGTGGATGGAGACGCGCAAGCGCCTGCGCATGAGCGAGGATGCCTTTCGCGTCGCCGTAGAGATGAGCGGCAAGATCATTGCGGTTTTCGACACCGTTGAGCGAGCGCTGTTTTTGCAGAATGTTTCCGGCGGAAGCCTGATCGAGCCTATCCGCTACGAGGACGTTCCCGATAGTCTGGTAACTCGAGGGCTGGTTGCCCCCGAGGGGATTGACGCGTTTTTGGGGCTGTACCATGATATTGATAAAGGCGTTCCTCATGGAACGGCGGTCATCCGCATGCGCAAGTCTGTTTCCGGCGATTTTCGGTGGTATCAGGTTGATTATGCGCTGGTGATCGATGACGAGGGCAACCCCGCTTCAGCGGTTATCTCGTTCTGGGATGTGACCGAGCGGCGCGAGCTCGAGCGTGCGCAGAAGACACGCGCGGAACGGGATTCCTTGACGGGCGTTTTGAACCGGGCTACGTTCGAGGCGCTGTCCGTTCAGCTTATTCGGGAATCGGAAGGCCAGGTCAGCCACGCTTTCATTATGGCCGATCTGGATGGTTTCAAGATGACGAACGATTCGCTCGGTCATGCGGTGGGCGACCTTGTGCTGGTGTGTTCGGTAGAAGCGCTTGCCGAGGCCATTCGTCATGGCGATATGATTGGGCGTATAGGCGGCGACGAGTTCATGGTGTGCTTGCGCGGCATTTCGTCGCGCGAGGTCATCGAGGCCGTTGCGCGGCGCATGTGCGCGGCCGTGTCGGAGATGGCCGCCGACGATCCGCGGCGTCGGGACTATCCTACCGTGAGTTTGGGGATCGCTTTGTTCCCGCGCGACGGCGCTACATACGAAGAGCTGTACCGCAACGCCGATGCCGCCATGTATCGCGCCAAGCGCAGCGGCGGCAACACGTGGAGGTTCTTCTCGTGAATCGGTTGGCTTTCTAAGGGCAGCGAGGCTTGCGACCTTATTCCCAACCCGGCTTCCCGACGCCTCCCTGTTCTATAGTGTCGAGCAATCCCTGGCGATCGAACACGCCTACCTTAAAGATTTTTTGTCCTCGTTCGCTTGCGGTTTTGCCTTGGTTCCGATCCTCTTTGTGCAAATCACGCGCAACGTTGTGATTATTCGTTGACTTTTAGGGTTTCGCCTGTTTACAATGCAAAGGTTCGCTTTCGAAAGCCCCGTGCATGCAGCATAGAAGCGGAAGCGCGAACCAGGGAGTCCAGACCTTAGGTTGCGCGTCGGCGTAGGAACCCGACATCCGATCTACCTGCACTTTTGAAACCGATCATTCGCCGCAATACGGTTTGCTCGATTCTATCGAGCTGCTGAAGAGCGACGGAAATCCCGCCCCGCACGGCGGGGTAGGACAGGATTTTGGAGGAAGATAGTGAAGACGTATTACGCGAAGCCCAACGAAGTTGAGCGCGAGTGGGTCTTGATCGACGCAGAGAACCAGGTTCTCGGTCGCGTTGCTGCCAAGGCTGCTCACATTCTCAAGGGCAAGCACAAGCCGCAGTACACGCCGCATGTCGACACCGGTGACTTCGTGGTCATCATCAACGTGGACAAGATCCGCGTGACGGGCACGAAGGCTCAGACCAAGAGCTACTATCGTCACAGTGGTTTCCCCGGCGGGCTGAAGTCCGAGACCTTTGAAGAGGCCATGGCAAAGCATCCCGAGCGCGTTATCGAGCATGCCGTCAAGGGCATGCTGCCCAAGAACACGCTTGGTCGCGCCATGGGCAAGAAGCTCAAGGTGTACACGGGTGCGGAGCATCCGCACATGGCTCAGCAGCCCCGCAAGATCGAGATGGAGGGTTAACCCATGGCAGGTGAAGCTTTGTACTACGGCACCGGCCGTCGCAAGAACGCTGTTGCGCGCGTGCGCCTCGTTCCCGGCACCGGCAAGATTACCGTTAACGGCCGCGAAGCTGCGCAGTACTTCGGCCGCGAGGCTCTGGTCGACTACGCCAAGACGCCGTTCAAGGTTACGGATACGATGGACCACTTCGACGTTATCGCCATCCTGAACGGTGGCGGCATCTCGGGTCAGGCCGGCGCTCTGCGCCACGGCATTTCCCGTGCGCTGCTTTCCGCTGGCGATTACCGCGCCGAGCTCAAGAAGGCTGGCTTCCTGACGCGCGACTCCCGTATGGTGGAGCGCAAGAAGTACGGTCTCAAGAAAGCCCGCAAGCGCCCGCAGTTCTCGAAGCGCTAAGCCGTATTTGCGAACAGCATGTCTTTGCAAAGCCCGTCTCTTTCGAGGCGGGCTTTTCTATATAGAGGTGGATGGGGATCGCAGGCGCGTGAAACCGTGGGGTTCCGCGCATTTTCGAAAAAGGCTCTTGCGCCGCGTCCCGGCTTCCCGTAACATGCTCCCTCCGCGCTTCCCCGAGGAGAGGTCGCGGACGTCCTCCACGCGCACATGCGGGCCGGGCGGGCCCCGGCGAGACGGATCGAGAAACTTTTCCAAAAAAGTTCTTGACTCCGGACGGGGGCACGGGTAGTATATCTCCTTGCGCTTCGGGCTTCGGCTTGAAGCGGAGAACCTTGAAAACCGGATACTGAGAAGCAGAACAAGCGAGAAA
>NZ_QICD01000034.1 GCF_003726035.1 Paraeggerthella hongkongensis
TCATGGACAGCCCCGAGCGCAGCCTGTGCTGGGTGGAGGCCGAGAACCGCAAGCACTCCATCCGCGCCATCCTGGCCTACCTGTGCCCGAAGACCGTCGAGGACGCGGCCGTGGCCGACGCCGCCGAAGCCCGCATGAATGCGGTGTTGAGCAAGATCGGCAAGTAGCAAAAGAGACCTTGGCGGGTTGCGCGGCGCGAGGCGCGCAACCCGTTCCCCATGATCGAGCGCTCCACCGGGCCGGGCCCGCGTCGCCAAGCCGGCGCGGCCCGGTGGAGCCGAACCCCTGGAAGGGGGATACGCATGAGCAACAAAGTTAAAAAGTTTTCATTCATGAGCGTGATCCTGTCGGTGATCTGCGTCGTGTTCGTGGCCGAGGCCGCAGCACCCGCAGCCGCCATCGGCAACCAGCAGTTCTTCTGGTGGATCTTCCTCATCATCACGTTCCTGCTTCCGTACGGCATGGTGGTGGCCGAGCTGGGGACCACCTACGATTCCGACGGCGGCTTGTACGACTGGATCCGCGAGGCGTTCGGCGACCGTTGGGGTAGCCGCGTGGCCTGGTACTATTGGATCAACTTCCCGCTGTGGATCGCGTCTTTGGCAACGCTGTTCCCCGATATTCTGGGCATGGTGTTCGGCGTCGAGTTCGAACTTGTCCCGGTGCTCGCCATCGAGCTGGCGTTCGTATGGATCGTCGTGTTCATGAGCTTTTCGAAGGTGTCCGATTCCGCGTGGATCCTCAACGGCGGCGCCATCCTCAAAGTGCTCATCGCGGTGTCGGTCGGCGGTCTGGGCATTTGGTACGCCATGAACAACGGCTTCGCCAGCGATATGTCCCCGGCTACGTTCGTTCCCGACCTCACCAACACCAACGCGCTTACGTACCTGTCCATCATCCTGTTCAACTTCATGGGCTTCGAGGTCATCTGCACGTTCGCCGGCGCCATGAAGAACCCCTCGCGCGACATTCCCAAGGCCATCATCTTGGGCGGTTTGGCCATCGCTGCGATCTACCTGTTCTGCTCGTTCGGCATCGGCGCTGCCATTCCGGCCGATCAGATCGATCCCGACTTCGGCATGATCTACGCGGTCATGACCATGGTGGGCGAGGCGTCCCCCATCTTCATGCTGATCTGCGTGGTGTTCCTGGTCACGCTGTTCGCGAACATGGCTTCCTGGTCCTTCGGCGTGAACTTCGTGGCCGACTATGCGGCGAAGCACGGCAACATGCCCAAGCTGTTCGCTCACGAAAACGCGAAGACCGGCATGCCCACGGGTGCGGCCATCATCAACGGCGTGGTGGCGTCCTTGGCCCTCATGCTGCAGTTGATCCCCATTCCGGCTATCTCCGAGGGCATCTTCTGGATGCTGTTCTCCATGAACGTCGTGTTCCTGCTGATCAGCTACATCCCCATGTTCACCGCGTTCCTGAGGCTGCGCAAGGTCGATCCGAACCGTCCGCGCGTGTTCACCTTCCCCTTCAAGGGCAAGCTCATGTACGTCATGCTGGCCGTCCCCGCCATCGAGTTGGTGCTGGCCATCATCGCCACCATCGTGCCGTTGAACGGCTCGGAAGAAGAGCTTTCGAAGATTCCGATGCTGGTGGGCGTGCTGGTGTTCGTCGTGCTGGGCGAGGTGGTGCGCGTTTGGTCGAAGCGCGGTCGCACGAACGAATACAAGGGCCTGACGCCCGAGTTGGCTGCCGAGCGCTTGGCTGAGGAAGCTGCCGAAGAGGCGCGCGAGGCTTCGCAGAGCGCTGCGGAGAAAGAACCCGAGGCTCAGCCGGTGGCGTAAACGCTGTGATTTCGATTGGACGGGCGGGGCGATTCGCAAGCCCCGTCCGTGGGAGAATCTACGAAACAGGATTTGCAAACCAAACAGAAAGGTGTGCATCATGAAGACGATTACCGAATCCCAGTCAACCCCGAAGGCCGACGGCTACCGCATGCCCGGCGAGTTCGAGCCGCAGACCCGCATTTGGATGGCGTGGCCGCACCGCACCGACACGTGGGCGTGGGGAGCGAAGCCCGCTCAGAAGCAGTACGCCGCAGTTGCGCGCGCTATCGCCGAGTTCGAGCCCGTCACCATGTGCGTGAACCAGGTCGACTACGCCAACGCCAAGGCTGTGTTCGAGGACGACGAGAACATTACCGTGATCGAGATGACCACCGACGACGCATGGGTGCGCGACACCGGCGCCACCTGGGTGGTCAACGACGAGGGCGACAAGCGCGCCGTGCATTGGCACTTCAACGCCTACGGCGGGTTCGAGAACGGCCTGTACTTCCCGTGGGACAAAGACGAGCAGATCGCGCTCAAGATGGCCGAGATGAGCGGATGCCGTCGCTACCGTCCCGAAAGCCTCATCCTTGAGGGCGGCTCCATCCACGTTGACGGCGAGGGCACGGTCGTCACCACGGACATGTGCCTGCTCGATCCTGGCCGCAACGCGTCCGTGACCGACTACGAGGCGTGGTCCGAAGAGCTGCGCGCGTACATGGACGAGGGTCTGAAGAACTACCTGGGCGTCGAAAAGGTCATCTGGGTGAAGGACGGCATCGACCCCGAGGAGACGAACGGTCACATCGACGACGTGGCGTGCTTCGTGGCCCCCGGCAAGATGCTGTGCATCTGGTCCGACGATCCGGACTACCCGTTCTACAACGAGTGCCATGCCGCCTACGAGACGCTTTCCAACGCCGTGGACGCCAAGGGCCGCAAGCTTGAAGTGACGAAACTCGTCATGCCCGTGAAGCCGCTGTACATGGACCAGGCGTCCTGCGACTCCATCGACACCGAGGAATATGCCGAGCCGCGCGTGGCCGACGAGCCGCTGATCGCGTCCTACATGAACTTCCTCATCGTCAACGGCGGCGTTATCGTGCCGCAGTACGGCGACGAGAACGACGTGCTGGCCGTCCAGCAGATCCAGGCCGCGTTCGACGAGGCCTGGGGCGAGGGCGCGTACAAGGCCGTGGGCGTGAAGACCGACCAGGTGGTCTTCGGCGGCGGCAACATCCACTGCATCACGCAGCAGGAGCCTGCCGGCAAGTAGGTTGACCGATTGCGGCGGCTTGCGCTTTGCCCAGGTCGCCGCAGTGCAATTCCGCCTTTTCCGCGAAGCCGTTTGGTTCGATGCGAAAATCCGGTGCGCACCGGGCATGGGGCCAGGCGGCCAAAGAGCGACCCTTATCGCCAGGGTCGCTCTTTTTAATGGAGCAGGGGGACGGGCTATTGCCTTCGTCCCCCTGCTCCATTCACGTCTTCGTCTTGCCGGTTTGCTCGTTTCCCGTCGAGCGTGATGGCTACGACTTCTTGGTGATCTCCGTCTTGCATTTCGGGCAGACCACGCGCAAGGTGCCTTTGCCGCGCGGAACCGAAAGGGCTTGGCCGCAGTTCTTGCAGGTGAAGTACAGCGTGGTTTTGCGGTTGACCCACTTCTTCTTGGCCAGGGCGTACGCGCGTTTCGGCTTGGCCATGATGCGCTCGTACACGGCGTTTTCTTTGCGTCGTTGGGCGAAGTTCTTGGAGCAGGTGCGAAACAGGGCCAAGGCCATGCTTGTCAGCGCGACCCATGAGAATGCTTCCAGATAAGGAAGCACGGACAGCAGCATGGAGATGATGCCCAGCGCCATGAGCCCGTTCGACAGCCCGTCCAGTCCGTAACGCCCTTGCATCCATTGGGCCGTTTTCAATGCCATGCGTTGGAAAAAGTCCTTCACGTGTGTTGCCTTTCGCCGAGTAAGCGGATGCGGTTTCGTAGAGTGTCATTCTACCGCAGAGCGCCCTGCGGGCTCCGAGTTTTAAGCTGCTGCAGGGCGCGCTCCCACGATACGGGGTTTGCGAAATGCGCACGAGCCGGCTTCGCGCCTGTTGCCCAACGGTTTATTAGCCTTGCGACGGAAGAAGACATCGTTGTGGCTGGGCAGCTGATGCCACGTGCGCTCGACTCGGTGGCTGCTGCCCGCGTTGGCAGCGGGCATCCTGTTTTTGCGCGATTCTTCCTCCAATGTTGCGTTCGAAGGGCCTGCCAAGGGGATGTCTTCGATGCGATTGTGCGTTTTGCCTGGTCGTAAGTGCTTACTGTCGATGTGCGGGTCTCGGTATGCGCTCGCGCGCAACATTTTGGGAAGAATCGTGCATTTGGGCGCGCGAGCGTGGTCGTCGGCCCGCTCGCGCCGACCTTGGTTTGGGTAGGGGCGCGTGCGAAATGTGGGCGCAAATGAGGACCCGTGACACGATATCGGGAGCCAGAAACGCGCTTTTGCGTCTTGAGGGAGCGCCCTGTTTCTGCGCCTTGCAATATGCGTAAAGCTCCCGCACGTTTTCGGTTAGCGCGGCGCGACGTAGCAGAGGCGTGGGCGCGTGCCGCCTTGGAACGTGAGGCTCGCCAGCAAGCCGCCCTGCTCCATGGCGCGTAGGATCTCGTAGTGTAGAAGCTCCTTCTCGATGACGGGAGTCATGGTCTGCCGACCGTTCGCGCGCGAGCTGGGCGGCGTAGGCGTTGAAGTCGATTTTGGGCATGCGGCTTTCCTTCGTCGACGAGGTCGAGTGAAGGGCGCTCTCGAGCGTCTGGCCGAGTGTGCGACCCGATTCGTCCAGCACGATGGCAAGGTCGCGCTTGCGGAGCGCGTAGCGTCCGCGAGCGTCCCGATCCAGCAGTATATTGAGCGCATCTTGTAGCTTCATGCTGTCTATGGTCAACGCAAATACGATGAAGGACGGGTATCTACGTGCGTCGCCAACGCCCCGTTCGCGTCTGCGCTATCGGAGCTCGTTTATCCCGCCATTTATCCCGCCATTTATCCCGCCATTTATCCCGCCATTTATCTTTAGGCCGCTTTTGTCAGGCTTTATGAAGGATTTGTTCCGTCATCTGCATCGCTTAAAACCATCCAGCTGCCGGTTTTGTTCGAGCCTTTTCGGGTGATGAGCCCTGCGTCTCGAAGCTCTTTGAGCGAGCGCTCGACTGTTCGGATCGACCTGTGTGTTCGTTCGGAAATTTGCGCCACGGTCAAATCGGATTCGGCTTTGACCGCACGGAAGACGTCCAGCGCTGTCCGGGAAAGCGTCCAGTCGGGTTTCGGGGCGGTTGTTGCCTGCGCTTCCCGTTCGGACATCGCCGCGAACGGATCGTTGCGGTGGAAGACCACGGTGGTTCCGTTCGTGTCCTTCTGGTACTCGAGTTTGATGCCCTCGGCATCGCAAAGTTTTTTAATACGGGGGAGGCCCGTGCCGAAGGACTCGATCTCCTTGGATAGGAACAGCGCCTTGGCGATGAGTTTGTTCCTGCTGGTGGACGACTTGTCCTCGCCCAACAGGTGAGCTTCCGGTGTTTTGCCGTGCGGGAACCAGCCGGGGCTGAAGATCTCGACGCTGTCAGGGTAAACTTCCACTTGGATTGCCAGATCGGAGCGGTACGAACGGTGCGCGAACGCGTTGAGGATGGCCTCGCGCACAGCGTCCATGGGAAGCTCCGGTATCTCGTCACGCTCGATCTTGCCGGTGAACACGGCCCTTCTCCTGATGCTGCTGAGCACGTAGAACTCGGCTTTGCGCGCCAGCTCGAACAAGGTGCCTTGCTCCTGCTGGATGTCCAGGATGTCGACTCTCTGGTGGTTGGCGAAGATGGCCATCTTGAGCATGGGGTAGAAGGATTCGCAGAACAGCACCTCGGCCGCGTTGGTGAGCCGTCCTTCCCGTACGAGCCCCAAACGCGTGAGCGTGCTCTCCACGCCTTCGTACGCGAAGCTGATGCGACCGCATGCGTTGCCGCGCTCGATGTAGGCGCGCAACTCTTTCTCGCTGACGTCGGCGACGTTGCGCTGCGAAAGCCGCGAATCCCAAGGGTTGATCCGATCTTCGGCCTCGACCGCCATGCGGCGCACCTCCGCCGGTGCCATGAGCACGTCCTCGTCCGCGACGCGGATGCGGTAGGCGCCCCTGCAGGCGTAAGGAGCGTCGCTTCCGGAAAAGTCTACGCGCACGTAGCGGCGCCCCTCGTCGTCGAGCGCTTCGACGACGGGATGCACGCGCGGGTCGATGGCGCAGCCGATTGCTTGGCTCACCTCCCGCAGCGTCGATTCCGCCACGTCTTGCCCGCACACCTCGCCGTCCGGCTTCACGCCGAAGTACAGCGTGCCGCTCCCGTGCTTGTTGAGGATCGCGGCCACCGAGACAGCCGCCTCCTTGAGCTCGGAAGTCGATTTCTTGAACTCGATCCGCTCGGTTTCATGCCCCAGGTTCATGCTGTCGCCCCCTCCTTTTTTAGGAGAAGCATAGCACATTATAGCGAACATTTGTACTAATTTTACTACTGGATGGTATTGCTTTTCGCAAGCCGCTCCCGCCCCGTCAGTATCGTTCGATGAAAAAATCTATCTTCAACGCCAGCTGGATGCTGAGCACGTCGTCGCTCGAATCCAGGTTGAATCCGAGCAGCTTCTTCTGCTCGGACGGCGAGCTCCCGTAGAACACGCGGTCGAGCAGCAGGTTGTTGTAGCGCTGCTCGTGCTTGCGCATCTCGTGCAGTGCCACCATCAGTCCCAGCTGCTCGAGCATCACGTTCTCGTCGGGAAGCACCCGGCTCATGCGCTCGTGCGCCAGCATGAGGACGTAGCGCTGGGCTTCTCGACGTTCGCGGCGCCGTTCCAGGCGCTTCCCGACGGCGGTGGGCTCCAAAACGGGTTTCGTCGATGCGCGCGGCGACATCGAGACGTGTACCCCAACCGCCGCGGCCTTCCCGGCGTTCGTCACCATCGCAGGCATCCCGTTCGCCTACTCCATCGTTAACGGTATCGCCTTCCTCGCATTCGGTTAGGGCGCACCCGGCGGCCCGTCTGCATGCGTTCTCGCCTTGGCGACACACAACCCCCCCCTCGTGCGAACGCTGCGGTGAAACCGAACTGCGATCTCGCGGTGGGCTCATGCCCTCCTCGTTTTCGGCCAGGTGAAACTCCGAAGCTTGCCTGGCACCGTCAGGAGCTTCGCCCTTGGAGTCCCAGGATCCTTGTCACGAAGGCGAATTTTGTGTCGTCGAAGCACGTTCGCGTGCTAGAATAGCCGCAACGAAGAGCCAGTGCGGACGCCCTTTCTCTTGAAGCGGCCCATTGCGGAAACCGTTCCCGTGTTTCCCCTACCACGTTCGCAGGATCCTCTGAAGCCCAGGGCTCAAAGGGGGTCGCGTGTCTTCGTCTGTCTTCCGATCGGAATTCGGCACGCACGTCCAGGGGCGGTTCGCATGAGCGCGCCGACGATATGCTTCGGACATCGAACCGCGTTCCAGATGCTGCGCACGACGGATCCGGCCGCTTTCGCCGTGTTGCGAGGCAGCGCGTGCAGGCCCCCCGAGCAAGCGCCGCTCGTCGGCGAGCTCGAGCGAGCTATCGAGAAGCTCCAAACAGCCCATCCCGGCATTCTTGTCGAGAGTCCTGCGCATGTCCTGGTGTCCAGCGCTGCCGGGCGCCGTCCGTCGCGCGCATGCAGGGCGCATGTGTGCACGTCGCAGCTCCAAGGCCGGGCGTTGCTTCGGCTTGGCGGGGGCGTGGCTGTGGGCGCTGCGGCCCTCGCCCTTGCGCATGCTGCGGCGCAGGAGGAGGGCATGATCGCGCTTTTGCGGCTCGTTTACGAAGCATGCGGCACGTACCAAACCCGACTTACCGGCGTGCCGGACGCCTATCGGGTGAAACCTCTCGTCTCCGTTCGGGCGATTGCTGACTTCGCCATGCGCAACCCGTCGCTTCGCGGATCGAGGCGGTTAGCGGACGTTCTACGCTATGCGGCTGACGGCTCCGCTTCTGCGCGCGAGACGCAAAATGCTCTCGTCCTCGGCATGCCCATGAT
The DNA here is from genome assembly GCF_003726035.1 of Paraeggerthella hongkongensis. Lineage (GTDB taxonomy): Bacteria > Actinomycetota > Coriobacteriia > Coriobacteriales > Eggerthellaceae > Paraeggerthella > Paraeggerthella hongkongensis. Next base: position 7,845 of record NZ_QICD01000034.1, read on the forward strand.
GCATGGCGGGCTGGGGTTGGGAATCCCCCGCATGAACTACGAGGTGAAGGCGAGTCCGACCGCGCGGGCGCTTACCGGCAAGTCGAGCTTTCGCTGCGATTTGTGCTGGCCGGAGGCGAAGCTTGACGTGGAGTACCAAAGCCGGAAATGCCATGAAGGGGAGGAGATGCGCATCTCGGACTCGAGGAGGACGAACGCTCTCCTCTCCATGGGGTGGACGGTCATCGGCATCACGAACGACGAGCTGAACAGCGTGGTTGCCACCGACGCGATAGCCGAGACGATCCGCCGTCATCTCGGCAAGCGCACTCCGGTGAGGGTTTCGCATTATCACGAGAGGAAGCTCAAGCTCAGGAGGCAGCTCGGGCTTCCGATAGGGTACGACGACCTTCGGTGCACGTGATTTCCCTTTGATGGCACAAAAAGCACCTTCGTGCGAAACTGATTAAGAAGTCGCAGAGGGGTTGAGACGCTTCCATACCTGAAAGGCCAGTTCGCAAGGGTGGGTACTTTGCGGGGATTCGCTTCCGATGCAGCCCGGGAGGTTCGTGCGATTCGCACGAGGGAGGTTTTCGTGCGGAAAACGGAGGAACGCGTGCAGAACGCCCGGGCGGCGCGCTTGCCCACCTCCACGGTGCCCGTAAAGTTCTCCATGAAGTTCTGGTACGCGACGTTCTTCGTGTAGGCTTCGAGCATCTGGTAGGGCGTGAGCGCCTGTTCGGCCCAGTGGTGCATGTCGGCGTCCTCCTCACCGATGTAGGCGGCCTCCAGGTAAGGTTCGATCATGACGGCCGTACCGCTCTCGATTACGCCGTCGTAGAAGATCTTCGCCGTGTTGGCAATCGTCATCTCGGAGTCGAAGCTGGCGCTTCCCTTGATGGCGGCCAGCGCCTCGTCGTAGGTGCAGGTGGGTTCCATCGTGGTTGCGATGCGCATGCGCGGCTTGAGTCTGCCCTCCTCGTCAAGGCGGTGGTGCAGCTCGTTGATGTTCAGGCCGCCGCGCGTGATGTTGGTGATGCCCGTGAAGCCGGGCGAGAGGGTCACGCCGCCGTCGGCGCCGGGACGGTCTCGGTTGACGCGCAGCCGGCGAGGCCCCCGGTCATGAACCCCAGCGCGGCGATCGCGGACCCTGCCACGAACGAGCGCCTCGTGAGCAGCGCGCGTGCATGCGTTCCGACCGCGCCTACGGCCCTACGACTTCCTCGTCTCCTTCTTGCATTTGGGGCAGACAACGCGCAGCGTTCCCTCGCCGCGCGGGACGGAGAGCGCGGTGCCGCATCCCTTGCATTTGAAGTAACGCGTCGTGGCGCGGTTCGCCCAAGCCTTCTTCGCCATCGCGTAGGTGCGCTTCGGGCCCTTCATGACGCGCTCGTAGGTCTCGTTCTCTTTGCGGCGTCGGGCGAAGTTCTTAGACAGGCTGCGGAAGATGGCGATGGCCAGGCAAACGAACGAGAGCAGCGAGAACGCGCCGAGCCCCGGGATGATTGACAACAGAAGCGCGATGACGCCGAGCGCGACCAGCCCGTTCGACAGGCTGTCGTTGCCGTAGCGCCCTTGTATCCAGCGCGTCAGGTTCATCGTCATGTCCTGCAGAAACGACTTCATGCGACAGCGCCTCCCGCTTCCCGGCCTTCGTTCGCGCCCTTCGGTTCGAGTTTCACCCGAAGGGCGTGTCCGTATACGATACGGCGTTCCCCCCGCCGACGCCCCCCGTCGTTGCCGAATGGTCACGGACTCGTGCTCGCAAAACTCTCGGGTTGGTTCGATGGCACCGGATGCGTTTTCGGCGCCATGACCGTCCGGCGAAACCGAGAACCATCATCGCTAGGCTTATATATTTGCTAGAATAGTCATGAATCAAAATTGGATAATCGCTGGTGGCATAAGAGGTTCCTTACGAGAGGGGCGGTGGCATGGGGGAGAAGGAAAGCGTTTCACGGGATGACATCCCCGACGTGGAAACGATCAAGGAGGCGGCTCTGAAAGCCCTTTCGAGCGGCCGGCAGAGGTCGTTCGGGTCGTTTGAGCATGGGGTGGCGAAGCTGCTCGGCCTTTCTCCGCAACAGGAACGTTACCGCGTTTCCGGCAGCGCGACGCCGCTTTTCGCGAACCGGGTTGAGAAGGCCCGCGCCGAACTGCGCAAGGAGGGGCTCGTCGAGTACCCCGACGCCGGCAAGGTCAGGCTCGCCGAGGCCGGCAAGGCGCGCATCGCAGGCGTCGCTTCCGACCAGGCTCTGCCGCCGCAGCCTGAAGCGCAAGAACTCGTGTCCGACGCGCCTCTCTACGAGCCGCCTCGCCGCGGGGCGCCCGACGGCAAGAAGGCGGCGGCGCCGCTCGAAGGAGGCGTGGTGGTGTTCCCGGAGCCGGAGAAGAAGGCGAAGTCGCCCAACTTGCCGCTCATTCTGGCCGTGGTCGGGCTCCTGCTGTGCTTCACCGGCGTCCTCGCGTTCGCCGGTGTGCTGTGCGGCGTCGCCTCGCTCGCGCTCGTCTACCGGGACAAGAAGCGCGCCGATGCCGCATCCTTGCCTCCGCGCCGCCCCACGGCGACGCTCGCCGTGGCCGCGTGCGCGGTCGCGCTTGGCCTCGTCATGTCCGCCGGCGCCCTCGCGGGCGGCAGTCAGGCTCCACCGCAGGGGGGTCCCGATCCTTCGGCTGTCCAGCAGCAGCCCGCCGCTCCCGCTCAGGAGGGCGAGCTGAGCTTCGTCGTCAACGGCAGCGGCGAATCGCTGCCCGCATCGGTGACCGTGCTCGTCACCGGTACGCAGGACGACGGCACGAAGGTCGACGACAGGCACGAGGCCGCGCTCGGCAAAAGCTACGTGCTTGCCTACCCGGCCGGAACGTACGTCTTCAAGCTCGATCCCTCGTCTTTGAAGGTGGGCGAGAGCGTTTTCGCATCTGATTCGGTGAAGTGCTCCTTCGACGGCACGAAGGATCAGACGGCCCGCTTGTCCCTGAAGCTCGATGCCGAGAGCATGGCCAAGATCGAGGCGGAGAAGGAGGCCGAGCGCCAGAAGGCCGAGGAGGAAGCTGCCGCGGCGAAGGCGGCCGAGGAACAGGCCGCAGCGGCGGCGGCCGCCGAGCAGGAAGCAGCCGTCGCGGCTGCCGCAGTCTCGGGAGGAGGCGGCGGGGTCGGCGGAGACGACGTCACGGTCTACATCACGAAGACGGGCGAGAAGTTCCACCGCGACGGATGCCAGTACCTGAAGAAAAGCCAAATTCCCATCTCGCGCTCAAACGCGATCGCGCAAGGCTACGGCGCCTGCTCAAAATGCAATCCATAGAACGGGAAGAAGGGGGCGCTTGGAAAAGGCGCCCCCTTCTTCCCTCTCGCAGCATGCGGATCGGCTCGTGCCGCCCCTACGCCGGGCGGATCACCAGTTCTCGAATCAGGCTGTCGTTCAGGCTGCAGGATCCGTCGTTGCAGTTTTCTATCTGGGCGAATGCATGGATGATGGCGCCGTTGTAGTCGGCGTAGAAGTTCACCACGCGATCGTTCACCACGCGAGGATCCCGCATGGTGAAGCCCCCGAAGACGAACTTGTTATGGAAGAACATCTCGATGGAATTGCGTCCGTACAAAAAAGCGTTCTGCCGCTTCACCATGGAGGGGCAGTAATCGACCAGGCGACATTCCTCGGTGAAGCAAGCGGCCAGCGCCCGGTGGTCTTTGGCCTGCATCGCGGCGACGAAATCGTTGATGACCATGGCTGCCTCCTAGTAGACTTTCTCGGAATTGAGCAGGGCGTCGGTGCCGCCGTCCACGAACAGGACCACGCCGTTGATGCCGCACGCTTCGGGGGAGGCGATGAACGCCATGGCGTTGGCGATCTCGACGGGCTCCATGAGCGGCTCTTCCCCGAAATGCGTCGGAACGGGGATGGCTTCCATGGCCGCGCGCTGCTCGGGCAGCATGTTGTCGGTCATGGCGGTGCGCACGTTGCCGGGGGCGACCGCGTTCAGGCGAACGCCGCGCGATCCCCACTCGGGGCTCATGCGGCGCACCCAGCGGGCGAGCGCGTATTTCGTGGATGCGTAGTACACGTGCCCGATGGCGGGATCCACGTCTTTGACCAGATCGATGATGCGGTCTTCGTCGGGATGGTCGTTCAGCATGCCGGCCACGTCCATGCGCGCGGCTCCTTGCGCGATGGAGTTCGACGACGTGACGGTGCAGCTTCCGCCGCGCTTTTTCAGCAGGTCGAGCACGCCGCACGCCATCTCGGTGGCGCCGAAATAGTTGAGCGATATGATGAGCGGTATAGGGGCCTTGCCGCCCGAAACGCCCGCGTTGCAGATCATGGCGTCGATGCCTTCGGGGTAGCGCTCATGCAGTTCGGCGATAGCGCCCGCGCGCCCTTCCTTCGTGGCAAGGTTCGCGTTGATGTCGCCCCCGTTCAGGTCTATGTTGACCACCTCGTGGCCGCGATCGCGCAGGATTTCGGCGGTTTTCGCGCCGATGCCGCTTGTGGCTCCGGTGATGACGTAGATGCCCATGCCCGTCCTTCCTCCGCAAGGCGCCGCTCTCCCTTGCTGATGATGGTTGTCGTTTCGCTTCGAATCGTAGCAAGTTCTTGCGCGCGAGGTTTGCCGCAGCGGGCCAGCGGTCGGTTGGCTTTCATGCGCGGGCTGCGCGATTCGGCGAGCGGCGCATGCGCACGAACGTGCAGACCGTCGGCTTTTTGCCGCGCGCCTTTCGTTTGCGAACGGGTTCGCGCCCCCGTTTCCCGCGTCCTTTAGAAATCCTTGAGAAACGCCGTTTATCGTGAGGGGCGAAGGAAGCGAAGGAAAGGAAAGCCACCATGAGCTACCTGCTTGAAACCAAGAACCTCACGAAGCGATTCGGGCGCGGGTCGGGCGCCCAAACGGCGGTCGATCGCGTGTCCTTGCATGTTCCCGAAGGGGCCGTGTACGGGCTTTTGGGCCCGAACGGGGCGGGGAAGTCCACCGTGCTCAAGATGGTCGCCGGCATGCTGCATCCCACTGAGGGGGACATCTTGCTCGACGGGCGTCCTTGGCGCCGCGGCGACCTGTACCGCATCGGAGCGCTCATAGAGACGCCGCCGGTGTATCCCAACCTTACGGCTTGGGAGAATCTGCGCGTGCGCGCCACGCTGTTGGGCGTTTCCGAGTCCCGCATCGGGGAAGTGCTGCAGACGGTCGATCTGACTGCAACCGGCAAGAAGCGCGCGGGGCAGTTCTCGATGGGCATGAAGCAGCGCTTGGGCATTGCGCTCGCGCTGCTCGGTTGCCCGCGCTTGCTCATCCTGGACGAGCCGACCAACGGGCTTGATCCCATCGGCATCGAGGAGCTGCGCGGTCTGATACGCTCGCTGCCCCAGCAAGGCGTGACGGTTGTGGTGTCGAGCCATATTCTGACCGAGGTGTCGCATACGGCGGATCACGTGGGCATCATCGCCGAAGGCTGTTTGGCGCACGAGGGCGAGCTTGCGCCCGGTGCCGATCTCGAGCGGCTGTTCATGGACGTGTGCCGTCGGGTGGCGGTGGAGCGCGGGGCTGCCGGCGAGGACGGGGGCGTGCGATGACGGGGCGGCGAGCAGGCGGGCGTGCGGAAGCTGCGGAATCGCTGCATGCGTGCGCTGAACGCGCCGAACGCTCTTCCGCGTTTGCCGTCTATACGGCAGCCTTCAGGGCCGAGGCGCTCAAGGGCAAGCGCGCCGCGCCTCGCAAGATCGCCTTGGTCGCTCCGCTGCCGTTCTGCGCGATGGGCATGGCGGCGGCCGGCGTCTTCGGCGGCGGCGCGATCGGGGCGTTCGCCACGTACGGCTGGAACTACTGGTACGCGCTCATGCTTCCCGTTGCCGTCGCGCTCGTGACCGCGTCGATCGCCAACATCGATGCGCGGCAGAAGCTGCGGCCCGTTCTTGGGCTGCCGCTGCCGCCATCGAGCGCGTGGTGGGCCAAGGTTGCGTACGCGCTGGTGCTTGCGCTGGCTGCGAACTTGGTGGTGCTGACGGCCGGCGTTGCGGCGGACCTTCTGGGCTGCGATGCGCCGTCTGCGGCGGCGGGCCTGGTCACGGCGGTGTTACTGGTTGTTGGAAACGCCTGGATGGTGCCGGTGGGGCTTGCGCTCACCACGCGCTTCGGCACGCTTGCGGGCATCGCGGTTCCCGTCATGCTGCAACTGGGAATGGGCATCGCGTTCTGGACGAGTCCCGCATGGTTCCTCTTTCCTCCGGCAACGACCCTGTGCGCGGCGTCGCCGTTCATGGGAGTCGCGCCTTCGGGCGTGCCGCTTGAGGCGGGCGACCCGCTGGGATCGTTCGGATGGGAGGCGATGCTGGGGCTTGGCATCGCCGTCGCGGTCTTCGTCGTGCTGGCCGTGCTCGGCGCGCGATGGTATGGAAGGCGGGAAGCGAAATGACGGTTCGGATGACGTTCGGGCGTGCGGTTCGCTCGGAGATCGTACGCGTGCGCCGCTCGCCGCTTGTGGGGATGCACCTCGCGATCGCATTGGCTCTGGGGGCGGCCGCCGGTGGGTACTTCGCGTGCGCCGCTTGGGACAGCCTGCTGGGCGCCGATGCGTTCTTCCAGTTGCTGGGTGCCGGCGCGCCCCTGATCGTGGGTTTGTCGTGCGGCCTTTCCGTGGATGCGGAGCGCGAGGCGGGCGATTGCGCGAACCTGCTGGGCGTGCCGTCGCGCAGGCTCGCGTTCGCGGCGAAGGGAGCGGTGCTGCTGGCGCTCGGCTTTGCAGCTGCGCTTGTCGCGGCGGTGCTGTTCTGGGGGATCGTCGCCGCGGCGGGGCGGGACGTTCCTTCGCTGGCGGCGTGCCTTGCGGGCGCGTGCGGCATCGCGGCGGGCAGCGCGGCGCTGTACGCCCTTTCGCTGTGGGTCGCGCTGCGCTTCGGTCGCAATGTGGCCATCGGGTTGGGCGCGATCGGCTTCGGCGTGGCGCTCGCTTCGATGGGCGGGTTGGCGAATGGGCTGGTCACTGGCACGTTGAGCGGGTCGTTCGGCGCGAACGCTGCCGCCTTCATCCCGTTTGCATGGCCCTCGCGCTTCGCATCGCTGGCCATCGAGCTGGCGATAGCCGGTCCGCTGTCGGCCGGGGCGCAGGTTGCGGCGGCGCTCGTTGGCGCGCTTCTGCGCATCGGCGTCGTGTGCGCCGTTTCGACGGTTGCGCTCTCGACGCTGCTTCTGGCGCGCGTGGATTGCTATGAGGACAAGAGGCGTGCCGGGGAGTAAAGTGCTCGAGGTACAATGAAGCCGAAAAGGCCGATGTCGTGCAAGGGGTGCTTGTGAGACATCGGCCTGCGGCGATGAGAGGCGAAAGGAGCGGCATGGCTCGCTTGCTGGTGATCGATGACGAGAGGGCGATTCTCGATGCGCTTGCGCGCGTGCTCGAGCGGGACGGTCATACGGTGGTTGCGGAATCCCGTTCGACGCGCGTGCTCGATCTTGACCTTGCTCGGTTCGATCTTGTCATCACCGATGTGATGATGCCCGACATGGACGGCTTCGAGCTGGTGCGCCGCATGCGCGATCGGGTAGATTGCCCCATCCTGTTCCTTACCGCCAAGACCGAGGAAGGCGATGCCGTGATCGGCTACGGCCTGGGAGCCGACGACTACATCCGCAAGCCGTGCGGAGCGGCCGAGTTGCGCGCGAAGGTGGCGGCTCATCTGCGACGCGAGCAGCGCGACCACCATGTGGCGCTGGCGTTCGGTCCTGTGCGCATCGATCTTGCGGCCAAGGAGATTGCGGTCGGCGGCGTTCCCGTTCGGCTGACGCCTACCGAGTACGCGCTTTGCGAGCTGATGGCGCGCCGCCGCGGTCAGGTGTTCTCCAAAGACGCGCTGCTTGAGGAAGTGTCCGGTTGGGATTCGCTGGCCAGCGCCGAAACCATCACTGCCCACGTGAGCTCCATTCGGGCGAAGTTCAGGGCGATGGGGGTCAACCCTATCGGAACCGTTTGGGGCGTGGGCTACAAATGGGAGCTTTAAGGGACGTGCGGCCGCAGGCTGCGCAGGTCGAGGCGGGCGCCGTGCGCGCAGGGAGCGGGCGATCGGGTTCGTCGGGCTCGCGTCGCGGCGTTCCGTTGGCGCTGATTATCGTACGCTATTTCGGCTACGTGCTCGTTGCGGTGGCGCTGCTGCTGATCGGCTTTTGGACGGCGTTCAGCTTGATGGCCGGCAGTGGGCTCGTCTACGTTGCCAATTACGCCGACGAGCACGCTTCCGATACGGTTGCCGCGCTCGAAGCCGGGGAGATCGAGCCTGCGGACGTCCCTTCGTGCTATCGCTGGTGCGTATTCGATGCGGAAGGGCGCGTGCTCGCATCCGATATGGCGGATGGCGATTATGCGGCTGCTTGGGCGACGGCCCAAGACGGATCGACCGTTGCGGGATTTGACGGCTTGGGCGGGATCCGCCAGCAGGCAACGGCCGTGCTGCCGAATGGAAACCTATGCGCGCTGCAATACGATTTCGTCCCTGATTTCACGTCCCGGACTGTTCGCGATGCGCTTCCCGACCCTCAGACGATGCTCATCGCCGCGTTCTTTTCCCTGTTCATTGTCACGGTTGCACTGATCGCCGTGCGCGCGGCGCGGGTGATATCCCGCAAGATGCAGCCTTTGGCCGACGCCGTGTCCCAAATCGAGCGGCAGGACCTCGACTTTGCCGTGGGATCGGCCAACGTGCGCGAGGTGAACGACGTATTGTGCGCCATGGAGCGCATGCGCGCGGCGCTGGCTGATTCGCTGCAAGCGCGTTGGGCTGCCGACGACGCACGTCGTCGTCAGGTGTCGGCGCTTGCGCACGATCTCAAAACGCCGTTGGCCGTTGCGCGCTGGAACGCCGACCTGCTGCACGAGACCCCGCTCGACAAGGACCAGCGTGCATGCGTCGAGGATATGTCCGATAGCGTGCGACGCATGGAAGGCTACGTACGGCTTTTGGTCGAGGCATCCCAGGCGAGCGATCCCGCCGCCGCCTCCGACGTGGATGTTGCCGTTCTGGCCGAAGAAGCGCGGCGCCAAGCGCGGCAGCTGTGCGATGCGGGCGGGACGGCGCTTTCCTTCGACGCCGTGTGCTCGGGCGCTGTTCGCGGCGATGCGACCAGCCTTGTTCGGGTCATTGCGAACCTGGTGTCGAATGCCGTCGAGCATGCTCCCGCCGGCTCGCAGGTGTCGGTGACGTTCGACGTGGCCGAAGACTGTTTGCGCGTGACGGTGGAAGACGAAGGCCCCGGGTTCTCTGCAGCCGCGTTGGAGCGCGGAAAGGAGCGCTTCTTCACGGGATCCGCAGATCGCAACGCCAATGCCGGTCATTTCGGTTTGGGCCTTTCCATCGTGGACGACATCGTGGCGGCGCACGGCGGATCCTTCGAGATCTCCAACCGGAGCAAGGGCGGCGCGCGCTGCGTGGTGAAGCTGCCGCTGATGTAGGGTCGCGGCAGCTTCCGGCGCTGACGGCAAGATGGTTGCGGCGGGCGTTATCGCTTCCGCTCGGAGCCTGTTTCGTGCGCGTCTGTTCGGGTGCCTTGCTGCTCGCGGTAACGGGCGAGCGCCTGCTCGTAGCTGCCGGCGGTCCTGCGGAAATAGGCATTGTACCCGATGGTAGATAATGCGGATATGATGAAGAAGATCACCGCGAACTCGACCCATGCAAAGGGGATGTCCGGAGGAAACCAGGCGCCGATCCAAGCGCAGGCGGCCAGCGTCGGCAGCGCGCACGCGTCGAACCCGATCATGCGAGCAAGGTACGAGGGCTTCTTGAGCACCGCTTCGGTGAACCAGAAGGCTTGCAGCACGCCGATCGACGCAGCGGCCGTCAGCAGCGAGGCGGTGAGGTTCAGCCCGTAGCTGGGGCCTGCGAAGATATAGCCCATGGCTAAGCACACGATCATGGCCACGGTGAAGAAAACGCAGATGGTAAGGGCGGTTTGAATGGCTATGCGTTTCATGGCGAACTCCTTTGCTGCGGGCTACAGCCCGATTTTCTGCTTGATGGCGGGAGCGTACTGGCGCGATACGATGACGGTTTCGCCGTTGTCCAGCAGCAGCTGGAGCCGGGCGTTCAGGTACGGTTTGATGCCCGCAACGTGGTCGAAATTCGCCAGCAGCTGCTTGGAGGCGCGTACGAATTCGGTTCCGGCCAGCCGGTCTTCCAGCTCGTACAGGCGAAGCGGCGTTTCCAGCACGGCGTCCTTCAGGTACAGGAACGTGGAGCCGTCCACGGTTTCGGCGTACAGGACGTCCCCGATCGCAACGATCAGGGTTGCACCGTCGCGGGTGCCGGTGAGCTTGCGGTCGAACGCGTTGAGCGAGGCGACGATGCGCTGCACGCGCTCGTCGATCCGCGGGCATTCGATGGCTACGCTGATGCCGCCGGCGTGCGGGGTTTCGGTAATGGTTACGTTCATGGCATCGCTTTCGATTCGGGGTTGAAGCGGATGGTGCACCGGCCGATGCCGACAGTATCCCCGACCTTCCGGCGGCGCACAAGGCAAGGTGAGCCCAGTTGCAAATGGGCAAGCTTCAGTTGCAGGCAAGCCGCTGTAGGTTGCGTTGGTTTCGGTTGTTTGACGTGCGCTCCCTTTCCTCGGCCAGGAAGGCGCCCCATGCTACAATCGCCCTGAGAACGATGGCGAAATCGTACGGCTAGGAGGTCTGCCATGGCAAAGCTCGAAGGCAAGGTTGCATTCGTCACGGGAGCGTCTCAGGGTATCGGCGAAGGCATTGCGCGCGTGTACGCGAAGCACGGCGCCCGCGTGGCCTTGGCCGACGTGTCTGTGCGTGTGGAGGACGTTGCCGCCGATCTGCGGGAGGCTGGGCACGAGGCCGTCGCGTTCGTCCTGGACGTTACGGATTCCGCTGCGCTTGCATCTGCGGTCGCGCGCACCGTTGAGACGTTTGGGAGCTTGGACGTGCTGTGCGCGAATGCGGGCGTGTGCCGGTTGGGAGATTTCCTGAGCATGACGGACGCCGATCGCGATTTCCACATCGACGTCAATATCAAGGGCGTATGGAACACGGCGCGCGCCGCGCTTCCCGTCATGGTCGAGCAGGGCGGCGGCAGCGTGGTCATCACCTCGTCGGTAACGGGCGACCTTGTTGCCGACCCGGGCGAATGCGCCTACGCGCTGTCGAAAGCGGCGCTCGTGGGCTTGACGAAGGCGCTGGCCGTGGAATTCGCCGACCGAAACATCCGCGTCAACTGCTTCCAGCCCGGATACGTGGTCACTCCCATGGCCGAGAGCATCGCCCAGCAGTCGAATCCCGACGATCCGGAAAGCGTCTTGGCCGAGATGGCGAAGGCTATCCCGATGCGAAGGCTGGCCCGCCCCGAAGAAGTGGGGGAGCTGGCCGCGTTTCTCGGCAGCGACGAGTCCAGCTACATTACCGGCTCCCAGTTCGTTATCGACGGCGGCTCCACGCTTCCGGAATCCGTCAGCGTAGGCGTGTAGGCATAAGCTTATGCAGGCCTCACCGGATGGCGAACCACGGTGCGCATGTTCTCCGGCTTGGACCGACGCGGGTCGCTCAGGTAGATCTCGTGATGCAGGCGCACGCCGGGCACGCCGCCGTTCGCGTCAAGTTCGGCGAGCAGCGCGCGTGCGTTCGCGGGATCGGCGATGTCGTCTTTCAGGTGGGAGTCGGCTATGAAGGCGGACAGGGCTGCGACGGTGGCCGGTTCGTCGTCGTAAGGGCCGCGGTGCAAGACTTGCGCGCAGGAGCCTTCGGCGAAGCGGACCAGGCGGGCCTGCGCGGTGTCCAGCTCTGGCTTTTTCGCAGCCAGTTTTTCACGTGCCCAGGCAAAGACTTCGGGCGTTACGAAGTCGGGCTGTCGAATCAAAGAGACCCATTGCAGCTTGCTTTTGTCCGTAATGCGACGCCCGTCGAAGCCGCCGGAGGCCGTCCACCAAAGGCCTTCGAGCGGCGCTACCTTGTATTCAAAGTAGCCATCCGGTTGCCAATCGCCGTTTTTCGCCATTCTGATGGTGTACGACAAGGCGTACAGAAGTCCCACGGCCTGCGCGTACGCACCGTTTTCGTCGTTGGGGTTGCCCTCGCCGGCAACGGCGATGAACGTCATGGCAGGCGCCTCCACGAGCGCCGGCTTCGTCTTCGGAACGTAAAGGTCTTTGTATTCCTTCGTGAAATCGAACGCCATGAGGCTATCCTCCTTGACTCAGATGACTGGATTGCCGATTATCTCGCGCTGCGCTTTTTTCGTCAGCTTGCCGAATACCAGGCTGTAGGAATGATCGCACAATTCGTACAGCAGCTCGTCGGGCACCGCGCCGTCCAGGTCGATGGATATCCAGTGGCGCTTGTCGGCGTAAAAGCCGGGCAGGATGTCGGCATGCTCGCTGCGCAATGCAGCTGACCAGGCTGGATCGCATTTGAGCGACAGGAGCGATCGACCTGCGTATGCGGCGGCGTGCTCTTGGCCGGGCTTCATGGCGGCAGCGAACATCTTTCCGCCAACCTGATAGCGCCACCAGTCCCATTCCGCCTTGTAATCTTTGGTGCAGCCCGGCTTGGCAAGCAGGTATGCGTCTATGGCGTCGTGCATGGTTTGCGCTCCTTTGCTCGTGCTATGCGAATGTCCCGCGTTTGAACGCGGTGCGCCAGGTCTCGACGTTGCCCCACGGCTTGATATCGAGGCGTCCGAACAGCGCGCACGCCAGTTCGATTCCCGCGGCGCCATTCGCGGTGATGAAGCGCCCGCCGTCTACGACGGGCTGGTTCCGGAATCGATCGTGGCCCCGATAATGGGGTGCTAGCTGGGCAAACTCGTAGTCCGCGTTGCCCGTGTGATCGCAGTCGTCCAAGTAGCCGCGTTCGGCTAGAAACGAGCATGCGCCGCAGATTGCAGCTACCGGCACCGCGCGGGCCAGGCACGCGTCCACCAGCCACGCGCCCGCGCGTACGATGTCCGGTTCTTGCCAGCTTTCGCCGCCCACGAGAATCGCCAGGGCCAAATCTTCGGGAACCTCGTCGCGCTCCGCCGTCAAATCGGGCACTACGGTCAGTCCCCCTATCGACCGCACCTTGCCCTGCCGCGTCGCCATGGTGCGTACGGCGTATCCGGTTTCGGGTTTGTTGATTTCAGAGCAGGCATGTCCCACCTCCCAATCTGCGAATCGATCGGGCAGGAACGCAAGCACGGTGCCGCGGCGATTCCCCTGAGGTCCTAGTGCGTTGTCGCGTTCGGTCACTGAAGCTCCTTTACGCCAAAGCCACGAATATATCGATGTCGGCGCAACTCGTGTCTTCGCCGGGCAGGTACGCTTCGAAGTCGACGGTGAACGACCGTTGAGCCATGAGCGCTTCGTCGGTCCAGATGTCCATCCAAGCATTCTGCACGCTCTCCACGCAGTCGCCGCCGCGGATCTCCACCTTCGCGTAGCGGCCGACCGGTATAACCTGGCGTGCGGAGCCGGCTTCGGCTTCGTTCGTCTCACAGCCGATGAGCAGGTCGTACTCGTTCGTGGCCAGGTCGTAGTTGTAGTAAAGCGCGAAGCAGGGGTAGGGGTTCGCAATCGCCCCCGGCACGTTCTTGTCCATGCCCTCTTCCATGAACCGCTGCCATAGGACGCCGATGTCCGCGGTGCAGGAAGGGCTGTCGTTGGCGGTGCGCAGGGTGATTCCCGCAACGGTGCGCTCGGGCAGTTCGACTACCGTGTACTCCATAGTGGTTCCTCTCGGTTTCGTTTTTCGGTGGCAAGGCGATTGTATGAAACAAAACCGGACAAGGCGTGTCCGCTACAGCAAGAATCGAAGGGATTTTCAAGGGGTTCGCGTTTCGTACGTCCGCGCGATCGCTTCCGCCTGCGATTGCAGCCAGGCGCGCAGGCGCACGGGTTCGGCTACTTCCAAACGGTCGCCGAACGACAGCAGGTAGAACATCATGCGCTCGGTTATGTCGCAGGAAAGGCGGACGCGCAGGCGGCCGTCTTCCAGCTGCTCGATGGCCGACGGTTCGAATTCTTCCCGAATGCGGCCGATGTCTTGCGGCGTTTGCGGGCTGAACAGCAGCACCAGCGGTTCAGCCGAGGCGGTTGTATAGCCTTCTTGCATCTGGGCTGGAAGTTCGCGCGGGACGAACGTTTCCGGCAACAGCTCCATCGAGTCCCATACGATGCGGAACAGCTTGAACGTGCGCCAGTCCTCGCGCATCCGGCACCACGCGCGAATATACCAGGAACGCTCCTTGAACAGGAGCTTGACGGGTTCGACCACGCGCTCGCTCGTGCGTTCCGCGGCGTCTCGGTACCTGAATCGCAAGGGGCGTCGTTCGAGGATCGCCCGTCGTGCCATGTCGAAGATGTTCTTGTATTCGGGCGGCGCGCCCCAAAACGAAAGGTCGATGTCCAGCCAATCGGCGCCTTTCCGTTGGAACAGGCGCCCAAGCCGCTCGCGCGTGGCGGGCGAGTCGGCGGCCCCGGTTGCCCTGAGCGCGGAAAGCGCGGCAAGGATGTCGTCTTTCTCCCTGTCGGTAACAAGGGATTTGTCCAGGACGTATCCCTCCATGAGGTGCACGCCGCCGCCTTTGCCGCGCGTCATGTACACGGGAACCCCTGCGGCCGAAAGCGCCTCGACGTCGCGACGCACCGTACGACCCGACACTTCGAGCCGGCTTGCAAGATCGCCCGTCGTTCGCGGCGATCGCTCCATCAACAAGAACACGATCTCGAAAAGGCGGCCTGCCTGCATCGGTCAGCCTTTCACGTGGGCGTTCGCGCGCGCAAGCGCGTTCCGCACCGCTCCGGGTCGCTCGCGCGCCAATGCGGGGAAGGGGACGACGGGCGCGGGCTCTGCGTCGAACGGGGCAAGGGCGAGCACGAGCCAGGCAACGTCGCGCCACGCTCCGCACGTGTATCCCGCGTTCTTCTGGACGCCCATAAGCGTGAACCCGAGGGCTTCATGCAGACGCTCGCTTGCGGCGTTCGGAATTGTGACCAGCGCATACGCTGCCTTCACGCCCTGTTCGCGCAGCAGATCTATAAGGGCGCGGTACAGCACGGTTCCCAGGCCGCGTCCGCGCGCTTCGGGCGACAGGTACACCGAAAGCTCGGCGTTCCAGCCGTATGCGGCGCGTTCGGCTTGCGCATGAGCGTACGCGTAGCCAACGATGCGCGGAGCTTCGCCCGACTCGGGCGTACTGACGGTTTCCGCCACAAGATACGGGTAGCCGGCTTGGATCTTCGCCGTGCGCGCGCCGAAGTCCTTGGCGTTCGGCAGCGACTCTTCGAACGTTATGGGCGTGTCTATGTAGGGAGCGTATACGGACAGGATGCCGTCGGCGTCGTCGTCGGTGGCCAGGCGTATGCGAATAGGGACGTTTTCAGCTCCGGACACGGCTGCTCCTTGCATTGATCGAGTTGCTGCGGCGTTCATGGTAGCACGTTCCGAATCGCTCGGAGGGCTCGAGGGAAAGGGCGCGTTCGCGTGCTCGGGCCTGCTTTGTGCACGTGGGAGTCATGCCTCCATGGCAAGCCTCCGCCGGCATCCCGCAGGGAGGCCGGTACCTGGGTCCGGCCTCCCGTTTCCCTGGCCGATTATAACCCCAATGTTGCGCACGGTTCAGCGCCCTTGATCGCCATACCTCTGTGATCTGGGACGATAGAATGAGCTCTCAAGAGAAGGCCGACGAAGGGGGGGTCTGCGGAGTGGAAAACGCAACATTGGGGGCAAAACCGAGCGAAAAGCACCGGGCGCCCCTCGAGCCGTCGTCCGTATCGCGCGGCGGGTCGACCGGTGCTCGAAGCGGCGCTCCGTCTGGATGCGTGCCGATGGCGGTTCGGCAGGGAGGATCCGTGCGCCGTCGAAAGCGCAAGGCGCCCGAGCGACGGCGTTTCGCGTGCTTCGGACGGCAACGAGCGCCGTCTTGCAGCATGGCAAGGGCGCTTCCGCGGGGAACGAACGCGCGTGCTCGAAACACGCGCGCAGGGCATGGCTTTAAAAACAAAGTGCAATATATACTTGTCATTTTTCTCAATATGCAATATATTTATGACATTGCGTAAGGAATATTAGGCAAAGCGAGAAAAGAGAAGGTGCTTCATGGGAGGGAGAAAGAACTTGCGCATGAAGGCGGCGCGCGTGGCGTGCGGCCTTTCGCAAGCCGAGCTGGCCGCGGCGGTCGGGGTGACGCGCCAGACCGTCGGCCTTATCGAAGCCGGTGGATACAACCCCACGCTCAACCTGTGCATTGCGATATGCAAGGTGCTGGGCGCAACGCTTGACGACCTGTTCTGGGAAGAAGGAGAGTAACGATATGAAGCTTATCGAGCAGTGGAGGGCGTATGTCGGCCCTGTTGACGAACGGGTGGAAGCCGAATCGAATCGTATTTACAAAGTCGGCTTCATCATGTTGACGTTCGGCCTTCTTGTGGCGCTTGGGTACGACACCATGGTCAGGCAGATCGTGTGGATGCGCGAGATCGACATGACGGGATCGGGGGCTATGCAATACGGCATGTTTCATTTCGCGGTCGTCTCATGGTTGCTGCTGACGTGCCTTGTATGTGCGGTGCTCCAGAGTCGCAAGGGATTTGCGGACGATGGCAACCGCTTTTCGGAAACCGACCGCTTTCCTGGTGGGTACTTCGCCTTGGTGTCAGGGCTTGCGGCGGTGGTCGCGGGCGTCCTGATCGCGCTTTTGCGGGTGCTCGCCGAACTTCAGGTGCTTGGTTCGGTTGGCGCCTCCGCATGGTTTGCCGCCGCAGTGCTGGGGCTGTCGATGGCGGTGCTGCTGTTCGTTCTGCTTGTGATTGCCTTCTATATTTCGTTTCGCGTGGCAAAATCCCGCCGTCGGGCAATCGAGGCCGGGCTTGACGACTGAGGCATCCGCGCGCTTTCACGCTTGCAGCCCGGTATCCTTCGTTGTGCTGCGGAGGGCGTCGGGTTGCGGAAACCTCGTGCCCATACTTTGTTGTTTGAGGGGAGCGGGCTTGTTGCCGGGATGCCGTTAGGGAATACTGCGCATGCAGGAGGCGCGTTGCGGCGCCGGGAATCGAACGGCGCAGGCGCGCCGGTGGGAGGCGTGCGTGGCGGGTTGGCCCCAGAACAAGCGAATTCGTTGCGATCGATCGCTCAGTTGGATCGGCGTAGCTGCGGTGGTCGTTGCAACGGTCGTTGCAGCGTGCGCGGTCGTTAGCGCAACGGACGCTTTCACAACCCGGCATGAAAAACCGCTCCCGGCAAGTTCTTCCGTGCGCCAAGAGCACGGATCGACCGATGCCGTCCCCGATCGATTAGCGAATTCGGATCCGCGCGCGGCAATAGAGATCGCGCGTTCGGCGCTTGATGCAGCGCCCATGACAGATCTTGTGAGCGTGTTCGACGCTGCAACGGGCGCTGCACGCGAACTTGGCAACAAGGAAGCGCCCGAGGTGGTGCAGGCTGTCGATGCATTTCACGAAGCTGGCTATGAAGTTGGGTTCGTCGTATACGATTTTTCGGCCCAACGTGGCATGAACTACAATGCTGATGAGGCGTTTTTCTGCGCGAGCACCATGAAAGCCCCCTTTGTTGCCTATGCGGTGCAAGATGAGATTGACCTTGGTCTTGCTTCTTTCGAAGACATGGTGATCGAAGACGTGGCAGTAGAGGGCACGGGCGTCATGGCTTTCGACGATAAGGAAGAGTACCGTTTAGAAGACGTGCTGGCCAATGCCATCGTCCATTCGGACAATACCGGCTACGCGTTGTTGCGCGAGCGCTTCAGTTACGGGAGCTTCGAATCGTGGTGCGCCGCCGCAGGTGTGGACGCATGGGCCTGGGAAGGCGAGTGGTATCCGTATTGCACGCCGCTCGACCTGGCCAAGCTGTGGTTGAACGTAGGGTCGTACGTGGCTGCCGGGCAGGGCCATGCCTCATGGTGCGCCGGTCTTTTGTCCCAGACGGACTCCTCGTTTCTGCGCGCTGCGCTCGGTGCGCGCGGCACGGTTCTTTCGAAGCCCGGATTCGAGATACGTACTCCCCAAACGGGCGCCGGGGCCCTCAACGATGCGGGCGTGGTGCTTGCCGGGGACGGTCCGTACGTGGTGGCTATCATGTCCGATGCCGATTACGACAGCGATTACTTTACGGATAACGAGCGCCTGATCGTCGACTTGGCAGCTGCATTGGGCGCTGCTCGTGATAAAGTGCTCGTTCATCCTACTGTTCAGGAGGTTCGTTCGTGAGGGTTTTTTCTCGCGCTGCGCTTTTGCTTGCTGCGGTGCTGACGGCGATTGCCTTAGCGGGTTTTCTCGCGCTTGGATGCTTCGCGTGGGCTGACGAGGACGCCCAGGCGAGCGCTGCTCAGAAGGCGGTCGACGACGCTCATTCCAGCTTGAGCACTGCTGAATCTCGCATGGCCGAGCTTTCTTCCGATTATGATACGCTCAAGCAGGAAATAGACAAGCTTCAAACGCAGATCGACGACATGGCGGCGGAGGTCTTGGAGGCTCAGAAAGCGGTGGTCGAGGGGCGCGCTGCGGTAGGCAAATTGGCCGTATACGAGTATCGCAGCGGCGGGTCGGCGCGCTCGCTTGTCGAGCTGGTCTTGGGCGCAGGCGATTTCTCCGATCTTCTGCGCAATATGTCGTATCTGAGCAGCATCATGACGTATCAGGCCGACGAGGTTGCCGCGCAGCAGGAGCGCAGCAAGCGCTTCCAGGATCTTGCAGATAGCTTGAACTTCCAAAAAGACGAACAGGAAAAGAAGCTGGCGGAGCTGGAAGCGAAGAAGGCGGAAGCGCAGAAGGTGGTGGCCGACGCGTCCTCGCGACTGCAGAACGCCGAAAGCGACCAGGCTTCTCGCTTGGCCGAGCTGCAGCGCAAAGCGGAGGAGATGGCAGCCGCCGGTGCGGTGACGGATCCGGTGGAGGTCGAGGACGCGAATACGGTGGACAGGCCTTCGGTGGTTCCTCCATCAACGCCGGTGGAACCCGATCCGGATCCCGTTGTTCCCGATACCGGTGGCGGATCCGGTGGCGGTTCCAGCGGCGGATCCGGTGGCGGTTCCGGCGAATCGCCCGGCGAAAGCACTGCCGGCTGGTCGACGGGCGTGGCTTCCGCCTACGGAGGATCCACCGATCCCTACACGCCCAATCCCGGAATAACGGCTGCCGGCGCCGTTTGCGACGACTGGTCCATGGGCGTGGCCGTTCCCATGGCGTGGCCGAACTACTGGCAGTACTACGGACGCACCGTCGAAATATCCTATGCAGGGCAAACCGTGTTCGCCACCATCAACGATTGCGGCGGCATGGACGGAGGCCGTCGTTCCCTTGATCTGCAGCCCGGCGTGTGGAAGGCATTCGGGTACTCGTCGTGTTTGGACTGGGGCTTGCGCACGGTCAGTTATCGTATTCTGTAGCGTTTCGCCTCGTTTCGCCGCTCGGCCGCGGGTCCTGCGTTCTCCCTCTTCGCGGGCCGGAATCCCGTGCGCCGGGGTGGTGTCGGCGTCAATCGGCCCGTCAATCGGCGGTTGAATTGCGAAGTCAGCCGAACACCCTTGTTTAAATAGGCGTTTGTGCAGTTAGCCGGACGTTTTGAAGTGTTTTGAGTCTGTTGCCTGATCTCACGATCAGGGGTTTTGCTTTGATCTCGG
>NZ_QICD01000035.1 GCF_003726035.1 Paraeggerthella hongkongensis
CGGGGACGCCCTCGTACAGGCCCTCCTTCTCGAACACCGGCACGCCGCCGCCGCCCGTGGACACCACGATGTAGCCCGCGTCCATGAGGTCCTTGACCGCGTCGAACTCGACGATGCGGACCGGCTTGGGGGAGGCGACGACCTGGCGCCAGCCGCGGCCCGCGTCCTCCTTGTAGGTCCAGCCGGTCTCGGCGGCCTTGGCCTTGGCCTCCTCCTCGGAGAGGAAGGCGCCGACGGGCTTGGTGGGGTTCTGGAACGCCGGGTCGGCCGGGTCGACCACGGTCTGCGTCACGACGCAGGCCGTCGAGCGGTCGATGCCGCGCAGCTTCATGTCGTTGAGGATGGCCTGGGACAGCTGGTAGCCGATGTAGCCCTGGCTCATGGCGCCGGCCTCGGGGAAGGGCATCTCCGGGGTCTTGCCGTCGTTGGCGGACGCGTAGGCGAACGCGTTGTTGATCATGCCGACCTGAGGGCCGTTGCCGTGGGACACGATGACGTTGGTGCCCTCCTCGACCATGTCGACGATGTTCTTGGCGGTGTCCTTGACCAGCGCCAGCTGCTCCTGGGGCGTGTTGCCCAGGGCGTTGCCGCCCAGCGCGATGACAACGGACTTGCCGTCACCCTTCTGATAAGGCATGCTAATTCACCTTGTCTTTCTTTAGGAGAGGGTGGCGTACATGACAGCCTTGATGGTGTGCATGCGGTTCTCGGCCTCGTCGAACACCTTGGACTGCTTGGACTCGAACACCTCGTCGGTGACTTCCATCTCGGTGACGCCGAAGCGCTCGGCGATGTCGGCACCGATGGTGGTGTTGGTGTCGTGGAAGGCCGGCAGGCAGTGCAGGAAGATGGCGTTGGGGTCAGCCACAGCCATGAGCTCGGAGGTCACGCGATACGGCTCGAGCAGACGGATGCGCTCGGTCCACACCTCGTCCGGCTCGCCCATGGACACCCACACGTCGGTGTAGATGGCATGCGCGCCCGTGCAGGCAGCCTTGGCATCTTCGGTCAGGGTGATGGTGCAGCCGTTCTCGGCAGCGATGGCCTTGCAGGTCTCGACCAGCTCAGCCTCGGGCATGTTCTCCTTGGGGCCGCAGGCAACGAAGTTCATGCCCAGCTTGGAGCACACGACCATGAGCGAACGAGCAACGTTGTTGGCAGCGTCGCCCATGAACACCAGGGTCTTGCCCTTGATGTCGTAGTTGAAGTTCTCCTGCACCGTCAGGATGTCAGCGAGCATCTGCGTGGGATGCCACTCGGTGGTCAGGCCGTTCCACACCGGCACGCCAGCGTTGGCGCCGAGTTCCTCGACGTCGGTCTGAGCATAGCCACGGAACTCGATGCCGTCATAGAAGCGGCCGAGCACGCGGGCGGTGTCCTCGATGGACTCCTTCTTGCCCATCTGCGAGCTGCCGGGATCGAGGTAGGTCACGCCCATGCCCAGGTCCATAGCGCCAACTTCGAACGCGCAACGCGTACGGGTGGACGTCTTCTGGAACAGCAGGACGATGTTCTTGCCCTCGAGGTAGCGATGGGGGGTACCCGTCAATTTCAGGTTCTTGAACTCACGAGACAGCTTCAGGAGGTACTCGATCTCCTCGGTCGTGAAGTCGAGGAGCCTCAGGAAGTTGCGTCCGCTCAGGCTAGTAGGCATAGTTCATTCCTTTCGTCGTTACTAACAAACAAACTTGAAGATCGGCAGGCGGCGCCAAGTTTTCCACCCGCCCCTTTTCGGTGCGCCTCGACCGCTTCGCACAGTCTTGGCGCACCGTAAAAGACAGAAACTAGATAGAACTAGATTATCGCACGAGCGAAGGTAAAACTAGTCCTCGCGGATCAGCGGCATGCTCATGCAGCGCGGGCCGCCACGGCCACGGGACAGCTCGGCGGAGGGCATCTCCAAAACATTGAGGCCCTTCTCCTTGAGCAGCGCGTTCGTCACGTCGTTGCGCTCGTACACCACGATGGTGCCCGGAGCGATGCACAGCGTGTTGGAGCCGTCGTTCCACTGCTCGCGCTCGGCCGCAATGCGGTCGCCGCCGCCGCAGGGGATGAGCTCCACGGGGTTGCCGACGTACTTCGCCAGAATATCCTCAAGCGTGTCGTTCATTTCCTTGACCTTGATGCCATCGCCTTCGGCGGTGATCTCGAACACGGTCAGCGGGCCCATGATGCCCGGATGGATGGTGAACTTGTCCACGTCGATCTGGGTGAACACCGTGTCGAGGTGCATCATGGCGCGGTTGTTCGGGATGTAGAACGCCAGGATGGTGTCGACCGGGCTGGTTTCATCGTTGAAGATGTTGTGCGCGATCGCGTCGATAGCGTCGGGCTCCGTGCGCTGCGAGATGCCGATGGCCAGCACGTGATCGTTGATGTTGAGGATGTCGCCGCCCTCGATGTGGAACGTGTTGTAGCGGCTATAGTACTCGGGGGTTCCCTGGAAATCGGGATGGTACTTGAAGATGTACTCGGCGTAGATGGTCTCGCGGTTACGCGTGACGGAGTACATGCGGTTGATGGACACGCCGTTGCCGATGGACGCGAACGGGTCGCGGGTGAAGTACAGGTTCGGCATCGGGGCGACGACCATCTTGGAGGACTCGGAAACCAGGTCAACCAAGGAGTTCGACTTGTCCGTATGCAGCTCGGTAAGGTTGATGCCCTCCATCGTCTTCATGACGAAGTCCTTGGCATCGGGGAAGTTCTCCTGCAGGTAGTCGAAGATGATCTTCTGGTAGCGCTCCGTGCGGATGCCGGCCTCTTCGATCCACTGCTTCAGGAACTGCTCGCGCAGCGCAGGGTCGGACTCGAGCACCTCAGCCGTGAGGTCCTCCAGGTAAACGACCTCGACGCCGTTGTCACGCAGAATCTGCGCGAAAGCGTCGTGCTCCTCCTGGGCGACCTTCAAGAACGGGATGTCGTCGAACAGCAGCTCTTCGAGCGTGTTCGGCGTCAGGTTCAGAAGCTCTCGGCCAGGGCGATGGAGCAGAACTTTCTTCAAGGGCTTGATCTCGCTCTTGACGTTCACGCCAGCCATAGCAACCCTCCTTTTCCTTTTATGCATTTACAGATTTTCGACTTGCGGCAGCGCCCGTTGCGCACCGGGCGTCCGTTCGACATCGCCAAAATCTCATGGTTCGAAATAAATTGCAACCACAAAAGCGAAACAAAATGGACCCCCTCGCAAAGGCACGTGCTTTTTCGGCGAATGGTAAGGTAAATCTGCACATTTCTTCACATTTTGAACACATTTACTAGCGCAAACTAAAGCGTTTTTCAGGGCTAAATCACCCTATTCTGCACAAAAACAAGCATGCCTCCCCCATTTTGCACCCGGTCCTTGTTTCGTGTTTATGCATAAATATTCAAAAAGATGCAATTACCCTGCAAACAGGTCGACGCTTTGCGTTCCGGCGCGAGCGCTTTAGGAGCCATTCATGCTTTCGAAGCGGGCTTAAACTACCTAAAATCCCTGATCTACGACCATTTTTACCACGAGAGAAGCCCTATTGCCCCATTGGCTCATAGTTTGTCCCGCCTGGCTTCATTTAAGGTATAATACCGATGCTCAATGAAACGCGCCCATGGCTCAATGGATAGAGCAACGGACTTCTAATCCGTCGGTTGCAGGTTCGAGTCCTGCTGGGCGCACCAGATTGCTCCAGCCGTTTCGCTCTCGCGAAACGGCTTTTTACTGACTCCATTTTAAAAAAATTTGAATTATTTCAAATTTCTTTTTCTATTGCAATAGTTTTCGCGCATTATTTTTCCTTCCAACAACAGGCCGGGGACTCCGCGCCCATTCGACGCGCGCTCGGGAAACCAATTGGCAACAGCTGTGCCGCAGGACGCTTCCCTTAAAGATGATAAGTTAGAATAGTAATCTAAATCACCGACAGAAACGCTCGCCCTTGCTCAGCGCATCGAGAGGAGCCGCACATGCCCTACCTGGAAAACCACACGCTTTACTACAAGAAATCCTGCCCGTACTGCCAAAAAGTTCTACGATTCATGGACGCGAACAAGATCACCATGGATACGCGCGACACGTTGCAGCCGGGAAACCAGAACGACCTCGTGCGCATCGGAGGCAAGAAGCAAGTTCCCTGCCTCGTTATCGGCAACCGTCCGCTGTACGAATCAGACGACATCGTCTCGTACCTGCGGGGCATCGTATCCTAAAACGGTACCCCGATTTCTCGTCTGTGCACTCAGAATCGCTTGCGCAGACGAGCGGCACGCTCGCACAAGTACTCAACCAGCTCGTCTTCAGCAGACGTTGGGGTTCGCGTTTTCAGACGAGATGCCCCGAATCCCCACGTAAATCCGCGTAAAGGCACGGCGCGCACGTCCTCGTTGCCCCTGAACACTTCCAAACACGCCAGGTGAGGCAGCGTGAACCCGACGCCTCTCCCATGCAACACGAACTCGTATATCCAGAAAATCTCGGAGTATTTCACAATCTCAGGCGGATTCGCTCCGGCGCTCGCGAACCAATCCGACAGCGCACGGTAGCATTTGAAGTCGTCACCGGGCATGGCGATGCGTCGGCCCGCAAGGTCCTCGGGACCGATGGATTCGCAATCGCCGAGCGGATCGTCGCGACGCACCCAATACCATACGGGAGACGTGTACAGAAGCCGGGATTCGAACTCCTCATCGCACGGCACGACGGTCAGAGCCATGTCGTAAAGACCCTCGCTCAGCGCGGTCTCGCACAAAGCGTCGGGCATTTCGCACAGCGATATGGATACGTCCGCATGGGTTTTGAGGTAATCCTGCAAGAAATCGAAACCGAGAAAACCGGGAATGCCCAGCGAGCAGGCAATGCGCAGCTCGACGTAGCCGCTCGAGGCTATGCGATCGAACGCAGCTGACAGCAAATTGCGCTCGGCCCGCACGCGTTTGGCGTACTCGTAGAACTCATGGGCGTACGGCGTGGCAACGCGCGAACCGTCCTCGTCCATAGTGAACAGCGAAACTCCCAGTTCGCGCTCCATATTGCGAATAGCCTTCGTGAACCCTTGAGGAGACATGGGAACCTTGGCGGCGGCAGCGCTGAAGCTCGGCGATTCGTACGCCAGTATGAAGTAGTCGCACCTGTCCTGAAGCATGGAGCCCTCCCTCCCCTTCTCCAGATCGAACCTTATTGTACTACCAACCGCGTGCGAACGGGTGAAACCAAACGTTTCAAGGGGCATCGGCTAGCTGGCCGCGAATCCATTGCGCAACCCGACGCCAAGGGGCCAAACTGAAGGCACGCCGCAGGAGCGCGGCTGGAATCGCTTCTCAGGGAAGCGACGTACAAGGAGGATCATCATGTCCGAAGCAACCAGCAACTTGAGCCGTCGGTCGTTTCTCGCGGGAGCCGGCATTCTAACCGCAGGATTCGCCGGAGCCGCGCTGGCCGGCTGCAGCCCGAGCGCGCCCGCCACGGGCAGCAAAGACCCGGCCGCAACGTCCGAAGTAGGCGGCAACGAACCTACCGCAAACGGCAGCGACGATTTGTGGAGCATCCCCGAACTGGGAGAGCCGAAAGAAACCGTCAAGGCAGACGTATGCATCGTCGGTGCGGGAGGAACGGGTACGGCAGCGGCCATCCAAGCCATTGACCTGGGCCTCAAGCCGGTTGTGATCGAGCGTCTTTCCGGATACGGCGGATCGTTCATCGGAACCGAAGGCATGACGGCCCTAGAAACGCATTTCACCAAGGCCGACGGCGACATCATGTTCGCCGGCGCTTACAACCCTAATGCCCCGTACGATGTGAAGAACGCCACGAACACGTGCCTGAACTACCATCACTGGATTCCGCAGCACAAGCTGTACGAGAACTTCTTCGGGCAGACGTCCGAAACCATCGACTGGTTGGAAAGCCACGGCATCGAATTCGAAGGAAACATCTCCATCGGCGCCGGTCCGAAGGTATGGCACGTCTACGACAAGGGAGACAACGCCAGCCCCGGCGGCTACTTCATGCAGTGCTTCGGCAAGGAGGCCGAGAAACTGGGCGTCGAAGCTCATTTCAACACATTCGGCCGCAAGCTGATCCTGGAAGACGGCAAAGTGGCCGGTGTTCTGGCCGAAAAGGACAACGGCGACGTATTGAAGGTCGAAGCGCCCGTGGTCATGATATGCACGGGCGGCTACGCGAACAACCCCGAAATGCTCTACAGCGTATCTGAAACGAAAAACGAGAACATCCAGGCGCTTGGCATGGACTGCCGGGCGGGCGACGGATTGAAGATGGCCAAGGACGCCGGCGCCGAGTTCGCCGAAGGCTTGGGCACCGTCATGTGGTGCGGACCCGTCACCATAGGAGCCGTTACGGCAACGTGGACCACCGACGCGTACTCCGTAGGCGTGCAGCCCACCGTATGGCTCAACGAAAAGGGCCAGCGATTCTGCAAAGAAGACCTCTGGCTGGACGACTTTTCGGGCGCTGGCATGTGCGTACGCAACCAGGATAAAACATTCGCCCTGTTCACCGAAGCAGATATGAAGCGCTGGGAAGCAGACGGCCCCGACGGGCAGGTGTTCTCGTTCGGCACGCCGGGAACGCCGCTGGCAAAAGCGCGCGAGGTCCTGCAAAAAGCCGAAGGCTGCCACGTGGGCGATTCGTTGGAAGACCTCTGCGCCAAAGTCGGGCTGGACCCCTCCGCCGTCAAGGCGACCGTCGAGCAGTACAACGCCTACTGCGACGTCGCGGCGGGCCTGAATGGAGAAGACCCCAGCGCTGACGAGGAATTCGGCAAGCGATCCAAGTTCATGCACAAGGTGGATGCGGGTCCCTATTGGCTGTGCGAAACCGCCGACGGATTCTACACCACGTGCGGCGGCATCAAGGTGAACGAGAAGATACAAGTCCTCGACGACAAGGACCAGGTGATTCCGGGCCTGTACGCCGGAGGTTCCGACGCAGGCGGGCTGTACGGCGACTCCTACGACGTGAAGTTCGCACCCGGCTCGCAAGCAGCATGGGCCGTTAACTCCGGGCGCCTGGCCATGAAGGATGCCAAGGAATACCTGGGCAAGTAAGCCGTTTCGCCCGACGCGAGCGAGCTTGCAGCCGCCGAGCGTCCCTTCCGAACGTTTGGCGTCGAACGCACCGGGCACATCTTTGCACTGCGGCTTCGGCTTCGTCCCCTCCCCCGTGCGGAAGCCGCAGGACCCCGCGCACCGCGACTCGATCTCAATTCGACCGAGTCGCGGTGCGCTTTCGAGCAGGCGTTTCTCGACGATGACCCTTGCACGATGAATCGGGATGCTGCCGCAAACCACTCCGCGCGCGGCAAAAAGCATCGATTCCTGCCAATATTTCCGGTTTCCAGCGCTCGGGACGGCAAGCATCGGGGCAAAAGCGGCTCGATTCCCGCTTTGGGTTTTCGCGTCGATGGCCGAGTTCGACCGGATTCGTGGATTCCCTGGGATAATTTTGCGCGCATCGGAGAAACTTGCGGTACAATAGGCGCCGCGCTCAATGCGACGTGCGGGTGTGGTTCAATGGTAGAACCTGAGCCTTCCAAGCTCATGACGCGGGTTCGATTCCCGTCACCCGCTCCACGAACGCTCAAGAAGCCCGATCACCACGATCGGGCTTCTTTTTTCCCTTCGCTTCCCTTGCGTCAACAAAACTACAATTCCAGCATTGCGCGGAACCCGCGCGCCGCATAGTAGGAATCCGCGCCATTGTGAAACGTGAACACGCGGTTGTAGCGACGGTCGCAGAACAGCGCGCCGCCTAAAGCACGCACGTCGTCAGGGGTATCTATCCAACTTGACGTCTTGAGGTCGAACGCACCGACCTCCTGCAAGCCCCGGTATTGAGCTTCGGTGAGAATCCTCGCTCCCATGGCATCCGCCATGCCAAGCGCGCTCCCTTTCGGCTTGTTGCGCTTGCGGATTTGAAGCGCTGCGTCGTCGTAGCACAAGCCCCTTCTCCCGGCAGGGCTTTCAGACGAGCAGTCGAAGAACGCGAGCGCATCGCCAGCAGCTCGATCGCGCACGACGTCAGGTTGGCCGCCGGACGCCTCCATGACCTGCAAGACGGCCAGCTTCCCGGGAGCCGCCGCAAGGCGAAGGCGCACGTCGTCCCATGACGCATCAAGATGACGCTCGGGATGCTGCTCGAAACGGACGCGCAAGGTTGTCAGCAGATCGTCGAAGTCACGATCAGCTTCGGAATGGACGGATTCCATCGCTATCGCCCCTTATCTAATCTCATGCTCATTTGAAAACATGGTAGGACAAGAAGACGCGCGTGGCGCACAGGGCGCGAAACAGGAAGGAAACGGTTGCCGACAGCGTTTGCGCCCCGGCAGGAACGCCGAGGTCTCGAAAGATTGCAAACCGTTTGCACGGACGCGGATCCGATTCAAAAAGAAAAATGGTCGGGATGACAGGATTCGAACCTGCGACATCCTGCTCCCAAAGCAGGCGCGCTACCAGGCTGCGCCACATCCCGACGTTCGGCTTGACGAAAGCCTATACATGATAAACGAACCGCATGATAATGGCAAACGCAAAGATGGCGAGCGCCCCGGATGACCCTCTGCGACGTGCGGCGCTTCGGCGTGCGGCCGCTACCGCTTCGCCTCCAGCTTCGATCGCAGCTCGCGCAGGGCATTGCCGCGATGAGACACCGCGTTCTTTTCTTCGGGAAGCGCCTCGGCAAGCGTACGGCCATCCGCGAACACGTCCGGCAGGAACAGCGGGTCGTACCCGAAGCCGTTGCTCCCCCGCTCCTCATGCCCGATGCGACCCTCTATGGTGCCGCGCGCAACCGTCTCCGAGCCGTCTTCGTCGACCAGCACGAGCGTGCACGCGAATCGCGCCGTGCGATCGCGATCAGACACGTTCGCAAGCGCGGAAAGCAGCTTTTCGTTATTATCGGCGTCGGTTGCACCTTCGCCTGCATAACGCGCGGAATACACGCCGGGCGCGCCGTCGAGCACATCCACCTCAAGACCGGAATCATCGGCCAAGACGGCCTTTCCTCCGCTCGCTTCATGCGCCGCGAGCGCCTTGATGCGCGCATTGCCCAAAAACGTATCGGCGTCCTCTACGGGGTCCGAATCGATCCCCAATTGGCGCAGCGTTTTGAACTCCCAACCGGGGAAATCCAACGCTTCGGCAATCTCGCGGGCCTTGTGGGCATTGTTGCTTGCGATGACGATAGTCTTCATAGGATGCCTTTCAACCTGATTCCGAGGGATCGAATGCGCCGACGCTACGGACAAGAAGGGAAATCGACGCGCCCGGCGGCATCGATAGGATTGCGGAACACCCGGCTGCCGAACGTGCGGAATTCCTCGGCATCCTCTCCGGTGGTGTAGAACTCGTAGCGCGGCACATGATCGCACGAAGCA
Organism: Paraeggerthella hongkongensis; assembly: GCF_003726035.1. GTDB lineage: Bacteria > Actinomycetota > Coriobacteriia > Coriobacteriales > Eggerthellaceae > Paraeggerthella > Paraeggerthella hongkongensis. The sequence goes on from NZ_QICD01000035.1 coordinate 9,372, forward strand.
AGGGCACCGCGTCGGCCGAGTATCTGCATCACGTCGTTCGCAGCTTCCTTGGCCGACGAGATGAGCGTGACGTCGCGCCCCACCACGCCGCCTATCAGCGCTTTCAACAACGGGAAATGCGTGCAGCCGAGTACCAACGTGTCGATGTCGCATCGACGGAGCGGCTCGAGATATTCCTTCGCGATTTCCTGAAACGCCGGACGAATGTAGACCTTCGACGCAAGCGAGGTGTAGTTCTCGATGGGCCCCTCGGCCATGCGAATGCCCTGTTCGGCTATCTCGACGAAACGAGGCGTAGCCGTCGAGAACACCGTGATGCCCGCGTCGATATGGCGAATGGCGTCGGTATACGCGTTCGAGTCCACCGTCGCCTTCGTTGCAATTACCCCGACCCGGCGACTCTTCGTGGCGTGAACCGCCGCGCGAGCCCCGGGCTCCACCACGCCGATGACCGGCACGGGAAACGCCTTTTGGGCATGAGCCAAACCGGCAGCCGTCGCCGTGTTGCACGCGATGACGATAAGCTTGACGCCGCGTTCCACCAGCCAGCCGCCGATTTGCTGCACGAATCCGTCAACCTCGGACAACGAGCGAGGCCCATAGGGGCAGCGAGCCGAGTCTCCCAGGTACGTAATAGATTCGTGTGGAAGGGCCTTCGCGATCTCACGCGCAACGGTAAGCCCGCCGAAGCCTGAATCGAACACGCCGATCGGCGCGTTGTCGTAAGGAATGCGCGATCCGCTCTCGCGCGACTCAGTAGATGTTCGAAGATCGTCCATGCATCCAAGTATACCGCAGGCTTGGTTCGTGCGCCGAATCGGCACCGGGCTGCCATAGTTTCTGCTAATCTTGCAGCTGCCCTAAAACCCGAACGAATCCCCGAAGAAAGAAGCCCATGAGCTTTCAAGCTATCGAATACCAGATGATCGTGCTGTTTTTAGCCATGGCGCTGGGATTCGTCGCGCGCAAACTGCGCGTGATGAGCGAGGAATCGGACAGGATGCTTTCGCGCCTGGTGCTGACCATCACCCTTCCATGCACGATCCTGGCATCCGTCCTTACGCGCGACAGCCTGCCCGACCCCGCCACCATCGGAACCATCCTTTTGTTCTCGTGCCTCGCGTTCGCGTTGGTCCTTGCCATCGCCTTCGTCGTACCGCTTCTGTTCGGACTCAATCCCTCGAAACGCGGAACGTACAGCTTCATGCTGGCGTTCGGCAACACGGGCTTTCTGGGATACCCGGTGCTCGAAGCGGTTTTCGGCCGCGAGGCGGTTCTTTACGGAGCGATATTCAACATCCCTTTCAACATTTTGGTGTTTACCGTAGGCGTCATGATGCTCTCCCAATCCGAGCAAAGCCTGAAAGAACAGGTACGCGAAGGCGCGCGCAACCTGATCAGCCCCAGTCTGATCGCGTGTCTTGCAACCATGGCGCTCGCGCTTCTGAACGTGACGGACATCGGCGTATTCGGCAAAGCCATCGACACCATGGGATCGATGACCACGCCGGCGGCGCTGCTCATCATTGGATCGAGCCTGGCAACCGTGCCCGTAAAAACAATGATCACGCACTTCAGAACCTACATCATGGCAGCGTTTCGCTTGTTGATCATTCCCGTATGCATCTGGCTTGCATTCAGCCCTTTCGTTGCCGATCCGCTGCTGCTCGGCGTGCTGGTCGTGGTGAACGGAATGCCCGTGGCGACGAACGGCACCATCCTATGCCTGCGCTACGGAGGCGATTTGAACACCATCATACGCGGAACGTTCGTGACGACCGCGCTTTCGCTTGTTACCATCCCCGTTCTCGCCGCTTTAGTGGGCGGCGTGTAGGAGCGAACCATGCCCAAGCAACATGAAACGAAAACCAACGCCGTACGCGAACTGGAAGCAGCCCATGCCGACTTCGAAGCGCGCTTCTTCGATTGCCCCGAGGCTCTGTCGGGCGTCGAGGTGGCGCAGCTTCTGGAGCTCGACCAGGACCGCGTGTTCAAAACCCTGGTCACGCAGGGAAAATCGGGGGAACACTACGTGTTCATGATACCCGTGGCCTGCGAACTCGATCTCAAGAAGGCAGCGGCGGCCGTGAACGAGAAAGCCGTAGCCATGATCAAAGCGCGCGAGCTTTTACCGCTCACCGGCTACGTGCACGGAGGCTGCTCTCCCGTAGGTATGAAAAAACAGTTCGCCACGACCATCGACGAAACAGCCGAGCTGTTCGAGCGCATCGCCTTTTCCGGAGGGCGCATCGGATGCCAGGTGGAAATGCCGCTTTCCGAATTGGCGCGCATGATGCCGCTTCGCATAGCGGATCTGACCGTGGTGTAGCCTACCAGTGGCTAACCACCACATCACCCGGCTGGATGATGCCGTACAAAGCCGCAGCCGACGAAGGCGGTAGGTTCACGCAGCCATGGCTTCCGCCGCCGTCCTGGTACCTTGTGCCGCCGAAATACGGCTGCCAGTCGGCATCGTGCATTCCGATCACGTTGCCGACGAACGGCATCCAGTACTGCACGGTGGACTCGTACTTCGAACCGTCCAGGTTCGTTCCCTTCAACACCGACGGAGATGCCTTCGAGTTGAGCACGTACACGCCCGTGGGAGTATTGTGGGCGCCGTTGGGCGTACCGCTCACGCACGGGGCCTCCCAGATCAGCGCGCCCGAAGCGTCGTAGAAACGAACGTACTGCTCGGACAGGTCGATGTCGCAATACCGAGCGCCCCAGTCTTGGGCGCCAGCGCCATTGAACGCCGTACCCGAAGAGAACGTGGGCACCTCCGCGCTCTGCACGCTTCCTGCGGCAACCGCCTCTTTCACCATGGCAAGAAGCGCATCGCGATCGACGTCCCATCCGTAAGGCCCTCCCTGGACGGTAATCACCTTGCCGTCGGGTCGCGTATACGTACGCGCCGTGCCCACGGTGTCGCACGCGGCAACCACCCCGTCGACCCATGCGGTAAGAGCATCTTCGTTCAACGCAGCGTTCATGTCTTCGCCGAGCACGACCCACTGAGAAACAAGGCCGGGATTAACGGCGCCCACCTCGGTTCCACCCATAGTAAGCGTGAGGTTCGCCTTGATCATGGTGTTGGCCGAATCGGCCGCAGCTTTCAGCCGCTGGTCGGAGGAGAGGACGGTTGGCTTCTTCAAATGATCAGCCGTGAGCTTGGCCGTAGGGTTGAGCGCTACCAACGCCTCGTCAGCCGCCCGTACAACCGCATCGGCATCAAGGGCGGTTCCGGGGGCTTCTGCTTTCACAACGAATGCGCCCACAGATTCATCGTAGGCGACCGTGGCATCCGTCGGCGGCGTAGCGGTTTCGTTGAACGTTTCCACAGCCTTACGTACAGCCTGTTCAAGACCGGATTCATTGAAGCTGGCAACCAATTTGTCGGTAGCGTCGTGCGTGCGCGCCAGTTCAAGGGGCCATGTCCACGGGCTGACATCCGCATGAGCTTGCTGGACGATTTTTCCAGAATCAAGCGACAGGCCGGCATCAGCCGCCGTCAACTTCAACGTGAATCCTTGCCCGGTCACGGTCAGCTTGTAATCCTTGACGGAGGATGCCAGGGAACGCTCGGCATCCGCAGAAGACATGAGCGACACGTCCACGTTGCCAATAGTGGAATTCGGCATGAATCGATCGAAGAAGTACACCGACCCGCCAATGTACGCAACAGCCGCCAGCGCCACGATCACCCCCAGCACGATGGCGAGCACCTTCAACGGCCTGCGCCGCCGACGAGGAACGGCCATCGCATCCGCAGAGAGCGTATGGAGCGAATCAGGGGACGCGTACACCTGCTCGGAAGCGTACATCAACGGATAGTCCTCCGCCTTCGAAGCGGAAGCGGGCGGCATGGCGGCCGTCGCATCGGGAGCCGAAGAATCGGAGGGAACAGGAGAAACTACCTGCCCAGAATCGGTATCGTTCGGACGCTGCGCGCCAGCGGCATGACGGCCGTGCGCAGCCTTGTTATATTTCTTGTCGCTCATAATCTCTCTCATGAGGTCGGGGCGTCGCATAATTGTAGCAAGCAAAAGCTGCTTTTTCTGTAACAAAACGGCAGCAGCTACAACTAACAGGTCGTTCGGCGCGAATGCCCGAAGGGTCTCAAGTCGCGTCGACGAGGGAGAACGTCGATCCCGACACAATAAAAAGCCGCTTGAAAAATATGCTGCTATTGGTTAATTATCGACTACGATCTCTCAGAATTCAACGATCGCATGCATCGCGCCTGCGTCCGACCTCGATAGCGAGGATAACCATATCACCGTCGCGTATCTCGCACAAAATCCTGCAATCGCCTATGCGGTACCTCCGCTGACCAGAGCGGTTTGCCATCAACCCTTTTCCGCGCGCACGCGAATCCTCGCAGCCGCTCAGATTCTTGTCGATCCATGCGAGGATGATTCTGCGCTGCCCGGCATCTATCTTGGCGAGTTGCTTGATTGCCTTGGGCGAATACTCCATGCGCCAACTCATAGCAATCCGAATTTGCGCATGACCTCTTCGTGGCTGATCGTCACAGGGTCGGCATCGAACTCGGCCTTGGCATCGTTCCATGCCTTCAAATCGAGTTCGTCCTCTATGCGCTCAAGAGCGGTACGGCGCATGAAGTCGGATGCGGTTGTCCCGAACGTCTTGGCATAGTCTGAAATCAACGCCTTTTCACGATCGTCCATGCGGACAGTCATAGTTGCGCTAGCCATGTCGGACCTCCTTCCAATTGATGGAACACATTGCAACACAATGACTGACGAGATGTCGTCGCATAGCTGCGAAGAGGCATCTGCAACCCTGTTTCATAGCGTAAAAAAATGCCGCTTGAACTGGTATTATCCAGAACAAGCGGCAATTGTGAAGTTGGTGGAGGCGCGGAGAATCGAATGTTGAGTCACAAGCCTATGACCTGCGTAAACCATGCCGTTGGGGATAATTTTGGGCTATATGCCCAGACGAAAGGAGTTTTCGAATGAAAAACGATGCGCTCTAGCCGGCTACGATGGCGACATGGGAGGAGTAGTCGATAAGCCCGCGCCTCGATCAGGTGCGCAGGCTTCAATGATCGGCTAAAGCCCGAAAAGACGCTGGACCAAGACCGGGAAGATCGCAACGAGATCCACCGCGCGGGCAACGACCACGACGACGATGAACGCGATGAACAAGGCGTTGACCAATCTCAACAGCTTGCGCATCGCCTTGTTGTCGATATCCGACACTTTGTTAAGGAACATGAACAGAGCGCATGTCATGTTGAACATGAAAAAGCCTACGAGCAGCACGACGAACGAAATGCGGTAGATACTCGCCTTGTCGATGTTCTCAAGAACCGACGAAGAGAACGCCGTGCCCGACATGAACGCGACGACTATGGCGGCGAAGATGCCGAGGATCGTGATGTAGTTCCGCTGGAGCTTTTGCTGCGCGTCCTCTATGTCGGTTTCAACTTTTCTACTGAACGACGCTTCAGCTCCAGCAACCTTCTCCTTGATGCTGTCCTCGAACTTCTGCTTCAGTTTCCTTATCTTTTTCTGCTGTTCCCTGTTCTGAATGGCCATGTACTCTATTCGATTGTTTTCAAGTTCGATGTGATCGTGGAGCTTCCTGATGTGAAGAATCGCGTTTTCATTCACACCAGACTTAACCAGCTCCTTCTCGATGAGGTCTATGTTGTTCGACAGGTTTATAGCCTCAAACGGAACATCCTCGTCAAGGCGCCCGTTGGATTTAAGCAGCCCTTTCAATACCGCGTAGACATCCGAGTACATATGTCTGAATCCCTCATGCATATCGAAATACAGCTTGACGAAGAAAACCGACAAGTCTCTCGCCGTAACCTCGTCGAGGCTGCACTTCATGCATGCAAGCGACGACAAGACGTCCCTCGCAGCAGCTCTTTTGGTTTCGTATAGATCCATAGGGCATATGAGCGGTATATCGACCGCCCCTCTTTGAGGCGGAAGCAATTCCTCGATCGAATCGTCGAACAGCTTTCCGAATTCGTTAGCACTTCTGGTCAAGGGAACTCAAATACCTTACTTGCGATTCGATTCGATTATGAAATCGTTCGGAATAACTTCCTTGTAGCCCGAACCTCCCCGATACACGCGATCCCACGGAGAATTCTCCGCATGCGCGATCTTCACCAAGTCCCAAGGGTATTTTTCGCGCAAAAAATCAATTCCATCATCGATGAAACTCTTCAAGTTTCCGAAGTCGAGCATATCGGCATCAGAATGCCTTCTGTAAATCGAGCACCCTCCGTAAGACGAATACTCGCGGTAGACACCCACCATTACCGGTCCGTAGGGCCATGCTTCGAACTCTTCCTTGAAAAGGAGACTGTTCGTCTTTTTGCAGTACACAGCCTGTAAGAAGTAGAGGATCTTCTGAAGCTGGAGGTTGCTGACCGGCTTACCGTCCTTGGTGCACTTGTCGACGACGTAGTGCGCCAGCTGAGACGCAGTGCATACGTATTGGCTCATGGCAACCTCCTTTCCCGTAAAGAACATTCTACCACCGATTGTCAACACGCGGCCACGGTCGGCCTGCGCAGCGGCTACCGAATGGCAGCGAAGGACAGACGAGAGAGAGCTTCACGACCTCGAATGAGCATCCTCGTCCCCCACCGCGATCAGGATCGACCCCGCAGGGAGCTATCTAATTTGCCCCGAACGCAAAAAAGCCCGCGCCCCCGAAGGAGCGCGGGCCGTCCCCGAAGGGATGATGCAGCGGTCTGGACAGACTATACCACGGCGGCGAGGCTGATCGCAACTACCGCTTGCGCAGGTACTCCTCGCCCCCGTCGGCGGTCCCCACGGCGATGTAGCGCGTCTCGCCCGTCCAGGACGTGTAGCGGCCCCACAGGTATCCGTCGGCGACCTCGTCCCACTCGTCGAGCGCGACCGTCTCGCCATCGACGTAGGATGCGACCACGGCCCCCGACATGCCCGGAGCGTCGCGCACGTTGAGCGAGTCGGCGACGCACTCGTAGGTGCCGCCGGAGACGCCGGAATACGCAGGGTCGCGCAGTTCACGCATCGGCGAAAACGTCCGGCCCCCTTACCATCCTGGATTGAGAACGTCACCCCCGAACAAGATCGTTGACGACATTAAAAACAGCTTCGGGAGAAAACGGATGAGCAATGATGAAGTCGGCTACGGCAATTACGAGAGTTACGAACGTCGCTAACATTATAAATTTGGTCATGCGCGTCATCTGAGCACTTTGCGATTCTGCCTCTTTCGCAATTCTGAACTGGGAATTCACCAATCTTCGCTGTTCGTCGGCAATCGCCATCTGATACTCGGCGAATTGGTCGCCGTATGAGCTAGCGATGAGAAGAGATTCCATAGTCGACAATGAGCAGTGAAGCTCGAATAGGCCCTTCAACCTCTCGTCGCGCGCGCAAGGCGCATAGAGGACTGCCGTTGCTGACGCCAGCTCTGCGATTCTGCGCTTCGCGTAAACGAGCTTCTCCCTAGACCATCTCTCAGGTTTTTCCCCTGATACAATATCGGGAAACAGCTGGCTCAACGTGAAAACGACATTCATCAGAACCGACCCTGCCACGAGCTTCGCCGACTCCGCGTCTCGTATGAGGTAATCAGCGAATGCGTTTCGTAGCCCTAACAAATCGGTCGAGTCGTGCGCAACGTCCTTATCTGCGATCCTTGAAATCCGTTCTTCCTCCGTCTTCATTAATCTTTCGATTTCCGACTTTCCATTCGCCATGTATTCACCCATGGCTTCCTCCAAGTCTTGAAGATCGACGGCAAGACCGTACGCCTCCGTTGCATAGCCTATGATTTCATCCTGAATCGGCAAGAGCGTTTCCTGATCCGCCATCCGTCGCCTCCTGAAGGGGAAAGTGCGTAACGAGACCGCAATTTTAACACCATCCTTTTCACCGGGCTACATCAGCCCGGCGCTTTGCGCAACTCGACGCACCGGTCGTAGCCGACGGCGATCAGGCAATCTCTCCATATCGCGTTCGACGGTCACCATAGCTGACGGAGCATCAATCCCCATCCAGTAGGCCGGCTATCCCAGCTCCATGTCCCCGCCGACGCCGGTCGGCACCTCGCCGGACATCATCGCGCCGGACGATCCGAAGGCGTACCACTTGCCGCCGATGCTTCGGCACGTCGAGCGCGCCATCGCCCCCGACTCGTCGAGCCAGTACCACTTGCCGCCGTCGAGCAGCCACCCGGTCTGCATCGCGCCCGACGCGTCCAGGTAGTACCACGCTCCGTCCACCTCCGCCCATCCCGTGGCCATGGCGCCGGAGCCGGTCAGGTAGTACCACTTTCCGCCGACGCTCTGCCAGCCGGAGAGCATGCGGCAGTCGTCGCCGAACAGGTACCACTTGCCGTCGACCAGCTGCCAGCCGGTGAGCGCGTAGCCGTCCGCCCCGAAGCGGTACCACGCGTCGAGCGCGAACCATTCTCCGGCCGGCCAGGAGCCGTCCGCCCGCCTGTACCACCAGCCCTTCTCGTCGTGGACCCATTCGCCGGACGCCCCGGCCATCCTGTCGTACCACTCTCCGGCGCGGCGCATGTACTCCGCGTTCTGCGACCCGGCGAGCTCGCCCGGGCAGAGCGTCGCCGACCAGTGGCTGTGCGGGAACACGTTGACCATCCACTCCGGGCGGCCGAGCCCGTGCTTTCGGCATATAGCCGCCACGAGGTGCGCCCCCGCCTCCAGCGCGGCCTCGCCGACCGTCCACGGCCAGCTGCCGTCGTTGGCGTGCTCGACGCTTACCGTGTTGGGGTTCGCCCAGTCGTTTCCGCACGCCCAGGCGGTGTCCCAGTCGTTTACGAGCTGACCGACCGTGCCGTCCGACTGCACGGCGTAGTGGGCGGACGTCGAGCTGTTGAGCCATGTGCTGTAGCAGTCCTCGATGCTCAGGTCGCCAGCCATGTGGTGGATCGTGACCGCCTGGATCGATCCGTGCCTGCCGCAGGTGAAATTGCGCGGCAGGATCATCTCGACGTCGGCGTTCAGGCCTTCCCAGTCCATCCTACTCCTCCTTCTCTCCCGGCTCCCCGCCAGGCGATGCGAGCGTCTTCCCGACGGGGCTGTCCTTGATGTCGGGGTTGAGCACGCACAGGTTCTCGACGATGCTCACGACTTCGGTCAGGATGACGAACGCGCACACCGCGCTCACAGCCGGAACCGATATGCCGAGATCGGCCACGCTCGCGGCGAACTCCAAGAGGTACGCGAGGGCGATGAGCCCGAAGAACCCGGCCTTGTGCCACAGCCCCTCGCGCATCTTGCCGCTCTTAAGCGCGCCGGCCTTGACGGCCCCCGCCACTCCGGTCGCGACGTCCAGCGCCATGCACAGGATCGTCGCTATCAGCAGATTCTCCATTGCTTGTCTCTCCTTGTCTCGTTTTGCTTTGAAAAGCCCGGCAGGGCTTGCCTCGTCGATTCTCCGGTATTGTCTTGCGTTCGAGCGAACGGAACCTATCCGGCCGCTTCCTCGCTCTCTGCGGCCTCGTCGGCGTCAAGGAGGGCTTGCACGCCGCCTCGCCAGAGCGCAGGGACGTTCTCGATTTCCCACTTGCCGTTCTTCACCAGGCTGTAGTAGACCTTGATCATGATGATTCCTCCTGTCCTTTCCTGCTTATTCGCCCGCTACGAGAGCGCCGAGCTCGGCGACCGCAACCATCAAGTCCTCGACGCTCGCGGATGCTCCGTCTGTCTGCCCAGGAGCGCCCGCCCGCTCGACGTACACCGCGACCTCCTCGTAGTCGTCGTCCGCCCACGCGAACTTCTCCACGTCGTCGGGCGGGACGGCTCCCTTCTTGACGACTATGGTCGGGGACAGCGTCCCGGCCGACAGGTCGGGGTTGGCTATCTCGTTCCCGTTCTCGTCGACGATCCTCATGCCGGCCATGCCCATCACCTCCATGTTCCGGTAACGTAGTAGTGCAGGCGCACCGTTCTCGAGTAGTTGCCGACGCTCAGGACGAAGAACTTCGGGGCTTTGTCGCCGAACACCGTGTGCACGCCGGGCCAGAACGCTCCGCCGCCCGGGTCCTCGATGACGACGTCTGCATGCACGAGATTCGTAAGGGCGAACGGGAGGGCGTGGCCTCCGCGCATCGTCCCGTCGTACGTCATGCCGCCCCACTGCACGTTCGTGGACGTCGGCGTGGACGTTGCGCCCCAGCACTCGGCGAACCCCGACGCCCACTTGCGCCACCGCCAGATGCCGCTCGTGCCCTGGGCCACCACGAAGTCGACCATGTCATTGCCGTTGATCTGGACGGGCAGGTTCTTGTCGCTCGACAGGTAGACTTTCGTGGCCGACCCGACTGTGGCTGCGTACCCCGACACTATCGCGCTGCCGTTCGGGGTCACCTGGAGGCCGCAGTACTGGGCGGGATCGGACGGCGTGTGACCTGTATCGTTTTTTCGGACACGGGATTGCGAGATTTCGAATCAGAAATCTAGTAACCTGAAGCAACCGAGAAAAGGAGCAGGATAGTGGCTAACACGTCAGCGAAATACACCGATGAATACAGGCGGGAGACCGCCGACTACATCATCTCGACCGGCAGGCCGACCGCCGAAGTCTGCAGGGAGTTGGGGCTGAATCCCAAGACTGCGAACAGATGGGTGAAGGATCGCAGGAAGATGCTCTCCGGCGACGGGTCCACGCCGGAGGATGATGCCGAGATGAGAGCTCTGCGGAAGCGCAACGCCGAGCTCGAGATGGAGAACGCCTTCCTGAAAAAAGCCGCGGCCTTCTTCGCCAAAGAGCAGGCGTAGCCATGCGCTACCGGCTGATGCTGGCGGAGAGGGCCGAATTCCCGATCAACCTGATGGCGCGCATCTTGGAGGTGTCGCGATCAGGCTTCTACTCGTGGCTTTCGAAAGGTTGTCCGGAGGATGACTGGAGCGAGGTGCGCGAAGTGGTCCACCGCGTCTGGCTGGAGTCCGACCGGCGCTTCGGCGCCCGCTTCGTCAAGTGTTTCATGCCCGATGAGTTCCGAGACGTCACGCTCTACCGTGTACGAAAATGCATGCGCGAGCTGGGGATAAAAGGATGTACTCCCTATAAGTCCAAACGCACTACGATTCCTGACAAGAACGCGAAACCGCGTCCCGACCTCGTGCACCGGGACTTCACGAGCCCCATTCCAACCTACAAGCTTGTGGGGGATATCACCTACCTGCGCACAGGACAAGGCTGGCTGTACCTATCGACTGTGATCGACCTGAACACCCGCATGGTGGTGGGTTGGTCGCTTTCGAGTCGCATGACGGCTGATATCGTGGTGAACACCCTTGCAAGTGCGAAAGCTCGAGGTTATGTTGCTGAAAATGCAATTTTTCATGCAGACAAAGGCGCTCAGTATACCAGTCGCTTGCTAGCCGGATGGGCACGCGACAACGACGTACGCCTGTCATGCAGCCGTACTGGTAACTGTCACGACAATGCAGTCGCTGAGTCGTTTTTTGCGACGCTTAAGAACGAGATGTACTACCGAGAGAGTTTCGCGACCAGGGATGCCGCGAAGATGGCTGTCATCGAGTTCATCGAATCCTACTATAACCGCAAGCGACCCCATTCATCGATCGGTTACAGGATCCCCGCCGAGGTGATGGATGCATTCTTCGAACGTACGAAACCTATGGACAAAGCAATTGCGATGGCAGCATGGAATCTCGAGTTTCCGTGTCCGAAATCTTGACACAGGTCAGTGCTCTTGACGTTGCCGACGTGCACGCGGTCCCCGCGGCAGACCAGCTCGGATCCCTCGACGTTGACGATGGCCTCCGAGGCGATCCTGAGAGCGCCGTAGTACGACCCGTAGATGTCGATGGTGCCGTACGATACCTCGCCCTTCCCTCCGCACAGCTTGATGATCGAGTTGACGGAGTTCTTGCCGAGATCGACGACGCTCGCACCGAAGCTCGACAGGACGTTGCCAGCCGCGTCGAGCACCTGGAACGCGCCCGCCGCCATGCGGGAGCGGAACCCGCTCCAAGAGCCAGACGACTTATTGCCGACCTCCAGGCCGTCGGCGGTGTACTGCATGTAGTCCGAGGCCGTCTTCGCCGCGCTCGCGGCCTCGGTCCGCGCCGCGTTCGCCGTCGCGCTCGCGGAGTTCGCCGTCGCCTCGACGGATTCCAGCGAAACGGACAGCCCGCTCGCCGTCTGCTCCACCGTGGACACGCGCGCGCCGAGGGCGTCGGTCGCGGCCGCGCTCGACGTTATGCGGTCCGCCTGCACCTTGATCTGAGCGTCGGCGTACGTCTTCGCGCCAGCAAGGGCGGCGTCGGCCTTGGTTTTGGCATCGGTTGCAGCGGCGTCGATCGCCTGGCCCTTCGCCGCGTCCACCTCGGCCTTGGTGGCGCGCAGGACGATGGCTTCCGCGTTCTGCTCGATCTTGGTCTCGGCGGAAGCCACCCTCGCTCCAAGGGCGTCTGCTGCCGATTGGGCCTTTTCGGCCGCCGACTTGGCCGCGTCGGCCGTCGCCTGCGCGGTCGCGGCGCTCGTTTTCGCGGTCGACGCGCTCGCGGCTGCCGCGTCCGCCGCTGCCTTGGCGTTCTTGACCGCGAGCTCGGCGGCGGCGACATCGGCTTCCGTCGCGCCGACGCGGATGGACACCGCATCTAGATTGGCTTCGGCTGCTGCGAGATTCGCCGCCGCCGCGTCGGCTGCGGTCTGGGCCGCCGCTGCGTTGCCCGCTGCAGCCGTCGCGTCCGTCTGCGCCTTCGCGGCGGCGGTCTTGGCCGCGTCGGCTGCGCTCTGGGCGTTGTTGGCCTTGGCGTCCACTGCGGTCACCGACGCCGCCGTGCTCGTTATCGCCTCGGCGTTCTGAGTGATCTTGGTTTGCAGGTCGGCCTGCACCGTCGAGAGGTCGGTCTTCTTGGCGTACTGCTGCGCCACCGTGGACGCGACGCCCGCCGCGCTGCGCTCGATCTCCGACATGAGCCGCGACTCCGTGAGCGTGAGGTCGGTCTTCCTGGTGTAGTCGGCGGCCATGGTGTCCGTGACGGTCTTGATCTGCCCGGCGAGGTCGGTTCGCACCTGCGCGGCGTAGGCCTTCGCCCCCGCCGCTTGCGCGGTCGCCGCGTCGGCCGTCGCGATCGCGGCGGCGGCGTTCTGCAGCGCCGTCCCCGCGGACGTTTTGGCCTCGGCTGCGGCGGCCTGCGCCGCGCCCGCCTTGGCGTCGGCTTTTCCGGCCGCAAGCTGCGCGGCGTTGCTTGTGGCTTCGGCAGCCGCCACCGCCTGCTTGACGACGACCATCTCCGACTCGGCGACCTCCGCCTTCGCCGTCGCCTGGTCGGCCTTGTCCTTGGCCGCGAGAGCGTCGGCTGCGGCTTGGGTCGCGTCCGCGAACGCCTTGTCGGCCTCGGCCTTAGCCGCATCCGCCGCGATCTTGGCTGCGTCCGCGTCGGTCTGCGCCTTGTCCGCGCTCCCCTGGGCGGCGTCGGCGCGCGCCTGCGCGTCCTTGGCGATCTTGTCGACGGCGTCCGCCGCCTCGTAGGCGCCGTTGATCCCGGCGTTGAGCGTGGCGGCGTGCTTGCGCACGATGTCGCCTATGTCGTCGCCCTCGATGCCGAACACGTACTCGTCGCCCTGCCAGTCGGTCGGGCGGTGGACGATCCTCGACACTATCATGTATGAGTCGTACCCGTGCGGGGCGCTCGTCACGCGCACGTAGTCGCCGAGATCGATCGGCTGGACGCGCGGATCGATGCGGGACAGGTCGTAGGCTTTGACGCTCAGCGTCTCGATCTCGTTGGCCTGGCCCGGCAGCCAGGACAGGGCGCGGTCTACCAGGCGCGCCCTGTCGGTCACGTCGTCCCACACGACGGCGCGCTCTCGGTACCCCACTTTCGACACGAGGTCGACCGACACCACCGCGTCGCCGCGCTTCTTGTAGCGCGCGTACGCGTCCGCGTCGCCGTTACCCAACGGCTCGATGGTGACGCGGTAATCAGACCCTTCCGGCTTCGCGCCCAGAGGCACGACCGCCGAATAGATGGGCGATCCGTCGCGCGTGCGGGCGAACTTCAGCAGGTTCGCGCCGAACTCGATGCGCTGGGACGCGGTGCCGTCGGTGTCGGCCAGGTAGTCCACGTAGCGCGCGCCGCCCACGTAGCGGGCGCGGACGAAGCCGCCCAGCTTCTCGAGCAGCTTCTCGCGTATCACGAGGCCGGTGCTGGGGTACGTCGAGTCGGAGCGCAGGATGTGCTCGTTGTCGTCGAGGAGGTGCCCCTGGTTCACGCCGGGGCGCATCTGCTTGGCTGGCTCCACCTTCGCGTTGTGGTTGTTGATGAGCCACTCGAAGTACCCGTAAGGGTCGCTCGGCGCGAGCAGCGGCGCAGCGCCCGCCACCGTGGAGTAGGGGCGCACCGACGTGTCGTTGAGGTAGGCGAGCTCGCCCTCGCATCGGTATTCGACGGTGCCCACGTCGTCCACGTCCTCGCAGGAGTGGGCGCGGCCCCGCATGAGGCAGCGCGCGCCCTCCCACGCCTCGATCTCCGGCTCGACCGATTCGAGCTCGATGACGCCCGCGCACTCGTGGGTCGCCGGCATCTTGAACGAAAGCTCCGATGCGCTGCGAAGCGAGCGCACGAGCTCAACGTCTAAAAGCTCGACGCCGGCGTCCGGATCGTAGAGGACGCGGCCGCCGTACAGAATGCGCATGCGCGCCTCCTTAGAAGTTGAGGTTTTTGTACAGGTCCACGGTCATGTAGGTCGACTCGGGAACGATCTTCCCGCGCACGTACTGCCAGTTGCGCACCGCCATGGTGATGATGTCGTTAGCGGCAACCGGGATAAGGCGCGACACCAGGTCGAACACCACGTAGGTCGAATCGCTGTCCTCGGCGCTGTACTGCCAGAACGTCGTCCCGTTTTTCCTGATGTCGACTTCGAGCGCGTCGCCAGCCGGCAGGCTGTTCGCGTAGATGTGCACCGACACCTTGGCGAAGCCCGCTTCGGCGATCCTGATGCCGCCGCCCGACAGGCTGAACGCGTGTCCCGTCTTGACGATCGAGCCGAACGGGACCGTCTTGTACTGGTTGGTGAGGTTCAGCGCGGAGGGCGCGTAAGCGGACGCCGCCTGGGTGAGCGTCGTTATGTATCTCTCGATCACCCGGTCATTGCCGCAGAAGTCGGCTGGATCGACCAGGTCGTTGTCGCCGGGCAGCTTCAGCCCTAGCCTCGTCGTCGTTTCCATGTTACAGCTCCAATACCTCGTATGCGATCTTGACCCGGTACGCCTCGTTGGGGGCGGGCGCGCCGGCCATGTACATGACCTCGTGCCACCTCTTGCCCTTGAGGTCGGCCCACGTGAGGCCCCTCTCCTTGAGGTCGCCCCACGTCGTGGTGCCTCCTCTGATCGAGCCGCCGGTGTTGACGTACACGTCCGACGCCCCGTCGCGGATCGTGAGCCCCACGGCCGTGTGCGATCCGGGCGGCAGCACGACGTCCACGCCGTTCGCCACGACGTGGCAGGGCATCTGCGATTCGAACACGGGGCGAACCCGCCCGCGCCCCGGCAGCAGGCGAAGCTGCGCGCCCGCCTGGGCGTCGACCGTATGGACCTTCGTGCCGGCGGACTTGTAGGGGTTCGCGGTGACCTTCACCTTGATTCGGCGGAGGTGCATTCGCGAGTACCACTCGTCGACCTCGAATCGTCCGCGATAGACGTAGCCCCGATCGAACCCGAGCACATAATCAAATAATCGCCCGTGAAGAAATCTCGCCACGTCCGTCTTGATCCGCTCGAAATCGCCAGCGCCCGTCGGAACGGAGAACACCATGACGTGCTCCCTGTTCTCGTACAGGACGTCGCCGAACGCTTCGGTGGCATCGAGCGCGCCGTCCCCACCCGGGATGTCGATCATGCGCATCTTCGGCTTAGGGGGCTTGAACTCGGATTCCCCTGTAAGGCGCAATCCGAACCTCTCCTCAAGCACGACGCCGCTCACGGTCACGTCGTTCATAGGCCTCGCGCCCTCCTTCCCTCGATGGATCCGAGCCTGGCCCCGAACCTGGGGGCGAGGCGGTCGGTGACCTCGCGGCCGTCCAGATAGACCGGGACCGGCTCGTTGGCCCTCGTCGATTCGATCGCCGAGACGATCGCGTCGTACAGGTCGGCCTGCGTGACGCCTCCCATGTTGTCGGCGACCGCGCTCGCGAACGGCTCCATCCTCCGAGAGGAAAGCGGGACCACGGCTTCGGGGCCGCGCTCGCCCACGCCGATCACCGACGCGCCGGAGAACACGCCGCCTCGCCCGTACCAGTTGACGCCGACGCGCGGGACGCTTCCGGTCTCGGGGCTGAAGCTGCCGGACAGGGTGAAGTGCGGAAGCGCGCCGACTTCGATGCGAGGGAGCTGCAAGCGCATCCCGGAAACCTCCGACTGGATGCGCCGCAGGCCCGAGCGGACGGCCGCCTCGGCTTTCGAAACGCTTCCGGTCGCCGAATCGGCGAGCGATCCGAACGACGAAGACGCGGCTTTCAGCCCGGAGGGCATGGCGGAAACGGCCTTGTCGAGCACGAGGGCCGTTGCCGTCGCAGCCGCGAAGGCAGCCGAAGCGGCCAGCACGGCTGCGGCGGTCGTGGCGCTCGACCCAGCGAGCGCGACCATGGGGCCTGCGCCCGCAGCGAGCCCGCCGGCAGCCGCCACC
>NZ_QICD01000036.1 GCF_003726035.1 Paraeggerthella hongkongensis
CGACCATGTCGACGATGTTCTTGGCGGTGTCCTTGACCAGCGCCAGCTGCTCCTGGGGCGTGTTGCCCAGGGCGTTGCCGCCCAGCGCGATGACAACGGACTTGCCGTCACCCTTCTGATAAGGCATAGCTTCTCTCTTTCTTTCGATAATGCAAACAGGCCGACAACCGGAAAAGCCCGGTGTCGACAGCATACGAATCACGGCGCTCGATGAAAAGGCATAAAAGGGTTTACCGCGCAGAAGCAAGAGGGGCAAACCAAGCGCACCCATCCGTAAACCATAGTAAACCCCGCAGATGAAACGCTGGTTTGCGTCGGAACATCCCGGGGACTACCCCTCTTTCGGCATTCGATTCGACGCATGCACATATCTCCCTCGGCAGACCCATCCGGATGCGATCGGATCTCCGTTCTCGATCGCATCCGGGAAATCAGAAACCGACTACACTTGATTGACTAGCTTGAAAACCTTCTCTTTTTCCCCTCTGAGAAAGTGAACAATGTTCTCGCAGCTCAAACGCTCAAGATCTTCAATAGCTGTGGTGGAATAGAATGCAGAATGCGGCGTGATGATAACGTTGTCTCGACCAACCAGCTTGCTGGATGCCAAATCGGGCGTTTCGTCATGCAGAACGTCGGCACCGAACGCGCGCACCCGCCCTTCATCGAGAGCCTCGACAAGAGCGTCTTCGTCCACGCACAAACCACGACCAAGGTTGATGAACAAAGGCTTGCGAGCCATGCGGGCAAACGCCGCAGCGTCGAAATAGCGCTCGTTGTCATCGGTCAAGCACATGTGATTTACGATAATGTCGGATTCCGCAAGCAATTCATCCTTGCTGACCCGTGCCACCCCAAGCTCGGCGAAATCCGCGTCCGACACATAAGGATCACATGCGATTACCTTCTTCACCAGACCCGATGCTTTCTCAGCCGTGCATTTTCCTATTTTTCCAAACCCAACAATGCCAAGCACCTGATCTTCAAGGCGAGGCCACTGAGGCGCTGCCGCATAATCCCATTTGTGACGCTCGTCGATTTCCCTTTGGTAGAACTTAAAGTGCTTGTTGAGGGCGCTCATGTACGCGATGGCGCTCTCCGCAACGTCCCAAGTGCAATACTCGCCCACAGGACACACTCCGATACCACGTTTGGTTGCCTCGTCCAAATCAACCTGGTCGAACCCCGTCGAATTCAACGATATCACCTTGAGCCGAGAAGCATGGTCCATAGCTTCGGCGTCCACGGAAACGAATGCCGTGAGCAGCGCATCAGCATCCGCTAGATGCTCATAGAATTCACCGCGCTTGTTGTCTTCGTACTCATACACCTCAACATTCGCATCAGAACCAAGACCTGCCTTCAGCGTTTCAATTTCCAACGCATGATCAGGCATCATGCAGTCTGGATGGTCGCAAATCAGAACCTTCATAAATGCTCCGCCTTCCCGAACGACGTCATTACGGACGCTCGATAGGCTGCGTCAGGCAATGGGGGCCGCCGCCCGCATGCAGAATCTGATCCAACGGCACATCGATCACGTCCAGACCCAACGCGCGCATCTTGTCGTTGATGTGCTTGTTCTTCTCGATGGCAACAACCTTGCCGTTGCCGATGCACTGCACGTTGCAGCCATGCTTGTACATATCCTCGCTGGCTACGGGAATCAGCTCGAAGTTGCGGCGCTTCAACATTTGCAGGAAGTTGTAGGGAAGCTGGTCGATGCAGGCCAGCGCCACCTGCGGAGCCACGATGTTGAAGATCATGTCGAGGTGCAGGTTGTCGGGAGGGCACGGCACGCCCACCACGGTGTAGCCGAACTTCTGCAGTTGGTCGCGCAGGTTGTCAACACCGGCTTGGTCGGTACGATCAACCTGGCCCCACACCAGCGTGTGCTCGTCGATCATCCAGAAGTCGCCGCCCTCCATGCAGCCTGCGTTCACGCGCGCCACAATAGGAACGCCCAGCTCCTTGAGCTTCTCTTCGTACGCCACGGCCTCGACCTGACGAACCGGGTGACGGAAGTGGCCGATCACCGCGCCTTCCTTGATCATGCAGCCGTAATCGCGCGCAAACGTCATCACCTCGAACTCGGGGCGCGCCTCCACTTCCACAACCTCGATGCCGTTGTCCCTGTAGGCGTCCACAAGCCTCTGCCACTCGGCCACCATGACGTCGTTCTTTTCCTGGTCGCCCTTCTTCATCCACTCGGCAGTGATCACGTTGATGCCGTTGAACTGGTAGTAGCGCGGCGAGCACATCATCACTTTCTTCAGAGGGTTCGTCGCGTTCGATACGTATACCTTTTCTTCAGCCATGAGAGGCCCCTCGTGTATTCTTTCTGCCACTGTTTTCGGGCGTGGCACCCACCACATCTGACGCCGTGGTCGCGTTACTCATGTACCTGAAAGCCAGGGCGCAAACGCCCCGAACAGCGCGGATGATCACAGCATCACGGCCACCGTAAGGAACACGCAGCACACCAGGAACAAAAACCCTACGATAGGAGCAGCTTTCTTCACCCAGTCGCCGTAGCTCATGTGCGCTGCCGAAGTGCAGGTCATCACCACAATAGAGGTGGGCGAGATCATCTTGGCCAAACCAAGCGCCATGCAGTAGATGGTCACCATGATGGCCACGTCCACGCCGGCGAACTGCGAAAGCGCCGCCATGATGCCCATGGTCGCCGCCGCCAAACCCGTTGACGAAGGAATCAAGCACGCGATAAGGAAGTAGCAGACCAACGCCACGATCACGAACGCGACGGGAGGCAGCGACGACAAGGTGTTCTCGCACAGGTGCAGGATAGTGGGCGTGATTTGCCCGCCGTCCATAATCACCTGGATACCGCGAGCCAACGGCACCACGAAAGCGGTGGACACCAATCCTGCGGCACCCTTGATGAGCGTGTCGATGATCTTGTCGGCCTTGTAGCGCATGACGAGGCCCGCAAGCAGCGTCATCACCATCACGAGCATGGCAATCTCGGGAAAATACCACGACCCAAACGGCGTGATGTCGCCTCCCAGAACTTCGCGAAGCACCGGCGTGACGCCGATCCACGCGACGAACTGCTCGAAGAACGTCCAGTCCGGATTGATGGACGTCCACGGCACGCAGCCAACCACCATGATGGCGAACGTAAGAACGAAGATAACCAAGACGCCCTTTTGCCGACCCGAAAGCTCCAGGTTCTCATGCTCGGAAACCGGGAAGTCAATAAGATCCTGCTTGCGACGGAAGAACTGGACCGACTTCTCAGGATGCGCTTTCACCTTGTCGGCGTAGCGGTTGATAATGAGTATGACAAGGGCGGTAAACACCACCAGCATCAACACGCGCATGCCCATGCCGTCGCCAGCCGAGATGCCCGCAATGCCCGACGCAATGCCCGTGGCGAACGGGTTCACCGTTGAAGCCAGGCAGCCTGCCTGCGTGCCCAGAACCACGATCATGATAGCCACTACGGTATCGAGGCCCAGCGCCAAAATGACGGGCACGAACATAAGGAAGTACACGATGCCCTCTTCGTAAGCGCCCTCCAACGTGCCAAGAAACGACATGAGGCATACGAGTATGGCAATAAGCAGGTGCATGTTGTTCTGGTTCTTTACCGTGATGCGTTTGAGAGCCGTTTTTACCGCACCGGTCTCTTCCATCATTTCAAGAAAGCTGCCGAACAGCAAGATGGTAAGAGAGATGGCAATGGCGCCGCTCATGGTGTCCGACCCCAGCATGCCCGTAATGGGAGCCATGAGCACATCCCACAGCCCCTGCGGATTGGACTCGACGATGTGATACGTCCCTGATATGGCATCGCCGTTAGCGTTCAGTTCGTACGCACCGCCCGGCACGAACCAGCTGAGCACGGCGATGAAGCAAATGACCCCGAACAAGATAACGTACGTGTTCGGCATCTTAAATTTCTTCTTGCCCTTTTTGGGCTCTTTGTCCGACATGGAAGCTCTCCTCTCCTTGCGGCGCTTCCGGCGCATCAAGGCGCAACCGTCCGAAGGCGCGCCCGGCGGGCGCTCTGCAGGCCGCACCCGCCGCGCGGATCCGAACAGAACCGCGCGGCACGCCGGAAAAACGACTTAGACGCGGGGAATGTACAGGTCGCCCAGGGTGGCCGCCATGATGGCCTTGATGGTGTGCATACGGTTCTCGGCTTGCTGGAATTGACGGCCATGATCGGAATAGAACACCTCGTCGGTAACTTCCATCTCCTTCACGCCAAAACGCTCGGCTATGTCGGCGGCGTATTCGGTCTCGGCGTTATGGAAGGCTGGCAGGCAATGCAGGAAGATGTAGTTCGGGTTCTTCACGTGCGACAGCAGGCTGGCGTTCACTTGGTAGGGAGACATGAGCTTTACGCGCTCGGCGAACTGGGACTCCTCGCCCATGGCCGCCCATACGTTCGTGTAGATGGCGTCCGCCCCCTCCACAGCCTCCACCGGATCGTTCGTCACGGTGATGGTGGCCCCGCTTTCGGCGGCGAAGGCCCGGGCAAGCTCCACGATGGCCGGATCGGGCTCAAGCTCGGACGGAGTGGCGTTGTAGTAGTTCACGCCCAGGATAGCGCTGGTGATCATAAGGGAATTCTGCACGTTGTTGCGACCCTGGCCGCAGTAGGCCAACGTCAACCCCTCCAGCTTGCCGAAGTTTTCCTTCATGGTCATGAAGTCGGCCAGCATCTGCGTGGGATGCTCCTTGTCGGTAAGGCCGTTCCATACCGGCACGCCACTGTGCTTTGCAAGGTCCTCGACGTGCTCCTGCGCGAATCCGCGGAATTCAATGCCGTCGAACATGCCGCCCAGCACCAGCGCGGTGTCGCGCACCGTCTCCTTTTTGCCAAGCTGGATGTCGTTCTTGCCCAAGTACTCGGGATGCGCGCCCAAGTCGATACACGCAGTGGTGAACGCAGCGCGGGTGCGCGTGGACGTTTTCTCGAACAAAAGCGCGATGTTCTTGCCCGCCAGGTAGCGATGAACCACGTTGCGCTGCTTCAGGTCCTTGAGATGCTCGGCGAACCCGATGAGGTACATCAGCTCGTCTTTCGTGTAGTCCCTCGTGGAGAGGAGGCTGCGTCCTTGGAATACCGACTCAGTCATGTAGTGCTCCTTTCGATGGATGCCTCTGCGTCCCAATCCCCGACGGACGTCGCACCCGATCGGCACGACCCCTCCTGGCAGGCCAGGTACTGCATGCATCATACGAAGCTCCCAGACAGCGTCCCCCTGGACAGGAGAACAAAACTCGCACCAGTCGCTTTGTTCTCCTGAACAAATAATTCCGAACAGCAAGAATCTAGGATGAGACGCAAAGCGGGTTCTTCCAGGGAAGCGGAGGTCGCACATGGCTCTTTCGTTCATCGACTACGTCATCATCGCGCTGTACTTCGTTGTCATCGTAGCCATCGGCTTCATAGCTGCACGATTCGCGAAAACCCAGGAAGATTACCTGGTTGCAGGCAGACGGCTGTCGTTTCCCCTGTTTTTCGGCTGCATGGCGGCGCTCACGCTGGGAGGAGGATCCACAATCGGCAGCGCTCAACTGGGGTATCAGTTCGGATTCGGCGGCATCTGGCTCAACCTGAGCATCGGGCTCGGCCTGATCGCTGCAGGCTTTCTTGTGACCACCAAGCTGTCGAAACTCCGCGCACTCAGCGTGAACGAGGTAGTGGAAAGCAGCTACGGCCCCACCGCTCGTGTATTCAGCTCCGTTCTCACTCTCATATACACGCTTACGCTCAGCGTAGTCCAAGTCATATCCATCGGCACCATCATCAACGGAACCATCGGCCTGGACCCCCGACTGTCGATGGTGCTTGGCGGCGGCATCGTGATTCTGTACACATTCGTGGGAGGCATGTGGTCGGTCACCATGACCGACATCGTGCAATTCGCGGTAAAGACCGTCGGCATCCTCATCCTTGCGCCCCTTTTCTGCATCTCGGCTGCCGGGGGCTGGGATGCCCTCATGAGCAAGGTGCCCGAAACGTACCTATCGGTGGGAAGCATGGGGTTTGACAAGAGCTTTTCCTATATCGTGCTCTACGTGCCCGGACTTATCATCGGCCAAGATATCTGGCAGCGCATATTCACCGCGAAAAACGAAACCGTATCGAAGCGAGGCACCATCGGAGCCGGCCTTTACAGCATCCTGTACGCGTTCGCCACGGTGATCATCGGCATGAGCGTAGCGGTGCTCCTGCCTCATCTGGACAATCCGCAAAACGCATTCGTGACCGGTATTTCCACGTTTTTGCCCGTGGGGGTTCGCGGGCTTGTTTTGGCAGCTGCCATGGCCGCCACAATGTCGGTTTCCAGCGGCACGATCCTCGCCTCGTCCACCATCCTGTACAACGACCTGTACGCGCGCTTTTGCAAAAGCCAGCCCCATCGCCTGAAAGAAGTTACGGCAACGCGCCTGTCGGCCCTTGTCATAGGCATGGTGGTGATGGCGTGCTCCCTATGGATCAACGACGTTCTTGTTGGGATCGACATCTGCTACGGATACCTGTCGGGATGCGTGTTCGTGCCCTTGGTAGCCAGCTTCGTATTGAAGCGCTTCAGCCCGAAAGCGGGCCTGTACGCATTGGGAGCAAGCTCGGTTGCCGTTACCGTAAGCTTCCTGGCGCTAGGAACGGCAAGCTCGCTTCCCATCGTCGCAGGAATGGCGTCAGGCCTGGCTGCTTACACGATCGTCAACATCGTGAGCAAGAAGAAAATCCCCTCGCCCTTGCACGGAAGCTCTCTTGGAGGTTCCACCGGCAACGCCGAACAAGGCGAATGAGCGGTCAAACAACATCTCTTTCGGGAAGAAACACCAGATCGAGCAAGCCGACGAACGATTTGTCGTCCTCGCAAGAAATCCCCAGCACCGCTTTCATTTTCCGCATGCGATACCGTACGGTGTTGGGATGCTGATGCAACTCCTCCGCTACCGCCTTGACGTCTCCCTGCCGCATCACCAACGCTTCAGCCGTGCGGACAAGCTCGGTTCCGTGCTTCTCGTCGTAGGCGGAAAGCATGGTGCGGTACAGTTTGCTTGCGCTCATAAACAGGCGATCGTAGCGTACGGCGTGCGCAAACGCCGCAACGTGCAGCTCCGACCAGCGAACCAGGTGCCGACCGCAGCGACGAGCGTTGTCCGCAGCGGCAAGCGCTTGGCGAATGCCCACGTCCCCGTCGCCCAAATGCACCGTTTCGCCTACGCCAACATGCAGGCCCTCTTCCAACCCGAGCACCGAGAGGCAGCGCTTCTCGGCAGTCGCCCGCTCTTCGTCGCCCACAAAGCCATACGCCACGAACGCAAGGATATGGCCATGATAGCGGCACGCCCCCACGAATTCCACCGCGAAGCACTCCGCCTTCACCGCATCCAGCGACGAAGACACCGAGTCGAGCATGGCGTAAAACGAGCAAGTGTCGCCCGTGCGCAACGCAAACGCAAAGCACTGAAGCATCGAGCCGGTTGTGCCGACGATCGCGCTCAACCTTGTGCGGACGCGATCGTCGTCATGGGCGGCCAACAGCTCGTCCAGAGCGTTTCCCTTGTCCAGCTCCGCTTGATCTCGCCGAATGAGATCAAGCGACTGATACGCTACGGTTTCATGGTAGGCCCCATCGTATACATAGACGGGAACGCCGCGCTCGGCGCTTTCCTTGCGCACGGCGTCGCTGATGGGCGGATCGTACACCGTCTTGATCGCGATAGCGGCCACGTCCCTGCGCAGCATGGCCAAAAGCGACTTCTCCGCAAGCTCGGGATTGCCGTACGCAAACCCAAGGTTCGTCAGGATAAGCTCGCCTGGAACGTACACTTTGTAGTCGTTGTAGTCAGGAGGACAGTCCAGAATGCCCACGTTGCGAACCTCTCGCTGCCAAGATCCTTCGCACGGCGCAATCAGCTCCACGCTTTTGAACGCCGGCAACGCAACGATGTCTGCAACGGTAACCAAAATCCTTCACCTCACCCTAAGAAGTGACCGCCAAGAAGATGCTATGGCCCGCATGATACCCCATCACGGGGAACAAGGTTCGACAACAACGCAAGTTTGACGGGAAGCGCGCGTCGCATCCGGCAAGCAAACGAAAGCTCCCTGCACACGGCGGCTTGGCCGCACGGCAAGCAAAGGAGGGCCGAACAGGCCGACCGCTCCTTCTTCGTTTTGCCCCTACCCCTCTTTCGGCATCCTCCACAAAAGAACGAAGCCAACGATGAACAGCACCGCAATGGACAGGACGCCCACCGAAGAGTTGCCGGTGATCTGCGTAAACACGCTCACCAGCAGCGTGCCCATGACCGCAGCGTACTTGCCGAAGATGTCGAAAAAGCCATAGTACTCGTTCGCGTGCTCCTTCGGAATGAGCTTGCCGAACTCGGATCGGGACAGCGCCTGGATGCCCCCTTGGAACAAGCCCACGCACACGGCAAGTATCCAGAACTCCAAAGCCTCCCGCAAAAAGAACGCTGCGAACAACGTGATGCAGAAGTACGCGAACACCGCCACCAGGAGCATGCGCTTCGTGCCGAACCTGGTGGACAGGCGGCCATAGGCGATGGCCGAGGGAAACGCCACGAACTGCGTCAGCAGCAACGCCAATACCAGCTGGGTGGAGTCGATGCCCAGATCGGTTCCGTAGCTGGTCGACATTTTGATAATGGTATGCACGCCGTCGATGTAGCAGAAGAACGCCAGCATAAAATAGCGCAAGCGCCGATCGCGGGCGATGTTCTTGAGCGTTTTCCACAACCCCGCGAACGTATCGCGGAACAAACGCGCGGCGCGCTCCTTGTAGTGCGTCTGATGCACATCGCGAATGAGGGGAATGCTGAACGCAACCCACCAAGCCGCCGTGATAACGAAGGCGATCTTCATGCCCGTCATCATATCGATGCCGACAGACGGCCCGCCCAGCACCACCGCCAAGCACGCGATGAATGGAATGCAGGAACCGATGTAGCCCCAAGCATAGCCCTGCGACGACACCTCGTCGTACCGCTCGTCCGTAGTCGCGTCGACCAAAAACGCGTCGTAGAACACCATCGAGCCGTTCACCATGATGGAAGCCACCACGTACACGATCAAAAACGGCAACGCTTCGGTGGGTATGCCCAACGCCGCGCACGCCACGGCGCCCGTGCCCACGAAGCCGATGAAGAACTTCTTCTTGTTGCCTTTGAGGTCGGCCAAGCTGCCCAAAATGGGCATGAGCAACGCCAGCAACAACGCCGCCACGGTTTCCGCATAGCCCCACGCCACGACCACCGAGGAACCAGGCTCGGCAAGCGTGGCGAAATACACGGGGATAAGGGCGGTCGACAACATGATGAACGCGGAATTCCCCACGTCATAGAGGATCCAGCTTCTCTCCTGCTTGGTCAGCTTGCCGAACATTCCACGCCCCTTTGTAAGGTTTTCCACAAGTGGGAAACCGACGGTTAACAAGTACCCGCACATTGTATATGATAGCGCGTAGCGCCATCGGTAAAATCAAGGTCAGAAACGGAGTTCACGCTATGCCGGCTATCATCACGCATGACTTTTTCGGACGAGACGTGTACGACCGTCTGTTTACTCTTATCGGCGGCTCGCGCGACGAAGCGGACGCGTTCCTCCTGGGCAACCAAGGTCCCGACCCGCTGTTCTACACTGTTATCAGCCCCGGCCTGAGGTCGCACAATCGCCTGGGCAACACCATGCACAGCGAAAAGCCCGCCGAGCTGCTCAAAGCGTTCAAAGACTCGCTCTCGATCCTCAACAGCGCCGAGCTGCCCGTGGGCCGCGCGTACGCGCTGGGATTTCTGTGCCATTACACCCTGGATTCCACCATGCACCCGTTCGTGTTCTTCCACGAGTACCGCCTGTGCGACGCCGGCGAACCCGGCCTGTCGCGCGAAGACGGCTCCGAGGTTCACGGCGTCATCGAAAGCGAGCTGGACGAGCTGGTCTTGTTCAAGAAACGCGGGGTTAGCGTTGCCGCGTTCAATCCCTCAGAGGAAATCCTCAAAGCAAGCGACTTCGCACTGAACGTAATCTCTAAGATGTTCGCCTACGCCGCTCTCACCGTGTACGGCGCGATAGTCCCCGCCGATCTGTTCGAGCGAGCCGTCAAGAACTTTCGCCTGGTCCAGCGCGTATTCTACTCCCCCACCGGAACCAAGCGCGCCGTGGCGGGACGCCTGGAGCGGATTTTGCGCCCGCACTCGTTCTTCCAGTCTATGAGCCATCGTCCAATCGAACTGACAGAAAGCCCGTTCGACAACCGGCAGCACCGCCCTTGGGAGAACCCCTTCACGGGAGAGGTGCGCACGGTCGGCTTCTGGGATCTGTACAACGAAGCGCTCGAAAAAGCATACGGGAACATCTCTGCGTACGACCGGGAAAACTTCAACCTGGAAGATGCTCGCACCCTGACCGACAACCTGGACTTTTCGGGCGAGCCGACGGTAGCGGTACTCGTCTCCGTCGAAGACAGCGCGAAAAATACAGCTCCTTCCACTTCGTTTGCGGACGCGTAAGCGCCCATGCTGGAAGTAGTCCTTGCCATCCCCTTCTGGCTCGAGCTTGCCGCATCGTTGACCGGCGGGCTGTCTGGCGCCATGAGCGCCGTACGGGCGCGCTACGATATATTCGGCGTGGTGTGCATCGCCATCATCACCGGTCTTGCCGGCGGCATCATGCGCGACGTGCTGCTTCAGAACTACGGTATTTACGCATTTCAGAAACCTACGCTTATCATAGCCTGCGCCGTTGCGGGCGTGGTGGTGTTCTACTTCGGCAAGCTGGCTACGTACTTGGACCCCGTAGTGGATCTTCTGGACAACCTGTCCGTAGCCTTGTGGGTCGTCATCAGCGTGGGGAAAGCCACGTCGGCCGGGCTCGACATCGTGCCCGCCATCATCTTGGGCACCATCACCGCTGTGGGAGGCGGCATCTTACGCGACATTTGCATGAATCGGGAACCGGAAGCGTTCCAGGCAGGAGCCCTGTACGGCAGCGCGGCGCTGGTGGGCAGCATCGTGTACGCCGTGCTGCACCAGAACCACATCTTGGATCACTACGCGGAGCTCATCTGCGTGGCCATTGTGCTGGGACTTCGATACGCGTCGCTGTTCTTCGGGTGGCGCACGCAAGAGCCGCGCGATTACTCGGACGTAGTGGCAAGCGCCGTGGCTCGTCCCGTGAAGTCGGTTGCCCGCCGCGTGCGCCCGCCCAAGGGAAAGATCGAACGCGAGCGCGAGCGTAAGACGGCCTACGACAAGCTGCGTCGCCTCTGGCGAGCGCCGGGCAGCACGTCGCCGTTGCCCCCTGCAGCCGGCGGCCTTGGCAAAGCGGGTGCAAGCGACGTTACCGCGCCGCTCAAAGCGGTCGAGCAGGCCAGCGACCCCAGCGATCGCATTATCGTCAACCGGGAAGAGCTGCGCCGCTTCATCGACAGCACCGGCGGGTCGAACGACGAAGACGAGCGCGACCCCTTCGAGCCGCGCAGCTAAACGCCGGGGCCTCGCAGCGACGAAACGGTCGGCCTCCCCCCGCCCGAACCAACTAGAGCGCGGTCGCGCTCCGGCGATTTCGCGCAGACTTCCTCGTTTCTGCTGAAAAATTGCGTTTGCGAATGATCTTTTTCAAGAATAGTCGGAACAGCGACTCCATGACCTGGGATAATATTTACTGACTATTTTACTACTATAATACAAGGCTTTCAAAATCGTTCGCAAACGCAATTTTTCAGCAGAAACGAGGGCTCCGCGTCATATTCCGGGAGCCCTCGCTGGGTCATGACCATGGGCCGGCGTCCAGACCGTCGTCTCGCAGGCTGCAGCCGCGCATCCAGCAAGCTCGAATCGTTGGAGAACGGCTGCGCTACACGTTTTTCAGCAGCACGGTGTTCATAGTGTCGGCAACATGCTCGCACGCATCGCAGCAGCGTTCCATGCGATCGAAGATCTGCGACCACACCAGCACGCGCATCGGGTTTTCGCGATCATGCGTATGCAGCTTGCGGATGACCGTCAAATACAGCTGGTCGGCCTCTTCCTCGTAGGTATTGACGTCCACGATCAGCTGCTTGAACTTCTTGGACTTCTTGAAGTTGCGGAAATCCTCCATGGCCGTGTCCAAAGCCTCGCAGCTCTTCTTGATCAGACAGGCGAACTCGAGCGCGTCGTGGTGCATGAAGTGCACATCGTACATGTAGAAGCGCTGGATGACGTCTTCGATGTAGTCAGTGATATTGTCCAGGAACTGGGACATGTCGATGATGTCCTCGCGCTCGATGGGCGTGATGAAATCGGTGGCAACCGTCCTGAAGATCGAGTGGTTGATCTCGTCGCCTTCGTGCTCAAGAGCGTGCGCACGCTCCATGGCATCTCGCAGGTTCTCGGCTTCCGTGAACTTCTCGATTGCCTCGATGAGCAGGTCGGCCTCCTGCACTGCCAGCTTCGTCTGCTTCTCGAACGCGTCAAAGTAATCGAACTTCTGTTTCTTGGCCATTGGGTCTCCTTACGAGAACATCAGGAACAAGTGGGCGAACGCAAATCCAAGCAAGCCGCAGCCCGGAAACGTCAGCACCCATGTCTTCACCATGTCGACGGCAATCCCCCACTTCACAGCGCTTTTTCGCTTGGCTGCGCCCACTCCCATGATGGCCGTCGTATTCGTATGGGTAGTAGACACCGGAAGCCCGGCGAACGTGGAGAGCATAAGGCAGAAGAACGTCGCGCAACTGGCCGCGAACCCCTGAAAGGGCTCCAGCTTGACCATGTCGACCCCGACGCTTTTAATGATGCGCTCGCCGCCTACGGCGGTGCCCAACCCCATGTTGAGCGCGCAGAAGAACATCAGCCAGATGGGCAGAACCATTTGATCGGCTTGGCCCACGCCGGTTGCCAGCGTGATGGCCAGCACGAAGATGCTCATGAACTTCTGGCCATCTTGGGCACCATGCATGAACGCCACGCCGGCCCCCGACACCACTTGCGCCCAGCGAAAGCAGGCGGCGCTTCGATGCCGATCGAGATTGCGGCACGCGCGGCCGATGATTTTGGAATTGAGCCAGCCGAGAAAAAAGCCCAGAAGCGTGGAAAGCAGGATGCCGTAGACGACCTTCATCCATTCCGCGCCGTTGATGGCGTCCAAACTGCCTTGCAACGCGATGGCCGCACCCGTAAGCCCGGCGATCAAAGAATGGCTCTGACTGGTCGGTATCCCGAAATACCACGCCGTTGCACCCCATACGATAATGGCGATCATCGCCGCCATGAGCGCTATGAGGGACTGATGCGCATCTCCACCGAAATCCACCATGTTGAATATGGTGTGGGCAACTGCGGAGGTGAAGAGAGAGATAACCAAGAGGCCCAGGAAATTGCAGACAGCCGCCATCAGAATGGCATGCTTCGGCTTCATGGCACGCGTCGATACCACGGTTGCGATAGCGTTGGGAGCGTCGGTCGCGCCGTTGACGACGATCACGCCGATATTGAGCAGGGTCACCGCCACCAACACCGGGTTGGAGACGAGCTCGGCCACAAATGCAGCCCACTCTATGGTCACAAGGTCCCTTTCAACAAACCAGTAAAAAGGCTCAGCAACTCATCAGTTTAACGTAAATCTGACAAACCGAAAGGGTCTTAATCCGCTTTCCACGTCCTATTTCGTTTCCAGAGGTAAAATAAACGTAAAAGGCATTCGGAAAAACCCGCTTTGCCAATAGGGTCGATTCGGACGAGCCGCATTCATGATAAAGTAAGTTACTCAATAGGAGTTCCGGACGGCGCAGGGGCGCCATTTCCCCTCCTATGTTCGGATGCCCGTCGATTCAACGCCACGGCGACACCCCGGGGGAGGGGGTCTCGAAATGGAAAAACGCCTGCAATTGCCCTTGCAGACCGCCGACCTCATCGTCGGCTTCATGGTATGGGTTGTGCTTTCGTCGTTGCTGCCGGCCATCAAGCAAGATATCGCCATTCCTCCCGACATGGTGGCCTTGGTCACGGCCATCCCCATCGTGCTCGGCAGCGTTCTTCGCGTGCCGTTCGGCTACTGCGCGAACCTTTTCGGCGCACGCGCGGTGTTTCTGGGCAGCTTCATCGTGCTGCTCTTTCCCGTCTGGTTCCTCAGCGAGGCCACCACGTACCAGGAACTGCTGATAGGCGGCACGTTTTTGGGCATTGCGGGAGCAGTGTTCTCCGTGGGGGTCACCTCTCTTCCGAAGTACTATCCAAAAGATCGACACGGATTCGTGAACGGCGTGTACGGGTTCGGCAACATGGGAACGGCGCTGACCACCTGGCTTGCGCCCGTTGCCGCGTTGGCGCTGGGATGGCGAGGGGCCGTCAAGCTGTACTTGGTGCTGTTGGTTGCGTTCGCCGTGCTGAATTTCGCGCTGGGCGACCGCAGCGAACCGCGTGTGAAAACCCCCGTCATGCAGCAGCTTCGCCAGATCGGCAAAGACGCACGGCTCTGGTTCCTTTCGCTGTTCTACTTCGTGACCTTCGGGGCGTTCGTGGCGCTGACCGTGTATCTGCCGAACTTCCTCACATCGCACTACCACCTGGACGCCGTAACGGCAGGAGCCGCTACCTCGATCTTCATCGTAGTCGCAGCAACGGTTCGCGTGCTGGGCGGATGGCTGAGCGATCGATTCGACTGCTACAAGCTTCTGGCCTGCGTGTTCGCGACATTGACTGCAGGGGCCGCCGTGCTGGCGCTGGCGCCGGGGCTGCCGATGTACCTGACCGGAATCTACCTGATCAGCATTGCTTGCGGAATAGGAAACGGAACCGTGTTCAAGTTGGTTCCCACGTACTTCACCAAGCAGGCGGGGCCGGCGAACGGCATCGTGTCCATGTGGGGAGGATTGGGCGGCTTCTTTCCACCGCTCGCCATGTCGGCCTCCGTGGCTGCTTTCGGGAGCAATGTACCGGGGCTGGTCGCGTTCGGCCTGTTCGCAGCCGCTTGTTTGACGATCTCGCTGCATATGGGGCGGCGGGGGTAAGAGGAAGGGGAGGCATCAACCCCCTTCGTCTCGCCCCCGCCCGACGTCGCCCTTACGCGTAGTAGGCGAACACGCGCTTGCGCTCGTTGCCGATCTTGGTCAAAGCCTCGTGCCCTGGCAAGACCACCGTCTCGTCGGGAAGCGCGGCCAAGCGTTTCAAGGAACGACGCATGGCGTTCATGTCGCCACCCTGGAAATCCGTTCGGCCGATAGATCCGCAGAACAGCGTATCGCCCGAGATCAGCACCGGATCTCCCGCAGGATTCGTACCGAACTGAGGATCGAGGAACAAGCACATGCTGCCCTCGGTATGCCCGGGAGTGACGAGCACTTTCCACGGCATGGAGCCGATCTTCACGATGTCTCCGTTGCTGACAACATGATCGACCGGACACGGCTCCGTGCGCATGTCGTCGCGCGGCAGCTGCTTCTTGCCTTCGATGACGGGCGCATCGATTGCCGACGCGATGACGGTCGCGCCGGTTTTCTCGCGCAGCTCCTTCGCAGCCCCTACGTGATCGGAATGCCGATGCGTCAAAACGATGGCATCGACCGTGCGGTCCCCCACTGCCTTCAAAATCTCGTCGGCCTTGCAGGAGGGATCGACCACGATAGTAGCCTCTCCGTCCGAGATGATGTACACGTTGTTGCCCAGCATGCCAAGCGTCACGAACTCGACGGACACGCACGTGCTCTTGACCTTCTTCACCTGAGCCATGGACGGCCTCCTTTACTTCTTCTTTCCGTTGCCCTGCTTGGGCACCATGCGGCGAGCGTCGAACACGCCCTCGATGCCGCGCAGCTTGCTCAAAATGGTATCGATATGGTTGATGTCCGAAACCTGGAACAAAAAGCGCATCTCCGCCATGCCATCGCGATGAGCCGTGACGGAGCAGTTCAGGACGTTCGCTCCCATTTCGGACAGCACCACGGTCACGTCGCGCAGCAGGTTCATGCGATCGAGCGCGTCAAGGAACACCTCCACCTTGAACGACGTGTTCTTAGGGAGGTCGCGCTCCCACGCCACGTCGATGATGCGCTCCGGCGATTGCTTGAGGTCAGTTGCGTTCGGACAATCCGCGCGGTGCACCGACACGCCGCGCCCACGCGTCACGAAGCCTAGAATCTCGTCGCCGGGCACCGGGTTGCAGCAGCGAGACAAGCGAACCAGCACGTCGTCGATGCCCTTCACCACCACGCCGTTACTGGTGTGCGCCTCGTGCTTTTTCGGACGCTTCACCGACGTCAGCATGGGCGGCAGCTTGCCCGTGGACATGTCGGACGCGCCGAAGCCGAGCGTCTCGGCCTCTTCGTTGCCCTTGTCCACCAAGATCTTGAGCAGGCGGTTCGACACGTGCTGGGCGCTTTCCTTGCCCGTGCCGATGTTCACCAGCATGTCGTCGGGATCGTTGTAGCCCATGTGATCGGCCACGCTCTTGATGGCGCGCATGGATTGGGCGCTCGAAATGCCCAGACCGTGCTTGCGCATCTCGCGCGTCAGCTTGTCGCGGCCGTTCTGCAAATCGTCCCCGCGGCTCACCCGGCTGAAGTACGACCGGATCTTGCTGCGCGCGCTCGGCGTCTTCACGATGTTGAGCCAGTCGCGCGAAGGGCTTGCGCTCTTCTGCGTGAGGATATCCACGCGGTCGCCCAGCTGCAACTCGTACGTTAGCGGCACGATGGCGCCGTTCACCTTCGCGCCAACGCAGTGGTTTCCCACCTCCGTATGGATGGCGTACGCGAAATCGACCGGCGTCGATCCGGCTCGCAAGCTCATGACCTCGCCCTTCGGCGTGAACACGAACACTTCCGTAGGAGCAAGGTCAACCTTGAGGTCCTTCAGGAACTCGCGCGAGTCCTGCGACTCGTCCTGCCAGTCCACCATCTGGCGCAACCACGCAAGCTGCTGGTCGATAGCATCGCCGCCCTTGCCGCCCTTCTCCTTGTAGCGCCAGTGGGCAGCCACGCCGTATTCGCTCTGCCGATGCATGTCCTCGGTGCGAATCTGCACCTCAAGCGGTCGGCCGGCAGGACCGATGACCGTCGTATGCAGACTCTGGTACATGTTGAACTTCGGCATGGCGATGTAGTCTTTGAAACGCCCCGGCATAGGATGCCACAGCGTGTGCACCGCGCCCAGAGCCGAATAGCAGTCCTTGACCGACTTCACGATGACGCGCACGGCGATCAGGTCGTAGATCTCGGAGAAGCCCTTGCCCTTCTTCGTCATCTTCTGGTAGATGGAGTACAAGTGCTTCGGGCGGCCCATGATCTGCGCCTGGATGTTCACTTTGCCCATCTCGTCGTGCAAGATGCCGATGATCTGGTTCAGGTAATCTTCGCGCTCGGCACGGCTTTCCGTGACCATGCGGCTGACCTGCTTGAACTTGTTGGGCTCCAGATAGTAGAACGACAAGTCCTCAAGCTCCCACTTGATGGAGTTGATGCCCAGGCGGTGCGCGATGGGCGCATAGATCTCCAGGGTTTCGCGCGCCTTGAAGATGCGCCGGTCCTCGCGCAGCGCGCCCAGCGTGCGCATGTTGTGCAGGCGGTCAGCCAGCTTGATGACGATGACGCGGATGTCTTTGCTCATGGCTACGAACATCTTGCGAATGGTGGCCGCCTGCTTGTCCGACAGGCTCTCCACCTCGATGCGCGTGATCTTCGTAACGCCCTCGACCAGCTGCGACACCTGGTCGTTGAACTCTTCGGCCACCTGCGCGGCGGTCACGCACGTGTCCTCCACGGTGTCGTGCAGGAGCGCGGCGATGAGCGTTTCCACGTCCATGCGCAGATCGGCCAGGATAATGGCCACTTCCACGGGATGGGCTACGAACGGCTCGCCGCTTTTGCGACATTGGCCCTCGTGCGCATCGCTTGCAAAGCGGAACGCCTTGGCCAGCAGCGCTTCATCCGCTTCGGAAAGATACGTAGAGGTCAAACGTTGAAGTTCGATGAAGCGATCCTCGGGAGTCTCCGCCTTCTGCCCGTCGCGCTTGGCCTCGGGAGCAAACGACTTCTCGGCCACATGCGGACGGCCCAACAGATTGTCCTCGACCGTCTGCCTGCCCGTCGATTTCGGGGCTTCGCCCAGCAGCTCTTCGCGATCGTTCTTAGTCATCGTCGCCCTCCTTTCCATGCAGCGCCTTGCCCGGCAAGATAGGCCGGGAAACGCGTATATGCAGGCTAGCAGAATCGCTCTTCATCGCCCAGTCGCGGAACGCGTGAAATATCTCGCGCTCCCCCAAACCTTCGCGATAGCGAACGCTGTCCGTCAACTCCACTTTATCCTGCGTGTCCTTTACGTGAATGGATCGCGCCATCCCGTCGGCGCCGAACGCCGTATGGGTCTCGATGAGACCCAATTCGCGAAACACCGCCACGCCGCATGCCGCGGAAGCGGGGCTCACCGGGAAGACGTCCGTGCTGGCAGCGGCAGCCAGATCGGCGTTGCCCAAGGTGAAGAACGTATCGGAACTTTCGCGCTGCAAGCTGCGCAGCTTGCGGTACACCTGCGCCAAGCAATCGTGGTCGGGGGTCATGTCGCGCAAAATGCTCTCGTTGATGGAGCAGTCGTTGCGCCCAAACAACAGGTGAACGCTCGCGCCCTGCCCGTCGCGCCCGGCGCGGCCGCTCATCTGGTTGAACTCTATCTCGTTGAACGGCAGATGATACAGCACCACGTGGCGAATATTGGGAATGTCCACGCCCTCGCCGAATGCGCTCGTGGCCACCAGCACGCTCAGCGCGTCGGTGCGGAACAGCTCCTCGATGCGCTTGCGCTCGCTGCGAGACAGCCCGGCGTTGTAAAAGCCTATGAGCGGGGCGATCTGGGGCACGCGCTTGCGCAGGCTGCGCGCGACGGCCACGGACTGCTCGCGCGAGTTCACGTAGATGACCGTCTTTTCGCCCGACGCAACCAGATTGGCCAGGTAGTCGTCGCGATTGCGCAGGTTGCGCCGGTCGTCCACCGCCAGGTTCGGGCGATCTGCAGTGTCGAACACGCAGGAGTCGATGGGCAGCTCGCGCTCGATGGCAGCGGTGACGTCGTCATCGGCCGTGGCGGTAAGCGCCAGCACCGTGGGGGCGGGGCTTCCCAGCTTCGCGATGGCGGCGCCAATGGTAGCGTAAGCAACGCGCTGCCCGGCTTTCGCCAAGCCCACGTGATGGGCCTCGTCCACCACCACGAAGCGAACGCGACCCGTAGCGGCGAACTCGTCTGCATGCCACGCCAGGAACTCGGGCGTGGTCAGCGCGATGTCGTAGGTGCCGTCGCCCAGCCCGGCAAAAGCCTGGCGGCGCTCTTCGGGCGTGCTTTCGCCCGTCAGCGTGATGACCCGCACCCCGAACGCATCCAGCGCTTCGCGCAGATGAAACGCCTGATCGGCAATAAGCGCGCGCAAGGGATACACGAACAGGCTCACCTCATGGCTCGCCAGCGCACGCATGGCGGCATGCACTTGGAAGGTCAGGGACTTGCCGCGCCCCGTCACCATCACGCCAAGGACCGAGCGATCCGCGTCCAAGTGATCCAGGATGTCGCGCTGAGCGTCATGCAGCGAGCGGTCGCCGATGATGGCGCGCACGATGTCGCGCTCCAAGCCCTCGGGATCCTCGACGGCCTTGGCCTCCCAAAACGCACGGTTCTTCTCGAGCGCAGCCTCGTAGGCCTCCACGTCCTCGGGACGATGCTGCACGTTGGTGCACAGCTCTGCATCGCTCGTTGCGTACAGATCGGCCACGAAGCTGAGGTTTTCGGGATTGAGGCACGCTTCCAGGCCGCCGCACGTGCGCGCAGGAGCCAGCGACTGCAGCATGGCCTTCACCGACTTGCGGCCGCGCCATTCGTCGATCTGCACCTCGAACGCGGCGTTCACCACGCTGTCGGTGCGCATGAGCGTTTCGATGTCCGAGCAGTGGAACATGATGCCGGCCACCGTTGCGCGCCCGTCAGTGAGCGAGCAGGAGAAGTGGTTCTTCTCCGCGCCCACCGCGCGCGCGTTCACCAGCGTCACATCGCGTGCCAGGTACACGGGCACGGGGTGCTCCTGCCCAAAAGGCGCCAGTTTGTCCAGTTGAGCCACGCTTTCCAGCGTCAGCTCGTCCAGACTCACGCAGGCGTCGATCTTCACAAGCGGATGGAACGCGCCCTCGGGCAGCTCGTTCATGTAGGCGCACAGGCGCTGCTCGAACTCGGGCAACTTGTCGGCCGGCAGCGTCACGCCCACGGCGGCCTCATGCCCGCCGAAGCGCGTGAGCAAATCGGACGCGCTTTCCACGGCCTTGAACAGGTTCACCTGGCCCACGCTGCGACCGCTGCCGCGCGCCTCGTCGCCGTCGATAGTGAACAGCAGGCTGGGCACGCCGTACGTGTTGACCAGGCGACTTGCCACAATCCCCTTCACGCCTTCGTGCCAGCTTTCGCCCGACACCACAAGCGCCCGCTGGCCCTGGTACACCTCTGCGGCACGAGCTTTCGCGATCTCGGAAAGCTCCGCCTCGATGGCGCGGCGCTGGTCGTTCACGTGCTCCAGTTCGGCCGCCAAGCGATTGGCCTCTTCGAAGTCGTCGGTCATGAGCAGATCGAGCGCCAACTGCGCGTCGCCCATGCGACCCGCAGCGTTCAGGCGCGGAATGACCGAGAAGCTCAAGTTCGTGGCGCTGACGGGCTTGTCGATGGCGCCGCTCGTGGCAAGAAGCGCCGCAATGCAGGGGCGCGGCTCCTTGTTCATGCGCGCGATGCCGTCCGCGACGAGCGCGCGATTCTCCCCCCGCATGGGCATGAGGTCGGCCACCGTTCCCAGGGTGGCGAAGTCGGTGTAGTCCCGCCACAGGTGCGGCTGCCCCAGGCGACCGCCCAGCACCTGCACCAGCTTGAGGGCCACGCCCACGCCGGCAAGAATGGCGCTTGGGCAGGTGGGATCGCATTTGGGATCGGCTACGGGCACGCCTTCGGGCACCAGGTCAACCGGCTCGTGGTGATCGGTGACGGCCAGGCCAAGCCCTGCCTCCACCACCATGGCGGCCTCGGCCTTGCAGGCGATGCCGCAGTCCACCGTCACGATGAAGTCCGGGCCGAACGAACACGCGCGCAAAAACGCCGCCTCGGACAGCGCGTAGCCTTCCTCGAAGCGCAGGGGAATGAACGGCGTAGCCTGCGCGCCCAGGGCGCGCAAACCGCGGGTGAGCACCGTGGTGGCGGAAATGCCGTCCAGGTCGAAATCGCCGAACACCAGGATATGGTCGCCGCGCTTGACGGCGGCTTCCAGAGCGTCGGCCACGTCGGACAGGCCGGGAATGATGTATGGGTCGAGCCAATCGCGATCGAGCGAGGGGGCCAGAAAACGATGGACGTCCTGGGGGCTCTCGATGCCGCGAGCGACAAGGGTCGCCGCGATAAAGCGCGGAAGGTCGAGTTCCCGTTGCAGCCGATCCACCGATGCGGGGTCGGCCGCTTTAATGTTGAACTGGGCAGACATGATTCTGGTACCTAACATGCGAAGTTTCGAATAGTTCGCCTGCCATTGTCCCACATTCGAGAAGGCGTGTCACCGCCGAAGGCGCAGGCGGCGAGGCGGCCTCGCACGCGACGCGCCCCGGAACGCGTCTCCGGAACGCATCTCGAAAACGTCGCAACGGCGTCAGCCTTTTGCCAGCGGAGCAACCACGAACGATATAATCAGGTAGATACCCAGGATGACGGCAAGAACAATACCCGCACGTCGATCAAGCTTGGCATCCTCGCTCAAGGGTTCACCATCCTGCTGAGATCTTTTCTGAATCGCGCGATTATCGCGCCAGGTAGCAAGACACACCCATGCGCACGAGCCCACGATACCCGCAATAGCC
Source organism: Paraeggerthella hongkongensis (assembly GCF_003726035.1). Classification (GTDB taxonomy): domain Bacteria; phylum Actinomycetota; class Coriobacteriia; order Coriobacteriales; family Eggerthellaceae; genus Paraeggerthella; species Paraeggerthella hongkongensis. The sequence continues at coordinate 21,858 of NZ_QICD01000036.1, forward strand.
ATGAATATCGCAACGCCTACGAAGTCGAAGCCTCCCAGTTCGCGCACGTACGTCGATCCCAGCAGGAGCAAAAGCGACGCCGTGCACACCAGCATGACCGCCGACATACGCTTGCCCAATCGCTTCTGCTCAGGTGAAGCAAGCTCTTCGTCGGTGGCCACGGTGTTTCCCGCAATCGACCGCAGCCACCGCCCGTGCCAGTAGTTCCAGGCCGGCGCCAAAAACAGAGCGCATATCAGCAGCACCAGAATCGTCCCTACCAGAAGTTCGTTCATCCGCTTCACCCCCGCTTCTTGTTGCTCTTGCAATATAGGTCTCTATCAAAGTGTAAGGGGAGATCTTGTCGCGAAGCAAGAACGGACCGATCACCACGCACACGACAGCGGAAACAAGAGGCCGCCCCGTCGTTGCCTACCGCCCGAACCGTCGCGCGCCGCGCGAGCGGGATTGGGCCGCCGCTGCAAGCGCCGACCGCAGGTCGAAAGCGAAATCGCGGTGTCCAGGCGCCCCGAATACCGCCCGCAAAAGCCAACCAAGAATACAAGTGGGAGACGATTCCGCCCGGCCTCTTCACGAAACCGTCGGGTGCTGCGATACTGCGGCCATACCCAACCGGCCTCCGACATACCGGAGGCCCCAACGAAAGGAATCGCACATGAAGATTTCCGCTCGCAACCAGCTTAAAGGCACCGTTGCAGAAATAACCGAAGGAGCCGTCAACGGCGTGGTGTCCATCAACTTGGGATCCACCGTGGTCAAAGCCGACATCACCATGGAGGCCATCGCCGACCTGGGGCTTGCGGAGGGAATGGGCGCCACGGCCATCATCAAGGCCAGCAACGTCATGTTCGCCGCCGGAACCAAGCGCATCGCAGGCATTTCCGCCCGCAATCAAATCCCCGGAACCATCGCATCCGTGAAAAAGGGCGCCGTCAACGGCCAAGTGGCGTTGAAAACCGCCGAGGGTTCCCTCATCAAGGGCTCCATCACCAACGAAGCCATTGAAGAACTGGGGCTGGCGGAAGGCGAAGAGGCGCTCGCCATCGTGAAGTCCACTGACGTTATGGTGGGCGTAGAGTAGCCCTTCCCCCATCAGATCGACGCGTTTGAGCGGCGTCGACAGCCCTTTCTTTTGGAGCCGGAGCCCACAAAAGGCGCCGGTTCTTTTCACGCACCCGCGACAACGGGAGCAGGAGGCCGCCTCGTCGTTGCGGGTTGCCCGAACCCCTGCAAGCCGTTGCGCAATAGGCGCGTTCGTCCTCGAGGGCCGCACGAACCGTTGCGCGGCGGGCGCGTTCGCCGTCCGACTCCCTCCGCTGTCAAAACGGACGAGTTTTGCTGGTCCTCAAATCAGGATAATCGCAAGCAGAAAGCTTCTGACCTGGTACGTTGCAAAACGCCCGCAGCCAGGTCGCCCCGAAAGGGCTGAAAATCGCCGCAAAACGGGGATGCGGCAAGAAGTTGGACCGCCCGAGGGCGGTCCACGACCGATCGAACGGCCCCGAAGGGGCCGTGAGGAGGGAGCTGCATGTACACGGAGCGCGAGAAGGTCAGG
>NZ_QICD01000037.1 GCF_003726035.1 Paraeggerthella hongkongensis
GCCCCGAGCCCGCGCTCCGCCCGAGCCCGCCCCTCTCGGCGTCTTGCTGCAACGAGGCGCTCTTTGCAACGAATCGGCGATAAAGAAATATCAGGCGGTATACTAGGGAAAAGGCCCCCGCGATTATCAAAGGTTCCCCCATGTTCCCTTCGCTTCTGTTCACGTACGTGCCGGCTCTTGCTTTCGGGCTTTTGTTTGTGCGGAATTACCGCAAAGAGCCTCGTCAGTTCCGCAACGCCATGTACTTCTTGCTGCTGTGCCTGTTCGCTTTCTGGGGGATGTCCATACAATTCAACATGCCATGGCTGTTCGGCTTGGGGATCTTGGCCATCCCTTTCGGCACGATTGCCCTGGTTGTGTTCTTGCTGGCGAATGCGGTTGTCGTGGTCAGGCGCGAGGGCTTTTCGCTTTCGCATGCGCTGCCTGGGTTGATGGCTCTGGCCATTGCGGCGGTGTGCCTGGCCGGTCCGTTGCTGGTGCTCTGGCAGGCTCCGGGTCCGGTGCTGACCCTGTACCTTCTTGTTTTGATGGAGGGTTCGTACGTCGCGTTCACGTTCTTCGCGCTGCTTTTATATTCGTGGCTGTACCGTCGCTTGCCGAAGCGCCGCGACTACGATTACGTTGTGGCGCACGGCGCCGGCTTGTCGGGCACCGAGCCTACTCCGTTGCTCGCAGGGCGCCTGGACAAGGGCGTGGAGCTGTGGAAGGCCGGGGGATGTCGCGCGTTGATGCTGGTATCCGGCGGAAAGGGGCCTGACGAGCAGGTTTCGGAAGCTCAAGCCATGCAGGCGTATTTGGTCGATCGTTGCAGCGTGCCCGCCGACGCGGTCCTCATGGAGGATCGGTCTTCGACCACGATGGAAAACCTGCTCAACAGCAAGGCGATTATGGACGCGCGCTCCGGCGCGGGCGGCTACCGTGCGGTTGTGGTGACAAGCGACTACCACGTGTTCCGCGCGGCTGAGTACGCGCATAAGATCGGCCTTGCCGCCGACGGCGTGGGAAGCACGACTGCCCGGTACTTCTGGCCGACGGCGTTCATACGGGAGTTCGTGGCGGTCAGCAACGAGCATCGCTGGCCGTTCGCGGTCATCTTCGCGCTGTGGATCATTCCGATCGCGCTGAGTTTTGCGGTGCGGTAAATCTTTGCGCCGGACATCCCCGAGAATGCGACGCTCGCCTGATGGCGGGGTTTTTTTACGGCTTAAACCGCCGTGTTTTTCTCCGCGTTCGATCGAGGTTCGGTATACTAGTGACCATTATTGTGCAGCCGCGCGTGTGCGTTCGATGGGAACCGGCACGCTCGACCGCACGTCTGTCGTATCGATGAAGGGGATTGTATGGAAGGTTTCGACCTGATCAGTGCGGGGGTGTGGTCTATCATTCCGCCGATTTTGGCGCTGGGGCTCGCTCTTATCACGAAGGAAGTGTACTCGTCGTTGGCCATCGGCGTGTTCACGGGCATGGTTATCTATCAGTTCACGCTCAACGGCGCGGGCTTCGAGCAGCTGGTGGATTCGTTCACCATGGTGCCGCAGATGATGGCCGAGCAGATAGCGGGCAACGGGGCTCTGCTGCTGTTCCTTGCGTTGTTGGGCGCGCTCGTGGTGGTCATCGCCGCTGCGGGCGGATCGCGCGCCTACGCCGAATGGGTGTCCACGCATATCAAGAACGCGAAGATGGCGCAGGTTTTGACCGCGCTTCTGGGCATCATCATCTTCGTGGACGATTACTTCAACTGCCTGACGGTGGGCGCGGTCATGCGTCCCGTCACCGACCGCTTCAACATCAGCCGCGAGAAGCTGGCGTGGATCATCGACTCCACCGCCGCTCCCATCTGCATTATCGCGCCGGTGTCGTCGTGGGCCGTGGCGGTTGGCGGCTATCTGGGCGAGGGTGGATTCACCACGTTCGTCCAGTCCATCCCGTATAACTTCTACGCGCTTCTGACTATCGTGTTCGTGTTCTTCATGTGCTTCTCGAACCGCGATTTCGGTCCCATGCGCCAAGCGGAAGCCGATGCGCACAAGTCGGCCGACCAGCAGCAGCGCATCCCTCAGCGCGACAGCGCGCTTGAGGCCGTGTCCACGGCGCGTATCGACGGGTCTGCCGAAGGCGATCCTCTGCCTGCCAAGATCGAGACGATCGTTGCCGAAAGGGACGAGCTCGAGGACGCCGCGAAGGCTGCCGTTGAAGAGTTCAAGGGCATGACCATCTCTGACAAGGGCCGTGTGTTCGACCTGATCATCCCGATCATCGTGCTTATCGTGTTCTCTATTCTGGGCATGCTGTACGCAGGCGGGTTCTTCCAGGGCGTGGACTTCTCCACCGCCGTGGGCGAGAACCCGGTGTTCGGCCTGTGCATCGGCGTGTGCGTGGCCTTGGTCGTGGCTGCCGGCATGTTCTTGCCGCGCAAGCTCATGACGCTGTCGGGCTACATGGAGGGTATCTCGGAGGGCGTTCGCTCCATGGTGGGCGCCATCATGATCCTGGTGCTGGCATGGAGCTTGGGCGGCACGTGCCGTTACCTGCTGGGCACGGGCGAGTTCGTCAGCGGGTTCCTGAACAGCATCGGCGTGGGGCTCGAGCTGCTGCCCGCCGTGATCTTCCTCGTAGCCGCGTTCATCGGCTTCGCCATGGGCACGTCCTGGGGAACCATCGCGCTGATCCTCCCCATCGTTATCGGCGTGTTCCCTGTTGAAAGCCCCCTGTTCCTGGTGGCTATCGGCGCAACGCTCGGCGGCGCCGTGTACGGCGACCATGTGTCTCCCATTTCCGACACCACCATCCTGTCGTCGGCCGGCGCGCAATGCAACCACCTGCGCCACGTGGCAACGCAGCTGCCGTACGCTTCGGTGGTCGCGGTCATCTGCTTCCTGGGCTATGTGGTTGCCGGCTTCACGGGCAATCCGTGGATCTCGCTCGTGGGCGGCGCCGTGGTCATGGTGATTGCCGTGTTGGTGCTCAATCGCTCGAAGTACGGAGCAACCAAGTAGTTTTGAGTTCAAGGGAAACAAGAGAAGGGCGCAGTTCATTCTGCGCCCTTCTCTTTTAGGCGCTGATAATGAGCGGAAGCGGTTGGTCGTGCGGCTCGCAAGGTACGACCTCTACGCGTTGCTCGCTGAACGCCACGCCCACAACAAGAGCGTCGGCGCGCAGGTTGGGGAGCAGACGATCGTAGTTGCCGCCGCCGTATCCCAGGCGGTTACCTTGTCCGTCGAACGCAACCAGCGGCACGGCTACTACGTCGAGCTTGTTGGGTTCGACGGCTTCGAACCCGCTGCGTTCAAGCGCTGCGGGTGCCAGACAGCGAAGCGGATGGTCGAGAAACGTCGTTCGTGCGCGGTCAAATTGCTCGCGCGGCACGCGGTAGAGAGCCATGCGTGCAGGTTCGTCGGCGGTTTCGCGCAGCATGCAGGGAAAGCATACGTTCCATGCACGTGCATGCGCCGCTTGCACGAAGGCGCTCAAATCCACCTCGCTGCGCATGGCGGAGAACACGGCAATGCAAGGCTTGTTAAAACAGGCATCCGAACTTCCGCTCGCGTGCTTCGCGTTGGCGTGGGTGATCGCTTCTTCGCTTGCGGTGTCTATTGATAGGTATTCCGAAATCAATCGTTCCAGCCGAAGGCAAATCTCAAGGCTTTTGCGCGCGCGAACCTGAGCGCTCAAGGCGTCTCGACGACAAAGGGCTTCTTCTCGAACACGTTTTTTCTCATCCATGCGAGCCAGTATAGCCTAAGCCGCCCGGCTTGCATTGCGTGCCGTGCCCCGTTCGCGCGATTCGGCCTTGCGCGCGTGACCCTGTCGGTTGACGGCCTGTAGCACCTTATTTGTGCATGCAACGTATCGTAAACGTAACCGTTTCAATTCGGTTTGACCTACATGCCTATCAATGACCTTGCTATAATCGATCGGAATTAGGTACACTCAAGCTAAGCTTTGACCATAAGGCGAACCGTTTACCACGAATCTCAGTATGAACCCGGTGAGGGATCGAGTTAGGAGATACCAGTGCAACTCAAAGCATCGACCGATTACGGCATGCGAGCCATTCTATACTTGGCTGCGCAGGGGGATACCTGTTCCTCCAAAGACATTGCTGAGGATATGTCTATTCCTCGCGACTACCTGATTCAGCTTGCGCAGCTTTTGCGTAATGCTGGCATCATCGAGGCCCGGCCGGGCAAGCACGGGGGCTATCGACTGGCCAAGGATGCTTCCGAAATCAGCGTGCTTGAAATTATCAAGGCGCTTGACGAAGACTCCAAGCGCGCTACGCGTGAAAAGCGCAACGCGCGCAAGGGCGGCGAGATGGTCGACAATATCAAGCAAACGTACAACTTGATCGAAGAAAGCATGGATGCGTATCTTTCCAGCTTGACCATCGACATGTTGCTCGGGTGCGTTCAGGACGAATCGAGCAGCCGTCAATACCTTTCCGATCGTCTCAAGCAGGAAAGCCAGCGTCTGGTGGCAGGCAACTAGCCGATACCCAGAAGCTGCATGATCAGCAAGGCGACGGTGAGCACCGTTACGATGCCTACCGTTAGCCAGATGAGCACACGTGACGTCATGCGCGAGCGGAAGGCGCCCATGACGCGTTTATCGGCTGCGATAATTGCCATGAACACCAGCAGCACCGGCAGTACAAGGCCGTTTACGAACTGGGCCGTGAGCATGACGTTCATCAAGTCGATGTTCGGAACCAGCACAATGACGGCTGAAAACACGATGATGCACGTGAAGATGCTCTTGAACAGCGGCGCTTCCTTCCACTTGAAAGAAACGCCAGCTTCCCACCCGAAGGCTTCGCAAATGACGAACGCCGTGGTAAGCGGCAGCACGCATGCTGCAAGAAACGACGCAGCTACCAGGCCGATGGCAAACAACGCTTCAGCGTAGTGCCCGGCGAACGGTGCCAGAGCGCGTGCTGCATCGGCAGCGGATTCGATTTCGATTCCCTGCGGATGCAGCACGGCGCCCGTGGTCACGATGATGAACCACGCCACCAGGCAAGCTGCTATCGTGCCGGCAATCACGTCCACTTTTTGAGAGAACAGATCCTTTACCGAGATACCCTTTTCAACCACGTTGCTCTGGTTGAAAAACATCATCCATGGAGCGATGGTCGTGCCTATCATAGCTATGACCAGGGAAACGAAGCTCTTGTCTTCCACAATGCGGGGGATGGCGGTGCTCTGCAGCGCCTGGCCCCAGTCCGGTTGCGCCATAAACGCGGCAACGATGTACGTGACGAACACCAACGACAGTATCAGAAACACTTTCTCCACACGCTTGTAGCTGCCGCCCACGATAAGTAGCCACACCGCAGCTGCGGCTACGGGAACTGCCAGATATTTCGATACGCCGAACATTTCCATGCCGCTTGCGATGCCTGCGAACTCTGAAAACGTGGTGCACACGTTGCCGACGAGCAGCGCCAACATGGCCAACGCCGTCAAGCGAATGCCGAAGCGCTCGCGAATGAGAGCTGCAAAGCCCTTACCGGTAACGGCTCCCATTCTTGCGGCGGTCAGCTCCACTACGATAAGCAGTACGCACATGACGGGGATGACCCATAACGTGGCGAATCCGAATTTGGCTCCCACGGTAGAGTACGTTGAAATGCCGCCGGCGTCGTTGCCGGCCATCGCCGTTACGATGCCGGGCCCCATGGCGGCCAAGAGCAGCCAGAGCTTGTTGGGCTTCTTTTTCTCAGGTGCGGCTTCGTCTATCGCTTGCGCGGTGTCCACGCGCTGGAGGTTCTTTTCGACCATGAGGCTACCTCCAATCGTAGCCGATGATCTGGAACAATACCATCGTGTACAGGATCAAGAACAGCACGGCGCCAATGATGCCGCCAACGATCTTTGCCGCGGTCATCTGTGTCTTGTCGCTGCTGACGTCCTCTTCGATGGCGTCCCAGGCGTCGTCGACGGTGACGATACCCAGCAGCACGCCATGCTCGTCTACCACCGGCATGGCGGGCAGTTCGTACTTGAAGATGTCGGCAGCTACGTCTTCTTCGGTTTCTTCTGGCGTTGCGGAAATCACGTCGTCGAACATGACTTCGCGCACGGGCTTTGCATCGTCGGTCAGCACAAGGGTTCGCAGGCTGAGCACGCCGATGAACTCATCGTAGTCGTCCAGCACGTACACGTAATGCACGGTGGGATGATCTTCGGGCAGTTCGCGCAATACTTCTATGGTTTCGCCAACGGTGGTGTCGGCCTTGACGGAAACGAACTGCGTGGTCATCATGCCGCCGGCCGTGCCGTCCTTGTATCCAAGCAGGCGACGAATCTCGGTGGCGTCCTCTACGCCCATGAGGCGCAGCAAGGTTTCTGCCTTCTCGTACGATAGGTCGCGCACGATGTCTGCGGCATCGTCCGGGTCCATGTTCCCCAGCAGGCCGGCGGCGCGAGCGTCGTCGAGGTCTTCGATGAAGTCGGCCTGGTACTCGTCTTCCATTTCCGAGATGGCCTCGGTTGCTTGAGCGTCGTCGAGGTGCTGGAACACGTTGGCTCGCTGCTGCGGGTCAAGTTGTTCCAGGATGTCGGCCACGTCTGCGGGGTGGAGCTCGTCCAAACGCTTATGCGTAACGGACAGCTGCACTTCGGACAGGTCGCGGTCAAGCAGATCCATGTAGTTCCATGCGATGATCTGCTCGTCGATCTTTTTGTTGAACACTTTGGCCACTGCCACAACGGCGCGTTCGAGCCAGGGAGCCAGGCCGCGTAGAATGCCGCGCGCACCCACTTCGGCACCAAGCAGGCGTAACTGCGAACCCGACACGGACAATTTGAGATCGTTGACGCGAACGACTTTCATGCCTTGCGTATCGACGATCTGACGGTTCAACAAGTCGCGCGCGAGCAGAACTTCGTCAGGTTGCAGATAGCTGAAGCGGATGTCATGCGCTTCCACGGTGAGCGTAATGCCGGTTTCGTCGAACTCCTCGACGTATTTGCGCCATGAGATCATGAACGGCACTTTGCCGGGCCCCTGAAAAGCCAAGCTCGTGATGCGTGGAAACACCTCGCCAGTTGAAATGGCCAGGTCAGAGATTGTGCCGATCTTTTCGCCCGTGGCGTCTACGACGGGTTTCCCCATCATTTGAGAGAGGTAGAGCATGGTTTATCCCTTACTGTTCATGCCCGTGTTCGCAAGCGATCGTACCGTATCCCATAGTAACGCGTGCGTTTGCACGCATCCCGATGCGGGGGAGTAAAATCTATGTCAAACACGAGCGCCGCAGCCACCTTCGACTGCCGACGTAAGGAAATCGAAGGAGGGCTACTTACTGTGAGGTTTCGATTTTCGAACCTTCAACAAAGTCCCTTTCCTATTGACCAATAAAAAAACCGCACGTGCTGATACCAGTCGTTGCGGATTTCGGGCTTCTGAACGGCGTACCGTTCAGCCAAACCGTCTGATCGCGTTTGCGTATGGGCATGCTGCCATCGAAGCGCATTGCCAACGCAACTGGTACGTATCATACCTCATTGGCCGGGCATCCGTGCGTGTTTTTTTGTTTGTGTAGGTTGGAAGGTTGCTCCGGTTGGTCGTAGCCGCATTTGAAGTGAGCTGTCGGGTTGCTTGAATAGAGAGTCTTGGGGCGATGTCGCGAACCTTGTTGCCGGCGTACTAGACGATGTGCCGGCAAGCTCCATCGTTGTCTTGAGAGGGGGGGGCGGAACTTCTGCCTATAACCCCCCGACTTCTGTTTTGAAATAGATGTAAAAAACCGCCCAGTTGGGCGGTTTTGAATGCTAAATGGTGCGCCGTGAGGGATTCGAACCCCCGACGTACTGATTCGTAGTCAGTCCCTCTATCCAGCTGAGGTAACGGCGCACGTCGAAGCAGCGAAAGATATTATGCCCGTACTCCCATCTTCTGTCAACGACTTTTTTAAGAAAAGTTGAAAGTTTTGGATAACGACTTGTTGCGAGGGGATGGGTTTCGGAATGAAATCGGTGCGGTTACGGATGCCAAACGTACGAGCAAGGCCAGTTCAGAGCAGGAAACATGCTCCTAGGATGGGTTGGAGCGCATCCCTGTTTGCGCAGACGAAAGAACGTGCGGTTTTCGAAGTACATGCAAAGAAAGAGAGGATTTCATGACTAAAATTGCAAAATTTTCGATGGTAGGAAGTGCGGTGGCGCTGCTTTTGGCGTCGTTGATTGCAATGGCTGGCTGCTCAAGCGATACCAATGCTGCAACAAGTTCGGACAACGCTGCCGCTACAAACAACTCGGCAGCAAGCGGCAGCGCTGCAAATCAAATGGGCGACGGCAACAGTTTGGCCGAAGGAACGGTTTTGAAGGTGCCGAACGGATGGATCGCGTATTCTGACGGCGACATGCTGGTGCTTTTGGATTCGAATGCCGATGCTCAGTATCAGTGGACGTCGGACGTGAGCGGCGATTCGGTGCTGAAGGATACGGACGCGGATTTGCCGTCTTCTACGTACTACGACCAAAACGCGAACGACGTGATAGGTTCCGCGGGAATGCACGTGTTCGGATTTATGGCCGACCAGCAAAACAACGGCGAGTCGACCATAACGCTCAAGCTGGCGAACACGACCGATTCCGCGGATGTGAATACAACCATCGTTGTAAAGGCGACGGTAGAGAGCGGCGCGTTTTCTGCTGTGAGCGTGCAGCAGTAATTCAGCTGATCGTAAGGCTGAGGGAGGTGCGCACGGCACCTATTCCCTCAGCCTGCTAGGCTAGATGCTCAAATCTCGGCGGTTGAATACGCCAATCGCAAGGGCGAACAGGGCGATACCGAGGGCAAGCAGGATTGCCGACCCTGCGTAAGCGGAAGCATCGCTTGTCGCCAAACCGTAGCTGTCGAACAGCGCAAGCGGGTTGACCTTGTCCAGAAAGGCGAGCTTGTCGCCTACCTTCGCCACCATTTGCATCAAGAAGAACGCAATGCCCGCACCGCCGCCGACCCACAGCGCCGCCCCTGCGTTCGAGAAGGCGCAGGCTGAGAAGAAGCACATGCCCGCCAAGAACGTCCACAGGCAGAACAACCCGACGTTCGCGCGGAACAGCCCTGGAATGTCCAGGTCTCCCGGGAACATAAGCTCCGCACAGGCAATTTCCGCAGCCGTCGTGAGCACCATGAGCAGGGCCAGAACAATCATCATGGCCCCTGCAAGCGTAAGCGCGACGCGCACACGACTGTTGGGAGTGGCCAACAGGTAGCTCATGGTGCCGCGGTCCAGGTAACGCACCATAAGCTTGTTTGCCATAATGAGGATCAGGACGAACGGGAACACGGTCAGCAGGAACCCGTACAGGTAGTTCAGCATGAAGTCGAGCAGCGTGGTTGCTTGCGTTCCCATGCCGAAAGCGGCGAACAGTTCCGGCATGCTGTCCATCATCATGTTCAGGCTTTCGCCTAAGCTGGGGTCGAACATCATGACGATGCAGGCTATGTACATACCTAAAACCGCGAAGATGATAATCGCTACGAACGCGTTCGACTTCAGCTCCTTCGCCAGCAGCGTGCTATTCATGGGCGTCTCCCTTCAACTGAGCGCCGTACAGGTGCAGGAACAGCTCTTCGAGCGTTTGCTCCCGCGCGGACAGATCCTGTACGGGGTAAGCGGCCAGATCTTTCACGAAAAGGTCCATGTTTCCGGTGATGGTGATTTCTGCTGCAGAGCCGCTGATCTCGCATGCCTCAGGGTGGGCCGTCAGGTAGCGCGTGCGGGCCTCCGGTTGTGCGAAGGTGATCGTGAACATGCGCTTGCGGTTCTTTTGCACGTCGCCCATGCACTCGACTGCAACAATTCTTCCGCCGCGGATGAAGGCGACCCGGTCGCACGTGCGCTCAACTTCTTCAAACAGGTGCGACGACAGCAAAACGGTGGTGCCGCGGCTTTTCTCGTCAAGCACCAGGTCAACAAACCGGTTTTGCATGAGAGGGTCAAGGCCGCTGGTGGGCTCGTCAAGCAGCACGATGTCGGGTTCCGCCATGAACGCGCACACCAGTCCCACTTTCTGCTTGGTCCCCTTCGACATTTTGCGAATCTTGCGCGTAGGATCAAGCTCGAAGTAGTCGATCAGTTCGTGCATGCGCGTCGTTGAATCCACATGTTTCATGCGCGCCATGAAGTCGAGAAACGCGCTGCCGGTCATATCGTCCATGCATGCGATTTCTCCTGGCAGATAGCCCAGCCGGTTTTGGATTTTGGCTCGATCTTGAAAGCAGCTCAGCCCCGCAATGGTCGCCGTGCCGCTGTCGGGCTTGATAAAGCCCATGAGATTGCGCATGGTAACGGTTTTTCCTGCTCCGTTGGGTCCCAGGAACCCGAACACCTCGCCCCGCTCGACCGAGAACGTCACGTCGAACGCGCCGCGTCCCTGGCCGTAGTCTTTCGTCAGTCCGCGCAGTTCGATAGTCGCCTGGCTGTCCGTCATCGATATTCCTCCTTGTAGGACCAGGTGCGCAGCATGTCGCACCAACGATGCATCTCGGTCATCATGTCGTCCATGTCAAGTCGCTTTTTCAGGGCTTGTTGCTGATGCAGGTAGCCGTCAGCAAGCCATATCAGCAGGTTGACGACGTAGCGCGGGTCTACGTCGTCGCGAAACTTGTCGAAATTCACGTTCTTGAAATACGCAGCGAACATGAGGTCGATTTGGCTTTGCATCCAGTTTTCCATAGTGTCCTTGACGTCTTTGTGTTCAGGGTAGAAAGCGTGGATGGAGAATTCGAGCGCGTAGGGGAACTTGGAGAGCACCGCGCATTTTCGCTGTCCCGCGTAGATGAACAGGTCGAAGAAGTCGTCGATGGCGTAGAATTCATCATCGACTACCAGGTGCGATACTTTTTCCATCAGGTATTCCATCAGGTAAAGGTAAAGCTCTTTCTTGTTTTTGAAGTAGAAGAACAGCAGGCCTTTGGAAATGCCCGCTTTGCGCGCGATGCTTTCGGTGGAGGCGTTTTTGTAGTCGTTTCGCCCGAACGCTTCAACGGCGGCGTTCACGATGGCTTCCCGCCGTTCTACGGGCAGCCGTTCGAACTTTTCCAAATTGCCGTGCTTGTTGACCATGGTGCCTCCTCCTGCTTGACCGGGCGGTCAACCTCATACGGTCCATGCTACGGCATTGACTATTTTTTTGAAGCCCCTTGAGAGGAAATCTTACGGGAGGGTTTTCGAGCAGGAGAATACGCGCTGCTTGCGGGTAACAAGGCGCTTCACGAAGTCCGTGGCGGGGCTGCGGAGGATTTCGCACGGGGAGGCGCATTGGACGGCCTGCCCGCGTTCCATGACGAGCACGCGATCCCCCAGCTCAAGGGCTTCGTCTATATCGTGCGTGACGAACAGTATCGTGATGCCGGTTTGGTCGTGAATCTGCTTGACTTCGTCTTGCAGGGCGGTTCGCGTGATGGCATCGACGGCGCTGAAAGGCTCGTCTGCAAGAAGAATGTCGGGGCTTGCGGCCAATGCGCGCGCCATGCCCACGCGCTGGGCCTGGCCACCGGATAATTCGGAAGGATAGCGGCCTTTGATTTGAGCTGGAAGTCCAATGATGTCCATCCATTTGTCCACCGCGGCTTCGGTTCTTCGACGATCTCCCCGGTTCAGCAAGCGCGGAACGTATGCGATATTCTGCTCGACGGTCAAATGGGGAAACAGAACGCTTCCTTGGATTGCGTAGCCTATGTTTCGTCGGAGTTCGATGGGGTCGAGGTCGGCGGTGGACGTGCCGTTGATCAAAACACTCCCCTCGTCCGGCATGGTCAGGGCGTTCACCATTTTGAGTAGTGTGGTCTTGCCGCACCCCGAACTGCCTATGATGGTGACGAAATCTCCCTGTTCGATGGAGAGGCTTACCTGGTCGACGGCTCGCGTGCTGCCGAACTGCTTTGAAACGTCGTTGAATTCGATTGCGATCATACAAGCCCCTTCTGGACAAGGAACGCGTCGGCAACCGCTTTCGGCTCACGCCCTTGCGTCTCCACTTCGTTGTTCATGCGGGCCATGTCGACGTCCGAAATGAGGTTCCGCATCTTTTCGAGCACGGCTTTCAGTTCGGGATGAGCGTTCAGCGTATCTACGCGCACGACGCTCCCGCATAGATACGTGGGATAGAACCCCTTATCGTCTTGCAGCACGACAAGCCGGTCGTCGGCTGCTTGACCATCGGTTGTGGAGATGACGATGGCATCTACGCGCCCTTCGAACAGCGCGCGGTACTTCAGGCTGATGTCCATGTCGCGCGTGTTTGCGAAGTTCATCCCGTAGGCTTTTTGCAGGCCGGGGTAGCCATCTTGTCGGTCGAAGAAGTCGGGTTCAGCGCCCAGTGCGAGGCTTTCCGCTACGCGCGCAAGGTCGGAATACGTGTGCAGGTTGTATTGTTGGGCGACTTGCTTGCTCACCGCAAGGCCGAAGGTGTTGTTGAAGCCGTACAGGCCTATCCAGGTGAGGTTCAGGCGGTCTTGATATTCCTGCTGCATGGTGTCGAACAGGGATTCGTCGTACGTGCTGTCATGTTTGAGCACAGCGTTCCATCCGGTACCGGTGTATTCGGGGTACAGGTCGAAATCGCCCTTTTCCATGCCCGGCTGTATGTTGGAGGTGCCGCCGCCCACGCCTTGCGTAAGCTTCACGGAAAGGTCGGTGTCGTGCTCTATCAGCGTGGCGAGCATTTCCCCCAAGATGTACTGCTCGGTCATGGGCTTCGTGGCGACGTTCACGACAGCGGGCGCTTTTTCCTGCCAGGGAAGCAGCGATCCCAGCCCTTCTTCGTTGTTCGCGACCGCCGAGCCGGCGGCTATGAGCGCCACGGCAACGAACGCGGCGGCGAAAGCGCGCGCAACGGGGCTGCGCCTGCGCAGGGGCTCCAGGTGCCTGAGAGTTCTCTTCTCGGCCAGTCCGAGCACAAGGTCGATGACAATGGCCAGCAAGGCGATAAGGATGCTGCCCGCTAACGTCATGTCAAGGTTGTTGGTGGTGATGCCGCGGAAGATGGCAACGCCCAGGCCGCCCGCCCCGATGAAGCTGGCGATGCCGGCCAGCGCGATGGTCATGGTCGCCGTGGTTCGTATGCCGCTCATGATGACCGGGGCCGCCAAGGGAAGTTCGATGCGGTACAGCAGTTGGAGATCGGTCGATCCCATGCCGCGCGCCGCTTCGGTGATGACCGGGTCGATGCTGGTGAGGCCCGTGTAGGTGTTGCGCACCATGGGAAGCAGGGCGTATACGCTTAGCGCCACGATGGCGGTTGCGTTGCCGATTCCCGTAACGGGGATCAGGAATCCCAGCATCGCGATAGAGGGGATGGTGTAAACGAAGTTGACCAGCGCCAGCACCGGTTTGGCGCTGCGCTTCCATTGGGCGATGCCGATGCCGATGCCCAGTCCCGCAACCGTGGCCAGCGCGATGGCGGTGAGGGACAGCCCGACATGCTGCATCAACAGGTCCAAGAACCAGTATCTCTTCTCTATGAGCAGGGAAAGCGTCGACTCGATCAAAAGGGTCGACCTCGCTTTCGAACGAGGAGCGGCGAATAAAGAAGATGGTGGGGAACCACGTTCCCCACCATCTATTCTAGCTGCTTGATCTGAGCGATTTCCTCAAGGGATGCGCACGTTGCCGGCTTGTTGTCATCCGGTTGACGGGCGTTAGTTCCCCGTTCCGTTGCCGATGGGCGGGGCGGCGCTCTTCTGGAAGGCGACGGTGACGTTGATGTTGCTCTTGACGTTCGTGAGCGTGAAGGTGCCGCCCGATGCGGGCACGCCGTCGATGCCGCGCACCGAGGCAACCTCGTAACCGGCGTCAGGCGTGATCTTGATGGTGACCTGGCCGCCCTCTTCGACGGAGGTCACGTCCGACGTCACGGTGCCGCCGCCGTTGGAGTTCAGGGCAACCGAGTACGACTTCTTCTCGGGGCCCTTGCTCAGCGTGAGCGCCACCATGCCGTTCTCCTGCAGCTTCGAGCCCGCCGCCGGGGTTTGCGCCAGCACGGTTCCTTCGGGCTTGTCGCTTGCCTGGTAGGTGTAGTTGTTCGTGTCGACCAAAAGGCCAAGGTTGTTGAGCGTTGCCACGGCGTCGCCGCGCATCATGCCCACCACATTGGGAACCTCGATGCCTTCAGAGCCCAAAGACAGGTAGTACGTGATGGTGGTGCCCTTTGCGACCTGCGTGCCAGGCGCAACGTCCTGGCGCACGATATGGTCCTTTTCAACCTTGTCCGAGTACTCGGCGGTTCCGGCAGAGTATTTCAACCCGTTTGCCGTCAATTCCTTCTTCGCCTGATCAGCGGTCTTTCCGGTCAGATCGGGAACGGTGATTTCCTGGGTGCCCTTCGACACGGCCAGGGTGATCTTGACGTCCTTCTTCTGCTTGGTGCCGCCGCGCGGGTCTTGGCTGACCACCTTGCCGGCCTCCACCTTTTCGTTGAAGGATTCTTCGGTGACGATGTTGGTGAACCCGGCTTCCGCCAGCGTGGCGGTTGCCTGTTCGGCGGTTTGCCCCACCACATCGGGCAGCGCGATAGCGTCCTTGTCGTTGCCGCCGCCGCCCGACATGAGCGCGAACGCCACGCCGCCTACTACAGCAAGCGCGGCGATGATGCCGATCACGATGGCAAGGGTCTTCTTGTTGCTTTTCTTGCCGTTGCCATCGTCCGAACGATAGGAGCGCGCGGGCGAAACCGGCGCAGCCGGGTTCACGCCGCCGACGCCGCCCATGGCGGGCATGACGGCCGTTCCGTCGACTGCGGCAGGCCCGATGGGGGGCACCACGCCGCCCATGACCGACGTTTGCGCGCTGGTGAAGCCCTCGCCCAGATTGACGGGGCGTCCGGCTAGGTAGTCGTTCAGCGCCAGGCGCATGTCTTTGGACGTGGCGAAGCGGTCGGCCGGGTTCTTGGCCATGGCCTTCATGATGATGGCTTCGAGCGCCGGATCGATATCGGGGTTGATCTCGTGCGGCGGTGCAGGCAGGTCGTTGACCTGCTTCATGGCCACGCTTACGGCATCGGGGCCGTCGAAGGGCAAGCGTCCGGTGGCCGACTCGTACAGCACGATGCCCAAGGAGTAGATGTCGCTGGTGGCGGTCAGGTCTTTGCCTTGCGCCTGCTCGGGGGAGATGTAGTGAGCTGTGCCCAGCACGCTGGACGTCTGCGTTTTGACGGAGTTCTTCGCGCGTGCGATGCCGAAGTCCATCACCTTCACGTTGCCGTCGGGCTGGACCATGATGTTCTGCGGCTTGATGTCGCGATGGATGATATCAAGCCCGTGCGCAACCGAAAGCGCTTGGCATACCTGCGACCCGATCTCGGCCACCTTGCGCTGGTTGATGGCGCCTCGTTCGTTGATGGCCGTCTTGAGGTCGGAACCGCGCACGAACTCCATGACGATGTAGTACGTGCCTTCGTCCTGTCCCCAGTCGTATACGTTCACGATGTAGGGGCTCTGCAGATTGGCCGCTGCGGCCGCCTCTTGCTTGAATCGCTGGGTGAAGCTGGGGTCTGCTGCATACTGCGGAAGCATCACCTTGACGGCGACCAGGCGGCCGAGTACGTTGTCCTGCGCACGGTACACCTCGGCCATGCCGCCGATGCCGATGCGCTCGGTTATTTGGTAGCGGTTGTTGAACACCCTGCCAATCATGTTTC
Organism: Paraeggerthella hongkongensis; assembly: GCF_003726035.1. Taxonomy (GTDB): domain Bacteria; phylum Actinomycetota; class Coriobacteriia; order Coriobacteriales; family Eggerthellaceae; genus Paraeggerthella; species Paraeggerthella hongkongensis. The sequence goes on from NZ_QICD01000037.1 coordinate 15,651, forward strand.
CGGTCACGTTTTAGCTCCTTTAGGTCACATGCTGGGTATGCGCCATGTCAAAGTCATGATACAGCGCACCAGCATATCTTATCTACAAAAGCCCCTGAACTTCCAGAGCGGTTTTCAACACATTCTGCGCTTTTTCGGTGCCCACGCCTTCTTCGCCATCCTCGATGATGATGGATACCACCACGCGCGGATTGTCGGCGGGCGCCATGCCCACGAACCAGCTGTCGTTGCTGTTCTCCTTTTCAGCGGTGCCCGTCTTGCCGGCTACCTGCACGCCGTTGATGGCGGCGGCGGTGCCCGTCCCGTTGTTCACGACGCCTGCCAGCACGTCTTTCACGCGGTTTGCGGTTTCTTTGCTGACGGCCTGCATGAGTTTGGTGGGGTTGGCGGTGAAGCTGCGCTCGCCGTTGGCGTTGTAGATGCCGTCCACCAGGTATGGCTGCATGATGCCGCCGTCGTTCGCAATAGCCGATCCCACCATGGCCATTTCGAGCACGGTGACGTTGGGCCCCGCGAGGTCCATGGGTTCGCCAGCGGCTGCCCAGGCGAGGTTCCACGGTTTTTTGTCCAGCTCTTCGGGCGTGGGCATGAGCGAGGTTTTGAGGCCGATGGCGAAGTCGATATTCTTGCCGAAGCCGAATTTGTCCGCTCCGGCCACCAATCGCTCGCCGCCTATCTGAAGGCCCAGCTGGCCGAACGCGGTGTTGGACGAAAGCTCCATGGCGCGTGCCAGCGTGATGTTGCCGTAGTTGTTGTGATTGAAGTTGGATATGGTTCCCGTGGTACCCTCGACCGTCATGGTTCCCGGCGCGGAGTACACGGTCTCTTCGCTGGCCACGTTGTTTTCCAGCGCGGTGGCAAGCGTCACGATCTTGAACGTGGAACCCGGCGCGTACAGCGCATGCACGGCGCGGTTGACCAGGGAGCTGTCGCCGCTTGCCTGGCCCGACCCGGCCGCTTCCAGAAGCGTTTCCACGTCGGCTGCGTTGTAGGTGGGCGCGGAGGCCATGGCCAGCACGGCCCCCGTTTCCGGATCCATGACAACGACGGCGCCCTTGCGCCCCGCCAAGGCGTCTTGCGCCGCTTGCTGGATTTTGGAGTTCAGGGTGAGGGCTACGTCGTTGCCCGCCGAGCCGACCCCGGCAAGCGAATTCAGCACGTCGGTCCACGATGCGAAGTTTTGCTGCCCCTTGAGAGCGTCGTTGTACGCAGCTTCAATACCGGAATTGCCGAATCTCGAAGACGAATAGCCCACCACGTGGCTTGCCAGATCGCCCGCAGGGTACGAGCGGCTGTAGGTGCCGTCGGGGTTGATGGCGCTTTGCGCCAGGACGATGCCGTCGTAGGTTGAGATGGTGCCGCGCTCGCTGCGCGATTCCTTGGCTATGGTGTGGTTGTTGCCCGGCATGTTCTGGTAATAATCCGCCTGCACCACCATGATGAGCGTGAGGTTGGCTACCAGCAGGGCGAACAGGGCGGAGCACAACAGCATGGCGTGCGTGAGGCGCTTGCCCAGCGACACGCGGCCCAGCACGCTGTTCGCGTGGAGCGTTCCCGTGGCGCTGGCCACCTCGGTGCCCACGCCCGTGCCCTCGTCGCCGCAGCGCAGCAAAAATCCCACGGCGATGAAGCTGGCCAGAAGCGACGAGCCGCCTTGGCTGATGAAGGGGAGCGTGAGACCCGTGAGCGGAATCAGGCGCGTCACGCCGCCGACGATGATGAATGCCTGCAGCACGATCATGGTGGTAAGGCCCACGGCTACGAACGAGCTGACGTCGCTTTTCGCGCGCGCGGCGGTCACGAAGCCGCGGATGGCGAAGCACAAAAACAGCAGCAGGACGCCGGCCGCTCCCATAAGGCCGATCTCCTCGGCGATGGCAGCGAAGATGAAGTCGCTTTCCACTACGGGGATCTGGCCGGCCAAGCCTCGCCCCAGGCCCGTTCCGAACAATCCGCCGTCAGCGATGGAGTAGATGGATTGCACCAGCTGGTAGCCCGTGTTCTGCGCATCGGAGAAGGGGTCGAGCCACGTGTTCACACGCACTTGCACGTGTCCGAACGCCAGATAGGCGCCAACGCCGCCGATGGCGATCAGACCCAAGCCTATGAACAGGTAGAATTTCTTTCCTGTAGCCACGTACAGCATAACCAGAAACAGGAAGAAGAACACGAGCGCGCTGCCCAGGTCCTTCTCGAACACGACGACCAGAAGAGACACGCCCCACATGAGCAAAAGCGGAAGCAGCGTGCGCACGTCGGGCAGGTTGAACGGGCCCACGCGCCAGGTGAACACGCTGAGCATCTCGCGGTTCTGGGCCAGGTATCCGGCCAAGAACAACACGATGACGATTTTGGCGATCTCGCCGGGCTGGAATGAGAAGCCGCCGATATGAAGCCAGATTCGGCTGCCGTAGATTTCTTGCCCCAAGCCAGGGATCAGCGGCGAAAGAAGCAGCAGGAAGCCGAAGATCATGAGCGTGTACTTGTAGTTCACGACCTTGTCGAGGTTGCGGATAAACGCCAGTACTAGCACCATGGCCGCCACGCCCACGAACAACCATACAACCTGGTTGACGGCAAGATCAGGCGCAAGCCGCGTGACGAACGCAATGCCGATGCCCGAAAGCGCGAACGAAATGGGCAGAAGCGCCGGGTCGGCGCCGGGCGCGAATTTGCGCACGGCGATATGCGCGATCACGAAGGCCACGAAAACACCGGCGGGGACGCCCAGCGTGGTCATATCCAGGGCAAGCCCCTGGTTGATCGCAATCATGGCGAACAGCAGCACCACCAAAGGCGCCGCTACGCAGAGCAGTATCAGTTCGAGGTTTCGCCTGGTCATGCCGTACCGCCTTGCGAGTTTGCGGGCGCAGGCGGGTTCGCGTCATGCGCGCCGCCGGTTGCACTGGCTCCCTCGGCGGGCGACTCCTTTTTGCCCTCATCTGCGCTCTTGCGCTCGGCGGCTTCAGCCTCGTACTCTTTGACCAGCTCTTCCGCTGCCTCGACTGAGTCCACGCGTATGCCGGCATCGAGCCGGTTCGCCGTTCCCGGTTGCAGGTCGCTTACGGGAACGTCGGTAGTGCGCTCGTGTTGCGAGAACGAGAATCCCAGCACGCTGCCGGGAATGCCGCGGTAGATGGCAACCTTGCCATTGTCGTTCATCAGGTAGGCGGTCGTGTTCAGGTACGTGCTGGTCCCCCAGGCCGTACCTGCGATGATGGCTGCGAACAGCACGAGGATCACGGCAATGGAAAGCTTTGTCTTGAACGCCATCTTCCTGCGCCGTGCTTCCGCAAAGCCGGTAACATCTGCCACGATAACGGTCACGTTGTCGTGGCCTCCGGCGGCTATGGCCTCGTTGACCAGTTGCGACGCGCATCGCTGGGGATCTTGCACGCGACAGAGCGTGCGCTCTATAGCTTCGTCGAAAACCATGCCGGACAGGCCGTCCGAGCATACGAGCAGCCGGTCTCCGGTTTCCACGTTGATCTCGTAAATGTCGGGATGCAGGTTCGGGTCGCTGCCCAGCGCGCGGGTGATAACGGAGCGCTGCGGGTGACAGCGGGCTTCTTCGGGCGTAAGCTGGCCTGCTTCTATCATATCTGCCATTAGGCTGTGGTCGCGCGTGAGTTGCTGCAGCTTTCCTTGATGCAGCAGATAGGCGCGCGAGTCGCCCACCTGGGCGATGACCAAGCGTTCGCCTTCTAGCATGGCCGCCGTCATGGTGGTTCCCATGCCCTCGCGTCCTCGCCCGTCGTGCGACGCGCGAATGACCTCGCGGTTAGCGTCTACGACAGCCTGTGCGAGCGCTTCGCCGTCCGGATGCTCCGGTGCGCGCTCTGCCAGTACGTTCACGGCTATTTCCGAGGCTATCTCGCCTGCGGCGTGCCCGCCCATGCCGTCGGCAACGGCGAATAGCGGCGGCGCCACAATCAGGCTGTCTTCGTTATGGTCGCGCAAGCAGCCGATGTCGGTTCGGCTGCCGAAGGGCGTGACTGCGCCGCGGCGCGTGCGCGGGGTGGATCGATACGAGCGTTTCTCAGCCATTAGGCAAACCTTACGCGAATGGCGACGTCGCCCACGTTGACTACGTCGTTGTTCTTAAGAGCAGCGGGCTCGGCTATGAGCTGCCCGTTCACGGCCGTGCCGTTCGTGGATCCTAGATCCTCGACGAACAGGTTTTGCCCCATCAAGCTGAACCGTGCGTGGCGTCCGGAAACGTATCCGGCGCCCACTACGATGTCGGCTCCAGGGCTGCGGCCCACGATGACCGGGCCGCGCACGACGATGGATACGCCGCGCAGCTCTTTCGGCCCTCGTTCAACCGAGAGATTCCACGTGCGTTCTTTTTTGCGTTGTCCGCGTACAACTCCGATGCCCGTCTTCATGATGGCGAACAGGAACAAATACAGCAGTGCGACGAACAGCAGACGGATAATGAGCAGTACGACGTCGATCACGGGTTAACCTTTCCGTTGCGCTCAGGCTTGGGTGAACACGAAGTTCGTCATGCCGATGGTGATGCGGTCTCCTTCGGATAGCGGGTGGGAGGCGATTTCGCGTCCGTTGACGAACGTGCCGTTCGTGGAGCCCAGGTCGGTGAGCACCCATACGCCCTGCGGGTCAAGGCGAAGCTCGGCGTGCGTGCGCGAGGCGTTGATGTCGTGGACGGGTATGTCGTTTTTCGATTCGCGCCCGATGATGACGCGCGCAGCTGCCAGGTCGTAGGCGCGGTTGTTGGCTTCGTCAATCAAGCGCGCGCGCACGGCGGCTCGCGCGGGAACGGGGCTGGCCGCCTGCTGCCCGCCGGCGAACACGACGGTGTCGGCAGCTACGGCGTTGTGCTGCGGTGCGGCTGCTGCAGCCATGCCGGCGCCCGCGGCGGCTCCTGCGGCAGCGCCCATGCTCGCGTTCGCCACGTCGAAGGGGTCAACGACGCGCGGCGCGGGGCTTGCGGCGGGGACGTCGCGGTTTTCGTCGAAATCGCGGCTGTCGAACGTGTACTCGCCGTAGTCGATGGATCGGTCGATCTCGTCTTCGGGAACGTAAGGAAGCTGGCCTCCCTGGTTGTACGCATCGTACTGGCCGGGTGCGTCGAAGCTGCTCATGGGCGCGCCGGGGGCTTCGTATCCTCCGTATGCGGGGGCCGGAGCTTGCGCGTACGGCTGCTGATAGCCGCCTTGGTAGCCGGGTGCGCCGTAGCCGCCTTGCGGCGCGGCGTAGCCCATCGGCGCTCCGGCAAGCCCGTAGCGCTGCATCTCTTCTTGGCGCAGCTGCGCGATGATGGGTGCGGCCACCGCTTCGGCGATGATGTCGAACTTGCCGTGCTTGAGTCCGTCGTCCACGATGAAACGCACAAGCGGCTGTCCGTCCATGACCAGGCCTTGCTCGGCGGCTTTGGCCGCCAGGTAGGTTTCCGTCTCTCCCGCCAAAGTGGGGTAGTATCCGAACAGGCGACGATCGTCGTCGGGGTTGACCAGCACGGTGTAGAGGGTTGGCGCGAACTGCTTGCCGGCGCCTACCATCTTTTCGCGCCTCATCTGCTTTTCGGCCTTTTTCGCAATCTGAACCGGCGAGATGGGGGAGTTTGCCATGCGGTCGGCTGCACCCTCGAACGTGTCTTCCATCTTGCCTTCGAATCTCGAAAGAAAGCCCATCGTGTCTCCTTTATCGCATGCGCGGCTGCTTCTTCACTGCGGTCGCGCGCGGTGTTTCTGGCGTCGCTGCCTTTTAGGCTGCCGCTCGCTGGTGCGAATCCGGGCAAACGGGCGATGCCGGTTGCCGTACGTTCGCGAGCACATCAATATATACGACTATACAATGCTCCATCTTGCCACAAACGCAGGAAGCTCGCCTTATGTTTTACGCAATCGTCATTAAATGGAGCCTGTTGGAGAAGGGAGGAGAAAGGGTCTTGAAGGAAAGGGTTGTGCGGGCTGCCCCGGGCTGCCGCGCAAGATGATTGGTCCTCGGAGGTGAAATCTTGCCGTCGGGCCGGTTCGTGCTGAAAAATTGCGTTTGCGAATGATCTTTTGTAAGAATAATCAGAGGCGCGAGGCTGTGAGCAGGTCTTATATAAAATGACTGTATTGCTTTTATTAAAGAAGGTCTCGAAAATCGTTCGCAAACGCAATTTTTCAGCACGAACCGGCCCGACGGCAAGATTTTATCGAGATGTTCGCTTGCCGGGCGGTGCAAGCCGATTGACGCCGATTGACGACGCTTCGTGCTTGCGACGCTGGGCTTGGATGACTAACGTGTTTTTGGCTTCGGCAAGGGCACCAGTTGACTGGAGCCCGAGAACCCGCCTTGCTTTCGGGTTGGGGTGCAAGCCAGCCCCTGCTGCGATGGAGCCTCTATCGCGTCGGTGTTTCTGCCGGAGGATCTTCGATATCGGTCCGTTTTGCCGCGCGCTTCTTTTCCGCTCGTAAAGGTAGATACTCGCTTACCACGATGCCGGCGAAGATGAGGGCGAAGCCGGCGAACAAGGGCGCGGTGAGGGCTTCGCCCAGAAACATAATGGAAAACGTTACTCCAAAAACCGATTCCGTAGCTAAGAACAACGATGCCGGAGCTGGGTCTACGTGCGCAACTGCAACGTTTTGCAGCAGCAGCGCTATACATGAAGCGAAGACGGCCAAGTAAGCCAAGCTGATCCAGGTATCCAAGCCTAGCGTGGAGAAAGTGGGCATCGGCTCGAACACGATGCCCGCGGCGAAACCAAGCGCGCCGGCTACGACGAACTGCACCACGGTGAGCAGCGTCATGTCGCGTCCTCGCGCGTATTTCGCCGTGAACAGCACGTGGAAGCTCAGGAACAGGGCGGAAAGCAGGGTGGCTAGATCGCCGAATCGCAGCGACAGGCCGGATGTCCCCGCGAACGAGACGCATCCCACGCCCGCAACGCACACGACGGCTGCGGCAACATTGAATCGCGTGGGCTTGGACCCGCGCAGCGCCCACCCTAAAAACGGGATGATCACGCAATACAGCGATGTCAAAAAGGCGCTGTTGGAAGCCGTGGTATCCGTGAGGCCCGTGGAGTTGGCCCAGTACGCAAGGAACAGCCATGCTCCCAGAACCCCGCCTTTTTTCAGATGGTCCGCATCTAGATTCTTGCGGAAACGCGGCAGCATGATGGCGCCCAGGATGATGCCGGCGGCCGTGAAGCGCACTCCTACCAGCCATGCAGGAGGGAAGGCATCGACCGTCGACTTGATGACGACGGTGCCCAGGCCCCAGATGGCGGCTGCCAGCAGGAGAAACACCTTGTAGGTCCACAAAGGGCGCGCGGTATGTTGGATGATTTGAGTCACGGTAGAGCATCATAGCACGAAGCGCTTGCGGCAGGAGAGGGGGCGCTGCGGGGCGGGCGGCGGATCGGATCGACGATGGCTGGCGTGGCTCGTGCGTTCTGTCAAAACGAACGAGTTTTGCGGGTCCTCGAGCGAGAATAAACAAAATGTGCATGCTTCTGACCTGGCATTATACGAAAGCTACTCGCAAACCTTGCTTCCGAGGGGCGAAATTTCCGGCCAAAGTCCCGCAAAACGGGGATGCGGCAAGAAGTTGGACCGCCCGAGGGCGGTCCACGACCGATCGAACGGCCCCGAAGGGGCCGTGAGGAGGGAGCTGCATGTACACGGAGCGCGAGAAGGTCAGGTACGTCG
>NZ_QICD01000038.1 GCF_003726035.1 Paraeggerthella hongkongensis
CTCCCATCCCGCCCGCGCATCGCCTCCGCCCGACCGCGCCCTGCGCGTTTTGTCCCTCCCGCGCGCAGGATCGGTTGTGCTACACTTCGAGGTCATCCTTATCCGAACATGAGCAGCGAAAAGGGGACGCGCATGACGTCTTCGGCACCTGATTTCCCCGCGGCGGCTGACGAAGCGGCAGCATCGCCAGCCAGCCTTGCCGCCGGCCTGCACGTTGCCGAATCCGATCGAAAGTCTTGGCTGGACATAGCCTTCGTCCGCGCAGGGGGCATGTTCAGCGCGCCCACGCTCATGGTCGGCGCTGCTTTGGGCATGGGGCTGGCGCTTCCGGGGGCCGCCCTTGCCACGTTGGCCGGTTTCGGATTCATTGTGGCGTACATGTGCTTTGTCAGCATGCAGGCCGCTGATCTGGGGTTGCCCACCGCATCCTTGGCGGCGCCGGCACTCGGGCGCGCGGGCGCCCGTTATCTGGTGTCCCTCATCGTGGGCGTGGTGACCATCGGTTGGTTCGGCGTGCAGACGGCGGTGTGCGGAGCGTCGCTCTCCCTTATGCTGGCCGACGTCTTCTCCATTCAGGCTCCGGTGTGGGCTTGCTCGGTTGCCCTGGGCGCCCTCATGCTGATTACGGCCGTCATCGGGTTCAACGGTCTGAAGTGGTTGAGTTCGATCGCTGCGCCGCTGCTGGTGCTTATCTGCCTGTACGGCGTGGGCGCTTCCATTGCGCGCGCGGGAAGTTTGGAGCCGCTTTTGGGGTACGTGCCGTTGCCGGTCGATGCCATCGGCTTCATCGCCGGCGTTAACATGGCCGTGGGGCTGTTCGCGTTCGCGGGAGCCACGGCTGGCGACTTCGCCCGATTCGCTCGCACGCGCAAGGACGCCGTGCTCTCGTGCGTGGTGGGCGTGATCCCGGCCGCGCTCGTGGCGTTGGTGGCGGGCGCTTCGCTGGCTATCGTCACGGGCGAGTCCGATATCGCCGTCATCATGAATTCGGTGGGTCTTCCGGCAGTGGGCCTGGTGGCGCTCGTGCTGTCGGCGTGGACGGTGAACGCGGGCAACGTGTACTCGGCGGGGTTGGGCTTCGCCGTCATGATGGGCCGTGACGAAGACGGGTCCAAATGGACCACGGCCGTGTCCGGCGTGCTGGGCATCGTGTTGGCGGTGGGCGGCATCCTGGGGCAGTTCGAGGCGTTCCTCACGGTGCTTTCCGCATGCGGCCCGGCTCTTGCGGGCGTGATGATTGCCGATTACTGGCTGGTGCGCAAAGGCCGTCCTGAAAACGTGCGCGTGCGCGATGGGTTCTCGCTGCCGGGTCTGGCCGGGCTTGCGGCCGGTATCGCGGTGGGCGTGGTGACGGGCGGCACGTTCGCCCTTGTTCCCGGATTGGAATTCTTGGACATGCCGTTCTTTATCGGTCCGGTGAACGGCATCGTCGTATCTATGGTGGTTTACGTTGTCGTCTACAAGTTGGCGAAACTGCCTGCGTTCCCAGGTACAATTCAGCTTATCGCAAATCGAGAATAGAGGAAGGGCGAAGGCGTGCGGCTCATTGACGTGGAGGACATCGGCGACATCGCGCTGGGCTCGGCGCTTTTGGGCGCGGGCGGCGGAGGCGATCCGTATATGGGGTCCCTGGAGACTACCGCCGCGTTGCGGGAATGCGGTCCGGTGCGCCTGCTGGACGCTGACGAGGTGCCCGATGACTGGACGGTGGCGTCCATCGGCAGCGTGGGCGCGCCTTCGGTGGTGCTCGAGAAGGGCGTCAACGGCCAGGAGTACGCTCGTGCGCTCGACCTGCTGCAACGCAGGCTGGGCCGCGCCATCGACGCGTTCGTGCTGGCCGAGGCCGGTGGTTTGAACTCGCTGGTTCCCATTGCCGCGGCGGCTCGCGTGGGGATACCGGTGGTCAACGTGGACGGCATGGGCCGCGCGTTTCCCGGCTTGCAGCAGGATACGTACTGCATGGCCGGCGTGCCCACCACGCCCATGGCGTTCGTGGACGAAAAGGGCAACCGCGCCCTCATCGAGACCATCGACAACGATTGGACGGAGGCTATCGGGCGCGCCGTGACCACCGCATGCGGCGGGTCGCTCGTAAACCTGGGCGCTTCCATGTCGGGCGCGAAGATGAAGGAATGCGCCGTTCGTGGGACGGTTGACCTGGCGCAGCGTTTGGGTCGGATTATTCGCACGGCGAAAGACGCGCGCGCATGCACGCCGCTCGCGTATTTTCTGCGGGAGTCGGCTGCGCGCCTGTTCTTATGTGCGAAGATCGTCGATGTGCTGCGCGAGACGCGCGACGGCTACAACTTCGGTCGTGCGGTGCTCGAGGGCGTGGGCGAGGACCGCGGTCGGTCGGGAGCCGTAGTGTTTCAGAACGAGAACCTGTACGCCGAGGTGAACGGGCACGTTGTCATGAGCGTTCCCGATCTGGTGTGCCTGGTGGATGCCGACACCTTCGCTCCGGTGACTACCGAAGCCCTCAAGTACGGCAAGCGCGTTTTGCTGGTAGGGCTGCCGTGCGATGCGGCATGGCGCACGCCTCAGGGCGTAGCGCTGGGCGGCCCTGCGTTCTTCGGCTTCGACATGCCTTACGTTCCGGTTGAGACAAGCTATGCATCGTTCAAAGGAGAGACAACGTGCGAGAACTAGGAATCCAAGAGATCGAGGACATCGCTTTAGGTGCGGCGCTGCTGGGCGCCGGCGGAGGCGGCGACCCCTACATCGGCAAGCTCACGGCCATCGGCGCCATAAAGGAATGCGGGCCGGTGCAGATGATCGGCATCGACGAAGTGCCGGATGGCGCCCTCATCATGCCGGCGGCGTCCATGGGCGCGCCCACCATCCTGGCCGAGAAAGGCGTCGGCGCCAACGAGTTCGCCAAGCTGTTCGACATGGTGTCGCGTTACTACGGCAAGCCTATCTACGCCACCATGCCCATCGAGGCGGGCGGCGTGAACTCCATGCTGCCCATCGCCGCCGCTGCGCGCCTGGGCATTCCCATGGTGGACGTGGACGGCATGGGCCGCGCGTTTCCGGAGCTGCAAATGGTCACGTTCACCATCGGCGGCGCGTCGGCTACGCCCATGGCGTTCATCGACGAGAAGGGCAACTCGGGTATTCTAGACACCATCACGAACAAATGGACGGAAGATATCGCCCGTGCGGCCACGATGACCTGCGGCGGCACGCTGACCATCGCATTGTTCTGCATGGATACGGAAACGTGCAGGGAATACGGCGTGCACGGAATCGTCACGCGCTCCGAGGAGCTGGGTCGCGCCATCCGTTTGGCGAAGAGCGAAGCGTCGGCGGCTGGTTTGACGCCCGAGGAGTTCTTCTTGAAGTTCACGGGCGGCCATAAGCTGTTCAAGGGCAAGATCTCCGATGTCCTGCGCGAGACGCGCGGCGCGTTCAACTTCGGCAAAGTGGTGCTTGAGGGCATTGGGGAGGATCGCGGCAGCCAGGCTTACGTTGAGTTTCAGAACGAGAACCTGAGCTGCGTGGTTGACGGGGAGATTTTGGCCACCACCCCCGACCTTATCTGCCTGGTGGATCCCGATACCTTCACGCCGGTTCCCACCGACGCGCTCAAGTACGGAAAGCGCGTGATGGCGCTGGGCTTGGAGTGCTTCGACATGTGGCGCACGCCGGCCGGCATCGATCTGGTGGGGCCGCGCTACTTCGGCCTGGACACCGACTATATTCCCGTTGAAGAGCGCTGCATGCGGAAGGGAGCGTAAGGCTATGTACAAGTTGGGAATCGACGTGGGCGGCACGAACACCGACGCCGTGCTGATCGACGAGGATCTAAACGTTGTTGCCGCAGTGAAAAACCCCACGTCAGGGGATATTTACAACGGAATCATGGGAGCGGTGGACGCCGTTTTGGCCGACAGCGGCGTCGATCGCGCGCAAATCGGGCAGGCGATGCTCGGCACCACGCAGTGCACGAACGCCATCGTGGAGCGCAAGGGCCTGGCGCCTATCGCCATCCTGCGCATCGGCGCGCCCGCTTCGGTGGGCATCCCTCCCATGGTGGACTGGGCGCAGGACATCGCCGCCGTCAGCGTTGACGCCGCCATCATCGAGGGCGGCTTCGAGTACGACGGCAAGCGTCTGGCCGAATTCGACGAAGCGGCATGCCGTGCGTTTTTCGAGGGCGTGCGCGGGCGCGTGGAGGCCGTGGCCATCTCATGCGTGTTCTCCACGGTGCGAAACGACGACGAGCTGCATGCCGCCGAGATCGCGACCGAGGTCCTGGGAGAGGACGTGCATGTGTCCATTTCCAGCGAGATAGGCTCGATGGGCCTGATCGAGCGCGAGAACGCCACTATTTTGAACGCGGCGCTCTACGACGTGGCCCGGCGGTTCACCGAGGGCTTCGCGGCCAGCCTTGCCGACAAGGGCGTGGTGAACGCGGAGGTGTACCTGTCTCAGAACGACGGTACGCTCATGACCATGGAGCACGCGCGCCGCTATCCTATTCTGACTATTGCATGCGGCCCTACGAACTCCATCCGCGGAGCCAGCTACCTGTCGCGAAGGTCCGACGCGATCGTCATCGACGTGGGCGGCACCACCACTGACCTGGGCGTGCTTTCGCATGGGTTTCCGCGCGAAAGCGGCGTGGCCGTGACCATCGGCGGCGTGCGCACCAACTTCCGCATGCCCGACGTGGTGTCCATCGGCTTGGGCGGCGGCTCCATCGTGCGCGTTGCCGACGACGGCAGCGTGACGGTCGGCCCGGATTCGGTGGGCTATCAGATTGCCGAGCGCGCGCTCGTGTTCGGCGGCGACGTCATGACCGCTACCGACATCGCCGTGCGCTTGGGCATGGCCGAGGTGGGGGACGCCGCATTGGCGGCCGCTATCCCGCAGGACGTGGCCGAGCGCGCGCTCGATGCCATGCGCGAGATGGTGGAGGAAGCCATCGACGTGATGAAGGTGTCGAGCGACGACATCGACGTGGTGCTGGTTGGCGGCGGCTCCATCGTGCTGCCGCGCGATCTGGCGGGGACGGCCCAGGTGCTCACGCCCGAGCATGCCGGGTGCGCGAACGCCATCGGCTCGGCCATCTCGAAGGTGAGCGGCGTGTACGAAGCGTTGGTCGACTACGACGCGACGCCGCGCGAAGAGGCGCTGGAGCATGCGCGCGCCGCTGCATGCGAAGCGGCCGTGGAAGCGGGCGCGGTGCGCGAAACGGTCGAGGTCATCGATGCCGAAGACGTGCCCTTGGCATACTATCCCGGCCACACGAACCGCGTGAAGGTGAAGGCTGCGGGAGACTTGGCGTAGGCGAAACGGACGCTTTCAGTTTCTGCTGCCCGAGGCGGAGACGATGCGATGTTCAAGGACGCCCTGACGAACTGGTCGGGGCGTCCTTGTTTTCCGGGGCTTGCGTGCGAATGAGACGAAGGGACGGGGTCAATGACTCATTTTCTGGCCTGCGGCCGAAAATGAGTCATTGACCCCGTCCCTTCGTCTCATTGCGTTCAGATTGCGGTGCTTGAAGAGCATCTTTTGAATCGTGGTATCATACATGCGCAGGATGCTTTCGAGAAGCGGAGTTTAGCCCTTTGTTTGAATCATTGCGCATAAACGAGAAATCTGGCGTGCCCGTATGGGTGCAGATTCGAAACAACTTGATTTTTCTTATCAAGAGCGAGCAGATCAAGCCCGGAGACGTGCTGCCGACCGTGCGCGAGCTTGCAACGCAGCTGGGCGTGAACTACAACACCATTCACAAGGTGTACCAGGATCTTGAAGCGGACGATCTCATCTGTTCGAGCCGCGGCAAGCGGTCGTTTGTCGCCGATGTTGACAAAGACGTGCTGAAGCTGCCCGAATCTCCTGTTGATCTTGTTATCGACGAGTTGGTGCGAGTTGCCAGGGAGAGCAACGTTTCGGAGGGGGACGTGCTGGTTCGGGTCAAGGAGCGTTTTTCAGAGTAATCGATCAAAGAGGGGGATGACGTGGGGAAGAGGTCGTTTTTCAGCGAGCCCGAGGAGCGGGACCGTTCGAGCGTTTCGACCGAGGTCGATGATGGTTTCCAGGATACGGCCACAAGCCGGTGGGGCGCCACGATGCTGCGTTGGGTGCTGGTGCTGTTCGTGGTGTCCGCGTTCGCGCTTGTCGCATGGCTTACATCCTCGGTTGCGATCTTGATAGCGGGCGTGCTGGCCGGCGTCGTTCTGTTCAGCTGCGCGCACGTTGTGCTGGAGTGGGAGCGCGCGGTGGTCATGCGCTTCGGCAGGTTCAACCGCGTGGCGGGGCCAGGCCTTATCCTTATGATTCCCTTTGTCGAATATGCCTCGGCCGTCATAGATTTGCGCATGCGCTCAACGTCGTTCAAGGCCGAGCGGGTTCTCACATCCGACCTCGTCCCGGTCAATGTCGACGCCGTCCTATTCTGGATGGTGTGGGACGCGGGCAAGGCGTGTTCCGAGATACGCAACTTCGAGCGCCTCGTGTTCTGGGTTGCCCAAACAACCTTGCGCGACGTTATCGGGGGCATGAACATCGCCCAGATGGGCATGAGGCGCGCTCAGATGGACAAGGAGATAGCCGACATCCTAGAGCGGAAGACAAGCGAGTGGGGCATTACGGTGGTGTCCGTCGAGATAAGCGACATCAAGATTCCCGAAGAGCTGCAAGAGGCTATGTCCGCCGAGGCTCGCGCCGAGCGCGAATACAATGCGCGCGTCATCCTGGCCGAGGTGGAAAAGGAGATATCCGAGATGTTCGTCGATGCCGCGCGCGCGTACAAAGAGGAAGATGCGGCGCTGCAGTTGCGTGCGATGAGCTTCGTGTCGGACAGCGTGAGGGAAAAGGGCGGCCTCGTGGTGATACCCAGCGCCCTGTCGGAGGCGTTCGAGGGGCTTGAGAGCATCGCTCGAAAGGGGTAGGCCGCGCCAGTTCGCGCGGTGTTCTGACCAACTAAAACGTTGACCGGGCTTTTCGTGCGAAGGGCCCGGTTTTTTCATGGCTTCCAACGGGGCGGAGCGACGTTGTCTTCGAAAAAGAATCATAGCTCTATAAGACAAGTATCACATATTTGTATGATTTATGATAGGATACAGCTTGGAGGTTAAGCGACGAAGGGGCCAAGCTCTTGGAGCAACCGGGACGAGCGGGGCTTCGGGATGCGAGAGGTCCTTTCGCAGTAAAGGGAGAGAAAGGAAGGGGAATGAGAAAGAAGTTCGTGTGGATGACCGCAGTGCTTCTGGCAGGGTCGTTCCTTGCCGTTGGCTGTGCTCAGCAGAATCCGGCCGGGGAGTCCGACGCCTCGGCCGAGCCTCAATATGCCAACAGCATCGAGGAGGCCGAGGCTGTTCTTGCCAAGGAGAACGAGCGGTGGCAGGAGATCAACAAGGAGTACGCTCCTGAGATACGCACGCTGGAAGACGGCACCAAGGTCCAGCGCACCCCGTCCGAGTACCAGTGCTATCACTGGAACCGTCCCTACGAAAAGGGAACGTCGTACAACAACTATTTCCTGGACGCCGACAATCGCGGCTGCGGTGCGTGCCATGAGGACCTTGGCGACGCGTTGTCCAATATGGAATACGCCCATCCCACCGTATGGAACGATGCGCTGGGCAGCAAGCTCACTGTCGACCAGTGCATGCTGTGCCACAGCGACGACGACGGCTACGAGATGGGCACCGTCATGCACGCCGTTCACTATGGCGAGCGCAACGGCACGAACTTCGAGGACCGCGGCGGAAAATGCATCAGCTGCCATAACATCACCGAGAACGGCAACGGCGCCGAGCTTTGGGACGAGGTCAAGTACGACCACCTTGACGGCATCGTCAAGGTGAAGGACGTCCAAGGCGAATTCAAGTTCGACCAGGATACGACCACCGCGCCCGAGGATATGTTCACGTACGATTGGATTCACTCCAACTACGATCACTTGATCCATATCATGGGCAAGAACGTCCTTGATGCGGAACTGCCGCAGGACTTCGTGGACAATTGGGAAGTCACTATAAACGGCCTGGTGAACAAGCCGTATACCGCTAAGCTCGCCGACCTCATCGCCGAGGCCGAGCGCGCCGGCGTGACGGTCACGAAGCTTTCCAAGATCCACTGCGTGGACAACATGCCTGGCGGCGGCGGCATCTCCAACGTCGAGATCACGGGCATTCCGTTGAACTGGCTGATCGAGAAGGGCGGCGGAGCAAGCAAGGATATCACCGGCGTGCTGTTCGACCGTCGCGAGTTCCGCACCAATGGCGAAATGACGCACAGCAACCGCGGCGTGCCGGAGGCGAGCTTCGATAACGTGTACCTGGTGTACGAAATCGGCGGCAAGCGACTCGATCCCAGCCAGGGCAGCCCGTGCATCAACTGGGTGGAGGGCTGCGATGCCCAGTCGTTCGTGAAGCAGTGCATGGGCTACACCTTGACCGATGAGGAGAAGCCTTGGTCCGACTGGATGATGAACGGCTTCAACACGTATGGCGAGGGCCCGTACATCAACAAGCCCAATGCCACCGTTCTCAAGGTTCCCGAGGGCATGATCATCGAAACCGGCAAGCCGTTCACGTTCGAAGGCTATGCGGATGCGTACGACGAGGCGGTCACCAAGCTTGAGTTCTCCATGGACAACGGCAAGACGTGGACGGCCTACGATCTGGGCCAGACCGATCCTCGACAGTGGGTGTACTGGCATTACACCTGGACTCCCGAAACCGATGGCAGCTACGTGCTGACGGTGCGCGGCACCACCGAAACGGGCCTGGTGAGCGTCAACAACCAAAAGGTCATGGTTACCGCTAAGAGCAATGTGGAGGGATAACATGAAGCATTCTATTGGGACGAAGGTGCTGGGTTGCACGATGGGCGCCAGCATCGCGCTGGGCGGCATAAGCGCGCTCGGTCCTGGGGCGGCGATTGCGGCAGAGGATCTCAACCCGGTTCAGGTGATGCAGCGCAACGCGGTCGATTACATCAAGGTTGCCAACGTGTCTGGCAGCTTCTCGTTCTGCCAGGATACGCTCACGCCGTCCGACGAGGTGTTCAACCTGTTCGGCACGGCTGCCACCAGCATGTGCGCGAAGCCGGGCTACGCATTCGACGCGGTGAGCCATGAAAGCTACTACGTCAATATCGGCGGCAAGGTGGAAAAGGTGTACACCATGGGCCTCGACGAAATCGAGCGCATGGAGGCGGAGACGGAGAAAATGCGCTGCACCTGCAGCATGAGCCCCGCCCTTGCCATGGCAAGCGTCAAGGGCGTCAAGGTGTCCGACATGCTGTCCTTGGTGGACGTCGACCCGCAGGTCAACACCATCACGTTCAAGGACAAGGAGGGCTATGGCCTGCCGATGCCCCTTTCGTACGTGACGGAAAAGGAAGCGCTGCTGGTGTACCAGATCGGCGACAAGAAGCTTTCCGAAGGCGAGCGCTTGCAGGTTTGGATCCCCGATACCGTGGCCAAGTATTTCACGCGCGCGGTCACCGATATCGAGTTGTCGGTATCTGACGAGGTTCCCGAGGTCAAGGGTCCGGATGCGGAATACCGCGCCAAGGTGAACGTGCTCAGCACGGTGCAAGATACGTTCAGGGTTGGCGATATGATCACATTCGAGGGCTATGCCGACGATTGCGGAACCCAGATCAAGGCCGTCGAGTTTTCTTTGGACGGCGGGCAGACGTGGAGCTCGTTCGACACGTCTTCCGCCAATACCGAGGATTGGGTGCACTGGCATTTCGACTACGTGACCGAAGAGCCGGGCGCGTTCAAGCTTGATGTCCGGGCGGTTGCCGAAGACGGCGTCGTTTCTCCCCTTGCTTCCAGTGTCGTGTTCAACGTTGTGGAATAAGCGAGCCGCGTTGCTCTGACATCGAGAGGGGGTATGTGAACATGAGTGAAAACATGAACGTAACGCGTCGAACGTTGCTGCAGGCGTCGGCGGCAGGCGCTTGCACGCTTGCGCTCGGGGGCATCGCCGCTTCCGGAGCGCAAGCGCATGCGCAGGAAACCGCCCAGGTGCCTGACGGTGCGGGCGTCCAGTACGGGTTCCTGGTTGGCCTTTCGAGGTGCTCTGGCTGCGGGCGTTGCGTCGAAGCGTGCAGGAAGCATAACAAGCTTTCGGAGGACACCCCCGATAGGCGGAGCGTTTCTTCTTACAGGCGCTCGAGGGGCCGGGAGTTCTTCGTATCCACTTCGTGCATGCATTGCGCTGAGCCAAGCTGCATGAGCGTGTGCCCGGCTGGCGCCATCTCCAAGGATTCCAGCGGCGTGGTGCGCGTTGACGCCGGCTTGTGCATCGGCTGCAAATACTGCTACCAGGCGTGCCCGTACGAAGTTCCCCGGTACAATTCCGTCTCCATGGACAAATGCGATTGTTGTTTGGGGTCCGGAGTGCCGCTTGACGAGGATCCGTACTGCGTGCGCGCCTGCAAATTCGGGGCTTTGCGCTTCGGGCCCTTGCAGGAGCTGATGGACTCCACGAACGGCTCCGCGGTTCCCATTGCTCAAGCAAACGATCCGTCTTGCCTGTTGCTCGGAACGGAGAAATAAGCATGGAACTGCAAACGATATGGGGCTGGCAGCCCGCACTGTACTTGTTTCTGGGAGGCATGGGCGCTGGCGCGTTCATCATGGCGGCGGTGCTCTACCTGATCGATCAGGAACGTCATGCGAAGATCGTCTGCGCGTCCATGTGGGCATCGGCCATATGCTTGGGCGTGGGCTTGCTTCTGCTGCTGTCGGAGCTCACGCAGCCGGTGCGCGGACTCATGATGTGGCAGAGCTTCAGCCATTTCACGTCTTGGATGACGTACGGCGCCTGGGGCGCGTTCGGCGCCATCGCCGTGTTCGGCCTGTCGGCGGTTCTGGCCGTCGGCGAAGTGGGGAGGCGGCTTTCGCGCAACGCGAAGCAGGCCAGGCTGCTCGTTCGCGCGAGGAAGGTTCTGGCCGTTGTCGGCATCGCGCTTGGTTTGTTCGTGGCGGTGTACACGGGCATGCTGCTCATGATGGCTCCGGGCGTGCCGCTGTGGAACACGCCGCTGCTGCCGTGCTTGTTCGCGGTGTCGGGCGTCGATACGGGCGTTGCGCTGGTCGAGGTGGTTGCGGTGGCGCTGGCTAAGAAGGACCAGTTGGCTTCTCGCGCCTCTATGCTGATGGAGGCCATCGTGGTGGCTCTGGTGACGTTGGAGTGCATCGTGCTCGGCGTGCTCTTGCTGCCTTTGCTAGGGGGAGAGGGGTCGGCGACAGCTGCAACGGCCGCCCAATCTGCCCAGCTGCTCGCCACGGGCTCTCTTGCCCCGCTTTTCTGGGGTTTGGTGGTCGGCTGCGGTCTTGCGTTGCCGCTGGTCGTGTCGCTGATGGGGCTTCTGAAGCACAAGGGCGGAGCGAATGGCCTGATGGCGCTCGGCGCTGCCGGGGCTCTTGTGGGCGGATGCGTGCTGCGCTTCTTGATCCTGGCCGCTGGTATTCATGCCGACGTGGTGGGCGAGACCGTCATGAAAATGATCGGCTGATAGAAACGGCCCACCTGTGGAATTCGGCGCTTCGAGAGTCCCTCGAAGCGCCGAATGAGACGAAGGGACGGGGTCAATGACTCATTTTCTGGCCTGCGGCCAAAATGAGTCATTGACCCCGTCCCTTCGTCTCATTCATGCGGTGTGTCGCCGCTTGCCGCTTGCCGCGTCGCGCCGAAAGAGGGGCTTCCCCTTTCTTCTATCTGTGCTATACTCTGCTCCAGCACTTTAGTGCAGTAAAGTAGAAAAGTGGCAGGCCGCATACCGGGGAAGGGGCGGATCCTGCGCGACATGATGGGAGAGGCAATGAAGAAGAAGCTTTTGGCGGTTGTCGCTGTTGCGGCAACGCTGGCGCTTTCGGCGGTGATGCTGGCGGGTTGTTCCGGCGGCGATCAGAAGGCCGACAGCGCGGCGAAAGACGGCCAGTTCACGCTGACGGTCGGTTTCGATCAGAGCTACCCGCCCTACGGGTACGTGGGCGACGACGGCCAGTTCACGGGTTTCGACCTGGAGCTTGCCAAGGCCGTGGCTGAAAAGATGGGTTGGAACCTCAAGCTTGAGCCCATCGACTGGGACGCCAAGGACGCGCTCATCAACAGCGGTTCCATCAACTGCATCTGGAACGGTTTTACCATGGAGGGTCGTGAAGACGGTTACACGTTTTCCGAGCCGTACATGTACAATGAGCAGATGGTGGTCGTGAAGTCCGGAAGCGACATCAAGACGCTTGAGGACTTGAAGGGCAAGATCGTTCTGACGCAGGTTGATTCTGCGGCGCTGCACGTGCTTGAGGATGAGAAGGGCCGGAAGGCTCTTGCCGATACCTTCAAGGAGCTTCAGACCATCGGCGACTACAACAACGCGTTCATGCAGCTTGAGTCCGGCATGGTGGATGCCGTGGCGTGCGACCTGTCCATCGCCAGCTACCAGATGGCCGCCAAGTCCGATGCGTACGTCAAGCTGGGCGTCTTGGCTCCCGAGAACTACGCGGTGGGCTTCAAGAAGGGCGATACGGAGCTTGCCAAGCAGGTCACCGATGCGTTGAAGCAGCTGGACGAGGAAGGCTTCGTCAAGCAGCTGTGCGAGAAGTACAAGGATCAGGGCATCACGTACGACAACTGGGTGCTGTAAGACTTCAGGCGGCCGACCGGCCGCCTGAACCGCTTGACGCTGCGAAGCGCTGACGCACCCCGCTTTGCCCCTTATTCGCTTGCCCTCACGTGCGAAGCACGCTCGGCCGCGAATCGGGGCAATTCGGGGCACGTCAGCGCTTCTCGCTGACTTTGCTGGACCTGCGACGTTTCAAGAAAGGCCGGGTATGGAATTCGCCACCATGATGGAGCTTTTGCTTTCGGGCTTCGTGTTCACCCTTCAGATCTTCGTGACCACGCTTTTGGGGGCGCTTCCCTTGGGCATCTTGGTGGCGCTCGGCCGCATGAGCCGGTTCAAGCCGATCGCGCTTGTCACGCGGTTCTACATATCGGTCATGCGCGGCACCCCGCTCATGCTGCAGCTCATGGCCCTCATGTTCGGCCCCTATTACCTGCTCGGCCTGCAGATGGGCAACGACTGGAAGTACGTCGCCTGCTCCATCGGATTCATCGTCAACTACGCAGCCTACTTCGGCGAGATCTACCGCAGCGGCATCCAGTCCATTCCGCAGGGCCAATACGAGGCGGCCTCGGTTCTGGGCTATTCGCGTCTCCAAACCTTCACGAAGATCGTCCTTCCCCAGGTGGTCAAGCGTATTCTTCCGGCTATGGGCAACGAGGTCATCACGCTGGTCAAGGACACGTCGCTCGCGTTCGTTCTGGGCATCGCGGAGATGTTCAGCCAGGCGAAGGCGCTGGCGGCGTCTCAGATCAGCATGGTTCCGTACGTGATCGCAGGTGCGATCTACTGGATATTCAACTTCATTGTGGAGATGATCCTGACCCGCATCGAGAAGCGTCTCAACTACTACCGCGACTGATCCGCCCCGTTGTTTCGACCTGCAAAAAGGAGGAGAGCCATGACCGAACAGACGCTTGTGCAGCTGGATCACGCTCGTAAGAGCTTCGGCGACACGCACGTGCTCAAAGACATATCCCTGACGGTGCGCAAAGGCGAAGTGGTTGCCGTCATCGGCCCGTCCGGCGGTGGCAAGTCCACGCTTCTGCGCTGTTTGACGCTGTTGGAGACGCTTGACGCCGGACGTCTTGCGTATGGCGATCTGGTCGTGGCCGACGATGATGGGGCGGGCCGTGCGAAGTATGCGTCGAAAACGGTCCTGCGCGAGGCGAAGGCCCGTTTCGGCCTGGTGTTCCAGAACTTCAACCTGTTCCCGCATTACACGGTGATGAAGAACCTGACCGACGCCCCCCTGCATGTGCAGAAGCGTCCCAAAGACCAGGTGATGGCCGAAGCGAAGGCTCTGCTGGCCAAGATGGGGCTGACCGGCAAGGAGGACATGGTTCCGTGCGAGCTTTCCGGAGGCCAGCAGCAGCGCGTGGCCATTGCCCGCGCGCTGTCCCTCGATCCCGATGTGCTGTTCTTCGACGAGCCTACCAGCGCGCTCGATCCCGAGCTGACCCAGGACGTGCTCAAGGTCATTCGCGACTTGGCCGATGAGCGCATGACCATGGTTATCGTCACGCATGAAATGAGCTTCGCGCGCGACGTGGCGGACCGCATCGTGTTCATGGACGGCGGCGTGATCGTGGAAGAGGGCCCGGCAGCCCAGCTGATCGAGAACCCGCAGCACCAGCGCACGCGCGCGTTCCTTTCGAAGTACGAATAAAGCGCCGTCGCACGCCGTTCGCCGACGGACGGGGCCGGGATGCGGGAGCAGCGCCGCATCCCGGCCCTTTCTCGTTCGGCCGCTATCTTGCTTGGATTGCTATACTGGTCCGGTTGCATATGAGAGGAGGCGGAGCATGGCTATCGATAAGGCGCAAAGGTTCTTGGCCGAGCGCGGCATGGAGGACCGCGTGCTCGAGTTCCAGACTTCCAGCGCGACGGTTGACCTTGCGGCTGCCGCGTTGGGCTGCGAGCCGGCGCGCATTGCGAAGACCCTTTCGTTTCACGTGGGGGATCGCGTGGTGCTGGTGGTGGCCGCCGGCGATGCGCGCATCGACAACCCCAAGTTCAAGGCGTGTTTCAGCGGCAAGCCGAAAATGCTCAAAGCCGAAGAGGCCGAGCCTTTGATCGGACACGGCGTGGGCGGCGTGTGCCCGTTCGCCGTCAACGAAGGCGTGGAGGTGTACTTGGACGAATCGCTGCGCCGTTTCGACATCGTCTACCCCGCAGCGGGAAATGCTGCGAGCGCCGTTCGCTTGAGCCCTGACGAGTTGGAGGCATGCGCTGCCCCGTGCGCGTGGGTCGATGTGTGCAAGCTGCCTCAGGCGTCCGATGAGTAGGGCGGTGCCGCTCGAAGGGTCGTCGAGCGGCCTTTTGGAGCAAGGGGCGTCGCCCGTCACCTTCTACGTGGTGCGGCATGGGCAGACCTTGTTCAACGTGATGGGCAAGGTGCAGGGTTGGTGCGATACCCCGCTCACCGAAGAGGGCGTTCGCGCTGCTCAAGCGCTGGGGCGCGGTTTGGCGAACTGGGATTTCACGGCTGCGTACTCAAGCGATAGCGGGCGCGCCGTGCAGACGCTCGATCATCTGCTGGACGCGCGGGCGCACGCGCGCGGCGAAGCCTACGTTGCCCCCGAGCCGTTTTTGCACCTGAGCGATGACGAGGCGTCCCGCTCCGGCGTTTCGTTTCCTTTGGCGCACGATGCCCGTCTGCGCGAATGGTGCTACGGCGACTTGGAGGGCGAGCCGGGCGAGCTTCTGCATGCCGCGTTGACGGCCGGCTTCGGAGCCGAGCTTTCCTTCGAGGAGCATAACCGCCGCCTGCCCGAGGTGGCCGACGTTCTGGCAAGCGTCGACCGATCGGGCCGCGCCGAGCGTTTCGAGACGATAGAGCGGCGGCTTCGCAGCTTCTTTTGCGAGGCCGCCGCAGCGGCGCAGCGCGTCGGCGGGGGCAACGTGTTGGTGGTGACGCATTCGTTCATCGTGAGGACCATCGTGTACCTGGTCGATCCGCTGCGCGTCAACGATCCCGTGAAGATTCCCAATGCCAGCGTAACGGAGCTTGCATTCGACGGCTCGACGTTCTCGCTCGGGCGCATCGGATCCACGTCGTGGCAGGAGCGTGACCGCTAGAAGCCTGCGTTAGCATTCGACGGCGGGCGCAGCCTCCGGGGACGCTTCTTCGCCGGAAGCCGCGCTCTCTTCGTCCAGACGGCGCATCGGTTTTGCCAGCAGAGCCATCGCAGTGATGAGGCCCCAGCATGCTATGAGGATCAACGCCGCCGTTTTTTCTCCCAACACGCTCACCGCAACGGACGTGGCGAACACGGCTACGGGCGCGGTGACCAACATGATGGAGTTCTGGGTTCCGAACGCGCTGCCGCGCGAAGCGTCGGGGATGCGGTCGTACATGAAGAATCCCAGCAGCGCTGATGCGGGACCCGCCGCAACGCCCAGCACGAGGGCACCGAGCAGCATGAGGGGGAACGGCGGCAGCGTTCCTAGAATCGCCACGCCCGCCGCCATGCCGACGAGCGACGTCACGTACCACGCGCGCTTGCTCAAGCGGGGTGCAAGCGCCGCGTACGCAAGCGAGCTTGCCAGCATGCCGCCGGAAAGCGCCGACAGCACGTAGCCCAAAAGCTCAGGCTGGCCCGTGAGCGTGAAGTGCACGGGAAGCACCAAGCCTTGGAACGATCCCAGAACCATGACGATGCCGAACGAGAACAGGGTGGAGCAGGCGAGCACGCGGTCGCTGCGAAGCAGCACGCGCAGGCCTTCCTGCAGCGCGCCGAATGCGGCTGCCGCGATGCCTTGGGCGGGACTCGGGCTTGCAGCGTCGGGTGACTCGCTTGCGGCGGTTTCGGGAATCCCGATAACGCGCGGCAAGGTCATGGTGACGATGGCTGCCGCAGCGGAGAGCGCCGCCGTGAACCAGAGGGCGGAGGTTCCGCCAACCGTGCCGATCAGCAGCGCGGCGACCGCCGGGCCCACGATGGTGGTGAGCGAGTCCAAAGACTGCGACATGCCCATGAATCGTTGCAGGTCAACGCCGTCGCGCTTGGTCACGGCGGGCAGCAGGGCGTCGCGCGCGGTCATGCCCGGGATGTCGCCGACGGCTCCCATAAGGCCCAGGACCACGAACCACCAGAAGTTCAAGCCCCAGATCATATCGACGATGGGGATGAGCGCAACGCTGACGGCGGATATCAAGTCCGAGAGAATGGAAATGTTTCTCCGGTTGAATCGGTCGAGCGCGGCTCCGCCCAAAACGCCCAGCATCATCTGCGGAACGGCGCAGATCAGCGCCAAGGCGCCGGCGGCAAGGGCGTCTTTGGTGGTTGCGAGCAGGATGAGGGGGAGCGCGATGCTCGCGATGGAGTTGCCAAGAAGCGAAAGCGCGCTTGATACGAGGAAGCGGATCGTGGTGTCTTTGCCGTGCATGGTAGTCCTTTCTGCGTCGGTGGTCTACCGAGCAGTAAAAACTACGACGTAACGTCTGGGTCAAGCGCTGCTTCCCGTTTTCCCAGAATTTTCTTTTCCAGTTCTTCTTCGAGTCGGTCCTGTGCGTAGATCTGGGCTTTGCTCAGCCCCTGTCGCGCTACTTCGTCCAAGAACAGTTCCGCTTGGGTATCGAAGTCCCTGCTCCAATTGGCGGGGTCGAAGGCGTCGATGATGGGATCCAGGTGCTCCATGGCTTCGGACACCAGCACGTCGATCTCTTTGTACGATGCTTCGGGCGACAGATCGTCGAACCGGGCCTGTATCGCGCGCAGCCTGTCCAAAAGCCCATGCTCGTCCAATGCGGCAACCACGCGCTCCAATTCGGCCGTGTCTTCATCGGTGTACAAGTGCCCTGCAATAAGAAGCGCTTGGCGCTCGTCCGCGCGGACGGGGGCGGTTTCGAGCGCATTGCCCATGAGCGTTTTCGCCGCACGCGCGAAGCGTACCGGCAGGTCGGGATCAAGGCGCTCGCGCTTCAGCAGCGCGATGGTGCGCCGCTGCTCCTGCAAGCGCGCTATTTCCAGCTCCAGCTCGCGATCGAGCTCGTCAAGGGCCGCATCGGCGTTCGGTCCGGAGGCTTCCTCAAGGTTCGCATCCATTTCGTCGAGAACCTCTCCTATGCGGGAGAGAGGAAAGCCCAGAGCCGAAAGGCGCTTGATGCGCAACAGGCGCACAAGGCCCTCCGCCCCGTATTCTCGGTACCCGTTTTCCGCGCGAGGAGGCTCCGGCAGAAGCCCGATGGCGTGATAATGCCTCAGCGTGCGCACCGTCACGCCTGCAAGCTCGGCTATTTCCTTGCTGCGCACGGCAGGGCCCCTATACGGCGGTCTGCGGGTTGCGGACCATGCAGCGTTCGACCAGCGTGAAGCCCGGCGCCGTTTTGCGCTCGACGGTGACGAAACCGTAATGGCCGTAGATCTGCTCCAGGCGATCGGTGTAGCAGTCCAGATACGTGCGCAGGTTGCGGGCGTCGGCGTAAGCCAGGAAGGGCTTGATCAGGCGACCGAATGCGCCGCTGCCGCGACGCTCGGGATCAACGCCGATGGACACGAAGTAGATGAAGTCCTCGTCGCGCGCGGCATGCGCGAAGGGCCAGCTTGTGTCGGACAGGGGCTCCATGGCTTCAGCCTGCGGCAGCAGCGCAGCCCGCTCTTCAGGCGTCAGGCATGCTTCCACTCGATTCCAGGATCGCTCCTCCAGTTCCTCCCATGCGGCATCGCCCAGATCGCTGCGCAGAAAGGCGTTCGCCGCGGCGGCATGGTCGGGCAGCGCGTATACGCAGTCGAAGGGGGCGGTGACGGCGAAGTCCGATCTGATCACTTCTTGCGTGATGGCAAGCTTGCGCTCTTCGCTCGCGTCAAGTGCATCCAGGCAGGTGACGTACCACATTTCTTCGCGGAAACAGGCGCCCAGCATGCAGGCGAGCTGTTCAAGCAAATCAGATTGTTCAGGTTTGACGGTTACAAGACCGGGCAGGTTCATCGCAGTTCCTCGTCTTCTGAGGCTTTCCCTTGCGCGCGCACTTCATGCAATGGAAAGCCTCGCTTGTTTTTTGAGACAAGGTCGATTCTCGCACGGCGCCGCAAACTTGTCGAGTGCGGCGCCGTGCGCGGAAATGCTTACGCTTGAGCGCTTGCCCTTTTGGTTACGAAGCGATCGAACATGGCAAGCATGCCGGGAAGGACAACCAAGATCAGCGTGATGGCACATAAGAATCCTTCTGAAAGGGCGAAGCAGAGTTGTCCCATCATGGGGTCGGGATATACCGCTCCAATGATTGCGGTCATCAATATCATGATGACACCCGATGTTGCGATGGTATGGATTGACCCATTGTACGAAGCGATCAACGCATCCTTAATGCCTAGCGTTTTGCGCTTTTCGCGATAGTAGGTGGTTAACAAAATGCCGTAGTCGATGGTTGCGCCCATAAGAATGCACTGAAGAACAAGCAGCGCTAGGTAATATACGCCGCCACCCTGCAGCGTCAAAATGGAAAACACCAGGAAAATGCCGCATTGCACAATGGAAACCAAAATGGCAGGAATAACCAGCGAACGAAACGTTATGGCAACCACCAAGAAAATCACGAACGCAGTAAGCAGCGTGATAAACAGCATCTCGTTCGAGAAGCTGTTTATCACTTCGTATCCCATGACCGATGAACCCATAAGGTAGTAGTTGCCGCTTGCGCGCTGATCCAAGTCGGCCGTAAGCTCTTCCAGAAACGCAGTGGTTTCGGCAGATTCAATGGGCAGGGCGGTATTGATGAGCATCAGGGAATGGTCGCTTCCCTTTAGTTGCGCTGCGGCTTCGTCGATATCGTGCTGCAAGGATTGAATGTCCGCGCGCAATCCATCATCGAAGAATGCTTGGAAGCGCGGGTCGTTTACCATGTTTTCCGAAAGATGGCGAAGCAGTTGCTCTATGCTCAGCGTCCAAGCGGGGTCGCTGTGCTGCGTGCTTGCGTGGTACAGGTACAGAAGCTCCAGCTCGGTTTGGTCCATGGGCTGTCCCGCATCGGCCATTAAGAGGGAAAGCTGTTCGGGGGTATAGGGGGTTTCAGACGCTATGGCGTCTACCAGCGTTTTTGCAGCTTGGATATCGGTTGTGCCCAAGCCCGTTCGATCTGCAAGCGAGGGGCTCGAGGCTAATGTATCCGCCAAGAAATGGACGGTATCTTGAACGGACAGCTGCCAGCTGCTGGTATCGCCGTACGTGCTGACGTAGAGCAAATACAGCCCGTTTACTTGGCTTGCGTCCATGCCGACAAGGCTGGCTAGCTGCTGGGGCGAATATGCTGCGCCCGCAACCGATCCATTAATAAGATTCTGCGCAATCGTCAGCTGGCTTAAGCTGCCGGCATCGAGCATGCCTTGGAATCGAGAGCTGTTGTCAACCAAGAAATTCACGACTGCCTGCATGGACAAAGCCCAAGATGACGTGTCGCCATGAAGCGCGGTGTAGTACGTGCACAGCATTTTTGCAGAGGCCGCGTCCATTCCGAAAAGGTTTGCAAGTTCGCTATAGGTGAATGCCGTGCCCATGCTCGAGGCTGTTGTAATGGTGCGCACGAATTCTAGCTGCTGCAGTGCGGCCGGGTCTAGCTGCGAAGTGAGACCGCCGTTTTCGGCATCACCCGCCAGCAGGAAGTTGACTAGTTGCTCAAGCGAAAGGGTTAGGGGTTCGGCGGCGTTGTTCGCACGTACGGCAGGCGCGAGCTGTGTCGGCAGCTCTGGCGTTGGGTTGCCATCCGGCATCTGCGACATGCTGTAGTACACCTGCATAATTTGCTCGACCATAGAAGTATCCATGCCCAGCGTGGCAGCCAGTTCTGCACTGGTCATCTGCTTGTTGGTGAATTCCGGGTTGGTCAACTGCGCAAGCATGCGAAGCTGAGCCTGCGCGGCTTCATCCAGGTACCCTGAAAATGCAGGTTGAGCGGCTACGTCGTTGGCAAGGAATCGAGCGAAGGCGGAAACCGTGGCGCTTGCGGGCTCGAAGTCGGGGGCCTGAGCGTAATAATAGGTGAACAAAAGCTGAACCGTTTGCGCGTCCACGCCTAAAAGGCTGGCGATTTCGGCAGAACCGCGCGGTGCGATCATGGCGTTTGCATCGGTAAAGGTGCAAAGCATGTCTAGTTGTGAAGCGGCGTTTTGATCAAGCATGCCTGCGTAGGTTGGGTCGGTCGCGACGTTGTTCGCCGCAAAGTTTGCGAAGACGGGCAACGTGAGGGCAGGAACATCAACACCGCCCATAGTGGTGAAGTACATCACCATCAGCTTCTTGACATCTTCAACGCCCATGTCGAAAAACTGTGCCAAATCTTCTGCTTTCATTGGCTGCGTAAGCGTGCTTGCATCCGAGAACTTTTCCAGTTGCCCGAGCTTTGCGCGCATGTCTTCGTCTATTTGGCCGGCGAAAGCTTCGTTGTTTGCAATGTCGGATGATACAAAGGTGAAAAACGCCCCTACGGGAATAGGATGAAGTTCCCCGTTGGCAAGCTTGTCGTAGTACAAAAGGTTGATAAGGGCGGGGTCGAAATCCATGGCGGCGCTTAGTGCCATGTCAGAGCCCTGCTTGGACATGTCTTGCAGATTATCGGTCATTTGGCTTGCGGTTAGGGGTTTTCCTAGGGTAGAAGCAAAGCTTGTTACGCTAGAAACATGAGGATTGTTTTCTAGCTGTTTGGTGATTGCGCCCATGTTTTGTTCGTCGTCGTTGTCGTACAGCACGATAACGGGATTGGCGGGTGCGAACACTTCGGCAATAGGATCTTCTTTAGGCATGGAAGTCACGATATTCATGTGCCCTTGCACTATGTAGGCGCCGACGAACAAAACTGCAAACAGCACTACGGTAACGTGGCGTGCGCGATAGCTGAACGCGCCAATTCTATCCATGTTCAAGCGCGGTGTTTTCTTGGCGGTTTTGGTGATGAGGGCATCGAACATAAGAATAAGCCCGGGCAATACCGTAAAGGTGCAAACCATGCTCAAAAGCACGCCCTTAGCCAATACAAACCCAAGGTCAGCGCCAATTTTAAGGCTAAGGAACACCATGGCGAGCAAGCCTAAGACGGTGGTGGTCGAACTGCTGGCAATGGACGAAAACGCGTTTCTCCAAGCGCGCTTCATGGCGTTGGTTTTGTTGGGCTCGCAAGCACGCTCTTGTCGGTAGCGGTTCATCAGGATGATGGCGTAGTCCATGGAAAGGATAAGCTGCAATATGGCGGCAATCGATGCGGTGATTACCGATACGCTGCCGAAAACAATATTGGTCCCCATGTTCGCGAGCACGGCAAATCCTGTGGATGTAAGAAACAGGAAAGGCTCAAGCCATGATCCCGACATGCTTAGCAAGACAACAAGAAGAATGGCAAGAGCTGACCTGTATCGTTTTTTCGGACACGAGGTTAAGAGATTTTTGAACCTAAATCTAGTAATCTCATACCTACCGAAAAAGGAGTGCAGTGATGACGAATTCACGAACGAAGTACACCGAAGAATACCG
>NZ_QICD01000039.1 GCF_003726035.1 Paraeggerthella hongkongensis
CGTTCAAGTCAGATGGCGGAAGAGCATCCTACGAGACCATCCGCGATCGCCGCAAAAGGCTCGGGCTGGCAGCCTGAGCAGTCCAAGAATCCTGCCGCACCCCCAAACTCGTCCGTTTTGACAGCGGCTTCCTGTTCCGCGGCGCTTACGTTGCGGAACCTGCTTTGGGTTCGGTAATCAGAAGCATGAGCTTCACGGTGAACCCGTGTGCAGGCTCGCTTTCCAGGGAAAGCGAGCCGCCGTGCGCTCGGACGATACGATCTGCAAGTGCAAGCCCCAAGCCGTGCTCTTCTCCGTACGATCCCGCCGCGCTTCGCGCCGTGCGCGAGCGTGCCAGGCGCGCTTCGAGGGCCGCCAGCTCGTCGCGCGTCACGCCCGCGCCGTCGTCGGCAATACGGATGACGGCGCAGTTCGCCTCCCTGTTCAAAAGCGCAAGCGATACGCGTATGCGGCAGCCTGCTTCGTTGTGCAGCCGCGCGTTGGCCAGGGCGTTTTCCACTACGCGCGTCAGCAAGCGCTCGTCGCCGAGAACCATCGCGTCGGCTGCGCGTTCGTCTACGTGCAAGCCTACCGGGTGCGCGTCGTCGAGCTGGGCGTTCATGTGCGCGGCGATGACGGTGCGCAGAAGCTTCGAAAGGCGTACGCGCTCCAGGTTGAGCGGTTGGGCGGCGTAGTCCAAAAGCGATGCGGTGTTGAGGTCGGTGACCAGGTCCTTGATCCTCAGGCCCTGCGCGCGTATGATGCGTGCCCTTGCGCGCGCATCGTCCGGCGCTTCCTCGTCCTGCGCGATGCCGTCGGCATATCCCAGGATCATCGAAAGCGGCGTGCGGATGTCGTGCGACACGCCGCGTATCCAGTTCGCCCGCGCGGCGTCTTTTTGCTCGATGAGCGCCGACGTCTCGGTGATCTGCCGTCCGATTCCCTGCAGGTCGCCCTTGAGGTCCACCTGGGCCGATTTTCCTTCTGACAGCTTGTCGAGCGCGTCTGCTATGGGGCCGACGGCGTTTTGGGTTCGCCGGCGGGACAGGGCGTACAGCAAGAACAGGATGCCGACGTCCACTGCGAATATGGTCAGGATGTACAGCGGAAGGTTGCGCATCGTCGAAACGGGATAGGTGAGCGACATCGTCCAGAACTCGCCCTTCGGCAGGCCTACGATCAACAGGCCGTCGCTTCGATCCCAGAAGAACGCGGGGTAGTCGGCGATGGCTGCGTAGTGCGATGCTATCGCGATGTCGTTCAGGGAGTACGAGCGGGGAACGTCCGCGGGCAGGTTCTGGGACCAGATCGTCGTGCCGCTCTCGTCGACGAGCAGGCCCCAAGCGCCTTTGCTCGCCAACTGCAGCGACGCCTCTTCTTCAAGCGAGAACGTGCCATCGTCCGTGCGTGCAAGCTGCTCGTCCACTGTGCGCACGAGCGATGCCGGCGATCCGGTGTTGAAGTTGGCGTTCGATTCTTGAAAGACGATGACGATGTACAGCGCCAGGTCGACCACGATGACAAGCAGCGCGCAGGCTACGAAGAGAAGCAGCTGCTTTGTGAAGAATCGCGCGAACCCCTCGGGGCGCGGGCGTCGGCGTTCGTGTTTCGAGGCAGCCATGCTCAGCGCTTCACCAGCTTGTACCCAAGGCCGCGCACCGTCACCAGCGAAGCGGGCGCGGACGGGTCCGCTTCGATCTTCTCGCGCAGTCGGCGAATGTGGGCCATGAGCGAGTTGTCGTAGCCGAAGGACGTTCCCCAGCATGCTTCGCAGAGCGCGTCGATGGTGATGATGCGGCCGGCGTTGCGCGCAAGCACGCTCAGGATCTCGTGCTCTTTGGCGGTGAGCTGGACGGTCGTTCCGTCGGCTCGCTCGACTTCGGCCGTCGTGAGGTTCACGCGACTTGCCGCAAGCTCGAGCACCGGGCTTTCCGCGGCGTAGCATCGACGCAATAGGGCTGCGATGCGCAGGACCAGCTCCTGGGGAAGAAACGGCTTCGTGACGTAGTCGTCGGCCCCCAGCGACAGGCCGTTCACGCGGTCGAAGGGCTCGTCTTTGGCCGAAAGGAACAGCGCGGGCGTGGATGCGTGGGCGGGGCGCTCCCGAATGCGCGCAAGCAGGTCGAACCCGCTCATGCCCGGCATCATGATGTCGAGGACGAACAGCTGGCAGGCGGTGTCGGGCGACGTTGCGCGCGCGTCGATGATGCGCAGCGCCTCGCTTGCGCAATGAGCCGTTTCCACGGCGCGGAATCCCGCCCTGCGCAAGATGGCGGCAACCATGCTGGCCAATTCCTGCTCGTCGTCGACAAGCAGGATCCGCTTGTCGTGCAGGGCGTCTCCTGCGATTCCGAATTCGTGGGCAAAGCTCACGGCGGCTCCTTCCTCTTCTTGCCCAGTATCCCATAAACCCTTCGAGACGGGACGGTTTCCTTCGCTCTTGTAAGGCAGTCGCAAGGCAATGCAAGGAACCTGCAAGGAGCGGGAAGGGAGGGCGTAAGGCGGGGCGGGTATCGTGGTTTTCGCTCATGAACGCATTGAAAACCGAAGGAGTGGAAAGCCATGCCAGCAGAACACGCTGCATTTCAACCGACGCCTCTCGTGGTCGAGGTCCGCAACGCGAGCAAACGTTACGGCGGTCAGAAAGGAAAACGTTCGGACGCCAATGTCACGCAGGCGCTCGACCGCGTTAGCTTCGCCGTGTCGCGCGGAGAGTTCGTGGGCATCATGGGGCCGAGCGGCTCGGGCAAGTCCACGCTGCTGAACTGCGTGGCCACCATCGATGCCCCTACCAGCGGTCACATCGTGGTGAACGGGCGCGACGTGGGATCGCTGCACGGCGGGGAGCTCGCTCGGTTTCGCCGCAACGACCTGGGTTTCATCTTCCAGGATTCCAACTTGCTGGATACGCTGACCGCGTTCGAGAACATCGCTTTGGCTTTGACGATCCAGAAGGCGCCTGCGCGGCAGATCGAGGCCCGCGTGCGACAGGCGGCTGCCGTGCTCGGCGTTGACGACGTGCTTGCCAAGTACCCCTACCAGCTGTCCGGCGGCCAGAAGCAGCGCGTGGCGGCGGCGCGCGCCACCGTGGGCGACCCCAGCTTGATTCTGGCCGACGAGCCTACGGGGTCGCTCGATTCGAAGTCGGCTCGGCAGCTTCTGGAGTCGCTCGAGCGCTTGAACCGATCGGGGTCAACCATTCTGATGGTTACGCACGACTCCCTTTCGGCAAGCTACTGCTCGCGCATCGTGCTCATCAAGGACGGATCGTTGTTCGGCGAGCTGCATCGGAAGGCATCCACGCGCGCCGCGTTTTACCGCAGCATCGTGGACATCGTCGCCTCCATGGGCGGCGATGGACAGCATTTCGATTCCGCAGACGAGGAGGCTTCCCATGTTGGTTAAGCTTGCCCTGGGAAACGTGCGCAAGTCGGTTCGCGATTTCGGGGTGTACTTCCTTACCGTGCTGCTGGGCGTGGCCGTGTTCTACGCGTTCAACTCGATGTCGGCCCAGCGCGGGGTGCTGGCGTTCTCGGAATCCGGGAATGCGATGTTCGAGCTTCTGGGCATGGTTATTTCAGGGGCGTCGGTGCTGGTCGCGTTCGTTCTGGTGTTTCTGGTGGTGTACGCGAACCGGTTTCTCATCAAGCGCCGCAAACGGGAATTCGGCTTGTGCCTGGCGTTGGGCATGAGCACGTCGGACGTGGTGGGGATCGTGCTTTTGGAGTCGCTTGCCGCGGGCGCGGCGTCCCTTGCGGCCGGCCTTGCCCTGGGCGTGGCGATCTCGCAGCTTTTGCTGCAGCTCACGTCGCTTATGTTCCAAGCCGATGTGGCCGGCTCCGCAGGGTTTTCCTTCGTGTTCTCCGTCGACGCCTTCATCCAGGCTATTGCGGTGTTCGGGGCTGTTTTCGTTCTTGCGGCGCTGCTGAACGCGCGCTCGGTGTCGCGTACGCGGCTTGTCGACCTTATGAAGGCGGAAAGCGTGCACGAGGAGATGAAGCTGCGCAGCCTGCCGCTGTCGCTTGCGCTGTTCGCGGTGTCGCTCGTCATTATCGGGATATCGTACAAGCTGTTGATCGAAAACGGTCTGCTGGAGCCGTCCCCTGAATTCGCGGCGGCCGCGGTCCTGGTGTGCGTGGGCACCGTGCTGTTCTTCTACGCGTTGGCGGGATTCCTGCTGAAGCTCGTGCAGATGATCCGCCCGCTGTACTTGCGGGGGCTCAACATGTTCGCGCTGCGCCAGCTGGGAGCCAAGGTCAACACGACGTTCGCTTCGCTTTCCGTCGTGTGCCTGGTGCTGTTCTTGGCTATCACCAGCGTGTGCGGCGGCGTGGGCATACGCAACGCCGTGGAGGACGGCCTGGCGAAGGGCACGGCGTACAGTGCCAGCGCCGTGAGCGTCTTCGGTTCGTATCGCGCCGATACCGGCTACGTGGCCGATGCGGCGATCGAGCCGTACGCGCAGTACGCGGCAGCGAAGGGCTTCGATATGGCGGCGGGCCTGCGCGACAGTGCGAAGGCGCTGGGCGCGGGGGACTTGGACGCTCTTGTTCAAGGGACGGCGCAGGTCGACCAATGCGTGGACCCGTCCGATGCGACCACCGTGGCCGACGTGGAGCGGGCGAGCGGCTTGTCGCTCAAGGATACAGCCGGCGCGTCGATCAATGCCCAGTACGGGATGTTTCCCGTATACGTGAGCAAGCTTTCCCAGGTGAACGAGGCTTTAGCGCTGGCCGGCAAGGCGCCGCTGCAGCTGGGGGTGGGGGAGTGCGCCCTCGTGAGCGATTCCAGCATCACGGCCGAGTTCTACCGGGGCGTCGTCGAGCGCGGAACGGACGTTCCCGTGGGCGACCGACTGCTTCGTGCGGCGGTGTTTTCGGGGGAATCCCTCATGACCACTTCGTTTCCCACGAACACGGGGACCGTCGTCGTGAACGACGATGAGGTTCCGGCGCAGGCCGTGATCGTTCAAACGCTGCTGAACATGCAGTGCGCAACCGACGAGGACGAGCAGGGCCTCAAAGTCTTGCTGGCCGCCGTGTCGCAGACGGACAACGTCGATACGTGGCCTTTGTCGCTGTCGCTCACACGGTCCGAGGTTGTCGACCAAAGCGTCAGCCTGTCCGCCGTGGTGGCCTTCCTTGCCATCTACTTGGGATTCGTGCTCGTTGTCGCGTGCGCCGCCATTCTGGCCATCCAGCAGCTTTCCGAGGCCTCCGACAACGCGCGCCGCTACGGTTTGTGCATCAAGTTGGGAGCTTCTTCGAAGATGGTCGACGGGGCGCTGCTCGTGCAGGTGCTCGTGTACTTCTTGTTCCCGCTGCTGCTAGCGGTGGCTCATTCGGCATGCGCGCTCGTCGTGGTGTCGGACGTGGTGGCGGTGTTCGGGCATTTGGACATCGGCGCGATGGCGCTTACGTGCGCCGGTGCGTTTTTGGTCGTCTACGGTGCGTACTTCGTTGTGACGTATCTGGGCGCGCGTCGTTTGATCCGGGAATAGCGGAAGCGCCGTGCGCGGAATTCTTTCTGCGCACGGCGCTGGTTTGCGTCCTTTGCGAAGGTGGGGAAGAGGGCATGAAAAAAGCCCCTGAACGGGGCTTATCATTCAAATGGTGGACCGTGTAGGATTCGAACCTACGACCTTGGGATTAAGAGTCCCCTGCTCTACCAACTAAGCTAACGGTCCTTATTGCGTCTCGCTTTCTTGCGAAGCGGTTTGCTATTTTAGAGCATCCCGTTCGATCGTGCAAGACCCTTTTTTCAAAAACTTGCGCTGGGGTGGATGATGGGACTCGAACCCACGACCTCCAGAGCCACAATCTGGCGTTCTAGCCGACTGAACTACACCCACCAAGGCGCAAGGAGGAAGTATACGGATTTCGTCCTTGGAATGCAAGAGGGATATGGACAAATTGTATCTGAATATTCGAAATTTGTTTCCGACGTGCGGTTTTAGAGTACTATGAGCGCAACATCGAACGCCGAGACGGCATGCATACGCGAATGAGCCGTTGCTGTACGGCGTTGCGGAAGGGGCATCGAGCCCGTTCCTTACCATCAAGGAGTACTTATGGATATAAAGCCATCGTCTGAAAAACGATTCGCATTGCTCATCGATGCCGACAACGTGTCGGCGAAGTACATCAAGCCCATTACCGACGAGCTGTCGAAATACGGCGCGGTCACCTACAAGCGCATTTACGGTGACTGGACGCTCACGCTTCATTCGAAGTGGAAGGACGCCCTTCTAGAGAACTCGATCACGCCTATTCAGCAGTTCGGGTACACGCAGGGCAAGAACGCCACCGACTCGGCCATGATCATCGACGCGATGGACATCCTGTACACGCGCTCGGTGGAGGGGTTCTGCATCGTGTCGAGCGACAGCGACTTCACGCGCCTGGCCAGTCGTATCCGCGAGAGCGGGCTGACGGTGATCGGCATGGGGGAGAAGAAGACCCCCACGGCTTTTCGCAAGGCGTGCGACATCTTCACCACGCTCGAGCTTTTGCTGGGGGATTCGAACGGCAAGGGCGGCAAGGGCAAAGGCCATCGCGACCAGGGCAATTCTCAAGGCGGACAGAATACGGGCCCCTCGATCGAGGAGATCGAGCAGGCCGTGGTCAACATCATCACCGACAACCAGAACAACGGGAAGTCGACCGGCGTGGGCGAGGTGGGAAGCCGTCTGCTCAAGCGCTATCCCGACTTCGACGTGCGCAGTTACGGCACCAATCAGCTGACGAAGCTTCTGGGTGAATTCGGCAGCGTTCAGATAATCAAAGACGGCAGTTCGGTTGCCATCGAGCTGACGGAGGCCAAAGAAGCTTCGAAGCCTGCGGAGAAGGATGAGGCGAGCGAGCCGGCTCGCAAGCCGTCCCGATCGGCGGGCAAGTCCGCGCATAAGCCCGTTTCGGGTGATCGCGGGAACGACCCCGAAGCCGCTTCGGCCTCCAATGCGAGCGAGCAAGGTTCCGAAGCTGCGGGCAAGCCGGAAATCGAGACTGCGAGCGAACCTGTTGCCAAGCCCGTTCGACGCTCCCTGCGCCGCCGCAGGGGCGTTGAAGGCGCTCAGCCCAAGGAGGCGTCGGATCCGCCGTCCTCGAGCGACGAGACGCCCGTTTCCGCGGATGAGGCGGCACCCGCTTCGGAGAGTGCTCTCGCAGCTGAGAGCGTGCCTGAAGCGGCGGGAGCGGCCGGCGCCGAAACCCCGGATGCTTCTCCGGACCGGTCCGCGCAGGGCGCGCGCAAGCCCGTGCGCCGCGGAAGGCGCGGGGGCGCCAAGCGCTCGCGACCGGCCGGCGACGGCGCGACGGGACAGCAGCCTTCGCAGCAGGCCGCAAACGAGGGTGCGCCTTCGCAGCAGGCCGCTGCGACGCCGGATGCCGAGCGGCCCGCGTCGAGCGCTCCCGCTTCGCGCCCCGCGTCCAATCCCGACCGGTTCGTTCGCCAGCTTGTTCGAGACGCCGGCGTCGAAGGGGTGGCGGTGTCCGAGCTGTCCAAGCGCGTTCGCGCCAAGTACCGCGATTTCAAGGTGCGGGATTTGGGCTATTCGCAGTTCCGGTCCTACGTCGCCGATCTGGACGACATCGAGATCGAGAAGAACGGCAAGGACTTCTTCGCTCGTCTGGCCGAGTAGGCGCGCGAGATCAAGACGGCTTCCTTGGGTGCTCTTCTGGGATCTGGCTGAAAGCAGAAGGCCCCGCCTCCCGATTGCGACGGGGAGGCGGGGCCTTCGTGGTTGCGCGGTGCCGCCGAAGCGGGCGCTAGGCCATCTCGTTTTCGCTGAACTCGTCGGCGCCGAAGGTGATCTCCTTGCCCTGCTTGCGCCACTGGCGGTACTCGGCGGTGGCGGTGAACAGTACGTCGGAGGAGGAGTTGAGCGCGGTCTCGCAGGAGTCCTGCACCACGCCGATGATGAAGCCGATGCCCACGACCTGCATGGCAATGTCGTTGCTGATGCCGAACAGCGAGCATGCCAGCGGGATGAGCAGAAGCGATCCGCCGGCAACGCCCGACGCGCCGCATGCGGAAACGGCGGACAGCACGCTCAGGATGACGGCGGTGGGAAGATCGATGGAGATGCCCATGGTGTGAGCCGCCATCATGGCCATGACCGAGATGGTGACGGCGGCGCCGGCCATGTTGATGGTGGCACCTAGCGGAATGGATACCGAATAGTTGTCTTTGTCCAGACCGAGCTTGCGGCACAGCTCCATGTTGACCGGGATGTTCGCGGCCGAGCTGCGGGTGAAGAACGCCGTGAGGCCGCTGTCCTTCAGGCAGCGGAACACCAGCGGGTAGGGGTTCTGGCGGATGCCCCAAAACGCCATGAGGGGATTCGTGACCAAGGCTATGAACAGCATGCAGCCCACCAGGACAAGCAGCAGCTGGCCGTACTCGGTGAAGATCTCGAGGCCGTTTGCGCTCACGGAGGTGTACACCAGGCCCAGGATGCCGAAGGGCGCGAGCGAGATGATCCAGCGCACAACCTGCGACACGGCGTCGGATATGCTGGTGAACACGTCTTTGGTGCCCTGGGTTGCCGCGCGCAGCGCGATGCCCAGCAGCACGGCCCAGGTGAGGATGCCGATATAGTTCGCGTTGATAAGCGCGTCAACCGGGTTGGACACGATGTTCGTGACAAGGGTTCCCAGCACTTCGCCCACGCCGGTGGGCGAGCTCTGATCGACCGTAGGGGCCGAAAGCGTCAGTTCGACGGGGAACAGGAAGCTTGCGATTACGGCTACGAACGCTGCGATGAACGTGCCGACCACGTACAGCACCACGACCGTTTTCATGGATCCGGCCGCTTTCGCGTTTGCGAGCGCGCTGATTACCAAGAAGAACACGAGGATGGGGGCAACGGCTTTCAGGGCAGATACGAACAGCGTGCCCAAGATCTCGAACGCCTCGATGCCCGGCGCGAACACGCCGAGCGCGGCGCCGATGACAAGGCCTACCAAGATGCGTTTGATCAGGCTGATGGAGTTCCACGCCCGCCCGATCTTCTTAATCGTTTCCATCGTGAACGGATTCCTTTCCCCGGCGAACGGCTAAGCGCAACGCGGTCGCTCGCGTCCTATGTATGCACTTGGGGGGAGGGTGCCCAGGGCAGCCTCCCCCCAAGTGGTGCGGGCGAAAGGACTTGAACCTTCACGAGTTTCCCCACCAGAACCTAAATCTGGCGCGTCTGCCAATTCCGCCACGCCCGCACGACGTTGCGCGTGCGAAGAACGCACGCCGAACATAATAGCAAAAAAGCGCACCGATGGAACCAGGGACTGCGGGGATGTTTTACGCGAGGAATCGTCCTAGGAGAAATCCGGCGATCACGCACAGTGCGGCGAAAAGGGCGGACAGGCCGATAAGCCGGGATTCTCGTTTGTGAGCGCGCTGCTTCTCCACCTCTTCTTGGTGCTTGGCGGGGAAGTAGGAGTAGCCGTCGGAGGTGATGCACACCACGGCGCCGCGACGCTCGTCGGTTTTGCGGGAAAGCGCGCCGCGTTCGAGAAGCTCCACTTGCAGATCGTCGTCGGGACGGTAGGGGAACGCGCAGCGGTACACGAGATCGCCGTTGACGGTGCACGTCGAGCGTTCGTAGTCGATCAGGCGCTCGAGCTCGCGTTCTTGCAAAAGGTTGAGATCGATGGTGGGCATGGGACCTCCGCTGCTGCGTTTAAGATTCGTTTCCCGATCATGATACCGTGACCCGTTCGGCAATGATAGCGTGAAACGCAACCGTAACCTTCGCCGGTCTTGGCTGCCGGTCGAGGACAGCCGTAGGGCGATTCTGTCGCAAAACTGCGGCTGGCATCGCCGTGCGCCGCGCCGCTTCATGCGCTTGCCGGCAAGCTTCTCAGGCGAATCTTATGGGCGCGTCGCGAACGAGCGGTAGGTAGGTTCTTCGTGAACCTGTTTCAAGCGCTCTTCCTCAACGGCTCCATATATGCGATAATTCCGTTTCGGTGTGCTCGGTACACGGTTTCGATCGATGAACGGCCGGTCGAGGGCGCCAGGGCAAGCACGCCGAAAGCCGCATAGGCGACATAAGAATGATGGAGGATAGTTACGTGGAAACAAAAGTTGAGGCATTGCAGGATAACCGCACGAAAGTGACCGTTACCGTTGATGCTAAGGATGTCGACGCCCGCATCAAGAAGACCTACAAGGACTTCGCCAACAAGTACAATTTCCCCGGATTCCGCAAGGGCAAGGCCCCGCGTCCGGTTATCGACAACGCTCTGGGCAAGGAAGCCGTCCGTGCGACGGTGACCGACGACGTGGTCAACGGTTCCTATCCTCTCGCCATCGACGATTGCGATCTGTACCCCATCGCCAAGCCTGAGTTCGAGGATACGGACCTGGTGGAGAGCGGCAAGGACTACACGTTCTCCTTCACGATCGCCGTCAAGCCCGAGTTCGAGCTGTCCGGCTACGAGCCGGTTGCCATCGAGCTTCCTGCCGAAGGCGTGACCGAACAGGAGATCGACGATCAGGTCGAGGCTCTGTGCGAGCACTACTACACGTACGAGGACGCTGCCGCCGCCACGAAGGTGAAGGAAGACAGCTACATCGATCTGGCTATGAAGGCTACCGACGACAAGGGCGAGGACATCCCCTCCCTCATCACGGAGAACCGTCCCTACGGTCTGGGCGCGGGCCTGTTCCCGGCTGAGTTCGACGAGCAGCTGGTGGGCCTGAAGAAGGGCCAGACCGCAACGTTCACGCTCGACATGCCGGCCGACGCCCCCATCATGCTGTCCGCGCTGCAGGGCAAGACCGAGAAGATCAACTTCGAGGTCGAGGTCAAAGTCGTCAAGAAGAAGATCATGCCGGAAGTGAACGACGAGTGGGTCAAGGAGACGCTGGGCTTCGAGGGCGTGGAGGATCTGCGCACCCGCATCGCCGAGACCGTGACGCAGCAGAAGGCCGACCTCATGCCGCGCCTGAAGGAAAACGCATGCCTCAACGCGATCTCCGAGCGCCTCGAGGGCGAAGTCCCCGCAGGAATGGTCGAAGAGAACGAAGCAAGCCTGATCCAGGACTTCTTCCAGCAGATGCAGGCGCAGGGCATGACCTTCGACGTGTACCTTATGCAGCAGGGCCTTACGCCCGACCAGTTCAAGGCCGACGTGAAGCAGCAGGCTTCCGACATGGCCAAGCAGGATCTGGCGCTTGACGCATGGGCTCGCCATGCCGGCA
The DNA here is from genome assembly GCF_003726035.1 of Paraeggerthella hongkongensis. Taxonomy (GTDB): domain Bacteria; phylum Actinomycetota; class Coriobacteriia; order Coriobacteriales; family Eggerthellaceae; genus Paraeggerthella; species Paraeggerthella hongkongensis. Next base: position 11,185 of record NZ_QICD01000039.1, read on the forward strand.
TGAGCGTTTCTGACGAGGAAGTTACCGATGAGTTCGTGAAGAGCGGCGTGGAGAACCCCGAGGCCCTGCAGGCCGAGTGGCGCGCGAACGGCCAGCTGCACATGGTGCGCCAGGGCGTCCTGCGCACGAAGGCCGTCAAGGACCTTATGGACACCGCCGTGGTGACCGAGCTCGACCTGTCCAAGAAGGACGAGGGCAAGAAGCCGGCCAAGAAGGCTGCCGCCAAGAAGAAGGCTGCGCCGAAGAAGGCCGCCGAAAAGAAGGAAGAGGCCGTCGAGGTCAAGGCTGACGACGCCGAATAGCATCGAACGTGCCTCGGCCCGTCCGTATTGCGCGCTTTTTGCGTGCACATCGGGCGGGCCGAGGTGACGATACGGTACCCTAGCCTTGCACTACGATACGGCATGTGCATACAGCACTATCTGCAAGCAGGGCCGCCGAGCGGCCGTAAGAGATAAGCGAGGCATACGCATATGAGCATCATCACCCCTAAATCAGCGCTGATTCCCTACGTCATCGAGCAGTCGCCGCGCGGCGAGCGCAGCTACGACATCTACTCTCGCCTGCTCAACGAGCGCATCATCTTTTTGGGAGAGGCCATCGACGACAACGTGGCGAACTCCGTGGTTGCGCAGCTGCTGCATCTTGAGAGCGCCGATCCCGACAAGGACATCTCCCTGTACATCAACTCTCCCGGCGGCTCCGTGACGGCGGGCTTGGCCATCTTGGATACGATGGACTTCATCAAGTGCGATGTGTCCACCATCTGCCTGGGCGAGTGCGCTTCCATGGGCGCCGTGCTGCTGTCCAACGGCGCGAAGGGCAAGCGCCTGTGCCTGCCGAACTCCATGGTGCTCATCCACCAGCCGTCCGGCGGCGCGCAGGGCCAGCAGACCGAGATCGCCATCGTTGCGGACTTCATGCTGAAGACCCGCAACCGCCTGAACAAGATCTTGGCGGACAACACGGGCCAAACGCTCGAAACCATCCAGAAGGACACGGAGCGCGACAACTACATGACGGCGGAAGAGGCGGTTGCATACGGTCTGGTCGACCGCATAACCACGTCGCGTGCCGCGGTTCCCGGCTCCAACGAGTAGAGAAGCGAACAGAATACATGAACGACAGACGCGACGACGAATTCGACGGTCGGAGTCCTGAAGACATTGCATGCGCCTTCTGCGGAAAACGCCCGCACCAGGTGGCTGCGATGATCTCGGGCCCGAACGGCATTTACATTTGCGATGAGTGCATTTCCGTGTGCGCCGACGCCATGATGCGCGACTTGGGCTTGACGGTCCCCGGCTTCGAGGCCGAGGGATCGGATCCGGCGTCCCGAGCGGCGTCGGGGCGCCATGCCCGCGTAGGCGCGCAGGGCGAGCCCGTCGCGGCTGAGCCTGCGCCCGAGGACGTGCTGGCCGACCTGCCGACCCCGCATCAGCTGTACGCCGAGCTTTCGGAGCACGTGGTAGGGCAGGAGCAGGCGAAGCGCGCCTTGTCCGTGGCGGTGTACAACCACTACAAGCGCATCAGCTTGGGCGCCGACGCCGAAGACGGCGATGTCGAGCTTGCAAAGAGCAACATCATGCTTCTGGGTCCCACCGGTTCGGGCAAGACGCTGTTGGCGCAGACGCTGGCCCGCACGCTGCGCGTGCCGTTCGCCATCGCGGACGCCACCACGCTGACCGAGGCCGGCTACGTGGGCGAGGACGTGGAGAACATTCTGCTCAAGCTCATCACCTCGGCCGACTTCGACATTCCGCGTGCCGAGATCGGCATCATCTACATCGACGAGATCGACAAGGTGGCGCGCAAAGCCGAGAACCTGTCCATTACGCGCGACGTGTCGGGCGAGGGCGTGCAGCAGGCGCTGTTGAAGATCGTGGAGGGCACGGAGGCGAGCGTTCCGCCCCAGGGCGGCCGCAAGCATCCTCAGCAGGAGCTCATTCACATCGACACCACGAACATCCTGTTCATCCTGGGCGGTGCGTTCGTCGGTCTGGCTGACATCATCGCCGAACGCGTGGGCAAGAAGGGCCTGGGCTTCAACGCCGAGCTGCCCGAGAGCAAGAAGAAGGCCGAAGCCGAGCTTTTGGCTCAGGTGCTGCCCGAAGACCTGAACAAGTACGGCATGATTCCCGAGTTCGTGGGACGTATACCGGTGGTCACGTCGCTTTCGGAGCTTTCCGAGGAAGACCTCGTGCGCATTCTCACCGAGCCGAAGAACGCTCTGGTGAAGCAGTACACGAAGATGTTCGAGTTCGAGGAGTCGGAGTTGACGTTCGAGCCCGAGGCCCTGCGCGCCATCGCGCACGAGGCCGTCGAGCACGGCACGGGCGCGCGCGGCTTGCGTTCGATCTGCGAACGCGTGCTGCAGGACGTGATGTACGATCTTCCCGAGCAGGACGGGCTTTCCCGCGTGACCATCCAGGCCACGGATATTACAGGGGAGACGAAGCCCCAGATTGAGGCGGTCGAGGACGCGGAGCAGCTGCAGAGCGCTTAGCGCCGGACGGTATAAGTAGGTACGAGCGGGCGGATCGCGAATGGGCGGCGCGCCCGCTTTCGGTTTGAGAGACGCGAGGATGAGGGAGCCGACATGGCTGATAACGGAAAGAAGATCGACTACGATTTCGCCGCGCACGAGCGTCCGCTGTTCGAGGCGTGGAAAGATGCCGGCTACTTCCAGCGCGGCGAAGGCTTCGGCGCCAAGAAAGGCCAGCCGTACACCATCGTGATTCCGCCGCCGAACATCACGGGCGTGCTGCACATGGGCCATGCGTTGAACGACACCATCCAGGATACGTGCATTCGCCGCGCGCGTATGCAGGGACGTCCCACGCGTTGGATCCTGGGAACCGACCATGCGGGCATCTCCACGCAGACCAAGGTGGACAAGAGGCTTGCCGACCAGGGCATCAGCCGTTTGGAGATCGGGCGCGAGGCGTTCATCGAGGCATGCTATGACTGGTACAAGGAATACGGCACCACCATCGTAAACCAGGTCAAGGGCATGGGCTGCTCGTGCGATTACGACGACGAGCACTTCACGTTGGAGCCGGGTTACGTGAAGGCCGTGCGCAAGCTGTTCGTTGATTGGTACAACGACGACCTGATTTACAAAGGCAAGCGCATCGTGAACTGGTGCCCGCATTGCACTACGGCTATCGCAGACGACGAGGCCGAGTACGTGGACGAAGCCGGCCATCTGTGGTACTTGCGCTATCCCTTGACGCAGCCGGAAGGCGATCTGGAGTACTTGGTGGTGGCTACGTCCCGCCCCGAAACCATGCTGGGCGATACGGGCGTGGCGGTGAATCCGAAGGACGAGCGCTTCGCCCATCTGGCGGGCAAGACGGTGACGCTGCCGCTCGTGGGTCGCGAGATCCCCATCTTCGCCGACTGGCACGTGGACATGGAGTTCGGCACGGGCTGCGTGAAGACCACGCCCTCGCACGACCCGAACGACTGGGCCATGGGCGAGCGCAACGGTCTTGAGCGCATCAACATCTTCGACGAGACTGCGCACGTGGTCGAGGGCTACGGCCGGTTCAGCGGCATGGATCGCGACGAGGCTCGCGAGGCTATCGTGGCTGCGTTCGAGGATCTGGGCCTGCTTGAAAAGGTGGAGGACCACGACCATTCCGTCATGACCTGCTACCGCTGCCATACGAAGCTGGAGCCGTGGGAGTCCGAGCAGTGGTTCGTGGCCGTGGACGGCCTCAAGAAGGATGCGGCACGCGTGGTGGAGGACGGTTCCATCCAGTTCCATCCCGAGCGCTGGAAGCAGGTGTACCTGGATTGGCTGGCCAACCTCAAGGATTGGTGCATTTCGCGCCAGCTGTGGTGGGGCCATCGCATTCCCATGTTCTATTGCGACGCGTGCGGATGGGAGGGCGCTTCGGTCGAAGATGTGGACGCGTGCCCCGTATGCGGTGCCCCCGTGCGCCAAGACGAGGACGTGCTGGACACGTGGTTCAGCTCGCAGCTGTGGCCGTTTGCCACGATGGGCTGGACCGAAGAGGGCATGGACGCCCCGCAGATGAAGACGGCGTACCCGACGCAGGTGCTGTCCACGGCCCGCGATATCATGGGCCTGTGGGTGGCGCGCATGGTGATGGCTTCGATGTACTGCTGCGACGAGATCCCGTTCGAGCACGTCATCATCCACCCGACCGTTATGGCGGCCGACGGCAAGCCTATGTCGAAGAGTCGCGGCAACGGCGTCGACCCGCTGCGCCTGATGGAAGATTACGGTGCTGACGGCATGCGCTTCGGCCTGCTCATGCAGGTGACGGGCGCTCAGGACCTCAAGTTCAACGAGGCGAAGCTGGAAAGCAGCCGCAACTTCGCGAACAAGATCCGCAACGCCGCCCGCTTCGTGCAGATGAACCTGGACGATTACGTCCCCGGCGATCCCGATCCCGTGACGCCGGTTGATCGCTGGATCTTCTCGCGCCTGGCCGGTTTGGTGGCGCGTTTGGACAAGGCGTACGGCGCTTTCGAATTCGGCGAGATCACGCGCGAGCTGTACTCGTTCTTCTGGAACGAGTTCTGCGACTGGTACATCGAGTTCTCGAAGGCGCGCTTGAACGGCTCGCCTGAGGACCGCGCAGCTTGCCAGCGCAACCTGGTGTTCGTGCTTGACCAGGCGCTGCGCTTGCTGCATCCCATCATGCCGTTTGTGACCGAGGAAATTTACCAGCAGCTGCCGATCGATCGCAGCGATGCGCCGTACCTCATCGGCGCGGCTTGGCCCGACGCGCAGGCCCTTGCGCAGTACGTGGATGCCGATGCCGAGCGCGCCATCCAGATGGTGACGGAGACGGTTTCGGCCATTCGTTCCACGCGCGCCCGTTACGGCATTTCGCCGAAGACCGAGCTTGCCGTAGTTGTGAAGGCGGGGGAGGCCGACGTGGCTTTGCTGGAGGCGCAGCGCGGTTTGATCGAGGGCATGGGTACGACGGCTTCTCTGGAGATCGCGGCCGATGCGAGCAAGCCGGCCGAATCGAGCGTGACGTTGGCACCGGGTCTTGAGGTGTACATCGTATTGTCCGGGTTGGTTGACTTCGGCGCCGAGCGCGAGCGTCTGGAAAAGGAGCGCGCTAAGCTGGCTGCCGATGCGGCCAAGTTGGACAAGAAGCTTTCTAATCCGGGCTTCTTGGCGAAGGCTGCTCCTGAGATCGTGGAAAAAGACCGGGCCAAGCATGCTGAGATGACCGACAAGCTGGCTCGTGTGGAAGCGCAGTTGGTCGAGTTGGGATAAGCGTTCTCGGTGTAAGCTCGATATTGTGCAATTGGGCCGCCCTGCTTGTGCGGGGCGGCTTTTTTCATGATTGGTGGCGAGGCTTCGCGTGTTTTGGATGATGTTGCCCGAACCGTGCATTGATGGCATTGACGGCGGCGGGGATCGTGGATTCGCCTGCTCGATGCTTGAACTTGCAGTTAGCTTTCGCGTATACTACGTTGCGAGCCGTAGGGAGCGCTAACTCCCCACGGCTCTCGAATCGCTTCGGCGGTTTGGCTTTTTGGGTTATGTTTCAAAAAGTGTGTCCGATCCAATTATTCACTGCCTGTAATTCGTAGGCATGTGAAACTCCTCCCAGACGATGCCTGAGCCGTACCTGTCGGGTGTGTCCTCACCTTTGCCAGCATCTTTCGATGCACTCGAAAACAACCCATCTATGTCATCGTCAGTGGGCATAATGCGTACGATTTCAGAAGCAGGAAGCGGGTTTTCAGACTTCATGTAACACCACCAAAA
>NZ_QICD01000040.1 GCF_003726035.1 Paraeggerthella hongkongensis
CGGTGGCGCCGCCCGTGGTCTCGGCGCGCTCGACCGCGGCGCGCAGATGGCGGCCCAGGCCGTTGCCGTAGAAGATGTTGTCGCCCAGGACGAGCGCGCAGCTGTCGCCGCCGACGAACTCCTCGCCGATGATGAACGCCTGCGCCAGGCCGTCGGGCGAGGGCTGCTCTGCGTAGGACAGGCTCACGCCGTAGTCCGACCCGTCCTTGAGCAGGCGCTCGAAGTTGGGCAGGTCCTGGGGCGTCGAGATGATCAGGATCTCGCGGATGCCCGCCATCATGAGCACCGACAGCGGGTAGTAGATCATCGGCTTGTCGTACACGGGCAAGAGCTGCTTGCTCGTTACCGTGGTCAACGGGTACAGGCGCGTGCCCGACCCGCCTGCGAGTATGATGCCTTTCATGACCAAACCTCTTTCAATCGAAAACACATTTAGTATACCGCTTCAGCAAGCGTCGCCTATTTTTTCCACCGATTTGCCCACAAGCCAACCTATACCGAACCGCTGCTTAATCCAGACATCCACGCGAGCCCGACAAGCCCCTTAGCTCTCGTCTATAAGCTTCTTAATCTCTTGAACGAACGGAAAAAGATCGCGATTTGTCAGGTACCCCGGACGAACACGACCACAGGGCACTTCGCGTTCGAACGAGCTACACACCTCCTGCAGCGAAGCAGCTATTTCACCAGGAGTGGAACGAGCCAAAGAAACCACACTCTCACCAAAGTCCGACAGATCTTTCCCGGAATACTCATTCGTAATCACACGCACACCAAATGCCGCCATCTCGAGCGGCGGATAGCTCGGGTGCGGCGACACCATAAGAGAAATGCCCGCGTATGATTCAGCCAACAGCTGAGCATATTCCTCGATGGTCAGCTTTCCAACCGAGGTCAGGTAGCGACCATGCCCCAAATAAACCGGGGCATGCTGTTCCCCGGCGGAAACAATCTCCCACAAACCATGGTCCTCTTGGAGATCGATCCAACGACGGAGGGATTCTACGACAAGCTCGAAAGCATTTCTGTCAGTTCCGGGACGTCCGTACACCATGATCTGACGACGCTTCCCTACTTTTCCGCCAAGCTGGTCCAATCGCTCAAGAAGCGATCCATTCAAGAACGGATCAAAAACAAACGAGTGCTTAAACTCATATCCAAGAGAATCGAAATGGCCCTTCAACTCCCGTGAGTTAAAAACCGCGACAGTGGGAACAGGGCTCCTATACGTCGATTCGGCAAGCAAGTAACGCGACGACCAGGCGTAGAATCCAGGTTCGTAATCTTGGATAAGATATATCATCGGATTCTCAAGAAAACACCCATCCTGCTTCTTGAGTCGCTCACATTCATCCTGATAGCAATATGCAGACCACCAAGAAGTACACACGAACCAGTCCTTAGGAGAAGCGGGCACTGTTTTGCCATTTCTTCTCCCTATGGGCACAATCTGTAATCGCGCATCGCTTTCCTCATCCATTGAGACGAACTCGTACCCAGGAAAACGAGAAAGCGACTCCATGCGCGGTTCGCTATCAATCACAAGAATGCGAGCATCCGCCCCCGTTTCTGCCACCAGACGATCAAAGAAACTGAGCGCCGTCGCAATACCGCCATACACGTCCTCTGCATTAATCGAGGGGACGAGCAGGTTTACACGAGGACGATCGCTCGACACTCTTCTAAAGTTCATAGCACGCGTTTCGAGGATGTCCGTCGAATAACAATCGAGCGCCGCACGACGCAGCTTCTCCCTACGCGACACCGCCTTCGGAATGCACGAGCCGTAGTCCAAGTTTGAATTGTAATACGGATCACCCGCAGCAACATATCTACGATACATAGCTTTCGATAAGCTGAAATCAACTTCCGGAATATCCTTCGGGTCACGAGTTTTCGACTCGTAATGAGTCAGAACCACGCCGGGAAGGTACAGGTTTCGAAGACCATTGCGCTCTGCGCGAAGGCACAACTCCACGTCGCTTCCGCAAACGACAAAGTCTTCATTGAAGCCCCCGATGCGCTCCAAGGTATCCCTTGAAAACGCCATGCAAGCACCTGTCACAGCCGAAACATTACGTGCTACCATGGGCGAAATGAACGGATTACCGCAATGAACGGGAGCTGCACCCTTGTACACATGATCAGCCCAGCCGCCCATTCCCACAACAACACCCGCATGTTGAATGGTTTCATCAGGATAAAGCAAAAGACCCCCGACTATCCCGATGTCTTCGCGGATGCAATTCTCGACCAGCCGGTCGAGCCAGTCCGCAGATCTAATTACCACATCGTTGTTCAAACAGACAAAAACATCTCCGCTCGCTTCTTCAATCCCCTGATTGTTCAACTTCGACCAATTAAAACGATACGAAGCATCAATGACCGAAACGTTGCCGAATTCCTGTTCGAGCGAACGAAGGTAGGCATTTGTCTCCGGTAATTCCGAATTGTTGTCGAGAATCAGTATTTCATACGAAGGATACTCTGTTTTATCAAAAATACTCTCGACTGCAGCCTTCAGATCATCGACATGATCCTTCGTAGGGATAATAATAGAAACTTTTGGCTTGTCGCGCAATTCGTAACGCACGTCGTACACATATAACGAATCGGTTTCGCACGCACAGGCTTTGCCCTCCCCCAGCGTCCGATCCAAATGACTCTGAACAGCATGAAGGCCTGCCGTCTGCGCATACGGTTTCGAATCTGGGTTAGCAGCAGTAGACGTAGGCAATGCCCGCCACGAATAAAGGATCTCGGAAATATGCTCTATCCGACTCGAGCGTTCGACAAGACGTAGGAGCAGGTCGTAATCCTGGCTTCCGTCGAATTCCGGGCGAAACCTTCCGACCTCCTCGAACAAAGATCGCTTAAACCCAAGCAAATGCCCAACATACATCTGCGACAACAACAGATCAGGCGACCAGTCAGGCTTGTGCAGCACGGCGAGCCTCGTGCCATTCTCGTCCACGACATCATTGTCGCTATAGACAACATCCGCCTGCGTAGTCGATAGGCGAAGATAGAACTCCAGCAAAGCGTTCGGAGCAAGAAGATCATCATTATCGAGCAGCACCATGTAATCGCCGTCAGCCATTCGTGCTGCAGCATTCGTAGCATTCGATATACCACCATTGCGATCGAGCCGCATTACCTTCACTCTGTCGCTTTCAACCGAACGAAGGTAAGACATCACGGAATCGTCAGTAGAGCAATCGTCGACAATGCAAAGCTCCCAATTGCCGTACACCTGCTGTTCTACCGATTTCACAGCTTTCGAGAGCCAGCATACGTCGACATTATAGGTAGGCATAAGAACAGAGAACTTAATACCGCCGCCCGCGCTCCCCGGCTCGCCAAAAACAAGAGGAATTGACTCGTCCTCAAGAACAACTTCCTGATACAGACGCTCCCGAAGTCCCACAAAACCATATTTGCCCAAATATCCCAGAGCCTTGACGACGCTCTTTGGCTGCTTCACGGAAAGCCTGGCAAGGGTTTTTACTTTTTCGATTTTTCCCACCGACAATCACCTTTCAACGTCGCCATCGATATCCGAGAAGCAAAAGCCATCAAACCCCGACAGCGATAGAGAACACTCGAGCCATGTAAGCGATGTTCAGCGCGAGCAAACCATACACAAAAAGAAAGCCAGTCGGGACATCTATTGACACGTGCCGGCTTCTAGCCGCAACGAGAGCCATCGGGAGCAGGGGAAGGAAGTATCGACCCTGAACACCTTGAATAACCCTCTCGCTTACAAACGTCCATCCAACCGTCATCGACAACATCACAGCCAGCCAACCGGCTATAGCGAGGACCGCGAAAACGACGCGATGGACCCCCGGAACCAACGCACGATCATCTTCGCTCCTTTGGGCGGAAACGAGTAGCGCAAAAAATAGTGGCAGAGTAATGAACAACGGAGCGTGGATTTCGGACTGAAACCACCCTAGAGAGCCACCTACCAGAGTGTCCAAATAAAAGGGGCCCATGGCATCAAAAGTTCTCAAATAAAGAAGAACGGCATCGAGAGGATCGGACAACATGCCAGAGAGACTATAGAATGTCCCTTGCTCTTCCCCTCGAACATCCAGCCCGGCCGAAACGGAAGATCCCACATCAGCCATCTGAAGAAGCGTAGCCATCCGCGTACCCAAAACCGCGACAAGTGAGCAGGCTATCACGATCGACTTGTACAGCAATGCAGAGCGCCTCGAAGCAAAGCGCTTATTAGGGATAAACAATACCAGTAAAGCGATAACCGTGTACACAACCTTACAAGGAGCCAAAAGGGCGGCCACAATGACAAGGCCCACTTTATCATGGCGCTTCATCCGACCTTCGCCGTACAAAGCCCTGAAGCACAACGCCGTAAGCAAAAATGCCAGCCCTATGATGCCAGCATCGTATGAATATGATGACACTACATGCAGCGTCATCGGCAGCAAGCCCACAACCATCATCGTGTTTTTTCCAACAGGCGTGATACGAACTGCACAGTATGCCAATAAAGCAAACATCATCATATTGAAAAAGCGACCCAGATAAAACAACGGATAGCTTCCAAGATTAAGCAAGCTAGCTAACACGATCCCCAAAGCTGACGGCAACTTGATGTAAGGAGGATTCGCACCCCAGTCAAAAGCCGACCTGGGGGTGAAGGAGACATAATCAACCTGTCCAGCAAACAGGACAAAGTTACGTGCCATCATGTCGTACTTCTCATACCCCACCGTCTGAGACTCATCCATGGCCCGAAGGAGCTGGGCGTCATCTGCCCTCATCGGAAGATTATCCGAAGTAGGGCCTAAAAACAGAAGCTGGTCTGCCATTTTGTACGAAGCCTGAAAATGATAACTCTCATCGGGAACCGTGCCAGGCGCAAATACAAGCGAGTACAACAACCCGCAGCATATTATGCTCAGCAGAAAAAGCGTTTCAACCTTGAGCTTACCTTTGGAACGTAGAATCTGAGAAGCCGAATATACGACACAAACCAACCCAGCTGAGACAATCGCAAACGCAAGGGCAATACGAGAGTCACTGAAAGAAAAGCAGTACAAGGCATGAACCGCCAACGCAACGATAACTCCACCAAGCAGCATATCGGTCTTATGCATCTGAACAAAACGCATCAGCACTTTAGCCATCATCCCCGCCTCTAGAAAACCCTGCGTACTCCCGGCACGCCCTTTCAACCAAGAGCATCTCCGCCAAAAAAGGAATTGCTACCAGCTCCAGCAAAGTGCCATTCTCTCATACTAAACGTTAGCTACCGCCACCAAACAAACTTTTAACAAACCACTAACTAACCTGCATATCCCCCAATAAGGTAAGCAAGAATCGAGCACTGTCGTAAGTTTGAAACTACCCGCTAGAAAGACCCTTCCCTCAAGCCACGCCTCACCAACGCAATCAAATACAACGCCATGACCACGGCACCTATTCCATAGGACACAATCATGGTAAAGCTCACGCCATTCATGCCGAATGTGTTCACGAAAAAAAACGTGACCGGCAGCGCGACGACCGCAGATAGAATATTTCCGACAAAGCTCCCCTTAAAGCACCGAAGTGCAACGAGTAAATCGTTAAAAAACCACACGTAAGCCGAGACAATAGCGCTCATGATGATAGGGATCAGCAAGTACGTGTACGGCTCGATGCTCTGACCGAAGATAAGCGTCAGAAGCCAGGGGCCCAAAAACTCGAAACCGACGGCACAGATGGCTCCGATCGCCGCAACGCCAAGCACAACCTTGCAAAATGTGACAGCCAAATCCTTAGCCCTCTTTTCGGCGTACTGTTCGGAGAAAACGCTAAGCAAAGGGCTGTAGATATAACTCGCGCCCATCTGGATAATAGCAACAGGGGCGGCAACCGAAGCATAAATACCCAGCGCTGCCTCGCCCTGCGAAAATGACAAGAACTGGCGCGGAATCGAAGGGACAGCCGCACAAGCCACGGCAGCTATCACAATAGGAAAGCAATACCTGAGCAGATGCAGGGCTTTTTCTCGCGAGATCCCAACCTTCATCGACTCGAACCGACTCGAGCGGGGGTAATCATACAGCACGCCCACCAGAACCGTGACAACCGTCATCGAAACAAGCGCAAGCTCGAGACTCGACGTAGCTACAAACACCGAGCAAAATGCCGCAAGAGTGAAAAGACCCTGGATGATAAGGGACTTCCCGATGTAATCCATACGTCTGTTCACTTGATCGAGACCGTGGAGCACGTCAATCAAAAGCCCCGCGACCTTGTATACCGCATACAGCACAACAGCAAGAAGGCTCGACGTCGGGCAGGTCAATGCAGCATAGACGAGGCATCCAAGCAAAGCCGCCGAAGAAGTAACAATTCGGAACGCGAGGTATTCTCCGACGGAATTCTCACGCCTCACATCGGATACCTGGTAAGTGTACATACGGTAGATGGCAAGAGGAGAGAAGATATTGTACACCGCCATCGCAAGAGAGAGGGCACCTGCAGCTTCGTATCCGTCTGACAGGCGAACCACCAAAATGGTAATGAGCCATTGGCAAGCCAGATAGGTAATCGACCCACCGGAATTCCACAGCATGTTCTGCCTGATGGACAGGGGCTCCACCCCATTCTCGGCCATCGACCGACTTTCACGCCAATCACTGCTCATGCGATCCGTCGCCTCTCTAATAAGTGCGGCAAAAGTGAAATAGATCTACATGCTAAGGGGAAAGACCCCGTGCAACCCCCAAAAGCGACGGTCGAATTAGCCCTACGGCCCAAAAAGAAAGCATAAGCCCGCGAATCGAAGCCACAACACGAACCAATGCGTTTTCCAGGCACGACGACGTTCTCATCGGCGACCCTAAAAAAGAAGAGAACTGCAGGCTCACCCCAATACGACGTTAACCACTCGCGTTCGTTCTTGGATTCCTTGCGCGGCACGACGCCAAACAACATCCCGGCATCAAGGCAAGATACCGAATCACGCTTTCGACAGAGAGCATCGATTTCCATCGTAATTTCGAATTTGAGCCATTTCGCCCCATCGAGAGCAACCTCTCGCATAGACTGCTCCTTGCTCAACGATACACGGTCTTGCACAGCAAAACCGCCGGCAGATAGGCGAATGCAGCAATGATGGGATTGGGAGCATTTTTTACGCCGCTTTTCATGCCGCTTAGCTTACATCCAACCAAATAAAGGATGGAATTATAGAATTTTAGGTACAAGGTATCTGAATATTCGATATACATGCGCTTAAGAATCCGGTATCCGATAGGATTCCGCTTCGTGATTTCCCGAACGTTATGAGTATAGCCATCTTCAAGATACTCCCGAACGATGAACACTGAATCAACCACTCCGAGTGTATATTCGAGATCTATCTGGTGATATACATACGGCTCCGCCATGAACTTCTCGCCTTCCGCAACGAAAAACGGGTAGCGCCGCAGGATTTCGGTACGATAAACGAGTGCTGAATCCCCTCTATGCCCCTTCTTGTAGTACAGATCCCAAAAAGTGATAGTCCGTTCACCTTGTGGCATGCGCGTGCCAAGCGGAGTGCTCTCGTCACTGCCGCAAAGCCCCACCAATCCGGCGACCGAAGCATTCGCCCGGTAGACTTCCCATGCGTCCAAAATCACTTCGACTGCGCACGGCCCAAGCACATCGTCGGAATCCACGCAAAAGAACAGTTCACTCTCGCAGCACTCTACCCCGGTGTTATGCGCTCGCTGCTTTCCGCCGTTTTCCCGCTTGATGTATACCACCCTAAACGCAGATTCGGAAGAAAACCGCTCCACCAGAGAGCACGTCTCATCAGTGGACCCGTCATCGACAATGAGCCAGTAGAACCGTTGAGAAGTCTGGGCTTTCAAGCTTTCGAACAAAGCCTCCAGCATATAAGCTCGATTATAAGTAGGGGTAAATATACAGATGTCTTCCATTCCATAAATGATAACCAACGTCGCCGCTTTATTCAATAAGACGCCCGGATAATCCAAATACGCCTACACCACTTGACAGAAAAGTTGGCAAAAAGCAGCGAAGGTCAAAGTCGCTGGGGCACCCATTGGGCTCTGCCGAAAACCTTCAAGGATCTTCAAGGACTTAACGTGTTTTTCACCAGCTTCGCCACTTTGCTACTCCATATCGCTCCAACACGGTATACTTCAAAGCATGAATACCTCAGACACACATTTGAACAAGCAGCACCTGAAAGCTCTGGTAATCATCCCCGCGTACAACGAGCAAGAGAGCATTGTCTCGGTTGTAAATGATGTAATTGCCGCAGGATACGACTACATCGTTGTCAACGACGGATCAACGGACAAAACCAAATCCATATGCGAAGCAAATGGATTCAATATCCTGAACCTCCCCCAAAACCTCGGCATAGGCGGATGCGTCCAGGCGGGCCACAAATACGCACTGCGCAACGGCTATGACGTAGATATTCAATTCGATGGCGACGGACAGCACGATGCCGCCTTCATTTCGCATCTTGTCAGCCTCGTCGAAGCGGGATCTGACCTCGCTATCGGATCTCGCTTTGTAAACGACACTGACGGCTTTCAGTCGACCGCCCTTAGAAGGCTAGGCATTGTTTGGTTGTCTTTTTGGATAAGACTGTTCTCCGGCAGGCGCATAACCGACCCCACGTCAGGCTTTCGAGCCTCAAGCAGGAAAGCTTTGACACTGTTTTGCGAGAATTACCCAACCGACTATCCGGAACCCGAATCAATCATGCTCGCGATCAAGTCAGGACTGTCCGTCGACGAAGTTTCCGTCATCATGCATGAGCGCCAAGGTGGAAAATCATCCATCGGAGGACTTTCCAGCCTGTACTACATGATCAAAGTTTCACTCGCTATCTCAATTGTCAGCTTTTCGCACAAGCGTGCACGATCATAAAGGGAGAGGGTTTCGTGTTTGTTCTTCAGGTCGTTGCAATCATCTTGTGCATTGCCTTTTTTGCATACGTCATTCACCTCGTTGCACGAGAAAAGCTACTCCTCAAATACTCTTTGCTCTGGATGGCGCTCACGATTGCTATTTTACTATGCGCTTTGTTCCCGCTGCCTCTGTACCAAATCTCAGCCCTGCTAGGCTTCGAAACGCCCTCCAATTTCATCTTCTTTATTGGGTTGTTTTTCCTGCTGGCCATTTCACTTTCGCTCAGTTCGATTGCAAGCAAACAGGCAGGCATGATCAAGAACCTCGTGCAAGAGCAAGCATTGTTAATAAAGGAACTCAATAATAAAGACGAAAGCCCGCGAAACCCTTCCGACACTGACGCATCCTAAGCCAACATACGAAGAAGCTATTCGGATCATGAAGAAAACCTTCTGCATATTTTCCGCCCACTACCTTCCACACGTCGGAGGGGTAGAAAAATACACCCAGCATCTCGCTCGCGCACTGTCCGAACAAGGGAACCGCGTGATCATCGTTACTTCGAACGTGCACGATCTCCCCAATACAGAACTCCTTGAGCAAGAAATCGAAATAGTTCGCCTGCCCTGCTACAAGTTCCTCAATGGGAGATATCCAATCACGCGTCACAACAGCACCTATCGAAAGCTCGCGAACTATCTCCTCGAGCAAAACATCGACTACATAACCATCAACACTCGCTTCTACCGTCACAGTCTCGAAGGAGTAAAGTTAGCTGAGCTTAAGGGCATCCGACCAATCATCGTAGATCATGGATCCGCTCACCTAACCATGGGTAACAAGATAGTCGATCCCTTTGTTGCCATCGTTGAACACGCTGTCACCGAGCTGGTAAAGCGCCATTCTGCCGACTACTACGCCGTTTCCCAAGCGGGTATTGAATGGCTCCGGCATTTTGGCATCGAAGCATGCGGCGTGCTCAACAATTCCATTGATGCGCTAGCTTTTGCGGAAAGCGCTTCGCATCGATCATTTCGACGTGAAGCAAACCTGCCGAACAATGCGCTTGCTGTAACCTTTACCGGAAGATTGATCCCGGAAAAGGGTATACCCGCACTCGTAGAAGCAGCGCGTATGCTAGCCGACGAACCTTCGATTCATTTTTTTATTGCAGGAGAAGGCCCTCTTAAGGAAACCCTAACGAAAGAACCACTCTCAAACGTAACCTTCCTTGGACGTCTGGAAGCACGGGATATATCGGCTCTGCTTAAAGAGTCCGATATATTCTGCCTGCCCTCGCGCTCGGAAGGATTCTCAACCTCTCTATTAGAAGCAGCAGCCTGCAAGGCGGCGCCCCTTGTTACCAATGTAGGAGGCGTGCAGGAGCTTGTACCAAGCGATGCATTCGGAGTAATACTCCCTTCAGCAGACGGTAAAACGATTGCCGACGCAATACGCGATCTCAACCGAAATCGCGCTCGGTGCCGCGCCATGGGAGAAAGCATCAACAAGCTGGTAATAGATAAATTCTCTTGGAACGAAACAGCGCGCTTAACATCTCTTGCCTGCTCCACTGCGCAAGAGCGCAATGCAGAAGCACTTCATGAAACACTCTAAAGAAACCACGTAGGAGACAAGTATGGACAACTCAGAAGCATTGAAAAAACTTCAGGGTATCGAGCTTGAAATCCTGCTCGTGCTAAAAGACTTTTGCCTTCAGCACGATATCGCATGGTTTCTCGACGGCGGTACAGCACTTGGGGCAGCGCGCCACCGAGGCTTCATCCCTTGGGACGACGACATCGACGTCGGCATGATCCGCGAAGACTACGATCGTTTCGTATCCCTTGCAAAAACCAGGCTTCCAGCAGGCTTTTCTTTCCACGATGGGTCCAACACCCCCGGTTATGCCGCCATGTTTGCCAAGGTTTATAAAGACGGGACAAAATACTACACCGAAGAAACTATAGAAGCGGGATGCGACCAGGGAATTTTCGTTGATGTTTTCCCCTACGACCGGCTCGAAAACACTCTTGACCTCAGAAAAAAACAAATTCGTAACGCCCGAATATGGCAATCGATTCTTTACCTATATTACACTGGAAAAATCGTTGTACCGCACAAGGGATTGCTAGGTGCAGCAGAGAGGGGCATGTGCAAAACCGCTCATCTCATTGTATCGAAACTCTGCAACCCGAACTCGATTCGAAAGAACTTCGAACGATCCATCCTTTTTGGGGAAGGAGATTCGTCGTCTCTGTACCTCTCTCTTCCATGGCCTAATGTTCCCGGATTCAGAAGAAGCGACCTGCTCCCCGCAACCATGCTCCCCTTCGAGAAACACGAGTTCCCTGCGCCCGCACTGTGGAAAAAGTTCCTGGAAGCCACTTATGGAAATTGGGAGCAACTTCCATCTGTAGAAGACAGGCACACGCATCTACCTAAATATCTTGATTTCGGAGACGGTACATCTTGGTCAGCTGAATAAAAGCCGCGTCGCACGCCCCTCTCGAGTACGACAAATCACCCAACCGATATCCCTTTGCTGCAAGCCAGACCCATCGACAACACCCGACAAGAAGATAGCCTCGGAATGATATTTCGACTGGACGTTGCCGAACTTCGCATACATCACGCATCCAGCCATGCATATCGAGTCAATACCGATCTCCAGTTGACCGAGCAAGAGTCAATCGAGCAAAAGCGGTTCCATGGCATTGCATTACGCATATTCGCCGAACAGCTTGCATAACGGACTTACATCTCTCACCGATCTTACGCAACGCGCTGCCCATGCAACCATGTGCAGCGCTCAAACCTGCTAAACTAATTCTAATGAAATAAGTAGTTGCATTGGCGCCAAAGCAAGGAGGTCATTATGAAACGAGCAATCGCCTCTTCACCACCCGAAGTGCAGTTCATGCGAACAGGTATTTTTCGTATGCTGGTCGTTCTTTTTGGCACTGCGGTTCTGCTTTCAATAATCTCTTTCGCCGAGCCCTCGTACGCAAATACCGAAAACCGCTCCGCTATCACGACACAAGATTCACTTCAGAATGACACCGTCGAACGAATTGAAGAAAGCAATTCCAATAGCGAGAAACAGGCAGACAAGCCAGCAAGGATTCCCGATCAGTCACTCCCAAACATAGTCAGCGACGAAAGAACCTCGCAAAAAGATGATTCATTAGATAAGGGAAATAACGGTAACACCGAAGACGGCGATCAAGCCGCTCAAACCCCCGCAAATCCCTCGGAACCCATAGAAAAGGGGCTAGCATTCCATGCAAGCGACACCTCCCCTCACTTAACCGCCTTCCTCGACGGTAAAGAAACTGCTCAGTCTGGATGGGTATTCCACGAAGGCTTTTGGTATTGGTTCAACAAGAGCCCGTATGCCGCTGAGAATTCCTGGATCAAAACAGGTGGCGGCTGGTATTACCTGGATGAGACCGGGGAAATGAAAACAGGCGCGTTCTCAGACGGCAACCGCACCTATCTATCCGATCCTAGCGGACGAATGCTGAGCGACGGATGGCATCGTTCCGGCGGCGTTTGGTACTGGCTTGAATCCAGCGGAGCTGCAAAAACCGGATGGCTCCACGACAGGGGCGCCTGGTACTGGCTCGATCCCGAGTCCGGCGCGATGGCCACCGGCTGGTACCGGGACGGCGCCGTCTGGTACTACTCGGACGGGTCGGGGGCCATGCTGGCGAACCGCTGGCTCAAGCAGGGCGGTACGTGGTACTACCTGAACCCCTCGGGAGCCATGCGCACCGGATGGCTCCACGACAAGGGTGCCTGGTACTGGCTCGACCGCTCGTCCGGGGCCATGGCCACAGGGTTCGTGGACGACGGCGGAACGGCGTACTACTGCGACGGGTCCGGGCGCATGGCTGCGAACCGTTGGCTCGGCAGTACGAAGAGCGGTTGGTGCTGGGCTCAAGCTAGCGGCGCCCTTGCAACAGGCTGGGGATACCTGTCGGGAAAATGGTATTACTTTGATCCAGCTAGTCCTCAGCATCGTGCAAAGACAGGCCTGTACAGCGTTGGAGACAGCCAATGCTTCTCTGACGCCGACGGCGCATTGTACATGAATCGCTGGGTAAACATCAATGCGGACGAACGCCGATACGCAAATAATCAAGGTTACTTGGAAGGGCGACAGCTCAGGAATTCGTCAGGAGCATTCTCGTTCGTCGACGCCGAGGGCAATCCCCTTTCCGGTTGGCAGGTCATCGGAGGCCAGCATTTCTATGCGCATCCTGACACCGGCGAAATGGCAACCGGGTGGCTCAAGCTTGACAATACCTGGTACTACCTGAATTCCCAAGGAATACGGCAAACCGGCTGGGTGAAGCTCGATGGCACCTGGTTCCTACTCGGCTCCGACGGAGCAATGAAAACGGGTTGGCAGAAGCTGGGGGGCACTTGGTATTACCTGCATGACTCAGGCGCCATGGCAACCGGGTGGCTGAAGCTCAGCGACACCTGGTATTACCTCGAATCAAGCGGAGCGATGGCAACTGGATGGAGAACGATCGGGGGCATAAGCTATTACTTCGATTCAAGTGGGGCTTGGGTTTCCTCCGACGCCCGCATGACCAACCTCGCTCAGCAATTTCATAGCAACACGCCTTGGCTTATCATGATCGACACGACGAATTGCATGCTTGGCGTTTTCAAGGGATCGGCGGGAAACTGGACTTCGGTATCGTCTTGGCCCTGCAGTCCTGGCAAGGCATCAACCCCTACGGTTCTTGGAGAATACACCGTCGGCCTAAAGGGCTACTCGTTCGGCAGCGGCTTCACCTGTTATTGGTGGACTCAGTTCTACGGCGATTATCTTATTCATTCAGAAGTGTACTATCAAAACACGTTCACCTGGATGGAAGGGACTATGGGCGTTCCGGGTTCTCACGGATGCATACGGCTACCTATCGATCAAGCAAAATGGATTTACGACAACATCCCCACCGGAACCAAAGTGTACACGTATCGCTAGGGAGCTTCTTAAAGGCGCCATTGCGATTCGATTCGTCCCCTTAACGAAATACTTGCAAAATCAAAGGCCTCCCGCTCAAAAACGGGAGGCCTTTGATTTTCTTACGACAAGATTCTCTGAACCGCAGTAGTGGAAGCGCCCTTCGATGCAAGAGGCACGTACTGACAACGCCCTCCAAACGTAGGCTCTTCGTAAATCATACCGCCGCCTGCGTACAAAACGACGTGCTCGGGAAGCATCGGATTGTAGTTCGGCCACGCGCCGTAGTACATAAGAATGATGTCTCCTGGCTGGGCATCGCCGAACACCCTTACACCGCTATGCATCTGGTCATACGTCTCGAACCCGATATCAATTCCCAGCTGCTTATACAAGTACCAAGTAAACGAAGCGCAATCCATACCGCCATCTTGCGGATACACGCCAAGCCACACATAAGGAACGCCCAGGAGAGACCGAGCTGTACGCATGATGATATCAATACCTGCTTGACGGTCATGACGCCCAGATCCATTCATATACCAGTACGTGCCATCGGAGATCTTCACGCTGGAATTAGCCACCATGGCCCCGTTACCTTGAAGATAGTACCAATCCCCACCTTCCTGAAGCCACCCTGTTTGCATCGCTCCAGTCGCAGGGTCAAGATAGTACCAAACTCCATCCACATAAGCCCAGCCAGTTCTCATGACCCCATTCGAGGGGTCCAAATAATACCAAACTCCAGAAACGCTAGTCCAACCAACTTGCCTAATACCGGCATCGTCTGCATAATAACGCATTCCATCTGCTTCGAACCATCCAGTCCGAAGGACGCCCGCCTCTGCCGGATCAAAGTAGAATAGCTTTCCAGCAACCGTCCGCCAACCAGTCTGACCGTCAGAGCAAACGATACGGTTCTGATCGTCATATTCTCCAACAAGAGCAACTTCCCCCGACGCGTCGATAAAACCACAGGCGCCATTACCCAACGACACCCATACATTATTGATCATTGCACCGCTGCTCGAGAAAAAGTACTGCCTACCGTCGATAGTCCGTTCACCAACTGCCATCGCGCCAGTCTCAGGATCCAACCAATAGCGAGCAGATCCTTCCTGGAACCAACCCGTGCGAACAGCACCCGATTCACTTAGCGCGTACCACACGCCGTCCTTGTTGAGCCAACGGTTCGAAAGCATGCGCCCGGACCCGTCGCAGTAGTACGCCGTTCCGCCGTCGTCCACGAACCCTGTGGCCATGGCCCCGGACGAGCGGTCGAACCAGTACCAGGCACCCTTGTCGTGGAGCCATCCGGTGCGCATGGCTCCCGAGGGGTTCAGGTAGTGCCACGTACCGCCCTGCTTGAGCCAGCGGTTCGCCAGCATGGCCCCCGACCCGTCCGAGTAGTACCAGACGGCGCCGTCCCGGTACCAGCCGGTGGCCATCGCGCCGGACTCGGGATCGAGCCAGTACCAGGTGTTGCCTTGTTTAAGCCAACCCGTGCGAAGCGAACCAGATGGGGCTAGATAATACCAAGCCCCCCTCCCGTCGCGCATCCAGCCATTGCCCGTAAGGAGCGCTCCGTTTTGATGAGCGTGGTAAAGCGTCGATCCCACTCGATAAGTCCCGGAAAGCATCGCACCGCCCTGAGCTGGGTCAAGATAATACCAAGCTCCATCCAGCTTCAACCAACCAGTCTCAATCTTGCCAGATGCGGTTGCGTAATACCATACGCCTTCTACCAGCGCCCATCCTTTGTCATAGAGCGCGCCATCCGCTTCAAAATAATAAACTTCGCCCTGAAGAGAAACGAAACCACGAGCTGCAGCGTTGCCGTTAGCAGGGTCAAAATAGTAACGTTTCCCCTGGTTGGAAAACCATCCGCTGACAAGATCACCCTGATCGTCAGCATAGTACTTCATCCCGTCAACTTCATTCCAGCCAGGAACATAGAGAGTGCTGGGAGTTTCATCCTTGATCTCATCTAGTGAATCATTTGCCTCGTTCTCGGGAGATTCATTTTCATGGATAACAGCACTTCCATCATCCCCTGCAAAAGCAACCGTTGGATACAAAGCGCTTAGGAATAAAGAGGCCATCGCGAGACAAAACGCCGACACCACAATAGATATCCGAAAGCAAACTGGATTAGCTTTTAGCATGCCATTAGCCTTTCATGACAGTTCATTTAACTTTCCAAAGTTTAGCATACGGATAACTATTAAAGTAAAATCCCCGGCGGACGGAACCCGAAGGTCGCGCAAAGCGTCGCAGAGCCGGGCCTTCGCGCGCCCCGCGCGCACCCAGCACCCCCCCCCCGAACGCGAAGAGGGCCCCGGAGCCTCTCCCGGCTCCGGGGCCCTCCTGCTCGGAAACGCCGAGCGCCCTGCGCGAGCGCGACGTCCTATCCTCC
>NZ_QICD01000041.1 GCF_003726035.1 Paraeggerthella hongkongensis
GACGAGCGAGAAAGACCGGGCTATCGCCCAATGGGGCACGGCGGTCCGGTGGAGCGACCTTCATTCAAGCGGGCCATACAGAATCGATTATGATTAGCTCGCAGACACACATTTCTGCCTATAACCCTGTTTTCGGGCATAAAAAAGGGGACGTTTCCGTCCCAAAGATAAGAAGAAGGGTTCTGCCCCCTCCAAAAAACAGAACCCTTTTCTTTATCGAAGCATCAAGCTTCCGTAAAGCAAGCTGTAGTATACCACCGATCTTCACGAAATCACAACATGTTTTTTCGGCGAATAGCAAGACAGGGCAATGATCTGGGATGATAGCGCTGCCCAAGGATTGTTTGCAGTTGCGACGCATGAGCTCGAGGGCGCCTTTCAAGCTTTGGGGTTCTTCGTTGCAGAGAGGGGTTGCGCGCGGAGTGCGACTCTGCCGAATGAGCGCGTTCCGTCAATTCGTCATGCTATACTGAACCCCGAACAAAGGGGGAAGCGTATGGTGAACATTCCTAGTCCGGCGGTGTCCATAGTTGGACGCCATAATTCGGGCAAGACAACGTTGATCGAAAAGCTTATCGCTGAACTGGTGGCTCGAGGCCTCGACGTAGGTAGTGTGAAGCACCACAGCCACGTGGGCTTCGATATCGACATCCCCGGAAAGGACTCGTATCGCCATCGTGCCGCTGGCGCAAGCGAGACGGTGATTGCGGCTCCGGGCCAGATGGCACGCGTGAAAACCGTCAAAGGCGAAATTGAGTGCGCCGATATCGTGCGCAGCATGCCCGGCCACGACATCGTGGTGGTGGAAGGTTATCGCAAAAGTGGGCTTCCTACTATTGAGATCATGCGCTCGGGCAACGAAGCCGATGCGCGTGTAGCTGACGTGTTCGCCGAAGGCGCGCGTTGCGGTTGGCCGCTCGGCACTGACTTTACGCAGTTCACGCGCGGTGCGGTTCCTCCTGCCGACGACCCAGTCGCTCACGAGATGCTCGAACGTTCGCAGCAAGCGCCCGTTCCGGCGACGGGTAGCCATTTCGCCGTGCAGCATCCCGACCATGCCGACATTTCCAACAAGCTTCCTACGGCGCAGACGGTTGCGGTGGTGACCGATATAGAAGAGGCTCGCCAGGCTGCTACCGTCTATGGTGTTCCGGCGTTCGATTTGGACGACGTTTCCGGCTTGGCCGACTTTGTTTCGCGCCGATATGCCCGTCCTCGCGTTACCGTGGTGATTCAGGCCGGTGGGGAAGGTCGTCGTATGGGACGCAGCAAGGCGACCGTTCCCTTTGCGGGCCGACCGTTGATTTCCCGGCTGGTCGAGCGTCTTGCCCCTGCATCCGACGATCTGGTCATCACCACGAACGAACCCGATAATCTGATGTTCCTGTATGACGAGTTCCCTCAGTACCGCATTCAGCTTGTGAGCGACGCGTGCGGCTATCGCGGAGCTTTGCCCGGGTTGTATACGGCTTTGCACGCGGCGGGGAACCCGTACGTTGCCGTGGTGGCGTGCGACATGGTGTTCGCATCGCCTTCCTTGGTTGTTGCCGAAGCTTTGGTCATGAACGAATCGGGCGCCGACGTGGTGGTGCCGGTCAACAAGCACGGATACGAGCCCTTCCATGCGATATATCGTCGGTCGGGATGCTTGCCTGCCGTCAAGGCGGCGCTTGACCGAGGAGAGAAGCGCGCTCAATCGTTCTTCTCGGATGTGAAGGTGTTCGAGTTCCCCCAGTCGCGCGTTTTGGAAGCCGAGCCTATGGGCGGCTGCTTCATAAACGCCAACACGCCCGAAGAACTGCACGCCTTGGAAGAGTCTTTTTTGGAGGCATAGCATGCCCAACCTTATCGACATAGTCGAAGTGGCCGAAGCACTTGAGAGCAAGGCCGTGTATTTGGCCTCTGATCGGTGCACGGTGGTGCGCAACCGCCATTCGTCATGCACGAAATGCTCGGATGCGTGCCCGACCGGCGCGGTTCATGCGGTGGACAACGTGCTGTCGCTCGATGGGGATGTTTGCGTGGCTTGCGGGGCCTGCACGACGGTATGCCCGACCGAGGCGCTCATCCCGTTGCGCCCGCTCGACGAGGATCTTGCGTCCAGCATTGCCGAGGGCGTGGTCAACACCGAGGGCCTTGCCGTGTTCGCATGCGCGCGCATCGCGTCCAAGCGTACGGGGGACCCGCGCCGCTATGCCGAGGTGCCCTGTTTGGCTCGGATGGAAGAAAGTGTGCTTCTGGGGCTTGCCACGCGCGGCGTGGAGAACATCGTGCTGGTTGATGGCATGTGCTCGACGTGCAAATTCAGGGCAAACATTCCAGGGATCGACGCCACGGTTGCTTCGGCGAACAGCCTGATGGCCGCGCAGGGTTCCGGCATCCGTGTGACCCGATCCTCGGAATTTCCCGAAACCGTTTTGCTTGAAGACAAGCGCAGCTTGCTGGGTGAATCGCGCCGGGGGTTCTTCACTAGCGCTCGTTCGCGCGCGGTGGATGCGGCTGGGAAAACCGCCGAAGTGATGGTATTCAAAAACGATGGTGCTGCCGGTCCGTCGCTGCGTGATCGCCTGCGCATGTCCGATGCGGGAACGCTCCCTCAATTCAATCCCGAGCGCCGTATGCGCGTGCTTGACGCCATGGATAGACTGGGCGCGTCGACAGTGCCTGAAATTGATACGCGACTGTTCGGGTCGGTGTCGATTGACGAAGAAGCCTGCAGCTCATGCGGCATGTGCACGGTGTTCTGCCCTACGGGTGCACTCAAAAAGAGCGAGATGAAGCCCGCGGACGGCGAAGGCAGCTTCCTTGAATTCTCGGCGGCCGATTGCGTGCAGTGCCGCCTGTGCTCCGACGCATGTTTGAAGAGTTGCTTGACCGTAAGCTCTACAGTGAATACCGATGAGCTGTTCGACTTCGAGCCACGCCTTATCCATTTGCCCAACCCTCCGAAGCGCACGGGGATTTTGAGCGGTTTGAAGCGATAAACAGGCATTCGGGTGCGGACGGAAGGGCGGTGGCCTTCCCGCCTTCTGGGGTGTGCTGGGCTGTAAGCCTGCCGGATAAAAGGGGCCGCCATGTATGCAAGCCAGATTCGCGCCATTGCTCGAAGCGTTCTACGGGGCATGTGAGGCGTCGCGCTCATCGTTACCCTGGCAGCCGTGATCATAGGCGACGTGAATGCCGCCGTGCTGCCGTCTTTCACTGTTCAAGTGGGCGATGCGTTCTATGCTGTCGGCAGTTCTGACGGATTTCGGTACTTGGCGCACGTTCCGTTTGCGTTTGAACCCGCGCCCTTCGCGTTCGAGCTTGCTTTTGCGGGGCCGTCCGGCTTTTTGGGCATCGTCGCCGGCGTCTATGGCATTGTCGTTCTGATAATCGGCGGGGCGGTGCGCCAAGGGCTTTGCCAGTTCAACATAAACCTGATCAAGAAAGACGCCCCTGCGGAGTTCAATGTTTTGTTCTCGAAGTTCTCGAATCTGGGCAAGTGCCTTTTGTTGAATCTTGCCATGTGGCTTCTCATTCTTGCATGGTCGCTGCTGCTCATCATTCCGGGTATCATCGCTGCCTATCGCTACGCTATGGCCCCTTACATCATGGCGCAAAATCCGGACATCGGCGTGATGGATGCCATCGGCCAGTCCAAGGAGCTTATGAGGGGGCACAAAGGCCGGCTGTTCTGGCTGGATTTGACCTTCGTCGGCTGGGCGCTCCTGTCGGTTTTGACCTTTGGGATAGGCTTTCTCTGGCTGAATCCTTACATGGAGGCAGCGCGGGCGGCTTTCTATCTGGAGCGAACGGATCAGCTTCCAAGCGCGTACGAAAACGGTTCCGCTTCCATTTGATTCAGAGGCCAGGGCGAAAAACGCTCGTGCTCGAAGACCTTGGGACGGCTCTTCATCGAGTTTGGCTGTGTTGATTTATAAACTGTATTGAAAATGAGTACAGAACTGTTGTATAAAGCAGGTACAACAGACAAGGGCCGGTCGTCCTCGATCGGCTCGTTCGATTTTTGGAGCGAGTATGAACAGCGATTTTATGGTAGCGGTGCACGCGCTTGTATATTTGAACCATAAGGCGGACATCGTTTCGAGCGAGGCGCTTGCCGAGAATATTTGCACGAATGCGGCGCGCGTGCGCAAAGTGATGGTGCCGCTCAAACGTGCGGGCCTGGTGTCTACGCGCGAAGGGAGCGTGGGCGGATATCGATTTGCGGCCGATGCCGCTGAAGTGAGCCTGCGAACGGTGGCCGATGCTTTGGGCGTGCATTTCGTCGAATCGACCTGGCACAGCGGCAGTCATGACATGGACTGCCTTATCGCGTGCGGGATGGCCGACATCATGGACGGCATCTTCGCCGACCTGAACAAACGCTGTCTCGAGGAGCTTGCTCGAACAACCGTGGCCGATATCGATGCGAGCATATTCGAGTCGCGCATCGAAAATGCGGGTCGCGCACAGGATTCTCTTTCTCTAGCTCCCGACAATTCGACCGCCTAGGAGGCTTTCATGGGCTTTTCTCTGGAAACGAGCATTCCCGCTTTGACGGTGTTCGCTCAAGGGCTTCTGAGCTTTTTCTCTCCCTGCGTGTTGCCGTTGATTCCGCTGTACGTAGGTTACCTTGCCGGTGGTGCAGGCAAGGTGGGCGAGGATGGGGTTATCGAATACCCGCGTGGGAAAGTGCTGGGCAACACATTGTTCTTTGTTGTTGGCGTGAGTTTCGCGTTCTTTTTGCTGGGCTTTGGGTTCACTGCCCTTGGACAGTTCTTCACGGGCAACCAGCGTATGTTTTCGATGGTTGCAGGCGTTATCATGGTAGCGTTCGGCCTGTACATGCTGGGTGCGTTCGGGAAGACGCGCATGGTTGAAACCGAGCGTCGTCTGCCGTTCAATTTGAGTAGATTTGCCATGAATCCCCTGGTTGCTTTGGTGCTGGGCTTTACGTTCAGTTTTGCCTGGACTCCCTGCGTGGGTCCCGTGTTAGCCGGCGTTCTGCTCATGGCGTCGTCGAGCGCGTCCGCCATGGCGGGCTATGCGCTCGTGGGCGTGTACACGCTGGGCTTCGTGCTCCCGTTTTTGGCGGTGGGCCTGTTCACGGGCGAGGTGCTGCGCTTCTTCCGTACGCATGGAAACGTGGTCAGGCACACGGTTAAAGTGGGCGGCGCATTGCTCATCGTCATGGGCTTGATGACGGTGACCGGATGGATGAACGGCGTGACCAGCTATCTTTCTTCGTTTGGCGCGGCGCCTGCTGCGCAGGAGCAGTCTGCTGATGGGACGGGCGGCAGCGCGGGGGCCGATGCGGGAACCGGGTCTGGATCGCAGCCTTCTTCGCCTGATGGGGACGCTGTTGGAAAGGGTTCCTCGGGGGATGTCTCTTTGGCTCCCATGGCTGATATCTCCTTGGTTGATCAGGACGGCGTGGAGCATAAGCTGTCTGATTATCGTGGCAAAACGGTGTTCCTGAACTTCTTCGCCACCTGGTGCGGCCCGTGCCAGCGCGAGATTCCCGATATTGAGGCACTGTATAAATCTCGCGGCGAAAATCAGGATGATTTGGTGGTGTTGGCGGTGGCGAACCCTAAAACCGCCGATAGGCCGCAGAACAGCGATGTGTCCGAGGCCGAGGTGAAATCGTTCATCAAGGAATACGGCATCACGTATCCTGTGCTGATGGACACGAAGGGCCAGTTGTTCAGCGCGTACGGGATCAGGTCGTTTCCCACTACGTTCATGATCGACAAGGACGGCAACGTGTTCGGCTATGTTACCGGAATGCTCACTGCCGATGTCATGAACAGCATCGTCGAACAGACGATGACCGGTGTGCGTAAGTAGCTGCTCGACGCGCTTCTTTCTAACCGCTCGTTCCGTTCTGGACGAGCGGTTTTTGTCTCATGACATTTCGGGCGGTGAGAAGACTTTGCTAGCGGCCTGTCCAAATCATGCCTTTCGTTTCTAGAGCGCTTGGGCGAAGCGCGAGATCTCATGCTTTACAGTGTAAAGAAATCGCGCTACCATTTGCTTTACAGTGTAAAGCAAACACTGAGGGGACCCGGCGCAAACGCTGGGCCAGGGCATCAACAAAGGAGGAGCAATGGGAGAAGCGGACGTTTCACGTCGTGCATTCCTCAAGGGCGTCGGCTTGGCCGGACTGTCCGCTGGAGCGATGGGTGCATTCGGGTCTGCAGGCATCGCGTTTGCCGACGACGCGGCGGCCAGCGCGATGTCGAGCGATGAGGTTGATGTGCATCGACGGCTTGCCGGTGACACAAGCCTGATTCCGGCAAACAAAGCTGTTTGCCCCGGACCGCGCGGACCGGTCGGATTCGAGGATCGCAACATCGCTGCAAGCGAGATAGGGTCTACCGAAGACTGCGACATTGTGGTGGTGGGCGCCGGCATCGGCGGCCTTATGGCAAGCCTCAAAGCCGCAGAAGAAGGCGCGAAGGTTATCTGCATTGAAAAAATGACGAAGGGCCGCGGCTGCTTCGAATGTTTTGGCGCCGCAGGTGCGAAGTGCCAGGAAGGCACGGCCATCGACAAAGTGGCGCTGCTTGATGAGATATATCGAAGCGCATATTGGCGCGTGCGCCCCGAACCCACGCGTACTTATGTTGACCGCTCGGGCGAGGCTACGGATTTTTGGCAGTCGATGCTGGACAAGGGGCAAAACGGCTTTGTTATATCCAAGGTTGAAGGGGCTCCTTCTACTAACGGCATGCCTGCGTTGAACCCGCTTATTGATACCGAACTGGGTTTTTACGACAGCCCCTCGCTTCCGCCTGATGCGGGCGTGCGTTCTGGTTATTCGGGCATTTATGTGTGCCTTGAAATGCAGGAAGTAGCAAAGCTCTATGACAATTTGGATCTGCGCTTTGAAACTCCCGGCGTGCAGTTGGTTCGCGATGAGTCCGGTCGTGTAAGTGGCGTTATCGCTAAAAGCGGTGATACGTACACGCAGATCAACGCTGGCAAAGGCGTTATTCTTGCCACTGGCGGCTATGATGCGAACCCTGATCTCATGCAAGCCTGGACGCGACCGGAGGACTACGCGACGTCCAGCTGGTGGAATCCTGGTTGGGGGACTACCGGCGACGGGCATCTGATGGGCATCAAGATAGGTGCTCAGATGGATTCTTGCCCGCAGCCAGTCATGAACTTTCGCTGGGGCAATCCGGATTCGTTTTATGATGCGCGTACTTGGAACGCTGTCTACTTCGCGCTTATGGTCAACGGTCAGGGGAAGCGTTTCGTGCGCGAGGATCTTCCGTTCCAGAGCGTGTCCAATGCTCAAAACGCTCAGCCCGGCTATGGCAAGAATTGCTGGCAAGTGTTTGACGAGACCATGTTCGAGGGCATGGAAGACGCGGTCGACGAGTTTAAGGGGAAGGGTTGGCTCTTCGAGGGCTCTTCTCCTGAGGAGCTTGCGAAGCAGTGCGGCGTAGATCCTCGGGGTCTTGCGGACACTATCGTGCGCTACAACGGGTTTTTTGAGGATGGTGTAGACAGAGATTTCGGGCGCGATCTTTCCCAAACCATGCCGTTTACGGGGACGCGCTACTTCGCCCTGACTACGAATAGCTGCGTATTGGCTACGGTAGGCGGATTGACTATCGACGGCGAATGCCGTGTTCTTGACACGGATGATCAGGTTATCGAGGGTTTGTATGCTGTCGGCAACGCATCGGGGAATTTCTTTGCAGGGAATTACCCGCGTCATATTCCAGGAACATCTATCGGTAGGGCTGTCACGTTTGGTTACGTGGCTGCCGAGCATGCCGTGAAGGGAGCGTAAGGAACCATGTTGAATGCGAACCGATCCGTGCGCGTGAAAACTGCTGTTTTTGCCATTGCGCTGTGCTTTACGCTCGGGCTTATGGCATGCGCACCAAGCGGAACTCAGGGAAACTCATCATCTGCGGCGACGACGCAAGCATCTGGTGACGGCGCGGGGGCTTATGTGTCCGACGAGCAATGCTTGAGCTGCCATGGTGGAAGCTACGAGGCTCTTGCTAAAACTACGTCGTCGTACGGGGCCAGCAACCCTCATGATTCCATCCACGGAGGCTACAATTCCTGCGTGAATTGTCACGCAAAGGATAAGGAGATTACCGACAACCAGTGCCTTCATTGTCATGATTGGCCTCATGATCCCACGGCAGCGTAACGTGCGATTCGTCACTTGTCTGCTTAGTGGCTTAAGCTCCCGCTTCTTGATTGCATAATACGCAGGCCGGCCTTTGTGCCGGCCTGGTTGGTTTTCGCATGATGTGCGTTCGGTGCCTCAGGGCGCGCGAATCGTCGTGCTATGCTGACGATGAAACTTATGCGCGTCGGGAGGGAGCATCGTGGGCTCGGAGTTTGCGGGGAATCGAAAATGCGGACTGAACAAGGACGTTATCATTGATGCTGCCTATCGCATGATCGATCGCGATGGATTGAGCACGTTTACTATGCGCGCGCTCGGAGCGGAGTTGGGCGTTTCGGCCATGGCGTTCTACGCGCACTTTTCTTCGCGCGAAGAAGTGCTTGCGGCGGTGCTTACGCGATTTATGGAAACGATGGATACCGATCCTGTCCCCGGTGAACGCTGGGATGATACGCTGCGTCGTACTATGACCTCGATCCATCGAGAGTTTTTTGCGCATCCGCACATGCATGATGTGGATAGCGGGATAGATCCGTTCGTTTCGTATGCGGGGTTAGCGGCGCATACTGAGAAAATTGTATCCCTGCACCTTGCGCAAGGGATGCCGGAGGATATTCTTGCTAAAACGTGGGCAATGGTCGATGCGTTTCTTTCCGGATTCAACGCCAGTGCGATTGGAACCGCTCGCCTTCGCAGCGTAGAAGAGGCGAGCGGCGATGCATCTTCCTGCTTGCCCTCATGGAAGCGTATCGTGCACAATGCCTATACTGAAGAGTCTTTTGCCAACGGCATCGAGATGATCATCATCGGCGTGAGGGGGTTGGCCGCACCTGATCCATGCGAATGGCGCACACCTGCGTAGACTGCAAATGAGCGCGCGAAGCGCCCGCTGAGGTGGGCGCTTCGCGCTGGAGGGTCACGTACAGCAGCGGCGCGCGCGGAGAGGAGGGCGCGCGCCCGCGTGAGGTGCGGTTATTTTTCTGCCAGCAATTTGACCACGTGCAGGGCTTCGGTCATCGTGCGGCCGCAGGCTACGCCGTGCATCTGGTCGGGATAGTTGCCGCTGAACAGGGAGCCCGAGCAGTCGCCGGCGGCATACAGGCCCTCGATGGGTTCGAAGCTGGTGTTGAGAGCTTGGCAATCTGCGTTGATGCGAATGCCGTCGATGGTGGTCAGCAGCGTGCCGCCTAGTGTGGCGCCGAAGAACGGAGGCGTGCGCAGTTCGGATAGACGGTACGCCTCCTTGCCGAAGTCCACGTCTTCTTGGGCGTCGAACAGCTCGTTGTAACGTTCGCAGGTGGCCAGGAAGTTCTTCTTCGCGTCGTCGTCGAAGCCTAGCTTGTCAGCCAGTCCTTCAAGGGTGTCGGCCATTTGCAAGCGACCGTCGGCCAGCTCCTTCTCGAAGTACTTCTCCAGATCGTACGTGCCATCTTCGCGCTTGACGCGCTGAACGCCCATGCGGGTGCCGGCGCTGCAGCCCAATGTGTGGAAGCGCTGCACATCCTCGCCGAAGTTGCCGTCCCATACGCTGATGTACACGCCGCCAGGTTGCTGAGCCGCCGCGTGCGGCAGGTAGTCGTAGTCGGCGGATTCCAAAGCGAAACGCTTGCCTTTCAGGTTCACCTTCAAAAACGGCTGCGTGCCCGGGTTGAACTGGCCGTTGCTCGGGAACTGCGGCTTTCCCGCTTCGATGGACTCCTGGGTGTAGCCAGCCGTGGTTCCGGGTGCTACCAGACCGCGATCGAAGATCATGGTGGCGCTCGTGATGTCCTTTACGGCACCGGCCCAAAGCGCGGCTTTGATGCCCATGCCGTCGTTGTTCTGGTTGTAGCCCAAAGCGGTAACCGAGGCGGTGGTGATGGGGGACAGCGCTGATAGCATGGCGGGGTTGGCGCTGTAGCCTCCGGTGGTCAAGAGCACGCCTTTTTTGGCGTTGATCTGCGTGTAGCCGTTGTCGGTCTTGAAGATAGCGCCCGCTACCTTGCCGGTCTCGTCGGTAACCAGCTTGGCCAGTTCGTGCTTGTAGGCAATTTGATAGCCGTTGTCGTTCATGACCTTTTCGAACAGCTCGTTGCGAACCGGAACGCCTTCGCGTCCGCCTTCGGCGTTGCCGTAGTGATGCTCGCCGCAGGGGGTGTAGAAGGGGGTGGCGCCCATGCCGCCGGGCATTTCGAACTCGTCGGCGATGACCTTCGCGCCCGCAGCGCTCATGTACTGGTCGACGTACTCGAACATGGCGTTGCTCTCGTTCATCCACATGTTGATGAGATCCTGATCGCAGGTGCCGCTGGAATAGCGGGCCCATTCTCCATGCAGCCGAGCGCGATCGGTGCGGTACCCCTGATCGGTGAAGGGCTTGGTGTCAACGGCGTTGAACCAATGGCGCGTGGCGCCCACCTCGGAGCCCTTTTCGCACAGGATGAAGTCCATTTTCTGGTCGGATGCATAGGCGCCCGCAATCATGCCGCCGTTGCCTGCGCCTACGATGAGCAGGTCGGTATCCTTGGTCTCCGAGATCTCGCTTTCGGCGATCTCTGGCGCGGACCCCAGCCAATCGACCGTGATGGCCGCGCTTCCATCGTCGATGGCTACGGAAGCGCCGTCCGCGACCGTCTTCGCTTTCGCGGAATCTGCCGCTTTCGCGTCGTTTGCTCCAGGAGCCTGCGGTGCGCAGCCGGCCAGCCCGATCGCGGCCAGTGCGCCGGCGCCTGCCATGCCCCCTAGAAAGCTGCGACGGGAAATTCCTTGTGATTGCATAACGTCCTCCTCTGGATGTTCTTCCTTGCCGATCGGTTGAACCGTTCGGCATCCCTCGGTTTTCACCGTACCGGCATTGGCCATTGCTGAAACCACCCTGCAAGGGGTGTTTCGATCAGGTTTTCGGGTCGGGCTTTGCTCCCCCTTGCGGGGTGATTTACCGGAAACATACCTGGTGGAGCTTGGGGGATGTTCGCGCGATGCTCGCGATGGCCGCCCGGTTCGCCTACAATGGAAGGCATACGATCAGGGGAGGGAGCCTTGCAGTCGATCACACAACGGGTTCGCGGCTTGGGAGAAGCCGTGGACTCTGCTACGCTGCTTTGCGTGGTGGGTCTTGCCGTCATGGGATGCGTCGGAGGCGTTCTGAACGCAAGCCTGTATGCCCGCGTAGCCCAGTACTGCGGAATCGCGCGCGAGATGTCGACGATGTTCGCGGGCGCATTGTTCTTGCTGATATTTCTGGCGTCCACGCGCAAGCCGGCCCTGATCGAGCGACGACTTCTCACCGTGGTTGCGCTCGGCTGCGCCATTACGGCGGCTTTCGTTTTGGAGTTCGCGCTCGCTTCCAAGAACGGCCCTCTGACGGTGGTTGGTTTTCTGTTCTCCAACATCTCATCCGTCTGGGCTTCCGTCATGCTTTTAAGCGCCCTTTCGTCCTTGCGATCATCGAAGTCGGTGTTGGTCGCCGTGGTGTGCGGCATGGCGTTAGGCGAGGCGGTGCGCGTGGTCCATCCTTCGGTGACGTTTGAGGTCGGGGTTGTTGAGGTAGTGGCTTGCTATGCCTTGGTCACGGTTCTGCTCTACCGTTGCGCGGGGTCGAAGCTCGAGGAGATATCGCATGGCGCATCTCCCGCCAGCCTTGAGCTTTCGAATCCTGAATCGTTCCTGCGGCCGGCGCACGCCTTGTTCTTGTGCGTGGCATTGTTCAGCGTGGCCACGGGGTATGGTTTGACGCTCAATGAAGTTTCGCATGCTCCTGTGAGCGTGGACGTTTCGGCGGTCGTGCTGCTGGGCGTGGCGTTATGGATGCTCCTTTCGGGCGACGATGGCAAAGAAGATTCGCTGTTCTCGTTTTCCGTGCTGCTGGTGGTTGCGGGGTTCATCATCGCGCCGTTTACGTTCCTGACGGATCTCCCTTCGGCCAACGCCTTGCTGCGCATCGGCGTGCGCTGCTTCGACATGCTGGTGTGGTTGGTGGTTCTTTCGGTTGGGCGCCGCAACCTGTTCGCCCTGCTGCCGACGTATGCGCTCGTGCGCTTCATGAGCGCTGTCGGCACGGATGCGGGGGCCGTTGCCGGCCATACGACGAACGACTTGGTGGGGACGAACGGCGATGCCGCCATGCTGATTGCCGAGACGGTGCTGTTCGCGTTCGTTGCCTTCCTGTGGCTGGGTTTTCGAAGGTTCAGCTTCACGGACACCATTCGGGGCGTAGTGGGCATGGGCGCGCCGGCGGATCGTGCGCGGGTGCAAAACGGGTCGCCGGAAAACGAACCTGCGCCGCAAGGTGAAAGGGAGGATTCCCCGACAATCATTTCGGTTGCGCCGAGCATCGAGGATCGATGTCGTTTCATCGGGGCGGATTGCGGTTTGACCGAGCGCGAAACCGAGATATTCGCGATGCTGGCGCGCGGGCGCAACGGGCAATTCGTCATGGATCATTACGTGGTTTCTCGAAACACGGTGAAAAGCCACGTCAAGCATATATACGCCAAACTGGGCGTTCACTCTCAGCAAGAGCTGATTGACCTGGTGGAGGATTGGCGTGCGCCGGCATCGCGACCTTAGCTTCCAAGCAGGAAGCGTTCGACTTCGCGGTTGAACGCTTCGGGGTTCTTGGCTGCTACGAAGTGATCTCCGGGAACGAACGCCAAGCGCGCATCGGGCAGGCTTTCGGCGATCAGCCGCGTGTGGCTTTCCTTGATCATGTCGTCCGTGCCCGCTATTACGAGCGTCGGCACGTCAAGCTTTTTCAGTCGATGCGGATCGATGTTCGGGTCGTTCACCATAAGGCCCAGCATCTCGGCGTTGTCGCGTGCTTTTCTGCTCCAGCGGGCAAGCAGCGATGCCGCGCGATACCCCAATTCGATGGGGATCTGAACGGATCGCCTCACGCCGGCCGCGTTCAGGTTCGCGCCGTTCAGGATAAGACGGTCCACGCGGTCCGGATGTGCGAGTGCGAACGTGAGCGCGATGTTGCCGCCGTCCGAGAATCCCAGAACATGGGCGCGTTCGATGGCGTGTGCGTCCATGAATCGCAGCAGGTCGTCGGCGAACTGGCGAATGGTGAACGGAGCGCTCCCTCGCGGCGATCGGCCGTGCCCGCGCGTGTCCAGGGCGATCACGCGGAAGGTGCGCGAGAACCGTTCGATCTGATGCTCGAAGTACGTTGAGTCCTCGCCGTTGCCGTGCAGCAGGATAAGCGGCGCGCCGGATCCTTGTTCGCGGCAATGCAGCTTGATATCCATGGCGCGCTTCCTCCCTTGCTCTGCAGTCGTTTTGGCGTTCCGCCTTATCATAGACCACGCGTGCCGCTTGCGCCCCTTGCGTTGCGGCGAGGTGCGTGGATGGCTTGGGGTTTGAGTGGCTGGCGAAGGGGCGGAGGCTCAGATTTTGGTCCCAAATCGGGACCTATGACAAAGTTGGCTTTGGAAAACTTCGGGTGTCGAATATGCACAAGCGTTTGAGCTGGGGTTATTCTGAGAGTGTTTTGATCGTGCGATCAAAATCGATCCCAGGAAAGTTGAAAGCGCGTCCAAAGCTGTCATAGGTCCCGATTTGCGCCCAACTTTCGCCCAACCGCCATCTATCCGCGCATCGCCGCGAGGGAGCGCTCCGTTCACCATTCGCCAGTTCGCCGACGACCTGCTGCGATTCATGGACGCACAC
>NZ_QICD01000042.1 GCF_003726035.1 Paraeggerthella hongkongensis
CTTCGGCGGCGGCCTGCACTGCTCCACGGCGGACGTCTACCGCGAGGGCGAGTGCCTCGACTACTTCCCGAACCGCGTCGCCGACCCGACCCTGGTCCGTCCGGAGATGTGGAACGACTAGTCGCTTGACCCGTTGCTGGAAGGTCCGGTGCAAAACCGGTCTTCCAGCCCTTCCAGAGCCCCCCGGCCCCCAAGGGCTTCGTTCCGCCTATGCGACGGCGCTCCTTGTTCGAAGATCCCAGGGAGCCGGTCGGCTTTCCCCTTTATCATCACATTCATGCCAAAGCGGCGCCGCAGCGTCCGCGTGCCTCGTCGTACCCCGAACCTTTCCATACCTGCAACCGGGCAACCGCACATGAAGGACTCGGGCGACACGACGCCGCCCCCAAGGAGGGATACATGAACCAGCAAGCGAAATACAAGCTTATCGGCTTTGTCATGATGTTCGCTTCATCATCGCTGATGGGCGGCATTGGAGCCTTCACGCGCTTCATCGACGCGCCCGGCGACTTCGTGTCGTTCTGGCGCAACTTCGCAGGCCTCATCGCGCTGTCGATCATTTTCTGCTTCATCGGAGGAAGCTGGAAGAAGCTCAAGGAAACCCGATTCTCCGGCATGATGCTGCTCTCCGGCGTGTTCCTGGGCCTGCTTTCGGGTCTGTACTGCCTCTCCACGCAGTACACCACGCTGGCCAACGCCTCGTTCCTGATCTACACCGGCCCCATCTACTCGACCATTCTGGCAGCGATATTCCTCAAGGAAAAGCTCAACATCAAGAGCATCCTCTGCATCATCGCCGTGGTCATCGGCATGCTGTTCATCGTGGGCATCGTCACGCCCGACGGTCTGACGCTCGACCTCGATCCCAAGTACACCTTCGGCAACGCCATCGC
Source organism: Paraeggerthella hongkongensis (assembly GCF_003726035.1). Lineage (GTDB taxonomy): Bacteria > Actinomycetota > Coriobacteriia > Coriobacteriales > Eggerthellaceae > Paraeggerthella > Paraeggerthella hongkongensis. The sequence goes on from NZ_QICD01000042.1 coordinate 894, forward strand.
CTTCGCTTCCGGCGTAGCCTACGGCTTGTACCTGTTCTTCTCGCGCTATCGCGAGGACTGCGACTCCAACGTTCGATCCTGGTGGAACTTCCTGTTCGGATCGCTGGCCATCGTCGTGCTGCTCATCTGGCACCACTTCTTCCTGCAGCCGCTCTCTTACACCGAAAAGGTTAACGGCGTAACGCAATTCGACGCTTCCGGCCAGATCATCACCCACGCTTGGAACATGTTCACGATGCCCGGCTCGTCCTGGGTGGTCCTCATCGCCGCCGCGCTCATCACCGGCTTCGGCGCGTTCTACCTGCTGACCCATGCCACCAAGCGCCTCAAGGCCGGCGAGCTGGCAGCCATTTCCTATCAGGAAACCATCATGGCATCGCTTTTGGGCCTGTTCATGTTCGGCGAGACCATGACCGCCTTCCAGATCATCGGCGGCGCGCTCATCATCATCGGCGGCGTAGCGCAGATCTTCTTCTCGACCGCAGCCGCAAGCAAGCAGGGCGAAAAGATGGAAAAAGAAGAAGAGATCCGCGAGAACCTTGAAGCGCGACTAGATGAAGAGCAAGCACGAGAAGCCCTGAACTAGCCGAACCCCACGCAATAAGAAAGGAGCGTGCACCTATGAAGATCACGAGCAACCTGACCCATATCGCCACCGAGATGGAGTTCGAGGCTCCGCTGAACGAAGAGGAGCTGCGCGCCGTGCTCGAGGGCAACGGCTTCCAGGGATTCGCCGCCGAGCTCGACATCGCCGAGCGCACCGAGGACCACGTGCAGATGATGGCGCTCGCCGACCTGCTCGGGTTCGCGAAGGCCTCCGGCCTGTCCGCGGTGACCTACGACGTGACGTACTTCCCGCACGCCGACGCCGCCGAGGTGGACTACCAGCTCAACCAGCTGGCCCACGACCTGGAGATCAGCGCCGAGGTCATCCGCGACCTGTGCGCCGACGAGATCCAGGAGTACCTGGCGCTCGACGCGAAGCGCGACGCGAGCCTGCCCGTCCACAGCATCGTCGAGGCGTACGCGGGCGGCACGGCGTTCGCCTGGTACGGCATGCGCGACTACCCGCGCCTGAAGAGGGTCATCCTGGCCAAGCTGGCCCAGGGCGGCCAGCAGGCCAAGCGATCCTTTATCTTCCGCGCCAGCAAAGCGCAAGTCGACTTGCTGGAAAACCGATAGGAGGCGCACCGTGAAAGCAACGGTTTACATGGAGGAGATGGACGCGTTCACGTATCGCGAGAAGCTTCGCAACGATGCGGTGGTGTTCGTACCCGTAGGCGCCCTTGAGCAGCATGGATCGCACATGGCCATGTGCGTGGACGCTGCGCTGACCAAGGCTATGGCCGGAGCCACGGCCGAGGCGCTTTCCTCGTTCACCGAGGGCGCGGCGCAAGGCGTGGTAGCCGCACCGATCAACTACGGCTACCGCTCCCAGCAACGCTCCGGCGGCGGCTTCCACCTGTCAGGTACGACCAGCCTGCGCGGAACGACCCTCATAGCGCTCTCCCGCGACATCGTGTTCAGCATCATTCGACAGGGAGCACGTAAGATCGTGCTGATGAACGGTCATTACGAAAACTTCCAGTTCATCTTCGAAGGAGCCCAGCTGGCTCTCGAGGATGCACGGAAAGACGGTATCGACGACGCGAAGATTCAGCTGCTCTCGTACTGGGACTTCGTGGACGACCAGACCATCGCCGAGCTTTACCCCGAAGGCTTCACCGGATGGGATCTCGAGCACGCCGGCGTCATGGAAACCTCGCTCATGCTCCTGTTCTACCCCGACCTGGTCGATATGAGCAAGATCGATGATCCGTTGTACGACGGGCTGCCCGCCACGCTTCCCAACTACGACGTGCTGCCCATCATCGCCGACTACACGCCGCCTTCGGGCTGTCTGTCTTCGCCTGCGGCATCGTCGCGCGAAAAGGGCGTCATTCTGCGCGACGTCGCCGTGCGCAACATGGTGGGAGCCATCAAGCGAGAATTCGCGTAATCGAAGGACGCACCGCACAGTACGCAAAACAACGACATCCGCGGCCTTCCGGCGTTCGACAGCCAGGGAGGCCGCGGTCGTAAAGGAGCATCATGACCGCCCTGTACACCATGCTTCATGTCTTCGCTTTCAACGAAGCAATGCATTTTCTGGGGGACTACCACGAAATCCTAGGGGGAAATCGACATGCATACGCACGCAGTTGAGAAGAAAGTTCCTTTTAAAGTAGCGCTCTCGTCCTTCCTCGGCAACTTCATCGAGTGGTTCGATTACGCCACCTACACGTACTTCGCCATAACCATCGGCATCGTGTTCTTTCCGGAATCCGCCGTGAACTCGACGTTGCTCGCATTCGCCGTTTTCGCGATATCGTTCATCTTTCGCCCTTTGGGAGCGGCTTTCTGGGGCAGCATGGGCGACAAGAAGGGCCGCAAGTGGTCCCTGTCCATGTCCATCTTCCTCATGACGGGCGCAGCGTTTCTCATCGGCTGCCTGCCCTCATACGAAACCATCGGACTTCTGTCGCCCATTCTGCTCATCTGCCTGCGAAGCGTGCAGGGTTTCTCGGCCGCCGGCGAATACTCGGGCGCAGCCGTGTTCTTGGCCGAGTACTCCCCGGCCAACCATCGAGGAAAGTACTGCTCCCTCGTTCCCGCATCGACCGCCGCAGGCCTTCTGGCAGGCTCGACCGCTGCCCTGATCATCAAGCTGTTGCTGCCCGAAGCCGCCGTCATCGAATGGGGATGGCGCATACCGTTTCTGCTTGCCGGGCCCTTGGGCTTGATAGCCCATTACATCCGCACGAAGCTCGAAGACTCTCCTACCTACGAGCAGATGACCACGGAGACCGACCGATCCAAAGAGGCTCCCAACCCCACTCGCCTCGTGTTCAAGAAGTACCGCAAGCGCCTGCTTGCCAGCATCGCGGCAACCATGGTGAACTCGGTTGGGTTCTACCTGGTGCTCACGTACCTGCCCACGTACTTGACCAGCTATGCGGGCATGGAAGCAGCCCCCGCTCAGTTCGCAACCGACGTTGCGCTCGTCGCCTACATCCTCATCGTGCTGGGCGCAGGCAAGGTATCGGATATCGTCGGGCGCAAGAAGATGCTCTTGGGCGCCTGCGTTGCCTTCATCGCGTTGAGCATACCGGCCTTCACCATGCTGAACACGGCTTCGCTGCCCATCGTTATCGCAGCTGAGCTTATCTTGTGCATCACGCTGTCCATCAACGATTCGAATATCGCCTGCTACCAGGCCGAAATGTTTCCCACCGAAGTGCGCTACACCGGCGCCGCCTTGGGATCCAACATCGCCTACGTAGTGTTCGGGGGAACCGCGTCGATGGTGGCAACCGCGCTTATCGACGCAACGGGCAACGGCATGGCCCCGGCGTACTACATGATGGGAATCTGCTTGATCGCCGGCATCATCCTTCTGTTCACCGCACATGAGTACAAGGGCATTCCATTGAACGACATCGAATAACATCCGCAAGCTCGCGCGCTTTACAGCAGGTTCCTGCGAAAGCAAGCGCTCGCACAGCAAGCCGAGCGAACCCCACGAAGATACGCCGCTATTCGCCAGAAGGACCGACCGCATCGCAGTTCAACGACGTGGTCGGTCCTTTCTCTTCGCAAGCGCAGCCCCGCATTCGCCGTCAGGCGAGCACCGCCCTTCGCGCGTGCCGTTCCAGCACAACCGAGAACGTCCGCCGAATCCCCCTGCCGAGCGCTCCTTCTCCGCTATACTGGTCTTCGTCAGCAAATCACGCGGGCCAGCCCGCGATCAGGCCGCATCGACCGCACACCGCCAAGGAGAATTCATGAGGAAGCGCGACGACCTCGTACGTACCGACGACTGCGCCGCCGATCAGGCGATAGCCCCCAACAAAAGAAGAATCCCCCTTCCGCTCAAAGTGTTCGGAATCCTATCGATGGTCATGGGCGGCGCTTTGGCAGCCTTGCTTGCGTTGCTCGTGATCGGTACGACGTTGCTCGTTCAAAACGGCACGCTCGAAGGCGAGCTCTCGTCGGCAACGCTCATCATCTTCATTGTGGACACCGTGCTCATGACCGCACTCGCAGCCATGTTCGCCGTATTCGGCATCCGCCTGCTGCTCAACAAGCGACGTCATGCCGCGGAAGTCGCCGACGTGATGATTGCCGTGCTGGTCGGAATCGTTCTTTGCAGCATCATGCTTGACGGTTTGAACCTAAGCTTGGCCGCCTACGGTGCAATAGCCGTGTTCCTCGTCGTCATGCAAAGCTACCTCGACCCCTCTTTGGCGCAAGAGCGCGAACTGCAGCGTAAACTGCGCGACATGGAGACGCGCGAGGCGGCCGAAGACGGCACGCTCGGCCGTGACGAAACAGGCAAGGGATTCATAGCCCTCAACTTCTTCAACCTGTTCTGGATATTCACGGTCTGCTGCGTGCTCGGGCTCATACTCGAGACCGTCTACCATTTCGCCGTGGTGGAGCCGGGACATTACCAAGACCGAGCCGGCATGCTCATCGGGCCCTTCTCCCCCATCTACGGATTCGGGGCGGTTCTCATGACCATAGCGCTCAATCGGTTCCATAACAAAAACGTGGTGCTCATCTTTTTGGTAAGCGCTGTTATCGGAGGTGCGTTCGAGTATCTGACCAGCTGGTTCATGCAGTTCGCTTTCGGTATCGTAGCCTGGGATTACTCGGGCACGTTCCTGTCTATCGACGGACGCACCAACGGCATGTTCATGGCCATGTGGGGAATCCTCGGCGTGATATGGATCAAGGCATGCCTGCCTTGGATGCTGAAGCTGGTAAACCTGATACCTTGGAACTGGCGCTACACCATCACCACGATCTGCGCGGTTCTCATGATCGCCGACGGGGCAATGACCCTGCTCGCGCTTGATTGCTGGTACCAGCGTATGGCGGGAACGGCCATTCAGGATTCCGCGATGGTTCAGTTCTTCGACGAGCATTTCGACAACCAGTACATGCAGGAACGTTTCCAAAGCATGTCGATCGATCCGGGCAACGCCACTCGCGCGAAATAGCAAAAGGGAATCGACTCGCAGCCAACGCCGTCAAACCTGCGCAGAGCCGGTTGCAGCCGCACGCACGGCACGAACAGCCAAGCGCCCCAAAACCACGCCCGCCAAGCAGGCAACGACGCTCCCGCATGCGTACGCCGCTCCCGTGACGTACTTCCCTCGTTCGATAAGCGTCAACGTCTCCAGCGAGAACGTCGAAAACGTGGTGAAACCACCGCACACGCCCGTCTTCAAGAACAGGGCCGCATTATCGGACATGCCGGGCCACACCGTAGCAGCCTCGAACACGGCTCCGATAGCCACGGCGCCGACAAAGTTGATCAGGAACGTCATGAACGGAAAATCACCTTCAAGGGGGACAAGCCCCAGCAGATAGCGGCCTACAGATCCTATGAACCCGCCAAGACCCACGCATAGCATCGCCATCATGTCCTGCTCTCCTCCTCTTCGGAACCTGCCCAGTATAGCGAAAGGCTCGTACGCGCGCAGCGAGAAACGCCTTATCGTGCGCGCCTTTGCACCGAAAGACCGGCCGCAGCGAACACCGGGGCAAAAACAACGCCAGGGCGCAAACCTCGCCCGTTCGATTGACAGCGAACGTTCGTTTGCGTATTATACAGGTATTATCACGAACATTTGATCGCACGAACGGATGACCGCATGGATCTACTAGCGAAACTTGAAATCCTCGCCGATGCGGCAAAATACGACGTAGCCTGCACGTCCTCGGGGATCGACCGCTCCGCGCAAGCAGGCAAACTCGGCAACACCATGGCCGCCGGCTGCTGCCACAGCTTCGCCGCCGACGGACGCTGCATCACCCTTTTGAAAGTCCTCATGACCAACGTATGCACCTACGATTGCGCTTATTGCGTCAATCGCGCATCGAACGAAGTCCCTCGAGCCGCGTTCAAACCTCGGGAGCTTGCAGATCTGACCGTTTCCTTTTACCGGCGCAATTATATCGAGGGCCTGTTTCTCAGCTCAGGCGTTATTCGGAATCCCGATCACACCACCGAGCTCATGATCCAAACACTTGCCATCCTGCGCGAAGAACACGGCTTTCGCGGCTATATCCACGCGAAAGCCGTGCCGGGGACATCGCCCGAGCTGATCGATCAGCTCGGGCACCTGGCTGATCGCATGAGCGTGAATCTGGAACTCCCGTCACAACGAAGCCTTCGTCTGCTCGCCCCCGAAAAGGACAAGCAGCATATCCTTGCGCCCATGAAGCAAATACGGGACAGCATTGCGGTCGATGAAGACACCCGGGCGCTTATGCGTCGAAACGCCACGTACATGACGCAAGTCAACCCCAAGCGAAAAGAGCGGGCCTTCGTACCCGCCGGCCAGTCGACGCAGATGATCATAGGAGCCACGCCTGAAAGCGATTTTCAGATCTTGAACCTTTCAGCCGCGCTTTACCGTACGCTCTCGCTCAAGCGCGTGTTCTTCAGCGCCTACACGCCCGTAAACGACGATGCACGTCTGCCGGATGCCGATGCGGTTCAGCTCAATCGCGAACACCGCCTCTACCAAGCCGACTGGCTCCTGCGGTTCTACCGCTTCGACGTGACGGAGATCATCGACGAGGCGCACCCTTTTCTCGATCCCGATTTGGACCCCAAGGCAAATTGGGCTATAAACAACCTCGACTTCTTTCCCGTAGAGGTGAACACCGCTCCCCTCGAGTCGCTGCTGCGCGTTCCGGGCATCGGCGTACGGGGAGCAAGGCTCATCATGCGCGCACGACGCACTGCATGCCTACGCGAATCAGAGCTTCGCAAACTAGGCATCGCCTACAAGCGGGCGCGATTCTTCATAACTTGCGGGGGCGTTTACGCAGGACGCGGAGCCGACTTTTCGCCCGAAGGGCTTCGAGCTCAGCTGGCAGCGCCCGTTAAGGGCGGCGCGCACGGCCGCCGGTCCGCCAAAACCACCCCCGGACAGCTTAGCTTGTTCAAAAAGACCGAAACGCCCGAGAAGCTGCGCGCTGCCGGCAAAGGCCCGCGCGCGCTCGACGCCGGCGCTCCCTCGGCAGCGGACGGCTCTTTCGGCTGGCAGCGCGCGCTCGAACCGCGCACGACGGTTGCTGTATGAGCAGCCCGCACGACGACCGAAACGCCGCCCGGCCGGTACGCGAAGAGCCCTTGCAGGATGTCGCCTACGTATACGACGGCACGCCGGAAGGCCTGCTGACAGCCGTGTTCCAAGCCTATGCCAATCGCGAAGACCCGCAAGACGTCGCACCAGGCGACGTCTTGCAGCCCCGCCTGGGCCAGACCGTCCGCACCATAGAAACCGACATGCAGCTTGCGATACGGGTTCGCAAAGGCATCCAGCGCACGTGCGGGCAGGCGGCGTTCGAGGCCGTTCTGCACGCCGCATTGTCGGACGACCCGAGCACCGGAACCATCGTGTACCGATTCGTGCGCTACGCCATGTCGCACCGCCGACCGCATGACTGCGCCCGATGCCCGAGACGGCGCCGCTGCGCCGGCGTCTCCGACTGCACCGCAGCGACGCCAAGAAGATCGAGCGCGCTCGACGACCTTGCGAACCCAGCGGTCGGGCCCCTCGTCAAGCTCGACCGGGCGGTCATGAACGAACGCCACCGCATGCTCCAGTTCCTGCGCTTCGAGCACCTGGAAAACGGAGGCTGGTTCGCGCGATGCAGCCCGAACGCCTCCGTGGTGCCCCTGGTCATGGACTGGTTCGCGGGCCGCTTCAACGCGCAGCCCTTCGCGGTGCTCGACGAGCGGCACGCCCTGGCCGGCGTGTACGAGGGACGGGGCTGGCGGCTCGTGCGCACGGACCGGATCGACCTCCCCGCGCATGCGCCGGACGAGGAGCTCATGCAGGCGGCCTGGAAGCGATTCTACGACGCGGCCGCCGTCGAGGCCCGCTACAACCCCGAGCTGCGCCGGCGGTTTATGCCCGAGCGCCTCTGGAAGGACCTGACCGAGATGCGCCAGAGCATCCCGGGCGAGGGCCTGGCACGCTGAGGGCGCGAAGCCTCCGACCCGTCGATCCCCCCGAACGCGAAGAGGGCCCCGGAGCCTCTCCCGGCTCCGGGGCCCTCCCGCTCGGAAACGCCGAGCGCCCTGCGCGAGCGCGACGTCCTATCCTCCCACAGCCTTGCGCTGCAGTACTTTCGGCGATGGCGGTCTTAACTTCCGGGTTCGGAATGGGACCGGGTGATCCCCGCCTC
>NZ_QICD01000043.1 GCF_003726035.1 Paraeggerthella hongkongensis
AGATGCTGGCAAAGGTGAGGGCACACCCGACAGGTACGGCTCAGGCATCGTCTGGGAGGAGTTTCACATGCCTACGAATTACAGGCAGTGAATAATTGGATCGGACACACTTTTTGAAACATAACCCGAAATAGGTCACCTTGGCTTTTCGCGTGAAGGCGTAAAGACAGCCGAAAGCAGACCTCCTTATGGAGAGGGGCAGCCTGGCGTACTCGTCTTCTTTCCGTACGATCGGCCCCGCATGAATCGCTCGACTGGAAGAAAGCCCTACCTCGGCTAGCTTATGCTTGAGGGCTTCAACCTCCTCGTCTATGCGATTCGCCTGATCATGGAACACCAAGGTGAGGAGATAATGCTCAGAGTTGCTTCCGAAGTCGCCAGACTCATCTATGAAGATGCTCAACTCCGACACGTGGAGAACCTCCTGAGGGCATAAAGATGGCGGGGGACTTCCCCCGCCGCAGGGTGGACCCGGGCCTTTCGACCAGTCCAGCTGAATGCAGTTTAGCAAAAACCCGTTCTGCCAACAAGGTTCTTCATATGAAAATCGGGCCGGAAGAAACTTCCGGCCCGATCGAAATTCCGTGGTGGAGATGATGGGATTCGAACCCACGACCCCCACGTTGCGAACGTGATGCTCTCCCAAAAGGTACGTAAACCATCACAATTACTTTAGTAGCTAAAGTGGTGATGCGCCCTTCGCTTGCCAAGATATCTATTGGACGAGAACAACAAAATGCGAAAACGAACCAGATCCGTCAATCAGTCTAGTCCCATATTAAGCTTCAACACCGCTTTTCCAGAACAGATGCGGCCCTGTTGGCAATTTGAGCGACAATAGCTTTGTTGATTTCCCTCAAGGACAAGCACTCGAGCTCCTTCAAACTGAAATTGATGTCAGAAATGTCCAACGCTTCTGAAAGGCCGAGCTTTTGTCGGTAAGACTCTGCTTTATTTTCTGCGAATTTCTGCACATGTTCAGCCTTCTCAGATATCGAAGGTTTAACGAACTCGCACATTAAATCAATTCTCGCTCTCAATTCTGGAGGTATCTTCTCGTTAAGCTCCTCTTCACTTTTTATATTTGAAGTAAACACTATGATATACCCATCAAGATCGTGCTCATGACCCATACGATCAGTATAAAAGCCATCCTCAAGCAACTCCAAGAAAAAGTTCTGCACATCGCGACTGGTCTTTTCGAATTCATCGCACAGAAGGATTCGAGCTTGAGCCTTTGAAAGCTTGTCGTTTAACTCACCGCCCTCACAACCGATATAGCCCGCTGGACTACCTATTAGGCTATTCAGCGAATCTTGTGAACTATAGCTTTCGAAGTTAATCTTCGCCAAACGCGAACCCTCTGCTAAAAGATCATTGAGCAATCTTGCAACCTCGGTTTTACCGACACCAGTTTCACCAAATAGAAAGAGCGATAGTATATGCTGATCGCCAAGGCTATTGGCGATCCTGAACCATTCAAGACGCTTGCTCAGTTCGGCTTTAAACTTCGAGTGTCCTGTCAATCGTTTATCGAAAGCGGCGGAAAAAAGCGCCAACTCATTCTTTTCAAAACTACAAATTGCATTAGCGGTGCCCCTTTTTGTTTCAAATTCCTCAAACACCAGATCCTCGTACAGGCCCGTCACGTCTTTAATGGAATCAAAAACGGACGGGAATACCTCAAAAAGCTTATCCGCAGCCTTTTCGTTGACAATATAGAAAAGATTCCCCGGAACTGAATAACAGAGCGATTCAAAGGCAAGCATTAATCCCGAACTATCGAAAGCAGCGAAAGCCGTCAGATCGATCATTACTTCGTTTTCGCTATTTGAGAGCAATCCAATTAAATCAGGTACATTGTCTCTCATCCAAGAAAACGATGCAAAATGAAACGCTTCCTCTCGTTCGGAACGACTAACGAGAGCATCGTACTCTGCTCGACATTTATATAAGTAGAGCGGCTTTCTTTTCATGCCGACTTTAGAACCTGCGATGTCGTCCTTTGGACATAGAGGACGACACTCAATAAAGTAATGAGGAAACGTTTCGAGAGCGAAATTCGACCATTTGGCTTTTGAAATGAAGAGAGCATTATTACCGGAGCAATTAAAAATGTTTTCTAATGCGATTTGCGAAAACTCGTTAGCGGAAGACCAAGCAAAACAGCTCGTCAGATCTGTATAGGTTTTCCGATTCTGACTAAGCTCGAGACTCGCTTCTTCGAAATCGGTACCTACCGACAGATATTCGAAACCATCTTTCTCAAAACCTAACGCCGCTCGACGATATTCTTTAGCACTCTCATATGTTAGAAGGGTCATCTTATGCATGGCAGAGCTTTTCTTTTATGCGAGCGAATAGTCCTTTGTGTACGTTCTTGACCGATTCGCACTCTGGCGAAATATCGCTCGTTTTATCAAAGCTGACTGGTTGGAGAATTGCAATCAGGTCAAGATAATGGACTACTTCGGGCTCTTTGCAGTCGCTTCGTTGTGACGAGGTAGACGCGATACTATAGTCTGCGCTTTTAATGATGCGAGTTGTCGTGTTCGAGGTTTGGTCCAGTGAGACAGTCTGCAGCGAGGTAAATGTATTCTGCTGCAAAATATGGCCGTCAACTTTGCCTTTGTATACGCCAACTAGAGAGACTTCACCCAAAAGCAAATCATGTATGCGATATTTACTTTCAAACTCGTTAGCGCTCTCAGATGGAATCTTAATTGCAAGACGCTCCTTGCCGTTCGTTCCATCCGAATTTTCGCGCTCAAAATCAGTCGCAAGTATATATGAGTAATCTTCGAGCATCGAAGAAACGATGTTGTTCACATCAAGACCCTGAACTCGCATGCCTTTAAGAGCATCGTGCCTTAATACTTGCATCTGAAAAATCTGCTCGTTGTCAACGACCGAGAGAGAAACGCCATCTATGCGCAAAAGGTCACCAGGCGCACTGTTGGCAATACGCGAAACCCTTTTTATCCTACGAGTATGATTAAGGAGTTGCTTTAGATAAGTTGACTTGGTGTGCTTGATTTCATAGGTTTCGGCAACTCTACGGGACTCAAGATTATCTAATGTGGAATCGACTGTCGATTCAAACTCAGCTTTCATAAATGGAACAACGTTCGTTCTGGCAGAGCCAGAAACGGAGCTCGATAAAGAGTCCTTGCTCTCTGCATAGCGTTCAACATTGCTGCTGGTATGAACAACATTCTCAAACGTCATACTTAACTCAACTGTTTTAGGATAGTTAAGATAGTAAATTATAAACACATCTGGACCGATTGCATCCTGCCCCATTGCTGCCTTCTATCAACTTCGTCCTGTTCAAATTCTCGGTTCTCGATATGATAGCCTAACAGCCTATAACCCGCCTATACCCACTATTTGGCGACATACAAAAATCGGGGCGTAGCCTATGGCCTCGCCCCGATCAGGTTTCGTGGTGGAGATGATGGGATTCGAACCCACGACCCCCACGTTGCGAACGTGATGCTCTCCCGAAAGGTACGTATACCATCACAATTTTTTTAGTATCTAAAATGGTGGTGCGTCCTTCGCTTTTCACGTTCGCCATTGAGCGAAATGAGAGAATAGGGGTGATCACAATTAAGCCCATGTAGCGGAATGGGTTTATAGCCAATCTCGAACCCGCGCAGTATCAAGATGGCAATATAAAATCAAGCTCCGTATCGAACATGCGCAGCTCTGCGAGCCGCACTCGCAGGGCAATGCGGTTTAGGACAAGCAACACTAGACGAGATCGAGCAACATAAAATCGATGTCAAAGTCTTTCAGTTGCTTTTCGGCGTCACACGAAATCAGTTTTGCATAGGACGATTCACTGTCTCCGCGCAACCCGCTTATGTAGCCGGTGGCGATGCAAAGCTTCGGCGAGCCAGAAAACAAGCCTCGAAAACTCTCTTTCGACACCGGCACCGATCTCGATCTCCGCTCATAGCATGCGGAAATGCGGTCATAATAATCATCTAGAAAAGCCTTCTTTTGGTCAGAATGAAGCCGATCCTGCCAAAGGCGGGCAGCCGATAGAGCCTGTCCAACCACGTCGCGCGCACCTGGTCCATCGAATTTCTGCTTGTTGTGAACGAGGTAGACCACGCCATCGTATTTGAACAGCAGATCAGCGAGCTCGACATTCGAAACCAATGCCTTGTGCCCGACGACGATGCACCTACGCTCTCGCAAAGCTTCGTTGTATGCGTCCTCTGTCGCGACGCCAACGTTCTCTTTGCAACTCAACCCAAACCCCCCACGAAGAGCCTTTGCCCTAGCTACGCTCTTTTCGTACAGCATCCCAAAGCGCTTCTGCAGCAAACTATCATGTGAACTAGGAATGCAGTACCAATGCCCGCCGTACAGAAAATATTCGACATCGCCTAAAACCGTGACGGCCTGCACACTGGCAATCACGACGTCCTTATGAGTAACACCACCTTCAAGCGTAGTTACGAGGTTTGATTTCAACAAGATGCGCTTTAAGTGCCGCTCATCAAAATCGCCTTCGCTTTTCAACTTTCGCACAACATCTTCAAACTCAATTGGAGAGTCAGACTTCATGAACGCCTGATTGATGTCACCTCCGCCTTTGTAGATTATGCGGTACCAATCAGACCAAGGGTACGATTCCGATCCGGCCCCCACCATCTTGACACTAGATCCTCTATCGCCAGTCAGAATCCCACCGATCAAAGCGTTCTCCAAGTCTCTCTCTTGGATGCCAAAGTTCTTCACCGGAACAAGGTTGTTTACGATGAACCTCGAGTCTTGCCTGTCTAGCTTGGCGATACTGCGCAATAGGGTTTTGAATTCCCCGAGTGTCAACGACTGCTTAAGTTTAAACGAAGCCGAAGTGACGTTTGCGATTTTATCTTTATAGGGAAACTCAGGCATGAAACCGAGAGCTTCTTGCTGCTCCTTTTCCAAGTGGACTTCGCAGTCCTTCAATACCGTGCCGATCTGGCTTCCATCAATGAAGCTGCGCTTGCTTTTCGTAGTTGTCCTGGTCGATGTCACGTCGCCCAACAAGTGGGACTTCCCGCTTTGGGAGACAGCTTCCGATTTCTCTTCGTAAATCTTCGTGAGCAGATTGGTTGCGAAGTCGCTCACAACGTATCCTTTGACATATGCAGCACCACGAGCTCCCGCAAGCAGGTAGACGGCTTCCCCTTGGATGCTGAAAAGAATCAAAGACGTACTTCGATTCTGAAGCAGCTCTTCAGAGAGGATTGCATCGTACGCGTCATCCCCTAACGACCTTCCCGAAATCAGCATGTCCTGAATGAAAGGAGCAATGTCGGCCTCTTTGTATGTGTTGAACACAATCCCTTCAACCTCCGAGACGCTTATTCTCCTGTATGCGTATCTGCCCAAGCGCTTAATGAGGTCATCCATAACGGCTTTGACCGCCGTTACCGGGGCGATCGCATTGCCTTCATCGATTCCCAAGAGCTTTTTGACTTTTAGGTAATCGATCTTATATACACCCATTTTTATTTTGGGGTTTTCTTTCGCCATTACGAACACCGTCCTAGGTTGTTTAACGGAATGGTTTGCCGCTGGCCATACATCTGTATTCGAATTTATTAATTAAGCACCGAATCAAATGCAATTATAAGCCTTTTCATTCAGTTCCAGCGTCAGACTGGATCGGCGGCAAAACTGCCCACCCTTGCATAACCCCAGCCGCGGCACAATACTCAATTCGGAAAGGCGTACGATCATGCACTCATGCAAAACCATAGCCATCGTCAACCAAAGGGAAGGTGTCGTGAAGGACGCGATCACCACGAACCTCGGCATCGGGCTAGCGATATGGGGAAGGCGCGTCCCGCTCGTGAATACCAACCCACAAGGCAATCTTACAACCTCGCTTGACTGGCAGGAGCCCGATGGGTTGAACACGACAATCGTCAACCGCCCGGAGGTAGTCTCTTCGACAAGCTGCATTCTCCCAACCAAAACGAGCTGCACTATGCAGAGGGCACCGGGCCTCATGCCTGCGAGCATTGGGTGCCCGACGGCCGAAATTTAACTCGTGACGGCAAGCGCGTCCGAAATCTGGTTCAAGCAAGAATTTTTACGAAGAAGAGAGTTTGAGAGCACAATTGAGGGTTTAGGAAAATAGATATATAACCCTCAATGAACGAACGAACCCCCGCCGAAACGAGGGTTCGTGTAAGTTTCCGTGGTGGAGATGATGGGATTCGAACCCACGACCCCCACGTTGCGAACGTGATGCTCTCCCGAAAGGTACGTATAACATCACCATTGTTTTAGTAACTAAAATGGTGATGTGTCCCGGTTGCTTCGTATACCTCCCAGAGGTAGACCATCCCTCTCTCAAATATCCGCACCTGTAGGGAAAGTAGACTCAGGGTCTCTCGGCTGTCATGTCTAATATTGTCGATTCAATGACAAAAAATTATCGCTCCATTACAATAGAATTAGCCACGATGGGGCTCGACTTTTGAATGTGTTTCGCATTCGTGTTTTTATGATCCTCGTTTCAGATTCGGTTTGACGGATGGATGTTTGCATAATGGAGTATTCGGCAACTTCTGACCCGAAGGAGTCCCATCGTGGTGGACAATAAGCATGGTGCACTTTTAGACATTGAATCAAAAGAGGATTTTGCATACTATCTGGAGCGACCGATCAAAGATCTCACGATGCTCGCGTATGCCAAAAACGGCATACGCTACAAGACCTTTGAGATCGGGAAAAAACGTTCTGGTGAAAAACGCACCATCGAAGCTCCAGTCGGATATCTCAAAGCAGTGCAACGACAACTATTGGAGCTTTTTAACGAGGCCTACCGACCCCCACAATGCGTTCACGGCTTTGTCTCTTCTTGCAGCATAGCCTCAAATGCAATGTCTCATGTAAAAAAGAGCGCTGTTGTTAATTTGGATCTTAGGGATTTTTTTCCAAGCATCACAGGGGATAGAATACATGGGTTATTCCGAAAAGACCCTTTCAGTTTTCCCGAAGATGTAGCAAATCTGCTTACAGAACTAGTATGCTACAAAGGGTCTCTACCTCAAGGGGCTCCGACATCTCCCATATTAAGCAATATGATTTGCTACCGGCTCGACAAGCAACTTGTTAGTTATGCTGCCAAAAACAAACTCGTTTACACACGTTATGCCGACGATATTACGTTCTCATCTACCAGCAGAAGCGCAATAAACAAACTCTTTAACGAGAGCGAGTTAGGAATCAATTCCGTTAGCCCGGAAGTTCGCAATATTATCGGTTCGAACAGATTTGAAATTAATGAAACAAAGATTCATATTGCAAGAAAATCATCCCGTCAGCAGGTGACCGGAATAATAGTGAACGAAAAGTGCAACTTTCCCAGGAAAGAATATCGATCTTTGCGAGTCCTATTCAACAATTGGGCTCTCGTTGGTTTCGAGTATGCGGGAGCCGAATATGCTAAGCGCAATCATTCCTATTCATCAAAGCTTTTTAATGAGGCCGGCCTGATTTCCGAGACGCTGCTGAAAAAGCATATCAGGGGTCGACTCGAATACTACACGATGATCACGGGCCCAAACAAAAAAGCTTCGCAGCCACTCGCAAAATTATGGAACATGTACCACGATGTAACTGGAGAAAAAGTTCCTATATCCACGCCAGAACGCACCGTATGCCAAACGGAAATTTGTTATTCACGCCAAAACGATCAAGGAGATCCCATTCCGCTTTGCGAAAATGGGACGAGCTTTTTAACCGATAAGGGATATCTTTTTACATGCGCTCATTGCTTATGCGACATACATCATGAGTACAAGAAAATTGGCGATGAACGATGCTCCTTCCCGACTTTAAAAGTGCTCTACGAACCCGAGCTCAGCGATTTTCTCATTGACAAAACATTAGATGTTGCAGCCATCAAAGCTCCACCATTCATGAAAAATGAAGCTTTTGCCCTCACTAATGGTAATTATTTTCCACAAATTGGGGAGTCGGTGAAGGCCTATGGCTTTGCGGGAGGAGATTCGTCGATACGCTGCATCGAGGCGGCGGTAGCAGAAACGCTAAAAGCGGGACGAGTTCGTGTTGATCGACCGTTCATACACGGTATGAGCGGCGGTCCAGTGTTTAACACCAGGGGAGAAGCTATCGGCTTGCTGACAGGAGGCAGTGCGCCGGATGATTATAGCCACGACGGTGAATTCGTATTATTCTCCGCAATTTCCGAGCAGCTTCCAAACGCCTTCAGATGATCGCTCCCGAAAGCACTGAAGCAATGCGGGTTTGGGGCTTCGTAAGGAACAAAGCGCAAATCAGGGGGTGAAGCCATTGGCTTCGCCCCCTGATGAAGTTTCCGTGGTGGAGATGAAGGGATTCGAACCCTCGACCCCTACGTTGCGAACGTAATGCTCTCCCAAAAGGTATGTATAGCATCACCATTACTTTAGTAACTAGAATGGTGGTGTGTCCTTCGCTACACAGAAGCATTGTCACAGCATCAGACAATTTCTTGATATTTTACCGACTATGGGAAGAGAACAGGCCATTCAACGGTTTGTGATTCAGTAGAGAAGCACACTCAATACGACCGCTGCATTTCACTAGAAATATCATTCAAAAAGTGCTTTTTGTTTTGCAAGTTCACTAAATGATTATTACAGGTAAATCGGTACATCGTTCCAAATTTCACCGGCACCCGTTACGGGGCTACCGGTACATCATTACGCTCTATCGGTACACCACAACATATTGATTTGACTCGCATACTCGTCATTC
>NZ_QICD01000044.1 GCF_003726035.1 Paraeggerthella hongkongensis
GCTGCCGAAGGTCGAGGCCTGCATCGAGTACGTGCGCGCCTTCCCCGAGGGCAAGGCCCTCATCACCAGCCTCGAGTGCGCCGCCGCGGGCCTCGAGGGCAAGACCGGCACCATCATCACGGCGTAGTTCCCGCCGTTTGGAGTACCGAGGCCCGCTGATTGAGGGCTTTGGGAATCCGAAACTGTTCTAAGCGGCGGCGCCTGTGTAGCGCGGGCGCCGCCGTTAACTGGGGTACTGTCGGATCATGCGGTTATGCTTCCACTGATTCGTCTGTCAATTTCTCGTTCGCATCTGTCTATCCACCTCGATCCTCATAAAAGGAGGGGTTTGTATGACCGAGAAAGAAAAGGAAAAAAGCAGAAAGAAGCGTTCCATCTCTTCGTTCACCATCCTGTTGATCATCCTGATCGCATTGGCGCTCATTACGGTCGTCATGTCGTTCATGGGCGTGGAGGGTGTAACGGGGGCAACCGTTGCCAATGTGGCTACGGCGCCCGTAAAGGGCTTCACCGACGCTCTTCCGGTTTGTCTGTTCGTGCTGATCTTGGGCGGTTTCCTGGGCATCGTCACGGAAACCGGTGCTCTGGATGCCGGCATTGCCGCGCTGGTGAGGAAACTCAAGGGTAACGAGCTCATACTCATTCCCATTTTGATGTTCATCTTCTCCATTGGCGGCACGACGTACGGCATGTGCGAGGAGACGGTTCCGTTTTACTTGCTGCTGGCTGCCACCATGGTAGCTGCAGGCTTCGACAGCGTGGTCGGTGCGGCAGTCGTGTTGCTGGGCGCAGGTTGCGGCGTGCTCGGCTCGACGGTCAACCCGTTCGCGGTCGGTGCAGCCGTTGACTCGCTGTCGTCTACGGGGCTTGCTATCAACCAGGGCACCATCATCATGCTCGGCGTCATCTTGTGGCTGGTCACCTTGGCTATATCCATCGTCTTCGTGATGCGTTATGCGAAGAAGGTCAAGGCTGACAAGGGTTCCACGATCCTCTCGCTGCAAGAGCAAGAGGTCATGAAGGCCGAGTTTGGCGAAGCCCAGCAGGAAGCGCAGGATGCTGAGGCGAATCCATCCGAGAAGCTTATGACCGGTCGTCAGAAGGCTACGCTCATCGCGTTCGCGCTCACTTTCGTGGTCATGATCGTCGGCTTCATTCCTTGGGGCGACTTCGGCGTGGAGCTGTTCAACGCCGGTGCTGTTACCGAGGAAGTGACGACGCAGGTTTCAGCAGATGACATTTCCACCGCTTGGGCCGATAAAAAGGTTGGCGGCGAAATCGCGTTCGACGGCAACGTCGAGGGCACGGTCACTACTGAAGAGCAGATCTCCGATGGCTGGTCCTCGTTCTTGACGGGACTTCCTTTGGGGCAATGGTACTTCGACGAGGCATCCACGTGGTTCCTTATCATGGCTATCGTCATCGGCATCGTGGGCGGCGTGTCCGAAAGCCGCTTCGTGAAGGCATTCATCAACGGCACTGCCGACATGATGAGCGTCGTGCTGATCATCGCCATGGCTCGTTCCATTACGGTGCTCATGGGCGAGACCGGCCTGGATATGTGGATCCTCAACAATGCGGCCAATGCATTGAACGGCCTGTCGGCGATCATCTTCGCTCCTATGTCGTTCCTGCTCTACATCGTCCTGTCGTTCTTGATCCCGTCTTCGTCCGGTATGGCTACGGTGTCCATGCCCATCATGGGTCCCTTGGCTAACTCGCTGGGCTTCTCGACCGATGTCATGATCATGATCTTCAGCGCCGGCAACGGCTTGGTGAACCTGTTCACCCCGACCAGCGGCGCGATCATGGGCGGTCTTGCGCTTGCGAAGATCGAGTACTCGACGTGGCTCAAGTTCGGCGGCAAATTGTTCGTTATTCTTGGAGTTGCCTGCGCGGTTATCCTCACCGTTGCGATGATGGTGATTCCGGGCGCTGCTTGATGCTGATTCCGGATCGATAGAGATAGGTTCTAGGCGGACGAACTGAATTGACGCGGCCCTCGCTTCGGCGAGGGCCGCTTTCTGCGGGATGCCGTGCATGCGCGGGGGAGGGGCTTCGCCTTACAGGGCCTTCTTCATCCAGATATGCTCGACGTGCTCGTCAAGTTCGACGGGCCCGTATTGCCGGTATCCTGAACGCTCGTAAAACGGCGTGACGCGGCACTGCGCGTGCAGGTGCATTTCCGTGGCTCCCGCCGCTTGGGCCAGTCGCTCGGATTCCGCTAAAAGGGCGACTCCCAGGCCGCCTTTGCGTGCCTCGGGCAAGACGGCCAGGCGTCCGAAGATCCAGCGGCCGGGTTCTTCGGGGCGCTCGGGATCAGGGAAGGTGCGCGCGCATCCCGCGAGCATTCCGTCTGCGTACAGCGTGATGTGAATGGTGCGAGGATCTTGATCGATGTCGTCGAACTCGTCTTGGAAGCCCTGTTCTTCCATGAACACGCGCGTGCGCACGATGCGCGCGTCGTCGAAGCTCCCTTGCTGGAACATCATGGCCATGCGGTTTCGTCCTCTCTCGCAACCGGGATGCCCGGGAATCTGCAATGAGCGAACAATAGCATAAAAGCGCCCAACCGCAGATGCTTTTTGCGAGGTCGTGTGTATGTTTTCTGCATAACGTCCTTTTTTGGGGCGTTCGTTCGCTCGATGCGTGCCCGCGCATCTGAAAAAGGTGGTAGACTTGTCCAACATGTATTTACACGAGTCCCACAAAGAAAGATGCATACCATGCAAATTCGCGAACAACTTGAACAGCTGATCGACGCTGCCGTTGCGGCCGCGTGCGAGGACGGATCGCTTAAGCTCGAGGAGGCTCCCGCGGCGGCGCTGGAGCGCCCGCGTGACGAAAGCAACGGTGACTGGGCCTCCACCGTAGCCATGCGTTCCGCCAAGCAGGCTAAGAAGAACCCCCGCGAGATCGCTCAGATCATTGTCGACCATCTTCCGGAGAACGGCATCATCGCTTCCACTGAAATCGCCGGTCCCGGCTTCATCAACTTCCGCCTGTCCTCCACTGTGCTTCAGGGCGTTGTTTCCCAGGTGCGCGAGGAAAAGGAAGGCTTCGGTCGTGGGTTTATCCCCGAGGGCCAGCGCTACATTAACCTCGAGTACATTTCCGCCAACCCTACGGGTCCCATGCACGTGGGGCATGGCCGTTGGGCTGCTTTGGGCGACGCCACGGCGCGCGTGATGCGCCATGCCGGCTACGATGTGTACGAGGAGTTCTACATCAACGACGCCGGTACGCAGATGGATAACTTCGGCGAATCCGTGGCCGTACGCTATCAGCAGATCCTCGGTCGCGATGTCGAAATGCCCGAAGCATGCTATGCGGGCTCGTATGTGAACGACATCGCGCAGGTCATCATTGACGAAGACGGCGACAAGTGGCTTGACGCCGATCAGAAGGAGCGCATGGAGAACTTCCGCGAGCGCGCCTACCAGATGATGCTCGCCGAGCAGCACCGCGTGACCGAGCGCTTCGGCACCACGTTCGAGTGCTGGTTCAGCGAGCGCAGCCTGTACGTACCCGACGAGACCGGCAAGAGCGCGGTCGACCGCAGCCTCGAAGCCATGAGCGAGAAGGGCTACATCTACGTCGAGGACGGCGCTACCTGGTTCAAGTCGAGCGCGTTCGACGACGAAAAGGACCGCGTGCTGATCAAGGCCAACGGCGAGATGACGTACTTCATGAGCGACGTGGCGTACCACTACAATAAAATGGAGCGCGGTTTCGACCATCTCATCAACATCTGGGGCGCCGATCACCACGGTTACATCGCCCGCTGCGAGGCCATGCTGGCCGCGTGGGGCTGGCCCGGCGCCCTCGAGATCATGCTCGGCCAGCTGGTGAACCTGTTCCGCGACGGCGAAGCCGTTCGTATGTCCAAGCGTACCGGCGAGATGATCACGTTCGAGGAACTCATCGACGAGGTGGGCGTGGACGCGACACGTTACCTGATGCTGTCGCGTTCTTCCGATCAGCCCATCGACTTCGACATCGAGGTGGCGAAGAAGAAGGACGCCTCCAACCCGGTGTACTACGTGCAGTACGCTCATGCGCGCATCTGCTCCATCCTGCGCAAGGCCGCCGACGCCGCCGACGCGGCTGCCGCTGAGGCCGGCGAGCTTTCCATGGATGAACTGGCGGCTAAGGTTGTGCCTGCGGGCGTGGACCTGTCCCCGTTGACGCACGAGTCCGAGTTGGCCCTTATGCGCAAGATGGACGATTTCGCCGATCTGGTGTCGCAGGCTGCGCGCGATCGCGCTGCGTTCCGTTTGACGCACTATGCTCAGGATCTGGCGGCTCTGTTCCATTCGTTCTACACCAACTGCCACATCATCGGCGAGGACGAGGCCGTCCAGAACGCGCGTCTGGCGCTTGCTGACGCAACCCGCATTGTTTTGGCGACCACGCTGGGTCTGCTGGGCGTGAGCGCTCCGGCCAAGATGTAGCGATTCCTGCGCATACGGCACACGGAAAGGCCCGCAAGCTCGTCACGGAGCTCGCGGGCCTTTTTAGTGCAGGGATCGTTGTGGTTCGGAGCGAGGCTGCAAAACCCTGCTTCGCGCGTTACACGTTGTCTTCGAGGTCGATCTGCATAAGGTGCACGTTCTCGCGCAGGCGCTTCGCGGTGGCGCGGCACAAGTCGTCTTCCTCGTAGCGTGTTTGTATTTGCTCAAGCTCCAGGTGCAGTCCAAGTCGCTTGATGTCGACTGCGGCATCCGCCGTGCTGGTTATGGCCGTGATGGAAGGGGCTTTCGAGCGCAATGCGCTCAGTGTGCGCTGATACTCGAGAAGAAGAGACGATAAATCCTCGGCGTTTTCCTCCGATACGCCGGGAGCCATTTCTCCTTGCAGCTTCTCGATGACGAATTCGCACGATCGTATCTGCAGATCGCGAATGGCCTGCGCGGTTTCGGTCAGATTCGCTCCGGGCATGCCCTGCACGAATCGATACCATCCGGATCTCAGCGCTGTGCGCATGCGCAGGGCGGCTCTTTGCGGCGACCAGCGATCGGCGTGGTGGCGCAGAAGGTTCTCTATATGCGAGAGCCGGCTTAAATACTGGTAGCCTACCAAAGGATACGTTTCCTCGCGCTCGATGAGCTCGAAGACGAATTCCTGTTCCCAGCGCAGTGTTTTCAGGCGCAGCTCGAGGTTTGGCTCGTCGTCGATGTTGTGCTGCTCTTTGATGCGCGCAATGCGGTCGTTGTAAGAATGGATGACCATTTGCGTGGCGGCACGGTTCTCGGGGGTTTGGCGAGCCGACAGCTCCTCGATGACGTTGCGCAGGATCTCGAGGCTCGCCTGCGTTTCGTCGCAGCGCTGGTCTTCTTCGGTGGTCGGCTTGCGCGGAGCCAGTAGGGGAACCACGAACGTAGCCAGCAGAAGCGTGACCACGATGACGCCGCATGCCAGGAACATGATGAGCTGCTGCTGCGGAATGGCGCGCGGCAGCGTGAGAATGACGGCGAGCGTGATGGTTCCCTTTGGACCCGCTAGCGTCATGATAGCCGCCGATAGCATGTCGGTTTTCGATAGTCTGCGCCGCTTCGTCGCACCGTCTTCCTTGTTTTTACCTTGGCGGCTTCGCGAGCGCTCCATGACGAGAATCCATACGAAGCGCACTGCGATGAGTATGAGCGTGATGCCCAGGACGTAGGATATGAGCAAGCCGTTATCGATGTACACGTTAGCCCAGGTCTGCTGCATGGCGCGGGGAAGCTGCGTGCCCAAAAGAACGAACACGATCCCGTTAAGGGTGAAGGACAGCACCTGCCAAACGCTGGCTGAAACGATGTTCATACGCGATATCGAAGGCCCTAGCGTGCGGGGCGATATGACGTTCACCAGTCCTGCTGCGACCACTGCCAAAATGCCGCTCGCGCCCACCTGGTTGGCTACCAGGTACACGATGAAGGGCGTGAACACCTCGAACAGCACGTGAAACGTGGTGTTCTCCAAGCCCCAGGAGCGCACCTTGCGCACGATGAAGTTGCCCAGGTAGCCCAGCGCGATGCCGATGAAAATGCCTCCCAAAAAAGAGAACAAAAACTCGACGGTTGCGTTGACCAGAGAGAACGTGCCGGTAACGGCTGCAGCCAGCGCGAACTGGAAGGCGACGATGCCCGATGCGTCGTTGATGAGCGATTCCCCTTCCAGAATGCTCTTGGCGCGAGGCGAGATGTCGGTCTCCTTTGAAAGCGAGGCGACGGCAACGGCGTCGGTGGGGCCCAGGGCGGCGCCCAGGGCAAAAGCGGCGGCTAAGCTGATGGAAGGTACGACCCAGTTGACCGCAAAGCCGACCACTAGAGCCGTGACCACCACCAGTCCGATGGCAAGCGAGACGACGGGTCTTTTGTTGCGCCAAAGCGCCGCTTTGTCAACGCTTTTCGCTTCGTCGTAGAGTAGCGGAGCGATGAACAGAACCAGGAACAAATCGGCTTCGTCGAACAGGATGTCGATCTGACCGCCTGCGACCACGGCGATGATCAGGCCTAGTCCAATTTGGATAAGGGGGGAGGATACCTTGGGAACAAGCTGGTCTATGACGGAGGATACGAGGACGGCTGCCAACATGAGTAAAGCGAACATGAGGGCTTCCACGTGGCGATCTCCTTGCGTTGTAGCGAATGGGTCGCCTTATTGTATCGGGATAAGGTCAACCTTATAGGCGCAACGTCGATGTTTCACGCGATTTCAACGGAAAGCTGGGAAGTCGGGTTTTGCGCCCTTCGCGCGCACCCTAACGTGCAGCGGCGTCGGTGGTCAAGATGCTTGCCTTCACGTAGAGGGTGTAGGCGATAGCCGATGTTGTTGAAAGCACGAGGTCCCGTTCGAAGTCTCCCTTGTTTGCGCCGCTCGTAAGGCCTGCCGGGCTGGTGGGTTCCGCGGAGAACAGGGCTTCGAGCGCCGCTTCGAACGCGTCGCAATAGTAATCGTAGGCCACATGCGTGTCGAAACTTGCAATCTGCATGCGAATGAGGCGGTCGATTTCGGCGATCGAGAACGTTTGCTTGAGCGTGCATATAACGATGAGGTACGCAACGTGGGAGCGCGTGTACTTCTTGCCTGAAGCCGACGAGAGGACTCCCTGCTTCACGTAGTTGTTCACCATGGAGCGCGTGATGATCTTCTCGTGTTCCTGGTAGAGCGGGGCAAGCGTTTCCTCGAGGTATCCGATGAGTTGGTCCATGTACAGGTCGATGCGGGGTATCTCCTGATATCGAGGCAAGCGCAGGTTGGCGAGTTTTTGCGCGTAGGCCGACGTGCTGATGGATGAAGGGTTCATAGATTCCTTTCCACGGTATTCGTACGAACGAGAATAACAATCCGTACAGGGTCAGTCAATCTTCGTTGTTGCTTGACACAGTGCTGTGCTCCTTATAATCTAGTAATGAAAACTATATTACAAAGCTATTGAAACTTTGGAAGAAGGACAGTATGAATGCAAGCCGTATAGCGCTCGTGGTGGACTCTTGCACCGACGTTCCTCCCGAGGATATCGACCGGTACGGCATGTACGTGGTTCCTTTGCAGGTGAACTACGAACACGAATCGTTTTTGGACAAGGTGACCATCACTCCTCAAGAGGTGTACGATCGATTCTCTCGGGAAATCCCTACAACGTCTACGCCTACACCCGCCGTTGCGCGGAACGTGCTCGAGCGCGTGGTGGCCGACGGGTACGATCGTGCGGTTATCGTGACCATTTCGAGTGGGCTTTCCGCTACGTACGAGTTGATGCGCTCGCTTTCGGCGGGAATGCCGGAGCTTGATTGCTGCTTGGTCGACACGAAGAACATCGGGATGGGCGCGGGCCTGGTTGCCCTTGCAATTGCGCGGAGGCTGGCCGAGGGCGCGTCGTTTGAGGATATCAAGCGCGAAGGCGACCAGATAGCGAAGAATACGAGGGTGTACTTCTGCGTCGACACGCTTGAGTACCTGCGCAAGGGCGGCCGCATCGGCGAGGTAACCTATCGCGTGGGCAGCTTGCTGGACATGCGTCCCGTGATCAGCTGCAACGAAGCGGGCGTGTACTATACCGTTACAAAGGCCAAGGGGCGTCGGCAGTCGCTCAAGAAGGCGATGCAGTGCGTCGAGGAATTCGCTGCGAAGTTCCCTCGCAGCACGGTTGCCGTGGTGAACGGGGACGCGGCGGAAGAGGCAGCCGAGGTGAAGTCCGAGCTTGCATCGCGGATGAGCGGCGTGCAATGGTGGTACGAGGGGCAGATCAGCCCCGTTCTGGTGGTGCATACCGGTCCTGGCCTGATTGGCATAGGCGTGCAAGGGGAGTACTAGGAGCGGGGTTGCTGCGTCTCGCGTCCCGTCCAACCGGCGTTTCGCGCCTCGCGTTGCGCGTCCCGCCCAACCGGCGTCTTTCATCGCGCCCGCTTTGCGCACGAGTTTCGCCCGTCGTGTCAAAACGATCGAGTTTTGCTGGTCCTCGAACCAGAATAATTCGAAGTGCCGTTCGTCTGAACTGGGAAAATAAAAATCACGTGCGGAGCGAGCCCTCTTGGAAGGGTGAAAACCGCCGCAAAACGGGGATGCGGCAAGAAGTTGGACCGCCCGAGGGCGGTCCACGACCGATCGAACGGCCCCGAAGGGGCCGTGAGGAGGGAGCTGCATGTACACGGAGCGCGAGAAGGTCAGGTACGT
>NZ_QICD01000045.1 GCF_003726035.1 Paraeggerthella hongkongensis
ATTGCAGTCGGGCCCTTGAAATCAATATCTTGTGGGTGTGCACTGCTAGGCAGAATCACTGTGCCGATGCTGCGGAATGCCGTACCGATGGTCTGGAACGATGTACCGATACGGGCGTAATAACCACTAAATAGTTTAAAAATATGTAAAATAGTCAGAAACGCAATTATCTATGCAACCAAAGGAGCGAGATGGATTACGAAAAACACGTTGATCTCGATTTGTCCTCCCCCGCGAATCTGACGATAGCTAATAGAGAAATATTCAACGGGATAAAGGCCGGCTACCAAGATTTCGCCATACACTTAAACACCGACAAATCCGTCTACCCTAACACCTGCGCACCGGTCGCTGGTCTTTTGCAATACTATCGAGACTCTCATAATGTTGACTTCGAAATTGACTATGGGAGCGCAAGCGAAGACGAGTGCTATGTAAAGCACACCTGCTGTTTTAACCCGCTCCCCGCAAGCAAGCTACTCGATAACAAGATCAACACTCTTTCGCCCTTTGATCGTGTATGGAGATTCAGTTCATCTGAAGAAGTTAAAGTCGTGGTAGATCTGATACTCAAAGAAATGAGGGAACAACACGAACTTGCCCAAGGCGTGGCAAGCGGCATCGAATGGTGCCTGAATGAAACGATGGACAATGTTTTACAACATTCAAATACAGAGCACGGATATATTATGGCGCAGGTGCACAAGGAGAACAGACGCCTTGCAATTTGCGTTTTTGATGCTGGAATTGGTATCAAAAATTCTTTCAATACATCGATAACGCATAAACCGCGAACAGCCTTAGATGCAATTACCTTAGCGCTACAAGAAAGAATCACCCGTGACGAGTCAATAGGCCAAGGCAACGGTATGTGGAATCTTTCTCAAATAGTTCAAGCTAATGGAGGCGTGTATAAGGTATCGTCTGGAGGTGCTAACTACAGTTTTGACAAAACCCCCTCAACCAGCGAAAGAGGGCAACTTTACCTTGGAAGAAAATACGGAACAACTACGATTGACTTTCAACTAGATTTTTCGCAAGAGGTCAACATTGCAGCCGCATTTCAAAACCATCGTCCAACTGATCTATGGCTAGAAAGTCTTGAGAGAAACGATGGTCTATACGAAATAGACGTGGCATCCCTTGAATATGGAACAGGCACACGCAAGGCAGCCATAAGGCTTCGAAACACAACGTTGAACATCATCCATGAAACAAAGCGAAGAGTAATACTAGATTTTCACGGCGTCACTCTTACCAGTTCGTCGTTCGCAGATGAACTTATCGGTAAAATAATTCGCGACTACGGCTTTGTTTTTTGTATTACGTTTATCGAATTGACCAATCTTAGCAAAATCAATCAAGATATTTTCGATCGTTCAGTTGAACAAAGGATGGCGCAGATATACTATTCGGCCCATATTCCAGAAGATGATTAAACCTCGAGGAAGCGCGTGATAAAAGATTGAGATCAGAACAAAGTGACATATTTCACCAAAAGAGGCCGGGAGCAATTCCCGGCCTCTTGATTTCCGTGGTGGAGATGATGGGATTCGAACCCACGACCCCCACGTTGCGAACGTGATGCTCTCCCAGCTGAGCTACATCCCCACGGTATGTGCGCTTATCGCGCGAGGCAACATTTTGCCCGTATCGGCCCCATTTGTCAAATGGCATTTTGCGGCACTCTGCAAAATGTACACGAACGGGGTCGAGATCGAATCCGTCAAGCCTCAGCGTACCCGTCCTCGGAGGAATCAACGCCGAATTCGGCCCGATACTCCTCATCCGACATATACGAAAGGATATCGCCAGGCTGGCACTGCAACACCTCGCACAACATCCCCAACGTCGAAAACCGCATAGCCTTCACCTTGCCCGTCTTGATGCGAGACAGGTTCACGTTAGTAATGCCGACCTTATCCGCCAGATCGTTCAGCGAAATGCCCCGGTCCGCCATAACGCTATTAAGTGTAAGGACAACTGGCATGTATCCACCTATATGGTTTCGTCCGAGAATTCCTGAAGAAGTACGCCGTACTTGAATACAAACGAAAAAGCGAAAACAACCGCCGAGGCAACAAAGGGAAAGAGGTTCAACGTGGGAACGAAGCTTTCGTCAACACCGCCCGCCATGAACGGAACAACACCGGTAAGCACAACCTCAAGCACGGCGTATACCAGGAAGAACACCGACACAACCCTCAGACGGCGAACCTGAAGCATGGTGAAAGGAGACCGACCTTTCGATGCGTCCGAAAACACCTTGATAAGCGTCATGCAAACCGTGGCCATCGCCGCCGAAGAGGCAATGTACACCAGAAAAAACGGGAGGGTGACCGCGTAGTCGCAAAAACCCGGAACAATCAGCGAGAAAGCCATCACGCTCGCAGAAGCCAGCCACCACGTGCAAAGCAACACGAAAACAACCTTCATGAGCAAGCTGATTGTCTTGCACACCTTGCCCGTCTTGACCAAAGACTCTTCCACCGATAGAGGCTCACCGCCGAACATGCCCACATCCCCTTCCGAAAACAAATCACGACGGTGCAAGCTCTGCGCCGACCGCGCATCGCGATCGCGGCAACTTAAGAAGGCGGGGAGAATCCTCCCCGCCAACCGATCTAGATGCCTATTGCAAAGCAAGAACCGTTAAAGCCAATAGGATAGCAGATCGCTTTCGGATCGACATCGCTATAGAACAGCATGGGCTCACCTCCTCCCCTGAATGGACTCGGACATAGCCTGGCCCAAGGCATCGTAAAATGCCTGGGTCATCAGACAATAGGAATCCTTCGACTCCAAATCGCCCGATTCGAACAGCGAGCGGGCCCGGCAGCCACCCCCGCAGATTCGCACATAGCGGCACGCTCCGCAGTCCTCGAACTCCGCCGCATCGAGCATGCGGAACATCCGCGACACGCTTGACTTGAGCGCCTCGGTCACCGATCCGTAAAACGCATTGCCCATCGCATATTCGCCGCGATGCAGCATGTGGCAAGGGTATATCGTCCCATCGGCGGCAATGCTCAGCGTATTGTAGCCAGCCCCGCAGTTTCGACGAACTGACAGGCTCATGCCCACCGGCGCGTCCATGGCGGGAATCGGCTTGCCCTCGCCGAGCGTCAGCAAAGAGCGGCCCAGCATGCGCAGCTCTTCATCTCCCGGCAGCAAACCTCCCAAAACCTCGTCGGATGGCTCGCAGGTAAGCAGGCTGAAGTTGAGCGTTGCTCCCAAATCCTTGGACAGCCTCACGTAATCGGCAAGGTCGTTCACGTTGCGCGCATGAACCGTCGGAATAATATGCGCGGCGATGCCCGCTTCGCGCACCATGCGCACCGCTTCGACCAACTCGGAAAAACGCTGCTTTCCACGAATGTACGCCTGCGAGCTCTCAGAACATCCATCGAACGATACGGACACGCAGTCGACAAAAGGCGCCATGCGCTCCAAAGCGGCACGAGACATGCACGTTCCATTGGAAAGCACCGTCACCGACGCCATGCCGCGCATTCGCTTCGCATGCTCGACAATAGCGGGAAGATCGTCGCGCAAAAACGGCTCGCCGCCCGAAACAACCAACCTCGATGCGCCGGCGGCAGCCAGCTCGTCCACCCCGCGCAAAACATCGACCAGAGGAGCGTCGTCAAGCGCGTTGCGCTGAGCATCCAATGAATAGCACCCAGCGCACGTCAAATTGCAGCGTTGCGTAACGTGAAGATAGGCGGAAAGCACGCACTCGGACGCAACAGCCTCTTGAAAGAACCCTCCTTTGGCCAAGTGCTCAAGCAGCAAAGGATCGACAGAGGAAACGTCTTCCACCGGCACGTTTTCTTTGAACATGCGCGCGCAAACGCCCGCGCCCGCCTCGTCCAAGCCAATCACGTACCCCGTCGAAAGACACCCCACAAGCGTCACTCCCGCAAACTCGAACGAAACAACACCCTCGGCGAACTTCATACACGCTCCTCGTCGCATTCGAATCGCTTACGTCAAGCATTATGGTGGCGACCCCCTTGCCCCAAGAGAACAAAACGTACCAACGATCAATCAAATGTTGCAAGCAAAACAATTGATATATGATAGTTAGCTTCGATATGTAATCTGGGGGTTACGTATTGAAATTACGGCTATCATCTGGGGATTTATTCAATCCATTTACTCGCAAAATTACACAGCAGTTTAATGTTTTATGATAAATTTGTACCCGAACGAATCAAAGAAGCCAACTCTTCGAAAGAACGACGTCCATGAACATCAGTCAGCTGGAATACTTCGTAACCACCGTGCAATGCGGTAGTTTCTCCATGGCTGCAAAGAAGCTTTTCGTGACGCCGCAAGCAATCTCCAAAGCCGTTGGCGACCTAGAGCGCGAACTTCACGTAGACCTTTGCGAAAAGACGGGACGCGCCGTCGAGCCCACCGAGTTCGGCCGCCTGTTCTGCATACGCGCATCAGAAGTACTCTGCTGCTTGACGGATCTAGAATCGCTTGCGAAAGACTACGCAGCCGGGAAATCGAAAGAAGGCCGGGCGGCGGTATCCGTAGCGTGCTCGCCCTGCCGAGGGAACGTGCTGCACGCCCAAGACTTTTCGGCGTTCAACGCGTCGTACCCTCAGATAAAGCTGTCTTTGTCGTTCAACGCGGGCAGCACGGGATTGTCCGCCGTCGAAGAAGGACTCATCGACGGCGCCGTCATCCTCGGCCGCGCGACCAAGCCGAACATCACCTGCATAAAGCTGCATTCCGTTCAGCCGTTCCTTATGGTGTCGCAAAACCATCCGCTCGCATCAAGAAGCGCGATCCACCTTGAGGACCTTCGGAAAACCCCTTTAGCGGCCCCGGAAGACATCAGGTACTGCCAAGGCATCATAGCTGATCACCTTCGCGCGAAGAACGTCGAGCCAAGCTACACCATGCTCGAACCGTTTGTCGAAGCCCATCGGCGCTTTCTCGACAAAGAGCACGGAGCGGTGTTCGTCATCGACGATCCAACCCTGCAAGAACTCTATCCGAACGCCGTTGCGCTGCCCCTTGCACCCGAGGATGCCATCTCCATCCCGCTTTGCTTCGTGCACGCAAGCGGCAACGCCAACAAAGCGATGCTCCAAGTAGAGCGCTACCTGCTTGGCATCGTCACGCGCCTGAGAAGAAAACCCCAAGCCATGCCCGAGCACCATTGACGACAAGCCGAGCGAAAGAAGGAAGGAAACGATCATGGGAACATCTTCAGATCGCGAGCTGAACCTCCGCATCATCGAGCTCTCGCAAGCCATCGCGTCGCTTTTCGACACCGCGGACTCGACCGACGACGTGCCCTCGCTGAGAGACGAAGTGGTGCGCGCCATCAGCGAACAATCCAGCATTGCCCGCCAGAACGTTTCCACCCCCGAACCGCAAGACTAGCTCCAAGGCGAGTCGCAGTCGCAACCGCGCAGGAAAGCTCCGATCGCCTTTTTGCCGGGCGGCAGCTTGCAAAAAGGCCGGAGTCCTTAGCCGCAGGAAACAAACGGCCCGGTGAAAGGCTTTGCCGTATACTGTGCGCATGGACACTTTCGAAACAGGCGCGCCCAAGCGCGACGCAATACCGCTCGAGCACGAGCACGAAACGCACGGCCCCAACGACGCCGGAATGATGACGCATCGGTTCTATGCGTTCAACACCGTCGTGACGCTGCAGGCCTACGCTGATCCCGATCGATGCCGTACCGCATTCGAAGAAGCGCGCGCTGCCTGCCGCTCGTTCGAGCGATCGCTGTCGCGCACGCTTCCCCATTCGGACATAGCGCGCCTCAATGCTGCCGAGGGGGTGCCGACGCCCATCGGAGCCGAAACCGCCCAACTCCTGAGCGAGGCTCTGCGCTACTGCGCGGACAGCGAGGGACGGTTCGACATCACCATGGGGGCTGCAGTGCGCCTCTGGAACTTCCACAAGGGCGTCATACCTGATCAAATAGCCTTGGAAGAAGCTCTTTCCCATGTGAGTTGGCGCGGCGTGCACGTAAGGCAAACGGACGACGGCTGGGAAGCGCGGCTCGACGACCCACAAGCGGCAGTGGATGTAGGCGGAATAGCCAAGGGGTGGATAGCCGATCGCCTGGCAGAACTCCTGACATCGCGCGGTCTTGAATCGTTCATCGTGAATTTAGGCGGAAACGTGGTTGCGCACGGACGAAAGCCGGACGGAAGCCCTTGGCGCATCGGGCTGCAAGACCCGCGCGACAAGCATGCACTGGTAGGGGCTATCGCGATTGGGGAAGCTTCCGCGGTAACAAGCGGCGTGTACGAGCGGTGCTTCACCCGGAATGGCGCGCTGTACCATCATATCCTGGACCCGGAAACAGGGTACCCCGCCCAAACCGACGCAGCGGGCGTAACCGTGCTCGCACGCCGATCGATCGATGCCGAAGGATACTCCACCACGCTGCTAGCGTTGGGCATAGAACGCGGATGCGTCTTCGCTCGGCAGCATCCCGCCATTCTTGCCGCGTACTTCGTCAACGCCGAAGGCAGGGTGATCGAAGCGTAGACCAAGCGTCAAGCAATTCGAAACGAAAGGCGGGCCCGTTCCCACGGCGCCCGCCTTCTCTATGAGTATGCTAAAAGGCTAGGAAAGTACTTTCTCTCCTTCAGCGGGGCTAACCTCGGAAACGGTGCCCTCGGCCTCGGGCACGAAGGGCTCGAACAGCGGCTCGCCGTTCTGGGAAAGCTCAACCATGCCGGTCAGAACGTCAACGTACTGGTAAGACTGACGAGCGGTGCGCCCGCGCTTGCGATCAACCTCCAGGATGAACAGCTGGGGGTGCACCTGCATGAGCACGCCTTCGCTCTCAACAATCTTGGAGCGGCCCATGTTGGCGCGCACTTTTAGGCGTTGACCGACGAAGTCATGTAACGTATCATGAATGGAGTCGACGATTTTGGCTTGTTTCGCTAAATCCATGCTTACTCTTTCTCGCTTATGCTATATACAGAGATAACAAATTAAAATTATACCATTACAGTCAATACAGGGGGAAATCTGCACGAATCCCCCTTAATTCGCATGTTTTCAACCCCTTATAAGTTGATTTGCAGGCTGAACCGAACACTTTGCTTTTTCTCTTGAACTTAGCCGTACGCGTGCAGCTAAGTTTGAGAATCCTTGCCTAAGGGTGGGCCGAAGGGGCCTGCCGAAAAGGAAAGGACAA
>NZ_QICD01000046.1 GCF_003726035.1 Paraeggerthella hongkongensis
CCCGTCGGGAGTCTTCGTCCAGCCCGTGGCCATCCTGCCGGACTCGGGGTCGAGCCAGTACCACGTCCCGCCCTGCTTGAGCCAGCCGGTCTGCATGGCGCCGGAGGCTGACAGGTAGTACCAGGCCCCGCCGTCCTTGAGCCAGCCGCCGGGCCTCATCGCGCCGGAGCTCTCGAAGAAGTACCGCTTGCCGTCCGAGGCCTTCGCCCAGCCCGTGGCCATCCTGCCGGATTCCGGGTCGAGCCAGTACCACGTCCCGCCCAGGCTCAGCCAGCCGGTCTGCATGGTGCCGGAGCCGGACAGGTAGTACCAGGCCCCATCCAGCTTCAACCAACCGGTCTGCATGGCGCAAGAGTCGTTGAAAAAGTACCGCTTGCCCTCTATGGTCTGCCAGCCGACAGCAGCATACGAATCAGAACCGAACCAGTACTTCCTCCCTTGAACCTGCTGCCAGCAGTTCGTAGCATACGTGCCATCCGCCAGCTTCAGCTTCCAGCGACCGTTATCAAGCTCCCAAGCTGAAGAAAGCTTGTACGTCTCGGCAATACCTTCAGCGTCAGCGTAGCCGAGCTTCTTCAAGAACGATTCGTCCTTCAACTTGGAGCTGTCGCTCTCGTTGGACAAGAAGGCATGCTCCACAATGATTCCTACGATGCCGGCCTCGCGGCTCGCCTCGATAACGGTGTAGTAATCCTGAATACTTCCATCCGGATAGTAAAACGGCCCCTCGCCATTCACGCGCTCGGAATCGCGCACCTTAATGCCACGGTCAGCCAACCCAAGCGCGGTCAGCTTTTCCAAGATCTTGCTAGAAAGATGAGCACCCTCTTCGTGAAGCTCCTTGCGGTAGCTGCTGTCATTGGGATACCACACCTCGGCCCCGTTCGCCGAAGAAGCCGACGAGGCATTGATGTGCAAACTCACAAACACATTAGCGCCCGCCGCAACCGCACGATTGACACGCTCGGCAAGACCCACCCTCTCATCCTGTCCGCGCGTCAGATAAACCTCGACGTTCGCGTATGCGCCAAGCGCCTCTTTGCAATACTGCGCGATTTTCCAGGTAACATCTTTTTCAACTAGACCGTTACCCGACGCGCCGGGCTCGCTTCCCCCATGGCCAGGATCCAGGGCAACGACAAACTTTCCTGAAGGGGCACGACCTGCGGGAACCGCAGACCGTCCCATAGGAACCGGAGAGCCTTCGGCGGACAGCTGAACAGCCTCGTCGAACGAAGACGCCTCTTCAAGCTGACCGTCTTCGGTAAGCGCGAACATGGATACACTGGCACCATCCTCGCCTCCTTCGAGCGAGAACGCAGCGACGCTCGGAGGTTCGACTTCGAACGCATACGGTTCGCCCTCCCACGAAGACAGGTCGACCGCCAACGAACGACCGTCGGATGCAGCCAAGGCCTCCATCCGGTCAAGTCGATACTCGCCCGATTCCGCAAGCGCCACCGAGAAAAGCGCTGCGTTTCCAGCAAGCTCCGAAGCCGCCACCTCTATCGATTCGCCCGAAGGGGCAACCAGATGCAACTCCGCAGATGAAAGGGCAATCGACTCATCGTCAAGCGCTACAGCGACAAGCTGGGACTCCCCCACGCTTGGAGAGGCGTGATCGAAATAAACAAAACCCACCTGCTGCTCAATGGGGTCGACCGCAGCGGCTTGGGGCGCTTGCGCATCCGATTCGCCTTCCCCGACCTCCGAGCCCGCTTCATCCCCATCCGCCTGCGAATCGGGAACGGCCAGCAAATCCTCGGAAGCACCCTTGTCATCCGAAGCCTTTTGATCGGCAGCATCCGACAAAGCACTGCCATCTTGGGGACGAGCGAACGCTGAAAGGGGCGCAACCGGAACTAGCGCACAGACAAGCGCCAAAGACAACGCCAGTTTTGCCAACCTAGATGAAACCTGGTGCATGGCGCACCTCCAAACCATGAAACAACGATGGACCTTTTTACGCATTATGCAGGTAGCGAGTATACCAGCAAACGGCGCATCAACCTCAAAGCACCTTTTAGATAGCGTATACTTAACGCCTAGTAATAAGAATAGGAATACGCAGAAAACGCACGCGAACCAACGAGGCAGGAAACCGTGAACCGAATCTCCCGATCCCACCCCCAAAGAACCCAGCTCGTCTGCATTGCACTAACACTAGCTCTTTCGT
Source organism: Paraeggerthella hongkongensis (assembly GCF_003726035.1). Taxonomy (GTDB): domain Bacteria; phylum Actinomycetota; class Coriobacteriia; order Coriobacteriales; family Eggerthellaceae; genus Paraeggerthella; species Paraeggerthella hongkongensis. Next base: position 2,177 of record NZ_QICD01000046.1, read on the forward strand.
GGCAACTCGCGTTCTCGGCATTCACCGCGCCCCAAGCCGCCTTCGGCACGCAAGCTCCCGCTCAGGGTATAACGCGAATCCACATTCTGCCATTCGCCTACACAGATGCCATCGTACTAGAAAGCAACGGACGATTCGGTATTGTCGATTCCGGAGAAGACAGCGATTACCCAGACGGTAGCGACCCCCGCTACCCCTTTCGCGAGGGCATCACAAGAGGGGGAGGCGTTGAGGACAGCGTTATCTCGTACCTAAAAAGCCTCGGGGTGAATTCTAGCAACCTCGATTTTTATCTAGGAACGCATCCGCATAGCGACCATATAGGCTCCGCCGACGAGATCATCCGCGAGTTCAGCCCTCGTCGCGTATATATTTCCGAATATCAAGATTCGTTCATATCGGACGAATCGCGGCTTTGGGACAATCAATACGTCTATGACAGGGCTATTGCGGCAGCGAAAGAGACCGGGGGCATCCTCATCCAGAACCTCAGCCCGAACGCACCCATCGAGCCATCCCCTGACGATTCTCAGGAAGAAAACACCCTCGATGCTATCGGGAAGATGCCCGAAGCCGACGTACTTGATGCCGGAGCAATCGTCGAGAGATTCGGGATAGATCCCACCGACCAAAGAGATCCTTACAACTCCGAGACCTTGCCCGACACCGGTATCGCGGTAACTCGCTCAAGCGATTCTAACCTGATACACGAATACGAGCCCGATCCGTCGACTACGGGAAACCCCTGCTTTACGCTAGGGAGCATGAGCATCGAGATCGTCAATTACGGTGACGACTACAAATTCAATCCCGTTCCCGATGCAAACTACTTTTCCTGGGGCGTCAAGGTGGAAACGAACGGATCAACCGCGTTTCTCTCGGGAGACATCAATAACTACGACGGAGACGAAGACCGACTCGCAAAAGCCATCGGCCATGTCGACCTACTCAAGCTGGGTCATCACGGAACCGTTGGTTCGAACACCCCTCTCTATCTGGCTGCGCTCTCCCCCGCATACGCCATCCAAACCGGGCACGGCACCAATCTTCCTGAATACGCAACAAGCGCGCTTGACGCGCTTCAAATCCGCTACTTCACCGCGCCGGAAGCCGCAGCAAGCGGTCTCGAAGCCGTGATAACAACGTTCACGCCAAACGGCATCGAACTCAACACCATGCAAAACGGTGCGACATTTCACTCGTTTAGCCACTCCCCGCACATGGCCGCCTATCGGCAGGGCCTCAAGCAGGAGCAGCACGGATGGAAGAACGTCGATGGCTCATGGTTTTGGTTCGACGACAGCGCAGCGGCGTCCGAAAACACCTGGCTGAAGCAAAGAGAGACGTGGTACTGGCTCACCGAATCAGGCAAGATGGCCACGGGCTGGGCGAAGGCCTCGGACGGCAAGCGGTACTTCTTCGAGAGCTCCGGCGCGATGAGGCCCGGCGGCTGGCTCAAGGACGGCGGGGCCTGGTACTACCTGGCCGCTTCCGGCGCCATGCAGACCGGCTGGCTGAGCCTGGGCGGGACGTGGTACTGGCTCGACCCCGAGTCCGGCAGGATGGCCACGGGCTGGGCGAAGACGCCGGACGGCAAGCGGTACTTCTTCGACGGCTCGGGCGCGATGAAGTCCGGCGGCTGGATGAGCTCGGGCGGGGCCTGGTACTACCTGTCCGGCTCCGGCGCCATGCAGACCGGCTGGCTCAAGCAGGGCGGGACGTGGTACTGGCTCGACCCCGAGTCCGGCAGGATGGCCACGGGCTGGGCGAAGACGCCGGACGGGACGTGGTACTTCTTCGACGGCTCGGGCGCGATGAAGTCCGGCGGCTGGATGAGCTCGGGCGGGGCCTGGTACTACCTGTCCGGCTCCGGCGCCATGCAGACCGGCTGGCTCAAGCAGGGCGGGACGTGGTACTGGCTCGACCCCGAGTCCGGCAGGATGGCCACGGGCTGGGCGAAGACGCCGGACGGGACGTGGTACT
>NZ_QICD01000047.1 GCF_003726035.1 Paraeggerthella hongkongensis
CTCGTGGCCGCCCAGCTGGATGGTGCCCGGGCCGTAGAACTGCGCGTGGCCGCCCAGGTCGGTCATGGCCGTCTCGAAGGAGATGCGGGTGCGGGTGGACACCTGCTGGAAGATCATGCCGAGCGTCTTGTCCTTGAGCACCTGCGGGTAGCGCCCGCCCTCTTTGATCATGGTCTTCATGGAGCGCGCCAGCTCGATCATGTCGAGCAGCTCTTCTTTGGTGAAGTCGTTGGTGTCGATGTAGTCCTTCACAGCCATGCTAGTCCTCCTTGACGGATTGCCGCGGCCGATGCCTTTTCCCGGCCGCTTCTCTTGGCGCCCAGAATGCACGGCGCTCCCACCGCTGTGAAGGAATAATGGAGATTATTTTTTGGGAAAACCGTCTATATCCTAAATAATCTCGCTCGTTTACGCGATTGATCAGGCTATACTGCAACACCCCGTAATTGCCCTACAACCTCGCTACACCCATCTAAACCTCCGAGGTAGAATTGCGCAGAGCGGTAAAGACGTTTCGTCCATCGGAAAACGAGGGAGCATCGCCTTGGAAATCGCATTCTACTTCTACACGATCCTCATCATGCTCGTCTGCGCAGCGGCAGGCACCATTTCGCTTTCCGCGTACTTCGTCTCCCGCAAACGCAGCCATCTGTACATGGTGGCGTTCTTCCTGTTCTACTTCCTCGATCTGGCGATCATCTTCCAAAACGAATACCTTGGGCAGAACACCGACTTCCCCCTGGACGCGTTCTACGCCATCGATCAACCGCTGCTCAGAATCTTGTTCGCAGCCGGCGTTGTCGAATCGCTCTGGCTTGTCGCCTGCGACTTCGTCGACGAAAAAAGGCTGGCGCTGCGCGTCATGCCCGCTGTAGGGTTCGTGGTTCTCAGCAGCGCGATCGTCATCGTCCTTCCCGAAGGGCAATTCAAGCAGTGGCTGTTCTACAGCATGCGGCAGGTGTTTTTGATCTGGTGCCTTGCCTACCTGCTGCACCGATATTGGACCTCTACGAACGAGATAGAAAAAACGCGCATGAAACGCCAGGAGCCGCTGTTCCTGATCACGATAGCGCTGACCTTGGGTATTCTTGCGGAAGACACGTTTATGATGCTGGTCTGGAACCCCGAAGCGGTATCCGCAACCATGCTTCCCCTCTACATATCCGAGCGCAACTTTTGCGAGAACTTCCTCATGCTGGCCTTCGCGTTCTTCAGCTTGAAAGAGTCGGGGGAAACGCTTCGCATGCGCTTCAAAGAACCGCCGACATCAGAAAACCCCACGTTGCAACGCCACATCGACGACGTCCTGCCCATGTATTGCGAGCGGCACAAGCTGACGGCGCGCGAACGCGAGATCTTGGCCCTTGTGCTGCAGGGCAAGGACAACCAGAACATCGCCAGCGAGCTGCAATTGGCGCTGGGAACGGTGAAGGCGCACGTGCACAACATCCTGAAGAAAACCAGCCAGGCGACGCGGCAAGACCTGGCGCGCGACTTCTGGAAGGAATAAGGCCGGTGCGGCATGATCGCCCGCCTTATTCGATAAAGCGATAGAGCGGCAAACCCCCGCAACGGACACTCAAGGAAACGCATGTCCAAGGGCGCCTAGCGCCAGTCCTTGCGCACGAACAGCAGGCTCAGCTTGATCAGCAGATTCGAAATCTCCTGCGGCGACTCATGAGGCGTTTTGTTCAACCACTCCCTCACGATGGCATAGCCGCCCTGGCACAGGAACAGCCGAAGATACTCCTTCTCGCTGTCATCCCCTTCCCCGAACGCGCTGCTGGCAAAATAGGCGCGAACGGGCTCGATATTGAAAAGTCGCTCGGAAAACTGCTGATCGGGAGTCGCATTCACCAAAGCAAGGAACTTTCGCTGCTCCATATCCAGGTATCTCAGCACGGAAACGAAACTCTGCTCGTCACCCTCCACGCTCTCCGCCAAGTGCTTTTCCAACATTGAGAACAACTCGTTTTCGATATCCCTGAGCACGTCTTGCTGGCTTCCATAGTACTTGTAAAACGTGGTTCTGTTGATCTGAGCCTCGGCGCACAACTCGTAGATGGTTATCTTGTCGATGGGCTTCGACTCCAGAAGACGCACCAGAGCTTCTTTCAGAAGAGCCTTGCTCAGACGAACGCGCTGGTTCTCCATACCAACTCCTTTCTGCAAGATCAACTAATATCTCTAATTTGTTGACTTTGCAACAACACGCTTCTTATCTGTTCTCAACTAAACAATTTTAAATAAACAGTCTGTTGACGTTATCGTCGTTCAACTACGAAACTACCTTTTGTGCCCAAAGTCAAGAACTCACAGAAGGAATACGTTGCTGCCCATGGATAAAGTCGCTGATTTCATCGTGCGCAAGCGTGCGCTCATACTTGGCCTCATGACGGTTCTTGTTGCCATATGCGCCACATTCATTCCGCAGGTTGAGACCAATACGGACATGACGAAGTATTTGCCCGACTCTTCTCCCATGAAGCAGGGCATGGCGCTTATGGAGGACGAGTTTCCCGAAACCGAAATGACGCAAACCATTCGGGTTATGTTCAACGGCTTAGCCTCCGAACAAGCGGATGCCATTCAGCGCGAACTTGAGGCGATCCCCCATGTTGACAGCGTTGACTACCAGTCGGACAGCCCCGACCACAACAAAGACGGGCACACGCTTTATATCGTGAATACCACTTACGACTATGGCACTCCCGAAGAAGTCTCGATTGAAAAAGCGCTCGATAGCGAATTCGCCTCCTACGATATGCAGTGGGTAACCGACAATGCGGAATTCGACACGCTGCCCGCTTGGGCAATACCGCTTGCTTGACCTGTGTCAAGATTTCGGACACAAAAGTTAGAGAATTTACGCCGCCTTCTGCAGCGCGGGCTGCTTTGGTGCCGTGCGCTTGAAGAAGTCTTCCATCACCTCCGCCGGAACCTGGTAGCCAA
>NZ_QICD01000048.1 GCF_003726035.1 Paraeggerthella hongkongensis
AGACGAAGAGCTCGGGCTATTAGTACCGCTCGGCTGAGGCGATCGCTCGCCTTGCACCTGCGGCCTATCGACCAGGTGTTCTGCCTGGGCCCTTACCGAAAAGAGGACTCATCTTGGAGACGGCTTCCCACTTAGATGCTTTCAGCGGTTATCCGTGCCGGACGTAGCTAGGCAGCCGTGCCGTTGGTCGACAACTGCTGCACCAGAGGTCCGTCCACCCCGGTCCTCTCGTACTAGGGGCAGACCTCCTCAATCCTCTTGCGCCTGCGGAGGATAGGGACCGAACTGTCTCACGACGTTCTGAACCCAGCTCGCGTACCGCTTTAAATGGCGAACAGCCATACCCTTGGGACCGACTTCAGCCCCAGGATGCGATGAGCCGACATCGAGGTGCCAAACCTTGCCGTCGATGTGGACTCTTGGGCAAGATCAGCCTGTTATCCCCGGAGTACCTTTTATCCGTTGAGCGACGGCCATTCCACTCTGGGCCGCCGGATCACTAGAACCGAGTTTCCTCCCTGCTCGACCTGTACGTCTCGCAGTCAAGCCCGCTTGCACTCTTGCGCTCTGCAGACGATTGCCAACCGTCCTGAGCGGACCTTTGCGCGCCTCCGTTACTCTTTAGGAGGCGACCGCCCCAGTCAAACTACCCGCCTGACACGGTCCCTGCGCCGGATCACGGCCGCAGGTTAGATCGCCGACGCGACGAGGGCAGTATTCCAAGGCCGGCTCCACGGGAACTGGCGTCCCCGCTTCGAAGCCTCCTGCCTATCCTCTACGCGCCGAGCCAACGATCAATGTCAAGCTGCAGTAAAGGTTCACGGGGTCTTTCCGTCCTTCCGCAGGTAATTCGCATCTTCACGAATAATACAATTTCACCGGGTCCATGGTTGAGACAGCGCCCAAATCGTTACGCCATTCGTGCAGGTCGGAACTTACCCGACAAGGAATTTCGCTACCTTAGGACCGTTATAGTTACGGCCGCCGTTTACTGGGGCTTGGCTTCAGGGCTTCGCCTTGCGGCTGACCCATCCGCGTAACCTTCCAGCACCGGGCAGGCGTCAGACCCTATACGTCGTGTTGCCACTTTGCAGAGTCCTGTGTTTTTGATAAACAGTCGCTTGGGCCGTTTCGCTGCGACCCCCGGCCGCTCCGGACGCGAGGTCCTTCACCGCCAGGGGCACTCCTTCTCCCGAAGTTACGGAGTCAATATGCCGAGTTCCTTAACCATGGTTCTCCCGATCGCCTCGGTATGCTCTACCCGCCCACCTGTGTCGGTTTTGGTACGGGCGCCGATGTCCCTTCCTAGAGGTTTTTCTCGGAAGCATGGGCTCGCCGACTTCGCCAAGAGGCTTCGTCTCGCGTCTCGGGATGCGTGCTGCGCTGATTTCCATGCGCAGCTCCCTACGCGCTTTCACGGGGACGTCCAGAACCCCGCTCGGCTACCCTTCTCCGTCGCCCCATCGGTGATGACGGTCCATCGGCGGTACAGGAATGTCCGCCTGTTGTGCATCGGCTACGCCTTCCGGCCTCGCCTTAGCTCCCGACTGACCCTGGGAGGATTAGCCTTGCCCAGGAACCCTTAGGCTTACGGCGGCGGCGTTTCTCGCGCCGCTCTCGTTACTCATGCCAGCATTCTCACTTCCACGCGGTCCACCGCAGGTCGCCCTGCGGCTTCGCCCCCCGTGGAAAGCTCCCCTACCACTAATCGAATTAGTCCGCTGCTTCGGTACCATGCTTAGCCCCGTGAATTGTCGGCGCATGTCCACTTGACCAGTGAGCTGTTACGCACTCTTTAAATGCATGGCTGCTTCTAAGCCAACATCCTGGTTGTCTAGGCAAACGCACATCCTTTGCCACTCAGCATGGATTTGGGGACCTTAGCAGGCGGTCTGGGCTGTTTCCCTCTCGAACACACAGCTTAGCCCACATGTTCTGACTCCCGGACTCTGAAATGGCGGCATTCGGAGTTTGGTTCCTGTCGGTAGGCGGTGAAGCCCCCTCGAGGATCCAGTGCTCTACCGCCGCCATTGAACGTCCGAGGCTAGCCCTAAAGCTATTTCGGGGAGAACGAGATATCTCCGGGTTTGATTGGCCTTTCACCCCTATCCACGGGTCATCCCCTCCGTTTTCAACCGAAGTGGGTTCGGCCCTCCACGGGGTCTTACCCCCGCTTCAGCCTGCCCATGGATAGCTCACCCGGCTTCGCGTCTGCAGCATGCGACTATGTTCGCCATCTTAAAGGCTCGCTTTCACTGCGGCTCGCTTAAAAGCTTAACCTCGCCGCATACCGCAACTCGCTGGCTCATTCTACAAAAGGCACGCCGTCACAGCGCGAAGGCTGCTCCGACTGCTTGTAGGCGCACGGTTTCAGGTACTGTTTCACTCCCCTCTCGGGGTGCTTTTCACCTTTCCCTCACGGTACTGGTTCGCTATCGGTCACAGGAGAGTGTTTAGCCTTGGAGGGTGGTCCCCCCTG
>NZ_QICD01000049.1 GCF_003726035.1 Paraeggerthella hongkongensis
TTCGCACCGGGTTTCACGTGCCCGGCGCTACTCGGGTGCCCCGCTCGGAGGGGGCGCGCTTGTGCGTACGGGGCTCTCACCCTGTTCCGCCGGCCTTCCCAGGCCGTTCCGCTAGCGCGCCCCTTTGTAACTCCGCCCATGGTCTGAGGCCCATGGGATGCGCGGTCCCGCAACCCCTCATGCAGCAACGCCCTCAAGCTTACACGTGCATGGGTTTGGGCTCGCGCGGTTTCGCTCGCCGCTACTCCCGCGATCTCGGTTGATTTCTCTTCCTCCGGGTACTTAGATGTTTCAGTTCCCCGGGTTGCCTTCCGCCGCCCTATTCTGTTCAGGCGGGGATAGATGGGCATGACCCCATCTGGGTTGCCCCATTCGGAGACCTGCGGATCAAAGGGTGTTTGCCCCTCCCCGCAGCTTATCGCAGCTTGCCGCGTCCTTCGTCGACTTCCTGTGCCAAGGCATCCGCCGTGCGCCCTTAGTATCTTCGTCTCTTTGGTTCTCGTTCAGTATGGTATGGGTATCCATATCGATGTATCGCGATCGTGAAAGATGCTCCATTACTTTGACAGATCACTCGATTGGATCGGTGATATGCATGTGATGAAGATCTTCTTTGTCACTTTAAACGCTATGCAACTGTCAAGGTGCGCGGGAAGGCGCTCGCCTTCCCGAGGCTTCGAGAGCCTCGGAAGCCGGATGCTGAGAGAGCGGAGGGCGAGATGCGCCTCGCAACGGGCCCGTCCGACGGACGGCTTCCGTTCTGTTCTGTTTTCCATCCAGGCGAGGGAGCTTCGCTCGACCTCGTCGGACACGTGTGTGTCTCCCTAGAAAGGAGGTGATCCAGCCGCACCTTCCGGTACGGCTACCTTGTTACGACTTCACCCCCCTTACCCTCCACACCTTCGACGCCTCCGCCCCTTGCGGGTTCGGCCGGCGGCTTCGGGTGCAGACGACTCGGGTGGTGTGACGGGCGGTGTGTACAAGGCCCGGGAACGTATTCACCGCGGCATGCTGATCCGCGATTACTAGCAACTCCGACTTCACGGAGGCGGGTTGCAGCCTCCGATCCGAACTGGGGCCGGCTTTGAGGGATTCGCTTCCTGTCGCCAGGTCGCAGCCCGTTGTACCGGCCATTGTAGCACGTGTGCAGCCCAGGGCATAAAGGGCATGATGACTTGACGTCGTCCCCACCTTCCTCCGGCTTGACGCCGGCAGTCCCGTATGAGTCCCCAACTCAATGCTGGCAACATACGGCAGGGGTTGCGCTCGTTGCGGGACTTAACCCAACATCTCACGACACGAGCTGACGACAGCCATGCACCACCTGCGCGAGCTCCTCTCGGCCACCGGGTCTCCCCGGCTTCACTCGCATGTCAAGCCCTGGTAAGGTTCTTCGCGTTGCTTCGAATTAAGCCACATGCTCCGCTGCTTGTGCGGGCCCCCGTCAATTCCTTTGAGTTTTAGCCTTGCGGCCGTACTCCCCAGGCGGGACGCTTAATGCGTTGGCTTCGGCACGGAGAGGCGATCCTCCCCACACCTAGCGTCCATCGTTTACGGCTAGGACTACCAGGGTATCTAATCCTGTTCGCTCCCCTAGCTTTCGCACCTCAGCGTCAGTGTCGGCCCAGCAGGCTGCCTTCGCCATCGGTGTTCTTCCCGATATCTGCGCATTCCACCGCTACACCGGGAATTCCGCCTGCCTCTACCGAACTCGAGCGCGCCAGTTCGGAACCCGGCTCGAGGTTGAGCCCCGAGGTTAGAGGTTCCGCTTGGCGCGCCGCCTACGCGCGCTTTACGCCCAATGAATCCGGATAACGCTCGCCCCCTACGTATTACCGCGGCTGCTGGCACGTAGTTAGCCGGGGCTTCTTCTGCAGGTACCGTCGTCGGTCTTCCCTGCTGAAAGCGGTTTACAACCCGAAGGCCGTCTTCCCGCACGCGGCGTTGCTGCGTCAGGGTTTCCCCCATTGCGCAAAATTCCCCACTGCTGCCTCCCGTAGGAGTCTGGGCCGTATCTCAGTCCCAATGTGGCCGGTCGGTCTCTCAACCCGGCTACCCGTCGAAAGCACGGTGGGCCGCTACCCCGCCGTCTACCTGATGGGCCGCGACCCCATCCCCCTCCGCCTGGGCTTTCCCGACCCCTCCATGCGGAGGGGAAGGAGCATCCGGTATTAGCCACGGTTTCCCGAGGTTGTCCCGGAGAGGGGGGCAGGTTGGTCACGTGTTACTCACCCGTTCGCCACTGTATGACCACCCGAAGGTGGGTTAACCGTTCGACTTGCATGTGTTAGGCACGCCGCCAGCGTTCATCCTGAGCCAGGATCAAACTCTCCGTTTAAAGAGTGCGGCATCGCTGCCGCGTTCGATCTTGGTTTTCTC
>NZ_QICD01000050.1 GCF_003726035.1 Paraeggerthella hongkongensis
GATGGGGGAGTGGCTGTGCTCGCAAGCGAGGGGATTGTCGCCGGGTGCGTCGAGGTGGCGGAAGCGGGGGCTTCCGACGCGAATACGAGCAAACCGCTCGACGAAAAGTCTGATAATGGCGGTTATGGAAACGTGAGCGTTGGGGTCGGGGATGAGGGCGGCGCAGGGGCGGTAAAAGATGACGCCAAACCTCTTCGATCGATATCCGCAAAGTCGTTCGGCTACCGCTTTGTAAAGCGTGCGTTCGATATCGTGTTCTCCCTTTGCGTCATCGCGGTCGGCTTCGCTCCGGTCGCGCTACTCTGCTTGATCGTTTGCCTGGAGTCGCCGGGCTCGCCGATCTACCTCCAACAGCGTGTCGGCCACTACGGAGTGCCCTTACGCATCCTCAAGCTCCGTACCATGGTCGCCGATTCCGAAGACGTCGAGAAGTACTTGAGCCCCGAACAGCTTGCGCAGTGGAAGAGCGAGCGCAAGGTGGATTGCGACCCTCGAGTCACGCGCGTCGGGGCCCTGCTACGGAAAACGTCGCTCGATGAGTTGCCGCAGTTCCTCAACGTCCTCGCCGGATCCATGAGCGTCGTGGGACCCCGCCCCGTGGTAGAGGACGAGCTTGCGGCGTACGGCGACGATCTGCGCACGTTCCTGAGCGCGAAACCTGGTATCACCGGTTGGTGGCAAGTTCAGGCTCGCAATGATGCAACCTACGAGGACGGCAGCCGCCAAGAGCTGGAGCTGTATTACGTACGGCACGCGAGCTTGGCTCTCGATGCGAGGGTGATCGCGGGGACGGTTTGCTCCATTTTCAAAGGGACGGGCAAATGACCAGGGCGATCAGCTTCGTCGTCCCAACTTTGAACGCCGGTGCCGAGATCGACGGCCTTTTTGACGCGCTGGATCGCCAGACCGTCGAAATCGACGAGATCCTGGTAGTCGACTCCTCGTCCGAAGACGACACGATTGAAATAGCGGCACGACGCGGTGCGCGCACTATCTCCATCCCTCGTTCCGATTTCGACCACGGAGGGACGAGGCATGAGGCGCTGACGATGACGTCGGGGGATCTCGTTCTGTTCCTTACTCAGGACGCCCTGCCCGCAGACCGGTTCTACGTCGAGAGGCTCATCGCGCCTTTCGGGGACGAAGAGGTCGCCATGGCTTCGGGACGCCAGATCCCGAAGCCCGACGCCAGGCGCTTCGAGCAGCTGGTAAGAGGGTTCAACTACCCGGAAGAGGCCAACGTCAGATCTTTGAAGGACGTCGAAGCCCTTGGGATAAAGGCGTTCTTCGCTTCCGACGCGTGTTCGGCATATCGTCGATCCGCGTACGAAGCTTGCGGAGGATTTCCGAGGCCGTGCAATACGAACGAAGACATGCTCATGGCCGCCAGGTTCATCAAATCAGGACGGAGGGTCGCTTACGCCGCCGATGCCCGTGTCCTTCATTCCCACAACCTAACCCTGCTCGAGCAGTTTCGCAGGAATCGCGAAGTGGGCGTGTTTCTCGAACGATGCAAAGACGACCTTCTGGGAGCAAGCGAGATCGGCGAGGGAAGTCGACTGGTGAAGGCCGTAATGAGCCAGCTCGCCGCGGAAAGGGAGTTCCGCGAATGCGGCGCTTTCTGCTTGGACTGCGCAGCCAGAATCGCCGGGAACCGGTTGGGCCGCGCGAGGGCGAGAAGGCAGATGAACGAGGAGCATCTATGAAAGGCATCATACTCGCAGGCGGGTCGGGCACGCGCCTGTACCCGCTGACCACGGTCACGAGCAAGCAGCTTCTGCCCGTGTACGACAAGCCGATGATCTACTATCCGCTGTCGGTGCTCATGATGGCGGGCATCCGAGAGATCCTGATCATCTCGACGCCCCAGGACCTGCCCAACTTCGAGCGCCTGCTCAAGGACGGGTCGGACTACGGCGTAAGCCTGTCCTACGCCGAGCAGCCCTCGCCCGACGGCCTGGCGCAGGCCTTCGTCATAGGCGAGGAGTTCGTCGGCGGCGACAGCTGCGCGCTCGTCCTGGGCGACAACATCTTCTACGGCAACGGCCTGGGCCGCCATCTGCGCGCCGCGGTCGAGCGCGCCGAGACCACGGGCGGCGCCACCG
>NZ_QICD01000051.1 GCF_003726035.1 Paraeggerthella hongkongensis
AAGGGACGTGTTCCTATAGTTTTGTCAAGCGGCTGCCGGAAGGCTTTCCGGCATGGGGCGACCGGCTTCGGGCATGGCGAGGCGGGCCCCGGCTCCCGGGGCGCGCGGGCCTTCCGGCCGGGCCTCGCGGACGGGGCGCCTACGCGGAGTACGGCACCCCGTCGCGCATGACGGCGTATATCACCTTCATCCTCTTCCGCGCGACGGCCCTGAGCGCTCGCCTGTACCCCACGCCCCTGTCCAGGCGCGCCCGAAGGTACTCGCCGTAGTACCCCTTCGACCTGACCAGCGAGTTGCACGAGAACACGAGCAGGCTCTTCAGGGCCTTGTTGCCGCCGCGGTGCGCCCTGTCGTGGCCGATGGACGTCCCGGACTGCCGGGTGGACGGGGCCAGGCCGCAGTAGCTGGCGAGCTTGTCGTGGCTGTCGAACTCGGATATGTCCACGGACACCACGAGCTGCGCGGCCGTCCTCGGGCCTATCCCCGGCACGGTCTGCAGGTTGGCGAAGTCCGCGTTGCCCGATAGCGACTCGGCGATGGCCTCCCCGAGCGCCGCCTCCTCCTCGTTGTCGGCGGCGATGCGCCCGGCGAAGTGCCTGACGTAGCGCATCTCCGCGGCCACGGCCTGCTCGGAGGGCCTCTCTCCGGAGATCGCGTCCCAGAGGCGGTCGCGCTGCTCGCGGGCGGCCCCGTGCCTGCGCGACGAGGCGCAGAACCTCTCGCGCCCGGCGTCGAGCATGTTCCAGGGCCCTCCCAGCTCGGAGAGCATCCCGGCGCACCACGGCGCGGTCGCGTCGCAGGCCCGCTCGAAGGCGGGGCAGGACTCCAGCAGCCTGGACCGCAGCGCGTTCGCGCACGCCGTCCGGTCCTTCTTCACCTGGGCGAGCTGGGCCGACATTATCCGCGCGCCTTCGAGCGCGGGGTCGTCCGCCGGCACCGGGCGCAGGGCCTGCGGCAGGCCGAGCGCGGCGCGGGCGATGACCTGCGCGTCCCGCTCGTCGGTCTTGGCGATGCCCGGGAAGCCCTTGGCGAGCGCGTGCTCGGCCGATCCCGGCAGGTAGGCGACGGGCCTTCCCGCCGCGCGGGCGCGCCTGATCGCGAGCGCCCCGATGTTGCGGCGCTGGTCGACGACCACGAGCGTGTCGTCCGGGCATTCGGCGATGACGGCGTCGACGTCGGCTTCGGCGTTGGCGACGCGCCTGCTCAGCAGGACCGCCCCCGCCGCGTCGACGGCGTAGGCCCAATGGGACTGCTTGCCGACGTCGAGCCCCAGGTAGGCTTCGTGCCCCTCTGCGAGGGTTGCGTTCTTCTCGGCCATGATGGTACCCTTCCCGTACGGCTGGCCGCGCCGTTCGCCGCGTCTCGGCAACCACATTACTCGGCCGTGGCGCATCCGGCGCCCGGCAGGTTCCTATCAGCCGGAATCGCGGCGGCCGATCCCCGGTGGCAGCACGTCCCGGGCCTTCGTTCGAGGCAGGGGTGAAGAGCCATCCGGGGCGGCCGGCCAGCGGCCCATGGGGCCGTGTCCATGATAGGCGAAAGCTGGCTGGGCGAGCGCCTGGCCGGGGCCGCCGAGCCCCGCGAACACGGCCTGATCGGGCTGGCGTCTACTGTAATGGGGTCAATGACTCATTTT
>NZ_QICD01000052.1 GCF_003726035.1 Paraeggerthella hongkongensis
AGTTGATTTGCAGGCTGAACCGAACACTTTGCTTTTTCTCTTGAACTTAGCCGTACGCGTGCAGCTAAGTTTGAGAATCCTTGCCTAAGGGTGGGCCGAAGGGGCCTGCCGAAAAGGAAAGGACAAGGATCATGGCAGAGAAAAAGCAGAAGCGCTACTTCAGGATCACGAAGTCGGAGCGCGCCTCCGTGGAACGGGAGCTCAACAAGAGAAAGCCCTCAGCGCGCGGTGCTGCACGCGACCTCGGCCGCTCGCCGGCATCGATCTCTGACGAGGTAAAACGCAACCGCACTATCGCAAAGGGTCCCGGGAAAGGCGAACGGGTCGACCAAGTGCCCGAGGATGCGTGCGCACGTTTGCAAGCGTGGCCCTGGACCTGCAACGGCTGTCAGCATCGCCGCTACAGCTGCGGCAAAGCTCTGCGTTGCGAGTATTCAGCAGCCCGGGCTCAGGCGCTTGCCGACAACCTCCTCTCTGAAGCACGCCGGGGCGTGAACGCCAAAGAGTACGATTTCGAGCGTACGATGACGCTTATCCGCTCCGACGTAGCCCGTGGCCTCTCGCCCGCTCAGATAGCATATGGCCACGCGGAGGAGTTCAAGGTTCACCCCACCACGATCTACCGCTGGATAGCCAACGGCTATGCCGGCATGTCAAACGCAGAACTGCGCCGCAAGGTCGGCTACAGGCCTCGGAGGAAATCCGCCGAAGCTAAGCCCACTTCACACGGACCAGGGCGTTCTTATGAAACATTTTCGGCACTACCCGAAGAAGAGCGCGCTCAGACGTGCGAAATGGACTGCGTGATAGGGTTGTCTTCAGACGCTCAATGCATGCTCACGCTGTACTTAAGGCCCTGCAAGATACAGGCGTGCCTGCTTTTGCCCGAAAAGTCGTCGAGCGCAGTAGCCGCTGCGCTCGACATGCTGGAAACCGCCCTCGGAAAAGAGACGTTCCGGCGTTTGTTCGGGCTCATCCTGACCGACAACGGCGCCGAGTTCTCGGACGCTGACGCTCTCGAGAGATCAGCTTTGCCGGGAAGGAGGACCCGATGCAGAGTTTACTACTGCGATGTGCGACAGTCCCAGCAAAAAGGCGGTTGCGAGCGCAATCATGTCGAACTGCGCAAGCTCCTCCCTAAAAACCGAGGCATCTCCTTCAATAACCTCAAGTCCCAAGATATGGCCGTCCTTATGAGCCAGCTCAACTCCGAACCCCGACCCTCGCTGATGGGTCTGTCGCCTTTAGCAATGCTTCGTGCCGCAGATCCTGTGACAGCAGAAGGACTTGCAGACGCTCTAGGCATTGAGGAGATCCCCTACGAGAGACTCAACCTGAAGGTGAGCGCAATAAATCAAGACAGGGAGGCAAGGGGGCTACCTCCGCTGATTTAAACCTACTTAAAAACTAATATTTTCGGCCATAGGGCGTATGCAGCCGTCCGGATGAGTCTGCGAGCGGACACGGAGGGTATGGCGAAGCTATGCCTGCAAACCCATCCAAACAGCCCGAGATCAAAGCAAAACCCCTGATCGTGAGATCAGGCAACAGACTCAAAACACTTCAAAACGTCCGGCTAACTGCACAAACGCCTATTTAAACAAGGGTGTTCGGCTGACTTCGCAATTCAACC
>NZ_QICD01000053.1 GCF_003726035.1 Paraeggerthella hongkongensis
TGACCTGTATCGTTTTTTCGGACACGAGGTTAAGAGATTTTTGAACCTAAATCTAGTAATCTCATACCTACCGAAAAAGGAGTGCAGTGATGACGAATTCACGAACGAAGTACACCGAAGAATACCGGCGTGAAACCGCCGACTACATCATTTCTACCGGGCGGCCCGTGGCTGCTGTGGCGGCAGAGCTCGGCCTTCATCAGAAAACCGCTTCACGATGGGTCACCCTGCGTAAAAAGGCTTTGAATGGAGAGCTGCCCGCACCTGTTGAAGATGCTGAATTGCGCGCGTTGCGCAAGCGCAACCGAGAACTCGAAATGGAAAACGAGTTTTTAAAAAAAGCCGCAGCCTTCTTCGCAAAAGAGCAGGGGTAGAGCCACGCTATCAGCTGATGTTTGCGGAGAAGGCCAACTATCCTGTTCGGTGGATGTCCAAGCATTTGGAAGTTAGTCGCTCCGGCTTTTATTCCTGGGTGTCCCTGGGGTGCCCTGAAGATGATTGGTCTTGCGTGCGAGAGGCCGTGTATCGTGTATGGACCCAGTCGGATCGAAGATTCGGTGCTCGCTTCATTCTTGCTTTTTTGCCTGACGAGTTTCGAGGGACTACCCTTTATCGTGTGAGGAAATGCATGCGCGAACTGGGGATAAAGGGATGCACTCCCTATAAATCGAAGCGCACGACCATTCCTGATAAGAACGCCAAACCTAAGCCCGATCTGATGCGCAGGGACTTTACAAGCCCGATTCCCACCTATAAGCTCGTGGGCGACATAACGTATCTGCGTACGCACCAAGGCTGGCTCTACCTCTCAACAGTCATCGATCTGAACACTCGCATGGTGGTTGGCTGGTCGCTTTCCGAGCGCATGACGGCAGACATTGTGGTCAATGCTTTGGCAAGCGCGAAAGCTCGCGGCTACGTTGCTGAAAACGCAATTTTTCATTCCGACAAAGGTGCCCAGTACACCAGTCGTTTGCTTGCCGAGTGGGCGCGTGACAACAACGTGAGACTGTCATGCAGCCGTACGGGAAACTGCCACGACAATGCGGTTGCAGAGTCCTTTTTCGCAACGCTGAAAAATGAGATGTACTACCGAAGAAGCTTCTCGAGCAGAGCAGAAGCAAAAATGGCCGTCATCAACTTCATTGAAAGCTATTACAACCGCAAGCGGCCCCACTCAACCATTGGCTACCAGGTTCCGGCGGAGGTGATGGAAGACTTCTTCAAGCGCACGGCACCAAAGCAGCCCGCGCTGCAGAAGGCGGCGTAAATTCTCTAACTTTTGTGTCCGAAATCTTGACACAGGTCAAG
>NZ_QICD01000054.1 GCF_003726035.1 Paraeggerthella hongkongensis
ATGATGTACGCATTGTTCTTTATACGGTCGACCACCGAGTCTCCCGCAGGGCAATTGCCTAAAAGAACCGGCCAGCCATCAACAAGATACTGCGTGCAGATGATAGTGGGCTTCTTGGCTCGCGTGCGTGCATCGACGACAGCTAACAGCTCGTTTACTTCTTGGATGGTAATCGAATCGGAAAGCAACCAGTCATCCACGATAAGAAGCGGAAGTCGCTTCAGCGAGGCAATCTTCTTTTTGTGCTTCAATGGATCCGTACGAAGTACGAGCAGCTCGTCAACCATGTCGCGGTAGTTCAGATACTCCACCTTAACAAATTGACGGCACGCTGCATTGGCGAGTGCCGACCCCATGAAAGATTTTCCGCCACCAGCCGCTGCTTGTATGATGATGTTGTGGCCCTTAGAGATGTAATCGCCTGTGGCAAGGCGCGATATCAACCCAGCGTCGAGTTCGCGGTCTGAATCCATGCAAAGGTCTTCGAGGTGGGCATCGGGCTCTTCAAGATGCGCGCCCGATATGAGCCTTTCGATTTTCTCTGTCATCTTCACCGTGTAGAGATTGTCAATGAGTATTGCCGCGTATTCCTGCGCGGTCAGACCCTTCGCCTGCCCACTTCTCTCAAGCGCCTCTGCGGCTTCAATTATGGCAGTAAGCTTCAGTTTCTTTAGTTGTTCTATCGTTTGCTGCTTTAGCATAATTTTGCTGTATCCTTCCAGCTAGTAGCGGCGAATAGCCCACGGGTTGCCGCCCGCGGGATCATCGAGCTCAGTGCTTTTGGCTGTATTCTTTATCAGGGTGTTGATGGCTTTGTAGCTCGGGTTCGCCAGAATCGAGAGCGCTTTTTCGCACGCGCTCTCGATTGCTGCTGATGAATGAGATGCACGCTGCTTTAAAAGCTTTTCGCACCAGCCCCATCCTTGCTCTTCGGCGAGTCCTTCGCTTAGGAAACCTTCGATTGCCTTTGTCGTAGCAGGGCCTGTCTTAGCTGCCTCATGGCGATACCACTCGCTGTCGTGATCGAGGTAGTCGGCATGATGCTTTGCGCGGTGCTCAGGATTGGTGATCGGTCCGTCTTCGGGCGTATGCGTGCGCTGACGAGCATGAATGGCAATACGCTCGCCCTCGCAATAAACCTCGACGGCATGCGGCGTAGTGCGGACCTCGACCTCTTTGCCGACGAAGCGATGGGGAACCGAGTAGAGAACCTTATCGGCTGCGCATAAAACG
>NZ_QICD01000055.1 GCF_003726035.1 Paraeggerthella hongkongensis
GATCGTCGCGTCGGTGGGCATCTCCCGCAGGATGTCGGCAGGGGCCATGAGGCATTCGGTATGCATGTAGCACCACCAGAACACCGCCTTTATGCGCCTGTCGAGCCGAAGCCCCCGGTGCTCGTTCAGGACGACTCTCAGCTGCCTGTTCACTCCGCCCTCTATCCTGTTGTTGGTTGCGGGAACGGGCCCTCCTTCGACCAACTCTTCATCTAGGTAGGTGAAGAGCGTTCCCGCGCGGGCGAGCTTCTCGAGGCCCCTCCTCGCTTTGCGCAGGCGCTCGTGTTTGAACTGGCTCCTTCCGTCGATGACGGTTCTCTCGCTCAGGAAGCTTTCCCAGCTCGTGCACCAGTTGGAGAAAGACGCGAGCCACGCGGCCGCGCCATTGAGGTCTCCCACGTGCAAGAGGTCTCTGGCGATTCCGTAGAGCTCCGCTCCCGCCTGAAGCTTCGGGCGTGCAGTGGTCTGCCGTTTGACCTGCTCGAATGCATGGAACGTGCACCTTTGCACGCGGGTGTCGGGCCAAACGGCCCTGCGCGCTTTCTCGAAGCCTTCCCCGCCGTCGGTCACGACTGCGTCAGGAGGCGCTATGCGGGCCATGAGCGCTCCCCAGGCTTGCGAATGCTCGCTTCGAGCAAGATGCCAGCCTACGACGTGGTCTTGCGTGCAGGCGATGAGGATCACCGCAACTCGTCCGAGCCATATCCCGTCGACATGGACGACATGATGCGTCTCGTCGCAGATGGGGGCCACGGGCCATATCTGCCAGAAACGGGAGGTATGGCTCCTGAACGTTCGAGCCGGCATGTCGAATTCTGCTTGGGTTCTCTTCGAGAGCAGCCAGTCGAGAAACGATTCGAGAAGCTTTGCCGCCTTGTCGTATCTTTGCGTGGTCGACGCACCGCAAGACTTGCAGCGCCACCTCGTGGTACCGGCGCTCGTCTTCCCGTTGCGCTTCATAGCGCCCCCGCACGCAGGGCATCTCATGGTTTTCATCCCATAATTGAATCACGGGAATTTAAACACGGCATCTCCGGTGCCCGACCTGCGGTGTCAAGTCGTAACCGGACACACATTCCTGCCGGGCGGTTAAAAAGCGGCCAGAAATTTAAAACCCGATTTTCCGGTGGTTCATCAGGGTATATGCACAAAACCAGACACACATTTCTGCCTATAACCC
>NZ_QICD01000056.1 GCF_003726035.1 Paraeggerthella hongkongensis
CCGCAACGTTGTAATGCTCGGCAAATTCCCTGAACGTCCGGTTAAGCACGATCTCTTCGGAGGTATGCTTCGTTACGCCAGTTCGAAGATTGTCGATAACGACGATGCGGGGACACCCGCCGAAGAATGCGAAGCTGTCGGCCGCTGCTTGAAGCCAGCTTTCCATCGTCATATCGGGGTATGCGCGGACGAAGACGTATTGCGAATACGGCAGGCAGGCCACGAATACCGGCACATCAGCGAGCTCGCCAGTATCGGGATTGCAGATGGTCAGCTTCTTGCCGGCCCAATCAAACCCTCCAATGTCAGCGGCGATGTATCGCCTGATGACGGCAATATCGTTGGCATCGCACCAGACATGGTATTTCTCGCAGAAGCGCGAGTATTGGTAGGGGCGCTTATCGGATTCAACCGCCTCGATGACGTATTCTTCCCA
The DNA here is from genome assembly GCF_003726035.1 of Paraeggerthella hongkongensis. GTDB lineage: Bacteria > Actinomycetota > Coriobacteriia > Coriobacteriales > Eggerthellaceae > Paraeggerthella > Paraeggerthella hongkongensis. The sequence goes on from NZ_QICD01000056.1 coordinate 437, forward strand.
CAGAATGGTCATCTTCATGGTTCTGTCGCGCGTCATTTCGTCGTAGATCTTTTTGTAGTCGATGGGCGCGTAGGGCTCGACTTGCTCAGGCTTTCCTCTTACCAGCTCATACGCTTCGGCGTCGGCAAGATCCTCAACATCTTTCCATCCAACATCGCGCTTCTTCGCGAGTTGCACGATGTCTTGCACCGTCGATCGGGCACAGCCGCAAGCGTCTGCAGTTTTCTGCAAACTCAAACCGCTGGCACGATGGCGGAGCACATCGCGGTAGCTAACACTACTCATTAATTTTCTCCAATCATCGTTTTGCGACGCAGTCATCTTTGCTGCGTTAGCGATGATTTTGGAGAATGACGAGTATGCGAGTCAAATCAATATGTTGTGGTGTACCGATAGAGCGTAATGATGTACCGGTAGCCCCGTAACGGGTGCCGGTGAAATTTGGAACGATGTACCGATTTACCTGTAATAATCA
>NZ_QICD01000057.1 GCF_003726035.1 Paraeggerthella hongkongensis
GACGCTCGGCATGATCTTCCAGCAGGTGTCCACCCGCACCCGCATCTCCTTCGAGACGGCCATGACCGACCTGGGCGGCCACGCGCAGTTCTACGGCCCGGGCACCATCCAGCTGGGCGGCCACGAGACGCTCGAGGACACCGCGCGCGTCATGGGCTCGCTCGTGGACATCCTCATGGCCCGCGTGAACCGCCACCCCGACGTGGTGGGCCTGGCCGCCAACAGCGCCGCGCCCGTCATCAACGGCATGTCCGACTACAACCATCCCACCCAAGAGCTGGGCGATTTGCTGACCATGATCGAGAACCTGCCCGAGGGCAAGAGGATCGAGGACTGCAAGCTGGCCTTCGTCGGCGACGCCACGCAGGTGTGCGTGTCGCTCATGTTCATCGCCTCGAAGATGGGCATGGACTTCGTGCACTTCGGCCCCAAGGGCCACCAGGTGACCGACGGCGGCCTCGTGGTGGACAAGACCGTCGACATCATGGCGATCGCCGAGGAGAACTGCAAGGTCTCCGGCGGCACGATCACGGTCTCCGACGACGTCGAGTGCATCAAGGGCGCCGACTTCGTCTACACCGACGTGTGGTACGGCCTGTACGACGAGGAGGAGGGCGGCGCGTCCTACATGGACGTCTTCTTCCCCAAGTACCAGGT
>NZ_QICD01000058.1 GCF_003726035.1 Paraeggerthella hongkongensis
CCGCAAAACGGGGATGCGGCAAGAAGTTGGACCGCCCGAGGGCGGTCCACGACCGATCGAACGGCCCCGAAGGGGCCGTGAGGAGGGAGCTGCATGTACACGGAGCGCGAGAAGGTCAGGTACGTCGAGATGATGTGGGCCGAAGGGCTCACGCCCTGCGCCGCGCAGCGCAAATGGGGCCGCCCCACGAGGGAGGCGCTGAGGAGATGGGAGAGGCAGGCCGAGCGCGGGGAGCTTCCCGCCGAGATGCCCCGGGCGCGAGCCGAGCACGCGCCCCGCTCCCATTACCCCGAGGCGACCAGGGCGGAGGCCGTGCGCCTCTACCGCCTGGGCGAGAAGCCCGCCCACATCGCCCGGCGCCTCGGCATCGGGAACGCGAGCATCGTGAGGAGATGGGACGCGAGGGCCCGGAAGCGCGCTATCCTGTCCGAGACGGGCGCGCGGGACGCGCCGCGCGAGAAGGAGCGGAAGGAGCTGCGGGGCATGGTCGAGGCATCGGGATCGGAAGACGAGGCGGCCCGGCTCCGGGCCGACCTGGAGGAGGCGCTTCTCGAGGTCGCGGCGTACAAGGAGCTGATGCGCGACCCAAAAGCCGCAGGCCCGGAGAGCCTCTCGAAGAGGCGGCTCGTCGGGTTAGGAGAGAAGCTGAG
>NZ_QICD01000059.1 GCF_003726035.1 Paraeggerthella hongkongensis
CAGCTGTGGGGCATCTTCGATTCGCACGATAGACAACACCGCCAAAACGCTTGAGATATTTCTCAGGTGGCTCTTCTCAAAAGATGCCGTTGCAGAATTGAAGATGAGTAGATCGACGTTTTGGCGCAAGACTGCTTGGGTGTGGAGCCTCTGGCCAATTGCTCCTTTTACAGGCGAGGTTCACGACGTTGTGTTTCTTGATGGCATCTGGATGCGACGACATGCCGTTGTGCTTATTGCTGTAGCAAATGGGCATGTAGTTGGATGGCATTTAGCCCAAAGTGAGTGTGCCGCTGCTTGGGCAGCTCTTATGATGCGCATGGAAGCACCGACGATGCTCGTATCCGATGGCTCTTATGGTCTTGCTAAAGCAGCCTCTATCGTGTGGCCACAAACCCGCATACAGCGCTGTACGTTTCATGTAGCTAATCAAATAAAACGCTGTACAACCCTAAAACCCAAGCTCGAAGCAGGAATTGAGCTTTTGGGTATCGCCAACAAACTTAAAGATGCTAAAGATATTGAATCTGCCACAGCATGGTTGCTTGAATACAACGCATGGTGCACAAGATGGGATTCGTTCTTAAGAGAATTCACCATAAAAGATGGCAAGAAACTTTGGACGCATGAGCGACTTCG
>NZ_QICD01000060.1 GCF_003726035.1 Paraeggerthella hongkongensis
GCTTACACCAGCTACGATATCAGGGGACATGCCCCCGAACGGGCGCCTAGGAGCATTGGTAGAGGAGGCGGCTACTCCGACTTCCAAGGACTCAAAGGGTGTGGGCTCGGAAGCTGCGTCTTTTGACGCTGCGGGCATCGATGCCGTCGCCGAGGCTGGCGCAGGCGCGGGAGCGGGCTCCAAGCACTCAGAAACCGCAGACTCGACTGGCTCGCACGTTTCGAAAAGGCTCGGGGATCCTACTGTTAACTGGTCTTGTGATGGAACGGTAACGCCTGCGGCCTCTCGATATGCGTTCGCAAAGTGGTCGAATACCACTTGCGTCGACCACTGCGACACGTCTGCCATACCCGCTATCTCGCACACGAGCGCCGGCGGCATCGTAGCGACTCCCGCAAACAGGATACGCAGAATCGCGCAGGTGGCTGCAACGTCCGCATCGGCTCGGTGCGTCGAGAGCGGCGCTCCGAAAGCGCGCACAAGGTCTAGAAGTCGATGCGAGGTAAGCCGAGGTAGCGCGATGCGGGCGAGGTCAAGCGAGTCGATCCAGGTGTTCTCGAGTAGCGAGTAGCCGCTCGGGTGTCGCGTCGTGAAAGTCCGGTCGAAATCGACGTTGTGAGCCACCACCTTCGAAGTAC
>NZ_QICD01000061.1 GCF_003726035.1 Paraeggerthella hongkongensis
CCCTCGGCGACCTTCCTCAGATGCTGGCCGTAGACGGACTTGCCGTACTTCGCGGCGGCGTCCAGAAGCTGCCCCCGATCGATCCAGCCGTTCTGGTAGGCGATCTCCTCCACCACCGACACCGACAGGCCCTGGGAGCGCTCGACTGCGCGCACGAACTCGGACGCCTCGAACAGGCTCTCCATGGTCCCCGTGTCCAGCCACGCGTAGCCGCGCCCGAGCGTGACCACGTTGAGGGAGCCGTCGGCGAGGTACATCTGGTTGAGCGTGGTGATCTCAAGCTCGCCGCGGTCGGACGGCTCGACCTTCTTGGCCAGCCCGCACACGCGGGAGTCGTAGAAGTACAGGCCCGTCACCGCGTAGTTCGACTTGGGGCTCTCGGGCTTCTCCTCGATGGAGACGGCGTTGAAGTCCCCGTCGAACTCCACCACGCCGAAGCGCTCGGGGTCGTCCACGTGGTAGCCGAACACGGTGGCGCCGCCCGTGGTCTCGGCGCGCTCGACCGCGGCGCGCAGATGGCGGCCCAGGCCGTTGCCGTAGAAGATGTTGTCGCCCAGGACGAGCGCGCAGCTGTCGCCGCCGACGAACTCCTCGCC
>NZ_QICD01000062.1 GCF_003726035.1 Paraeggerthella hongkongensis
CCGAGATCCCCATCGGCATCCTGACCGCGTTCGTGGGCGCGCCGTTCTTCCTGTACCTCATCACGAGGAGGAAGCAGCAGCTATGAGCATCGACGTGAAGAACCTGAGCTTCTCCTACGGGCACCACGAGGTGCTGCACGACCTGAGCTTCAGCATCCCCGACAACATGCTGGTGAACGTGCTCGGCCCGAACGGCGTGGGCAAGTCCACCCTGTTCCGCTGCATCCTGTGCCTCAACGCGAACTGGACGGGCGAGATCACCGTGAACGGCAAGAACCTGCGCGACCTGTCCGTGCGGGAACGGTCGCGCGAGATCGCCTACATCCCCCAGTCGCACTCGTCGACGTACGACTACGACGTGCTCGACGTGGTGCTCATGAGCGCGGGCGGCAACATCGGCCTGTTCGGCACGCCGAAGAAGCAGCACGTCGACCGCGCATGGGAGGCGCTCGACCGCGTGGGCATCGCAAGCTTGGGGCATCGGCCCTACACGCAGATATCGGGCGGCGAGAAGCAGCTCGTGCTCATCGCGCGCGCCATCGCGCAGAACGCGCGCACCATCGTGATGG
>NZ_QICD01000063.1 GCF_003726035.1 Paraeggerthella hongkongensis
CCGCGAGGTTCTCGCGGTTGCCGGCGTAGGTGAGCGCGTCCAGGACGATCACGCGCGCCTCGGGCCGGTTCTCCACCACCCAGTGGACGAAGTTGCTGCCGATGAAGCCGGCTCCGCCGGTCACGAGGATCCTGTTAAATTGAAACGTTTCCGACATGCCTCAGCCCTTCCGATTGCCGCAGTTTTCCAGGTAAGTCGCAAGCGCCTCGCGCCACGGGCGCATATCGTTTCCGATCGTGTCCTCCAGGCGCTTGTTGCGCAAACTCGAGTACGCAGGACGATCCGCGCTCTGGGGGAAGCGCTCCTTGTACTCGGAAGACGTCAGCCCCTCCTTCTCGCACGGGATGCCGGCCCCGTCCACCACCGCGCACGCGAAATCGAACCACGAGCAGGTGCCCTCGTTCGTGCAGTGATACGTGCCGTAGTCCTCGGTCTGGGCGATGCGCAGGATCTCGTACGCCAGGTCGTTGGCGGAAGTCGGGTTCCCGAGCTGGTCGGCCACGACGCTGATCCTGCCGTGCTCGCGCGCGAGGCGCATCATGGTCTTCGCGAAG
>NZ_QICD01000064.1 GCF_003726035.1 Paraeggerthella hongkongensis
ATGAATGGCAATACGCTCGCCCTCGCAATAAACCTCGACGGCATGCGGCGTAGTGCGGACCTCGACCTCTTTGCCGACGAAGCGATGGGGAACCGAGTAGAGAACCTTATCGGCTGCGCATAAAACGTGATAGCTCTTTCCCACTTTGACTTTTGGCGACCAAATCGCGCGTTCCCAAGGGCGTTCGGGCAACGGCTGCAAACATGGCTTCTCGCGTTCCAAGAACACTTCAGCCCGAGATGAAGCGCGCTTTTGAAAGGGTTTTGCGTTTAGCTCCGCTGCCTTTGCGGCAACGGCTTCATTGAGTTCGTCAATATCGAAGAAGCGCTGTTTTCGCAGTTCAAGGCGTATCTTGTTGGCGAACTTGTCAACAGACGACTCGACGCTGTTCTTACCGCGTGGTCGGCGAGGTGCGTGCGGAATTGCCGCAACGTTGTAATGCTCGGCAAATTCCCTGAACGTCCGGTTAAGCACGATCTCTTCGGAGGTATGCTTCGTTACGCCAGTTCGAAGATTGTCGATAACGACGATGCGGGGACACCCGCCGAAGAA
>NZ_QICD01000065.1 GCF_003726035.1 Paraeggerthella hongkongensis
GAAATCAAGGGTGGGATCTCGATGCGCGAGCGCTTCAAGGATGACGATCTGAAAGAAAGCAACCATGCTGTCGCGTGAGGCCGTGCGGCAGATATTGCAGCAGGCATGCAGCAGGAATCTTTGGATGGCTGTTCCGATTGAGCTGGAAGACTACATCGTGGACTTCGCTGCAAAGAACATGCGGGCCGAGGACGTCAACGACTCAGTATGCGGAGAGTTGTTTGAGCTTGCGGCAACCTGCACGTTATGATGGCACGCCGGGGTTCTAGATCTCAGTAATCCTAATCCGTACTCACAGGGAAACGAATTGCCTGCCGACGTAAAGCCGTTTACCGTGACAACGATATACGACACACGCATTGAAACGAGCTGTATCTAGTAGCTGAAAGGGCCCGATTGCTTTCGATTGCAGTCGGGCCCTTGAAATCAATATCTTGTGGGTGTGCACTGCTAGGCAGAATCACTGTGCCGATGCTGCGGAATGCCGTACCGATGGTCTGGAACGATGTACCGATACGGGCGTAATAACCA
>NZ_QICD01000066.1 GCF_003726035.1 Paraeggerthella hongkongensis
TCAGGTTTACGCGGTTGCCCCCCTCCTTCACCGACTCCATGAGCAGGAACACACCGCGGTACTCGCCGTCCATGAAAAGCTCGCAAAACCGCACGTCGGGCGAAAGCACGCGCAGATGCTGGCCCAGCGTGTAGCTCACGTAGTTGCGAATGAGACTCTTGTCGAGGTATGGGCCGTTCAGAACCCATGCGTTTTCGCTCGCCATGCCGGCCAGCTTCTCGTTGCGCGGCAGGCCGGCGTCGTCGACGAGGTGAATGCTGTAGTTGCGCTTGGGAAACTCGCGCGAACGATGCCCGCGGTAATGGACGAGCGTCTTCGACTCCACGCTCGGCGCGTCGCTCAGGCGGTTCGCATCGCCTTCCGCTCCGTCGTACAGCCGGAAGTCGGCCGTGATGTCGGCGCTGCCGTCCGGTGCGGTCGTGAGCACGGTGCGGTCGTCGTCGCGCAGAACCGGCTCGCCCTCCACATAGAGAACGTCGCCGGGAACATCCTGGCCGTGGGTGTCGATGGAAACC
>NZ_QICD01000067.1 GCF_003726035.1 Paraeggerthella hongkongensis
GCCCGAGATCAAAGCAAAACCCCTGATCGTGAGATCAGGCAACAGACTCAAAACACTTCAAAACGTCCGGCTAACTGCACAAACGCCTATTTAAACAAGGGTGTTCGGCTGACTTCGCAATTCAACCAAGGGGTTTCCGAGGATTCTCGGCGGCTTGTGCAAACTATCTGCTTCCCTCTTTGCACAAGCGAGCATTTTGGGATAGAATAGCGGGACGCTTTACGGGCCTATAGCTCAATGGTGGAGCAGGGGACTCATAATCCCTTGGTTGCAGGTTCGAGCCCTGCTGGGCCCACCAGCAAACACGCAAAGGCTGCATCGGTTTCGATGCAGCCTTTTCCATGCCCGCATGAAGCCGCCCATCCAGAGGGCGCCGCACGCCCACGGGTTATGTTTCAAAAAGTGTGTCCGATCCAATTATTCACTGCCTGTAATTCGTAGGCATGTGAAACTCCTCCCAGACGATGCCTGAGCCGTACCTGTCGGGTGTGCCCTCACCTTTGCCAGCATC